>MFAE01000015.1 GCA_001774495.1 Candidatus Campbellbacteria bacterium RIFOXYC2_FULL_35_25 | reverse complement strand
CTGTTTATAGATTGAATAGCCGACCACGTAAACGTCTTAACTATTTAACACCTCGGCAAGTTTTTAAAGGTGTGCACTTCAAGAGTTAATTCAAGATTTAAATATTTTAAGAAATTGTAGTTTTTTATGAAAGTGATACTATTAAAAGTAGAAAAGAATCATTTAACCTAAACACGGAGGATACACATCATGTCAGGAAAAATAATTTCTCTTGATAATTTCCGTAACAAAAAGGAGCCCGAATCTGATGACCTTAATGAGTTACTCATAAAAGCCCATAAACTTAGAGGTAGGATACCAAAAAGTGATGAGATGGTTTGGCAAGACTTCGGAAATTTGAAGGGATTATTTGAAACTCGGTTAAATGAACTGTTACTCGACAATCGGTTTATTGGCGCCAACATATTTTTGTGTAGTTCGTACATTGCCATATTACTGGCAAAGTTTGCTACAAAAAATCCAGAGAGTTGGTATGCCACTGATTATGCCATTAAAGGGTATGAAAGCAGAGATCCTTTTGTATTGCAAAATGGGGCAGATGTTTGCTTCATTCTATGTACTCTATACCCAGAAAGGTGTAACCGCCGATCTATGAAAAAATCAGATTACGTTTCGCTTGGTTCTGGTTTGTATCATCGTTTTTATAACCAAACTGGTCGTGAAATCGGATACTACATGGGAGATCTTTTTGAACTTATGAGTGAGGTTACAGCAGAATGTGTCAAGAGCCTGTAATCCCAAAACACTACTAGCGAGGGGAGGACTTCAATCCTTCTCTCGCTTTCGAAATTTTAAATACCACAATATTTAAAAAGAATTTTTTAAAAACAAAGAACATCCCAACACCTTTGAGAATGTCGGGATGTTCTTTACTTTCTTCTAGAAAAATACCAAATAAGAAAGAAAATTATTAGTAGGAGAAGAGTCCACCAAAGAGAAATTTCACCCAGCCAGGGTAATGCAAAAGCAACAGATGCGATATTTTGTAATCTTGATGAATCCCCTTTTGTTCCTAGCTCAGTTGAGGTACTCGCTTTCGCTACTAGTGTCGGCATTGAATCGAGTGAATCAAATTCTGGGCCAAAACCACCCGAGTTTCCTATTATGATATCGCCACCATTTTTCTGGTCTCTCCTAAAAATTAATGTTTCTTTTCCTTCTTCATTGCTAACCACAGCGAAAGTCCCTGCCCCCAAAAGATCTTCTGTAGTAGGCATCTTGAAAGAATGCTCAAAACTTATCGTCGCAGGAGAAGCGTGAGAGACAACTCGATAGTAGTAAACATCCCCTGGAATAAGGCCTATTATTGTGACTAGGTGATCTAAAACCTTATTCGTGTCTTCTGCATCAGGGGCAACTCTTGGGTATCCATATTTGGGGTCAGATAAATTTAAAAAGTAAGTTTCGCCTTCTTTTCGATAGATGACTTGACTTGTAGCAGGGAAACTTGTTCTCCAACTAATTTCAACGGAGTTAAAGTTAACAACGACGCTGGCTTCGTCTTTTATAACAAGTCCAGGAGGGCCGTTTCCTCCTCCGCCACCAACAACAGTTTCCCCGCTAATTATATATTCTCCCGTACCCTGAAGCCCAACTAATAAATCAAATCCAGTTGATAATGACTGATATTCATTACCTGATTCTGGTTTAAAAGTTACAATAAAATCATATTGATTTGTTTCTCCATTAGACAAATTGCCCAGAATAATTTCTCCCGAATCAAAAAATTCAGTCAAAGAGTCATTGAAGAATTCTTCTGGCCCTTTTTTAATAATCAAATTCAACGCATCTGACAAACAAACACCAGGGTTGCAGGAAACTAGATTGATTGCTTCCACAAGAACAACATTTCCTTCGGTTGAATTATTTGTGACCCTTACATATTTTGTGACTGCCTGGTTGGGAACAAAATTCGTTTCTGAAAACAAAGGTTCATTCTCAAACTCAACAGATAGAATGCTTTGTGCACTGGCCAAGTCGACGCGAACAAAACATGCGAGAAAAATCAAAGTAAATATTATTTTTTTATTATTTAATATTTTCATATTATTTCAGATTCGATTATTTCTTCACTCTCTTCCTCTTTTTTTATAATTTCTGTTTCTTCTTCAACAGAAAGAAATACCTCTTCTATTATTACATCTGGGGCGACAACTTCTATTTCCGAAGTACTTGTTGTAGTGACTTCTGGTACCTCCTCTAGAGTACTTGTTGCCAAATCTAATACAATTTCTAAAGGAGCCATGGACATGTCTTCTTCTATAATTCCCGGGGTTGTTGTGGCCAGGCTTTCTTCATTAAAAGAAGGGGTTTCAAAAGTGAGGTCTTCTGTTTTTGGGGTTGCTGTCTCTGATTCAGAGATGCCTTCTTCTGCCCCCTCTATAATTTCTTGAGTGATTGTGTCTATTTCTTCTTCAGAAGAAGGGCTACAGAAAACAGGGTCTTCTTCTATAATTTCTACTGATGCATGAATCCCCCCTGTTACCACAATTGGCGATGCAATTAATTCTTCTACTGATGTTTGAATTATTTCTTCTTCGTAGCTATCGACTGTCGGCTGTAAGCTATCAGCTTCTTTTATAATTTCTGGTTTTCCAACAACAACAAACCTGCTGGCTGTACCAACATTCCCCATTTGGTCAGTCGCTTTATAAATAACCTCATAAATTCCTTCAGTATTAACATCTACTTCTCCCTCGGCAATAACCCCCAAATTATCATTAACATTATCAACAACAGTTGCTCCTAAATCTGAATAATTTGCGCCGATTTCTACATAGGCTGGATTGTTACCAACAACAGTAACATCAGGAGCTTCTATATCAATGGAGGCTAAGTCAAAATCTTCTGTTTGGTAAGGCAAAACAAGCAAAGGCATTGGGTCCCAAATGTCTCCACTGACTGTTTTAGCATTTAGCATTGGATTTTCAGGTCCTGTTGCGACGACCTCTAACCAAATATATCCGGCAAAACCACTAGGTAATGTCCAGAAATATGAACCATCATTTTCAGTCCCTTTAACTATTCCGTGTCTGGAATCTCCTTCGCTAATTTTATTATCATCGTTATCATCCCTTATATAATATAAATCAATAATTAAGTCGTTATCGTCACCATTTTGATTTGTCGCTGTCCATTGTAACTCGTAACTTTGTGTCCAATACCAAGTATAACTCCCATTTTCATCGGGATAAATGAAGTCAACTTCAGGAGGAACGAGTTCAACCCAATTACTTGGTTGATTTGTATCATAGCCATTTGGTACTCGTGCTAATACATTTCCTTCAGCCACGTCCATTGCTCCTGGATTCCATACATCAGTATTTCCTTGCCAGCTCATTTCATCAACAATAACTCCGTCGGGGCGTTTTAAATAAAGTGCATCACCATTATTATTAAGACCATTTCCTATTTCATTGCCATCTAATATTATTTTTATAACGCCATCGGGCACATACCAATAATCCCAAGTAGTACTTGTTGCGGTTATAACACCATAGCCCATTGCTGGAATTAGATCCGAGGTCGGTATGATATCACATGAATTATTATCGCAAATCTCCCACCCAGAAATATCCAGTGATACATTTGTTTGATTATAAATTTCTACCCATTCATTTTCCCCTTCTACCTCTTCTATAATGGTTAAATCTTCTTCGTAAATACAATAAGGAGTGTCTGGATTTTCATCTTCATAAAAAGAATAGATGCGCTCAGCGACATACCCAATATCAACAAGCTCATCTCTTGTCGCACTGTCGTTAGCCAAGCCCTGCTCAAGAATAATGAAGGCTTCTTGAATCGTTGAAAGTGAGCTGAGGCCTAAATTATCAAAGGAACTGTCGCCATCATCTGATCCTGAAAGAATAGCATTTAAATCAAGCTTTCCAGAAACCACGTTTGCTTCATCTGCTAAAACTTTATTTTTTGCTTTACAGAGTTTTGATGCAACTGTATTTCCCGAAGGACAGGATGGGATGTGAAATACCACACACATATCAGCCCCGGAACTTGTCGCAAATACCCCAGAAAAAGTTGAGCTTAGAATATTTATTTCTGATGCCCAATCACTTGACCCCGTTCCTTGGGAACAACCTTCGTTATTCCTCCAATATCCTTGAGACAAGGCACCGCATTGATTTTGTTCTGGTTTTTCCTTTTCCTCTATTTTTCTCCCAACATCATAATAAACTTTGTTTATTCTAAGACCCCAAGAGGCGACAGAGTTTTCTTCTTTTTCTGTGTCACTGTAGCCCACACCTAATTGAAGGTCATGCCTAGTCTGGGAACCTTTAAATTCGAAATCAAAATTACAAATACTATTTTGAAAATTAGATGTTCCCATTCCTAAATCAAACCCCCACAAATCAAGAGTTGTTGTCGCGTTAGATAAAAAATTGGAAAGAAATCCTTGATAGATTTCTACCCCTTCAACCTCAGCTCTTAGATTTAGGGCATTACAAAAATCTAAATCTCCCGTTATATTTGTTGTTGAAGCTGTATATTTAAACGGGTTACTTTCGTCAGGGAAAACTGTGATTTCCTTTTTTACGATATCTCCGGGGGTAAGACTAATAGCAGTCGTTGTTGAGTAAAATTCAGTACCGCCAAGTTCAATATCAATGTAACCAGCACTAAATTCATTACCTATACTTTTTCCTACATCAGAATAATAAGCATAAGTCTGCTCAATCTTAAACAACCCCAATTGACTGAAACCTAGGCCAATTATCAATAACAACGTGATTGTTTTTTTTGAAAAATTATCGAGAAAAAGAAGTAATGAATCAGATTTAGAAATACGAACTACATAAGAAAAGCCAAAAACTACTTGCTCAATTAGATAATCAGCAATTCGTTTTTCTATTATTTTATAGGTATTTTTTTTCATGATAATTTTTTATGTTTTCGTATTTCTGTCCATATTTTTTTTGTTTCATCGAAAATAACAATTCCCGCAGGGACTACGATTAAAACTGCAAAACCGATTGGCTCTTTGGCTGTCGCTACGGCATAACCGATAAAAGGAACGTCGAATAAAACTTTTCCAATTATTTCTGTCTGAGAAACTTCTCTAGGGTCATTGTTTTCGTTTGCGTCACCTTTTGTTGTGTAGTAATAATTTCCTTCAACTACTTTTACTTCACCAATTCTGTGAGTAGTTGGGGTTTTTGTTTTAGTGTTTTCCCCAAAAGTTATCACATCGCCAATTTGATAATTATCAGAAGGTTTTACAATAACAACACTTCCTGTTTTTATTGCGGGTTCCATAGAACCTGATTGAACAATTAAAAGTTTAAAGTTACCTGTAATTGGAAACACAGAAACAAGCATAAGAACTACGGTGATTCCTATAAATGTTATAAATGCATAATAGATTATTTTTAATGCTTTATTCATATATTAGGCTTTATTAGTCAAAGCCTTTATTGACCGCCCAAACCTACCTCCTGATTCAGGCGGCCTAAAAAGTTTGAAACTTTTTAGGAAAGGTTAATCCTCTTCTTCGAGGTTAACATTCTCACAAGTAAAATCGTCATTGTTTCGTTGCTGTTCTGCGTAAGCAACCAAATCAGAGGATAAGGAGTCGGTTTGAGCTATATTGCTCATCCCAGCACCATCGCAAGACAATCCTGTTGTTGGACTTGAGGTGGAAGGACCAGTTTGACCTCCTGCACACCATGCTAACCCTATAAATCCTGGAGTACTTGGACTTAAACTTAGCTCCTCTATAAGGGTACCAATCTGACTCATTGGGGTACCAGCATCTACCAAAATAGATTCTCCATTTTGATATGCGCCATCCCCGTCAGTTTCTCCCCATATGAAGAATTCTATTTCGTCTGAAAGTTCTCCATTAGGAACACCTGTGACTGTGGTGTCACCGGCCTCCAATTCTGGATCAACAACATTGTGTTCGTCATCAACTAGATTGTTTGTTAGAAGACAAACAAAAGCATTATTTGAATTAACATGAAGTGAAATCAAGTTTGTTCCCCAATCACTTGGCTTTATGTCACCAAAACTGAAGAATGTATCTCCTTCACCTAGGTCTTTCTCTGTCCATAAACGACAAGCCTGTTGAAAATCAGAATTTGCATTACAATCCTCTGAATCACGTTGAACATCTAAGTAGTACAGTAATCCGCCTGGATTGTTTAATGGGGTATTATTTCCTGAACTATTCACCAAATTGGTAACCACAAATGTGAGTGTGTTTTGACCAGTCTGGACCTCATTCAAGAAAGCGCTTTGAGCAACTGAATCAAGGCTTGTGTATTCAGCACTTCCAAGACCAGATGCGATTAATGTACTGTTGAGGTATATCTCATACTGGTTATCAGCCGCCACGTCCATCTGTAGATTGACACTAACGGCAGTACCCCACCAATCAAAATTGCGCTCAAAGGTATATGTGACATCTCCGTTCGAGCCATCATCACCGACTAATGTTGCTGGTGATGACCAAATCCACTCGGCTGTCGGGTGGGTCGCCCAATACTGATTGGTAATAGATGTTGGTGTTACTAATACGGCAGGAAACGGGAACTCTGTGAGAACTGTATTTACACCATTAATCACATTCGTCTCTCCTTGTCCACTATAAAGTCTTAATGAGCAAGTCTCACAGTCGTCGCCGTTGTAAGTCTGAGCCAAATGATCTACCTTCAAGTCAATAGAGCCCGCCACAAAAATATTCCCTGCAGAAGTCTCAGTATCATTGTAGAAGGCAAAGGTTCCGCCGATAACAACGGCAGCAACCAAAACAATCGTACTCAAACTAATAATTATTTTTTTCATAGTTTTGTTAAGTTATTAAGGTTTTGAGTGGTAGAAAGACTTCAAAAGTTTTAATTTTAATATCTAATCTACCACCCCAACCCTAAGCTAGTAATAGTTTTTAGTTGGTGAATTAAAGATCTGTATCATCATAAATGATAAGATTGTTTTCGAATAGACTTTCTACTCCAACTGGCCATGTATTTACACTATTAGGTGTATATTCTGATGTTTTTATAACCCAGATCTTTGCACCTCCTGGATAGTTAGCATCGGCTGTGTTTGGAAGATCTGTTCCAAGCTCTACATCTCCAGAAGTATTTCCATTACCACTACTGTCTGTAGTAAATGTTCCAATCAAGGCACCTGGATTATTTCCTGGCCATGGATCAGCATAATAAATAATGCTGTAACTCGTATCAGCAACTAGACCGTAAGCATCTAATGTGTAATCAAATGTTGGATGTGAAGAAATAAAACTTAATGTTCCGTAGGTTCCATCACCTAGATAAGGATCCCATGTATCATCAATGTCTTTATTTTCCAATCCAAGGACAGTTCTTACTGGCTCTTGATTTTCTATGCTCCCACAAACAAATTGATCATTGTTTCTTGATTGTTCAACATAGAAACTGATATCACCAGTCATACTATCTGTTTGAGTTTCATTTCCAGATGCAGATGGGAGACTCCATTCTACGCCTATATACGCAGTAGTATCTCCAGAAAGTGCTCCGGTACCAGTTGTTGAATCATAAATTGATAAAACCCCATTTACAGGGTTACCCTCAGTCAATGTTGGCTCATCACCATTTTGAATATTATCTCCTTCAATTCCTCCTTCACCTGTACCATCATCTCTCCAAACTTTCCAAAGCATGGTACTAGATAATTCTCCTTCATTTACACCAGCGGTTAGATCAACCGAATCCTCTGGTTCTGTTTGGCCATTTTCAAAATCAGTTAAATTAGATACTTGAGCACAAACCCAAGCATCGTTGTTGATAACATGCAAACTGATTGTGTTTTCACCAGAATCTCCTGGTTTTATATCAGCAAAATTAAAGAATTTATCCGCTGTTGGAAGAAGATCTTTTTCTTGCCAAGTTGCTGCTGTAACCACTTGCCCGTTATAGGTAGCGGTGCTATCAATCTTCAAGTCAATTGCTCCAGCTGAGAAAGTATTCCCTGTTGAAGTTTCGGTGTCGCTAAAGAACGCACCTGTTGCACCAATGACGAGAACTGCCATAGCAACGATCATTGACGCACTAATAAGTATTTTTTTCATATTTTTATTACTCTGAATTATTAAACTAACTTCGTCACAAGAATTTATTCGGATTCTTCAAATTCCTGGAGAAAGATAGTTTCATAATTCAGAGTTACTAATTAACTATTTCTAATAAAACTAATAACTTCTTTTTTTGATTTATAAATACCATTTTATAAATTTTTTTCAAAAAACAATCAACCTAATGTTTTTTATTTTTTTACTTTTTTTAATTTGTTTTTAATCTTAAACAATAAAAAATACCTTCTATATTTAGTTGTTATTTTTTTGCCATTTTTTAATATAATTAAAAAATATTTTGTGCTTTGCTTTAAATTTAAAAAGCACGACTAATAAAATCGACCTTAAACATAAAAACCAAAAAGAACTAAAAAATATTAGCTCGATCTGAGGTAGAGTATCTATATTGATGAGTTCCCGAGGTAGGTGCCTGAAAAAAATAGGAGAGGCCTGAGATAGTGTTCAGAAATTTCCGAGGTAGAAAAAAGAATAGTCTGAATGTAAAATATCTTCTCTAAGGTAAATGGTAACTCTAAGCTTTTATTCTTGTCAACATTTTTCCACAACCACTTTTTTATTTCTTTGTTTTAATCAAATACTACAAAAAGGCCTTAATTATAGCCTCTTGGTAGTTTTTGAAGTATTTTAAAGAAAGAAACGCTGTGGATAACCTGTGGATAACCTTGACCCTCACCTAAGGGTAATCGCCGAATAAACCCATTAACTTTATTCACATTAATCCCTAAATTTAACAGTTAGACAGAAAAACAAAAAATGTTACGATATATAATATATAAAATTATTAATAGTTTAAAATAAAATATTATGGAAATTAAATTTGAATGGACCCCATCTATGTCAGTGGGCAATAAAATAATAGACGAACAACACAAAAAACTTTTGGAAAAAATAAACGAACTCCTAACTTCCATCGAGGAAGAGCAGGAAAATGAAGTCATCGGAAAAATAATTTCTTTTCTAGGAGATTATATCAACGAACATTTAAGATACGAGGAAAAATACATGGCAGAAAATTTTTACCCTGACCTTAAGGACCACAGAAGGATTCATGGTTACTTTGTAGAAAAATATAATGATTTTGAAAATAGGTTCAATGAAAATGGTTATTCACTTGAAATGCTTCAAGAAGTAGAAACCTTTCTGGGCGACTGGTGGGTTAAACATATCGGCCAAGAAGATAAAAAATATGCTGATTACATTAGAGAAACTAAATCATAATTTATATTTTTATAATATTCATAATTAGATCATATACTGAGATTCGATTTTCTAAGAAACGCAAAGCAAATAATCGCGCTAGTTTTTAATTAATACTTCTTGGCTCCCCTTCTTATCCTAACTTACCCAGACTTTTTCTTAGATTCAGCCAAAGCGTCTTTAAGTTTATTTAAGACTTCGTTAGATTTGGTATACTCGACAAAGCCTCTCTTTCTTTCTATCAAAGCCAGGGAAACAATCATCGTAATTCTTCTTTCTAAATATTTTTGGTAGTCTTTCGGTTTTAAGCTAAGGCTCTTTCTTTTCAAATATTCTGGTAAATTTTTAACATTTATTTTTTTAGGCTCAATTTTTCGAATAGAAACAACAGTAATTATGATAATAGGAACTATTCCCACGAGAAGAGATTTCTCACCAAAAACTAGCCACATCCCCAAAGAAGCAACTATCCCGACAGCCAAATAAATAAACTGCCCAAAAGTTAATGGACCAAAAATTTTTTCTTCTTCATACATATTATATAGTATAACAAATAAAGAAAAAATCTAAACTAGGGTCGAGCGATACCAGAAATATAGCGATAAAAATAATTTATATGTTAATATTAAGGATACATGATGCCCGTAATTACAAAAATTTTACTATTTTTCGGAAATAATATACCAGCAGTTTCTTTTATAGGAGCAATCGTAGGGGGAGAGGAAACGTTAGTTTTGCTTTCAATATTAGCTGCGAAAGGATTTTTAAGTATCGGAGATGTCTTTGTTTTTTTCTATTTAGGGATTATGGTGTCAGACATCCTTTGGTATTATGCAGGAAAATCGAGAATCTTTTCTTGGTTAATAAAAATACGATTTATTTCTAAAGCTTATGGTCACTGGGGAAAATTACTAAATAAAGCAACAAAAGAAAATGATTTTCAAGCACTCCTTATCACAAAATTTTTATATGGGTTCAGGTTACCCACAATAATGTATCTATCACGAGAGCGTTTATCTCTCAAATCATTTTTAAAATATTCACTAATTACAGATTTTGTTTGGACAGGAACTATCTTGTCTATTGGCTGGCTCGCAGGAAAAGGAATCGGTGCTGCTACATATTTTTCTAATAATATTATTTTTTATGTCTTTTTAATTGGCCTGGTTTTGACCTTCTTCACTATACTTATGAGAATCATATCTAATAAAGTAAAAAGATGGCTCGAAAAAAAATAAAATCAATAGAAATAACAGCGGATTCAAACAGAGAATTTTTTCTAATTCACGGTTATACCGGTAGTCCCACCAACTTTGACCCCCTCCTATACCAATTGAACAAAAAATTTAATGCCAATGTAAGGGTAATTCTTCTTCCTGGGCACGGTACGAAAATAAGTGATTTAGACAAGGTTACTTATGAAGATTTTATGGGAAAGCTCACCGAAGAAGTTGGGAAAGATATAAAAAAAGGAAGAGAAATAATCCTAGGCGGAGTTAGTTTGGGAGGAATTTTTTCGTTAATTTTAGCGTCACAATATCCCGTCAAAGGAGTTTTTGATGTTGGGTCCCCTTATAATCTAAAGTTTCCATTCAATATCCATGGGATAGAGATGCTTGGAAAATTCAAAAAATATTGGAAAAAAAGAAGAAAATCATTTGAAGAGGCGGAAGCAAGGAAGGGATTATTTAGTTACGCCTATATGCATATAAATGGACTAAGTATCGTGAAACAAGCGAGCCGAGAATTAAGAAAAAATATAAAAAATATAACATGCCCTGTTCTTACTATTCATTCAACAAGAGACCCAATTGGTCATTATTCTTCCCTAAAAGAAATACAAAATAATGTCAGCTCTGTTATTAAAGAATCAAAAATGTTCAGCACAAAAACACACAATGAGTTTTTTTCCACTGATAGGGACGAAATTAACAATGAAATAATAAATTTTATTGAAAAGAAAAATATTTTTTTTGAATCAAAAAAACTACCGAAAAAAGTTGCCGCAATAATTCCCGCATACAATGAAGCAGAGAGAATAGAGTCCGTCTTAAAAGCGATTGCGAGTACCGAAAATATAGATGAAATTATTGTAGTAGATGACGGGTCGACAGATAGTACGGAAGAAATTGTAAAAAAATTTAAAAATGTTAAATATATAAGGAACAATATAAACATTGGAAAAGCTGGTTCAATGGACAGAGGAGTACAGTCAACAGATGCAGACATCCTATTTTTCTGTGATGCCGATTTAATAGGAATAACCCCAGAAATAATTAGCCAAATAATTAGACCTGTTGTTGATGAGGAATTCTCAATGTTTATTGGTATAAGAGGAAACTTAATGCAAAAAACGATTCATTTATTTGCAATAAATTCTGGAGAAAGGGTCCTGACACGAGAAGTTTGGAAAAAACTACCGCAATATTTTAAATATAAATACAGAGTTGAAGCTGGGTTAAATTATTATGTTAAAAAATATTTTAATGGTTTCGGTTTTAAAGTATTTAATTACTCCCAGCCAACCAAAGAAAAAAAATATGGTTTTGTACGAGGAACAATTTTAAGATGGGGAATGAACTTGGATGTCCTGTTGGCCTATTCAAGAGAAATATTCGAGGAATCCTTGGGGAACTCGAGCAAAGGAAATGATTAAATTAAGATAATATTTTATTTAAAAATTACAGAGCCACTATCAGATTTTAGGACAAAAACCAGTTCCCCTTCATTGGTAAAAGAGAAAAATTGTATTTCCCCTAACATTGAAGAAAATTCTTGCTCTTGAGAATCCTCACAAAACATTAATGTTGAAACAACATCTTTAAATGTTATTTGATTATCTTTTATTTCATAAGCTCCACCCATCGAATTACAATCTGTTGTGGCAGAAAACGCATTTTTATCATTATCAAAGGTAAGAGTAAATGCTTCAGTCTCTTTTGGAGTAATCTCAATACCACTGTTATAGACAGATTTAATCCATTTCCATGTTTTCATATCAAGCTTCATGATGTTCGGGTCTGATTCTCCTTCAAAATTCACTTCGACTTGAATCAATCTGAGACTAACTGGATCAAATTGCAAATGAATAGTTTTGCCAAAAGAGGGTTGAACTGAAAAAGGTTCACCAGGTCCACGTTCCACATAATTTACTTCTGCTCGACTATTTATTATCCTAAATGTTTGAGGAGCGATTCTGTCCCCCAGAAATATCGTATCAGTACCTTTGTATTCACCATCGATATTTACAGCAATTGCAGCATAATAAAAGGTGCCACTTCCCCCTTGATCGTTAACTAAAATCAAAACAGCATCATCATCTCCATCATTATCAATATCTCCGAATACAGGCTCTCCAAATACTGATACTTTGTCCTTTATTGCTGAACCAGGAACAATCTCCTTTTCAAACGAACCATTAACCAAAGTAAAAGGCTCTTCATTAATTAAATAAGTAGTATTAAATGGATCAGAAATTACTACCTTACTTTCTTGAATACCCACAAAGAGGTACCTACCACCAAAAAAGAGAACGACGAGAACAATAACAATTATAAGTATTTTTTTCATATATCTTTATATTAATACTATTTGTTTAAAAATCAAAACAATAGACGGTTAGCGAATAGGCCTGCCTTTTAGTTTTTTCCTACGTTAATTGCCGGGTAACATTCAGGATGGTGACGGCGATGTCTTGATTTTAATTTAAACAATACCAAGAAACCAACCACCGACATAATCCCTGTAATTATAAAAGTAGTGTTAAATCCAAAGACTTGTGCAATGCCAGCACCTAAGGCGCTTGATATGGCCATGCCAAAACCAGTAAGTGTCGAATATAAACTCCACTCAAAACTCTCTCTATTTTTATCTAAATGGGTACTCCAAAGCCCTAGCCACGTTGAATAAGCAATACCACTTCCGACTCCGTACAAAACTTGGGCTACAAAAATGTAATAAATATGATGAGAAAAAATATAAATAAAAGGGACGAGAGTAATTGTTGCTGTACCAATTATCAACCATTTTATATCATTTCTGTCCCCATTAGCATCAACGTGTTTAGAAAATAATAATTGCACAATTGATTTGGTTATAAGAAAAACACTACTAGCAATACCAGCCATAAATAATGTTCCCCCGATAAGCTCCTCTTTTATAAAAATAGCTAATATAGGATCTATCAAACCAAATCCTGTCGCGACAAAAATATCCGAGATTATTAATAATTTAATAGTAGTGTTAATTTTCATAACTCTTATTCTATCATAATCAATAAACCTAAATACCATCTCTGTGAATCAAAAACATTGCTTTAAAGCGGCAAAAAGCATAGTATTAGCTATATATTAGAAAAAATTTTTCTGTAGACTAAAAACTACGGACTATAAAATAAACAATTATGGATAAGTTCAATAAGGGCAAAAAATTTGGAGGAGGTGGAAGCCGTGGAGGAAGTGGTGGGGGGAGAAGTTTTGGTGGGGATAGAGGTGGAAGCAGAAGTTTCGGAGGAGGAAGAGACGGTGACCGACCAACTATGCACAAAGCAACATGTAGCGATTGTGGAAATAGCTGTGAAGTTCCCTTCCGACCAACAGGAGACAAACCGGTTTTCTGTAGCGATTGTTTCAAGGACAAAAGAGGTGACTCTCGAGATTCACGAGACAGCAGAGGAAGTGAAAGAAATTCAAGGCCCAGTTTTGAGAACAAACGACCTTACCAAAATGAAGGAAGCAAGGATACTACAAACTACAAAGCACAATTTGAAATGCTAAATACAAAAATAGACAAGATTCTTAAAGCATTAAGCCCAGATGTTACTGAGGAAGTAAATAAAATGGCCGAAGCTCCAAAGTCTACAAAATTTGAAAAGGCTCCAAAAAAAGAAGTTGACGTGGTTGCCTTAAAAAAAGCACTCTCAAATACAAAAGTAGCTCAAGACAATAAGGCGGTTGCAAAAAAAGAAGTAGCAAGCAAAAAGGTGGCAACAAAAAAGGCACCTGCTAAAAAAGCTCCTGCAAAAAAAGTTGTTAAAAAATCAGTAGCAAAGAACAAGAAAAAATAAATCCAAATGAACTAAAAAAGAAAAAGGTGGTTTGCTATGCAAACCACCTTTTTCTTTTAAAACATAAATTTTTAAAAAGTTAGTACTCACCCTTTAGTCAAAAACAGAAATTAAATACTCATCAATTTGACGCTGATCTAAATCATAAAAATACTTATTATTACTTTTTAAATAAGTCGCTAACTCTATACCAACAAATCTCCAATGCCAAGGTTCATATATATAATAAGCATTGTTCTTTGGGTAAGAAAGAACAAACCCAAATTTGTAAGCATTTTCTAGAAGCCAGTTATAAGCCTTTGTCCCGTCAAACCCAGACAATGTCCCACTAATTCCTGTTGTAATCAAATCAACAGTAGTCCCAAGCTGGTGCTCTGAGTATCCTTGATCCGCTGAAAACTGGTTAGCACTTCCCGATCCATAAACAACAGTATACTGACCTTTGAGGGCTTCTTGTGTATCGAAAGAACGAAAAGCAGAATACACATACAAATCAACACTATCTCTTTTTGCTGCCTTCAGCATCTTTTCCAAATATGGCCAAGATTGATCGTAAAATTGGTAATTTTTTTCCTCAAAATAATTATACTCGCTAGGAATTTCTACGAGACGAGCTGGGGAAAAATGTTCATTAAGAAAAAATACTTTCGAATATTTTTGTAATAATTCTGGATCGGTCTTGCTCAATTTTTCTAAATTATTTACAGTCCCAGAGATAGAGCCTACCTCGTTTTGAACATTTGAAAACTTTTCTTCTGTATTTTGTTTTTCTTTTGAAAGAGTTTCTTCTAGAGATGTTTTTGCCTGACTGATATTTTCTTCAAGAGAAATTGTGGTTGATGCTAACTTTGAGTCAGTTTGATTTAAGTTTTCAGAAAGAAAAGCAATCTGGGAAGATAATTCCTTTATAGTTTTGTCCCCATACCAAAAACCAAAACCAACGGAAATTATTGTCAAAAAAAGTAGAGGAACTACAACGAATTCATGAGAAATTGTTTGCTTTAAAAATTTTTTAAATTTACTTTCTGGCATTTATATAAGTATACCATTTTTCACAAAAAAACTAAAAATTAAACTCCCCCTTCTTGCAGTAGGTTCTCTAGCGGCTAAAGATTTAGATATAAAATAGTCAGTTGCAATATTGTTGCGAATGAAACCCAAAGTAAATAAGGAATTTGTACATATGTAATCCAGCGAGCATATGGATATATGACTACCATTGCCCAAAGAAGAGTGCCCAACACAAGAACAATGTCTATCCCCGCGAGAAGATTATTCCTTAACCCGAATTGTAGCGGGGTAAAAGAAAAATTAAAAATAAGATTAAGTAAAAAAGGAAGCACCACCATAAAGGGAATTTTTTTGTGCGCAAACATTACAAAAACATTCCCGAAAGAGATTGCTATTAGAAAGTAAAGAATAGACCACACAGGCCCAAAAATCCAAGAAGGCGGCGCCCAATTTGGTTTTATTAATTGTGAATACCAATTATATGTTTCCATAAATATTATATTAAGATTAAAAAATTAAATAAACTTATAGCCTTCAGTTAATTTTTATGCATTCTCATGTTTTTTGTTATGACGCTTAATTCTCCATCGGCTTCCAAAAAAGCCTTTTTAATTTCCTTTACAGACAAAAATCCTTTTTGTCGTAACATCCCCAATACATCCTCTTCACTTATATCTTCATGAGCCAAAGCTTTATGTAAAAACTGACCATTTTCTATAATCAAACTTGCATGTCCCGTTACCAAATCATTTATCCGTTTTGAATGAGAAGAGAGCTCATTTAAAACCTTAACAAAAACTCCCACCACAGAAATTGCGATTATAGAAGAAAACATCTGAACTACTGATTCATCATAAATCATAACATCCCCGACTGACGAGCCTAATGCAATAATAAGCAACAAGTCAATATAAGTAAGATGTGTCAGTTGTCTCTTCCCCATCAAACGTAAAATTAGAAAGGCAAAAAAGAAAATAATTAGTGTTCTGACCAAAACACTTAAAACAATATTAAGAGAAACGAGGTTAAAAATTACGATATCCATAAGTTAAATTATATCAAAAATTTAATAAAAAACCTCATCCTATCGTGGATCAAAAAACTGGGGAATTGACTCCCACAAGAAAGACATAGAAAACCAGACCAAAATTAAGGTTTTTAAATTTATATCACTTGGATGTCCCAGTGGTCAGATTCATCAATGATTATATAAGTCATCCCTCCAGATACCACGTTGGAGTACTTTATCCCCGCCGCAATGGGGACCCCAGGTGTCCCAGAAATAATACTAGCCATAAACGCATTAAAATTAGCATCATTTTTGCTTATATCAATTTTTTTTCCTGCAGAGTGTGCCATGGAATGTCCGATTTCTGTACCCCCAGTGACAACAACCGCACAGGATGCTGTTAGCCTGCATTGAGTTGCGAGATTAATTGTTCCATTCAACGTATTAGATTGAATCCCATCCAGAGAAGTACAAGTAGGGTTGGTTTTGTCGGAACAATTCCCAGAAGATTTAGTGGTGATATTATTTGCTGTCAAAAGAGCTTCCGCTGCTGCATGAGAGGCAGAAGGTCCCACTGGTCCAGGTGGCACTGCTGGACCAGGGGGTACTGCCGGGCCAGGAGGTAGCGGAGGAACAACCATCGGAGTAGAAATACAAGTGTAATTTCCGGTAAGAATGTCGGTAAAATTACCCCCCACCAACGATGAAGTGATTAATGTTACCAACAACCAAGAAGTTAAAAGAAAAAACAATCCAGTGAGCAAAGAAATAAATCTACTTCTTGCGGTTGTAATAGCTGAAGATTTATTCCCTTGCACAATCAAGTCCCAACCAATCCAAACAAAAAGTATCACGGCTATCGGAATACTGAGGTATATGAAAAAATTTATGACATTATCAATAAGCATAATCAAATCACAAAAATTACAAGAAAAGGTACCTCCACAATTTGGAACGAGTCCTGCTGAAAAAGCTTGGGTAGGAGAAAAAACACTGGCGAAAAACAATGCTAACTTAAAAATTAAATTTGAAGAATATCTTTTCATACCAATAACTAATGTTTTTCAATTACCTGATTTTATCCTTATATTATATCCCTCTTATTGAACGATGTTAATTAGACGAAGGGTCAAAAAGTTGATAACTCAAGGGGCAAAAAAAAGGGGGCGGGAATGTAAAGCTTTATCCTCAAGTTTGAAATCGGGCATAAATATTGTGTTATTATATTCAATGAATTTAATAATTTCAATGAATAATAAAGAATCAAAAGCATATCTTGTAGGTGGTGGAATCGCTTCCTTGTCAGCTGCTGTCTATCTAATAAATGAGGGGAAATTTAAAGGAGAAAACATTACCATATTTGGTGAAGCTAAAAAAATGGGAGGTAGTTTAGATGCTCAAAATGGTGACCACACAAAAGGCTACTCAGTACGAGGAGTTAGAATTTTTGAGGAAAAAGCTTTTTCTTGTACTTTTGATTTAATGTCCCAAATCCCCTCTCTCATTACTCCTGGGAAAACTCTTCGGGAGGAATTTATCGATTTTAATAAAAAGAATAAATCTTATTCGGAATCAAGACTATTTAAAAAAGGAGTTGTTGTTAGTTCTCACACTCTAGGATTAGGATTTAAAAATAGGATTAAACTTGTCGCTTTATTATTCCGAAATGAAAAAACCTTAGACGATGTAGCTATTAATGATTATTTTACAGATTCTTTTTTTAGCTCAAATTTTTGGTACAATTTTTGCACCATTTTTGCGTTTCAATCTTGGCATGGCTTGGCGGAATTCAGAAGGTATATATTCAGATCCATTCATGTAGTTCAATACATTGATACCCTAGAACCCCTAGAAATAACACCCTTAAATCAGTATGAATCTTTGGTTTTACCTATTATAGATTGGCTAAAAAACCATGGTGTAAAATTTGAAACAGAGACCCAAATTACCGGCATAGATTTTGAGACACTACAAAACAAAAAAATAGCAAATCGTATTTATTTCACTCAAGAAGAAAAAAGCGGCGAAATTGTAATAAACAAGGAAGATTTTATTTTTACAACTCTTGGCTCTATGGTAGCTAATTCAAGTACTGGATCAATGACAGAAGTACCAATTTTAAATTATGAAAACAAAAACTCTGCTTGGGGTCTTTGGAAAAAAATTTCACAAGAAAATCCAGAATTCGGAAACCCGGAAGTTTTTAATTCTCACATAGATAAGTCAAAATGGACATCATTCACCATAACCTTTAAAGACTCAACTTTTTTTGACTTGATGGAAAAACACATCAACAAAAAAGTGACCTCTCATGGCATAATGACTCTCATAGAGTCTAATTGGTTTCTTACAATTGCCCTATTTTATAGACCTTATTTTTTAAACCAACCTGACCACATTACCCTGAGCTGGGGTTACGGTTTATACCCGGATAAAGAAGGAAATTTTATAAAAAAGAAAATGTTGGAATGTACCGGTGAAGAAATTTTAACTGAATTGATTTATGGCTTGGACCTCGAAAAACATCTCGAACCAATCCTTGCAAGTGCTGTTTGTATTCCTTGTATGACACCTTATGTTACAAGCCAATTTTTGCCCAGAAAGATAGGAGACCGACCAGAAGTAGTTCCCAAAAATTCAGCAAACTTTGCCTTTCTAGGACAGTATTGTGAAATTCCAAACGATGTTGTGTTTACAGTAGAATATTCAATTAGGTCTGCCCAAACAGCCGTTTATAATCTCTTAAAATTAGACAAAAAACCTTCTCCAATTTACAAAGGCACTCATCATATAAAAGTATTATATAATGCTTTTAAAACAATAATTAGTGAGTAGCGGCTATCTA
>MFAE01000014.1 GCA_001774495.1 Candidatus Campbellbacteria bacterium RIFOXYC2_FULL_35_25 | reverse complement strand
AGAAGCCGTTATTTTGGAAAAAGGCGAAAACTATTTCGCATGGAAAGAGTTTTTCCAAAAAATCGGCTCGAACCCCATTCTCAAAGACAAAACGCTTTCATGCAATTGGGGGGAACTTTGGGAATTCACCGCTTCCGCCGTAGGCGGAAAGGGTTTTGAAAAAATTGACAGCGCGATTTTGGCTCCCGCAAAATCGCTCCATTTTTCTAATTCCGACAATGTTTCGTTTGGTGGGCGGTACAGGATTCGAACCTGTGGCCTTTGCAACGTCAGTGCAACGCTCTACCAACTGAGCTAACCGCCCTTTGTGCGGTGTGTATTAAACAAAATACATTCGAACTTTGTTTAATAAGCACCGCCAAAATTGGAAATCGGAATCGGAAGCCGAAATAGGGTCGGCTTCTGATTCCGATTTCCAATTTTGGCGGAAGAGAGAGGATTCGAACCCCTGATGTGGTTTCCCACATGCCGCTTTTCGAAAGCGGTGCTTTAAACCACTCAGCCACTCTTCCTTCAGTGATTAAATCTAACATTTTTTTGCTTTTTTTTCAAAAATTGGTATAATTTTGAGCGTTAATCTTTGAGATTAAATGGCCCTATCGTCTAGTGGGTGGGAATGAAAAGAAATTAGTTTTTCTTTTCATCAGGTTTCGAACGAAGTGAGAAAATTTCTGATGTTTCTCCGAAACGAAGAAATAGGTAGGTTTTCAAAACCTGTTGTCATAGAGTCTTTTACAATAAAATATTAACATTTACAATATAATCATGGCCCTATCGTCTAGTGGTTAGGACAACAGGTTTTCAATCTGTCAACCAGAGTTCGATTCTCTGTAGGGTCACAAAACGTTAAGAAAAAGTAAACAATTTTACTTTTTTAGTTTTGTGAAGGCGGAGCGATGTTTTTGTTTCCACCAGAAACAAAAACCGCGAGCCGAGGATGACAAACACTTAAGTAGATTTGAGTGCGAAGCACAAAAAATATACTTAGTGATTTGTGTCCACACAAAATCAGGGTGCGAAGCACACAATATTTTAAGCTAATATTACCAACACTTCCCCAAATACCCCACAGAGTGTTCATAACTTTTGGAGTTTTTTTGATATAATTTGAGACATAATAATTAACTTTAAATAATATGAAAAAAATAACCATAGGAGTAATTATTCTTGTAATTATATCCGCAGGGTTTATTTTATGGAATAAACCAGATTCCCAAGGAATGATTTTGCTTGAGAACGATGATTATCACTCCTTTTTTCCTAAAAAATTTGATATTTCTCAGGATGTTAGAATCATGGATTTAGCCACGGCTTCTACTGAGGGGGGAATTTATATAAATTATTCAACCGTCGGGAGTATTATAAAGGTTGGAGAACAGGACAATACCTCCGATGTTTCCATACTTGAATCAAGAAGGGGTATTTACAGAGTTCCCGATAAAGACCCTTCGTTTAAAATGTGGGTTGAAAAAACATCACAGGATAATTTTAGTATATATAAAGAAAAATCACTTGAAGAAATATCTAGTTATTATGATTCTCTTGTTATAAAAAAGAATTATGAAAATCATGATTATTATGTTTACCTCCGTAAAGATTTATCAAATGAAAATTTAAAAGATAAAAGTTCTATCGGAGGAGCATATCTATTTTTTCCTGAAAAAAATATCGTAGTTTATTTGTACTTTTTCAATACTAAATTCCAAGGATGTTTAGAAGGGAAAGAGGAAACATGTAAATTTAATGAAAACGAAAAAATTTTAGATGAATCAGATTTTGTTAAAATTATTGAGACAATAATAAATGCAAATTAAACCAAAACCCCCAACTCCCTAATACAACTTCTAATACTATCTCTCCTCACAAAGTTCTGAAAGCCACGCTTTGGGGTCACAAATGTTCAAAAAACTAAACGGCTAAACTTCAGAGAAGTTTAGCCGTTTAGTTTTTTGCAAGAAAAGTTGTATTATATTAAACAACATGAAAATATTATCAATCGAAACGTCTTGCGACGAAACAGCCATAAGTATTATTGAGGCAAAGGGCGGTTTTAAAAATCCTCAATTTAAAATTGTTGCTAACACGCTAATATCTCAAATAAATATCCATAAAAAATATGGGGGGGTCTTCCCTGCTCTCGCAAAAAGAGAACATACGAAAAATTTACTTCCAATTTTAAAAACAACACTAAAAAAAGCAGTTCTTACTTCAAATTCTAAATTTCAAATTTCAAAAGAAAAACAAAAAAAAGTTTTCAAAATTCTAGAAAGAGAGCCCGAATTAGCTGAAAAATTAATTAAATTTTTAGAAGAAAATAAAAATATCAAAGTTGACGCTGTTGCCGTAACCCAAGGCCCTGGACTAGAACCAGCTCTTTGGACTGGACTAAACTTTGCAAAAGTATTGGCTTTGGTTTGGAATAAACCATTTATTTTAGTTAACCATATGGAAGGACACCTCGTCGCTTCGCTCCTAAAATCAAGTGAAGAAAGCGGTAAAGTAGAAACAGTTAAGTTTCCTGCCTTGGGTTTATTGCTTTCAGGGGGACACACTGAGCTAGTGTTGATGTCAGATTGGATGAAATATAAAACGGTTGGGCAAACAAGAGATGATGCTGTTGGGGAAGCTTATGACAAAGTAGCTAGAATGTTAGGACTTCCCTACCCAGGAGGACCCGAAGTCGCAAATCTCTCCGAAGTTTTTTCTACAAACTACTCACTACCAACTACCAACTATCCCCTTCCTCGGCCAATGATTAATTCTGATGATTTGGATTTTTCTTTTTCTGGTTTGAAAACTGCAGTCTTATATACTGTAAAAAATATTCCTAAACTAACATCAAAAATTAAACAAGAAATTTGTTTTGAATTTGAAGAAGCAGTAATAGAGGTTCTACTTAAAAAAACACTCAAGGCAATCAAAAAATATAAAACAAAAACTCTAATTATCGGGGGAGGAGTTTCTGCCAACAAAAGAATCAGAAAAATTTTTAAAGACCTAGAGTCAAATGAATTTAATGTTTTGATTCCTGAAATAGAACATTCCACCGATAATGCCGTAATGATAGGAATCGCTGGATATTTTAGATTTCTAGGCGGAAAAGCCCTAGACCCAAACAAAACTAGCAGGATAAAAGCTAATGGGAATCTGAGGTTGTAAAATACTTGCCTTTTAAAGATAAATTAAATATAATCAATGCAATCTTGGTTTTATTGGAAATAGGGTTGGTGACTAGTTTTCCTGAGTTTGGTGTGACAAAGGAGAAAAAATTAGTTTTAGTTGACCTGTTTTTAGAAACCATGACAGCCACGCGGTATTGACCGGTGGTACGCGGCAACCACCATAAGCACCCACCCGTGGAGCCTTGTTAGGCGTTGAATCGGGTTGTATGGGGCAAGCATCAATTTGTTTTGGTGTTTGCCCCATTTTTTTATATTGCAATTATCAAAATATTAAGTTAATATCGATTATAGAATCAAAATCTTAAGATCTTTTTTTAAAAAACGGGGGGGCCCAAAGAATGAAAAACCGAAATACTGCGCATGAAGAAGGTATGGTAGGAACAACAATGTTTCTCCAAATAGTTCCTGAAAAGTGTGAAGCCTGCGGGCAAAAAAAATCTGGGTTGGAACCCAAAAACGTAACAGTTCTTGCCTACGATGGTTACCCGCAGGTTGAACAGCCGATTTTTATCTGTCCAGAATGTGACAAACATGATTGGTCGCTTCTTCACAAACCCAAATTTGTGACCAGCCAGTGAGACCCTCTTTTTTTAATCTTGCACCAGCCCCGTCTCATCGACGGGGTTCAATAATTCTAATCACAAACACAAAAAGTTGGGTATCTCATACCCAACTTTTTGTGTATAAATTATATAAATTTTGGATTTCTCAATACTTGATACTTGGTACTTACTACTTTACCCCCACACCTTTTTTTTGGAAAAGAAAGGTGTGGGGGTTTACACCCACACCTTTCATTGCATCGTAAGATATGCAGAAATTCCCCATGTTTTTTTTGCAATAAAAGGTGTGGGGGTTTATACTGATACTTATGATTAATAAGTATCTTCAACCTTACGACCCAAAA
Organism: Candidatus Campbellbacteria bacterium RIFOXYC2_FULL_35_25; assembly: GCA_001774495.1. Lineage (GTDB taxonomy): Bacteria > Patescibacteriota > Minisyncoccia > Phycocordibacterales > UBA12079 > UBA12079. Next base: position 97,688 of record MFAE01000014.1, on the reverse strand, counting down.
GAAGCAGAAGAAAAAATTTATGACACTTGGGAAAAAAGTGGTTTTTTTAACCCAAATAATCTTCCGGGGGAAAGGAAAGAAACATTTTCAATGGTGTTGCCTCCCCCAAATGTTACTGGGAAATTACACCTAGGACACGCTGACATGTTGGCCATCGAAGATACAGTTGTGCGTTTTCAAAGAATGCTCGGTAAAAAAACTTTGTGGCTTCCTGGGACAGATCATGCCGCTATCGCCACTCAAACAAAAGTAGAAAAAATTTTAGCCAAAGAAAAAATACGCAGACACGACTTAGGTAGAGAAAAATTTCTAGAAAAAGTTAATGAATTCGCAATGGATTCCCAAAAGACGATTATTTCCCAAACCAAAAGAATGGGGTCTTCTTTGGATTGGTCTCGTCTTGCTTTTACGCTGGACGACCAAAGAAACTTGGCGGTTAAAACTGCTTTCAAAAAAATGTATGAAGATGGTCTAATCTACAGAGGGAAAAAAGTAATCAACTGGGACCCAAAAGGCCAAACTGTTATTTCGGATGATGAGGTCGTTTATGAAGACAGGAAAGCTGTTTTCTACACATTTAAATATTCAAAAGACTTCCCTATCGCCATTTCAACTACTCGACCAGAAACAAAAGTTGGGGATGTTGCAGTTGCTGTTAACCCAAGTGATGAAAGATACAAAGAATTTGTTGGAAAAACTTTCGAAATAGAAAACTTTTGTGGAACATCTCTTTCAATAAAAATTATCACGGACCGTGAAGTTGACCCTGAATTCGGAACTGGCGCATTGGGGGTTACTCCTGCCCACTCAAAAATTGACGAAAAAATGGCGCAGGACAATAATCTGCCTCTTAAAAAAGTTATAAACGAATACGCTAAAATGGAAAATGCTGGCGATATTTTGGAGGGCAAAAAAATTTCGGAAGCAAGAGAAATAATTGTAGATTGGCTAAAAAAAGAAGGGTTGATGATTAAAGAAGAATATGTAAATCAAAGTGTCTCTACCGCAGAGAGAAGTGGGGCCATAATTGAGCCTTTGCCAAAGTTACAATGGTTTATTGATGTAAATAAAAAATTTAAACTTCCCTCTTCTAAAATTGACGGAATAAAAAGTGGAGATGAAATTGATCTAAAACACTTAATGAAATATGCCGTTGAATCCGGCGAAGTAAACATTTTACCAGACCGTTTCAATAAAATTTATTATCATTGGATTGAAAATTTACATGACTGGTGCATTTCAAGACAAATTTGGTATGGGCACCAAATCCCAGTTTGGTATAAAAATAAAGACACCGAGAAAGAAGAAATTTTTGTTGGTATTGAGGAACCAAAAGGAGATGATTGGGAACAAGACCCCGATACTTTAGACACATGGTTCTCTGCTGGACTTTGGACTTTTTCAACCCTTGGTTGGCCAAATGAGACAAATGATTTAAAACTTTATCACCCAACAGACCTACTTGAAACAGCCCATGATATTTTGTTTTTTTGGGTAGCCAGAATGATTCTAATGACGACTTATTTAATAGGAGAAATCCCCTTCAAAACTGTTTATATTCACGGGCTTGTGCGTGACGAGCAAAATAGAAAATTCTCAAAATCTTTAGGAAATGCAACTGACCCTCTTGAAATGATTGAAAAATACGGGACTGACGCTTTGAGAATGGCACTTTTGGTAGCGGTGGCTCCTGGCCAAGACATTAAATTCAACGAAGACAAAGTTAAGGCTTATAAAAAATTTGCCAATAAAATTTGGAACATCGCTCGCTTTATTTATTCAAGTGTTGAAGATTTTGATTATGATAATTTTGATATAAACAAACTAACAGATTTCGAAAAGAACATTTTGAAAAGTTTTGACGACTTAATTATCGAAATTACAGGAGAAATGAAAGAGTACAAACTTTATCTAACTTCAGAAAAACTTTATCATTTTGTTTGGCATGAGTTGGCAGACAAAATTTTAGAAGAATCAAAGGAAGCGTTATTCGACAAGACGACACCTGAAGACAAAGCCAACAAGCAATTTATGCTTTTAAATCTATTTGAAAAAGTATTAAAAACACTTCATCCTTTTATGCCTTTTATCACCGAAGAGGTTTGGGCAGATTTTCCTAAGAAAAATAAAAAATTGTTACTAGTCGAGGAATGGCCGATAAAATAATTATTTCAACATTATAAACTTTAAAGTTTAAACTTTCTCCTATATACTAATCACATAATGACAATTTTATTATCATTTCTATGTGGAATAATTCCGGCTGTTATTTGGCTCATGTTTTGGCTCAGAGAAGACGAAATAAATCCTGAACCCAAAAAATATATTCTCTTTTCATTTTTAACAGGAATGCTCGCCGCTTTGATTGTTCTCGGTTTCCAAACAATAATAATAGAACATGTTGAAAGCTATACTTTTTTGTGTGTCATTTTGTTAGCTTCAGCAGAAGAAATATTTAAATTTATAGCCGCATATATGATGGCCCTTAAGCGAGAATTCATGAACGAGCCGATAGACGCAATCATATATATGATAACAATAGCGTTGGGGTTTGCCGCTCTAGAAAATTCTTTATATATATACGATGCCATAAACACTAATGGGGTACTCCAAGGGATACTTGTGAGTAACATGAGATTTATCGGGTCAGCCATCCTTCACACGGCAGCATCTGGTATAATTGGTGTAGCAATTGCTCTTTCTTTTTATAAAAAAGCTTCCCAGAAATTATCCTATCTAATAGTTGGGATTATTTCAGCCATTATATTACATACAGGTTTCAACCTTTTTATAATCAACAACATAGGAGGCGGGATTTTAGGAAGCTTTACTTTTATATGGGGAACTGCAATAATTATTTTATTCCTTTTTGAAAAAATTAAACAACTCAAACCAGAAAATAAACAATATTAATAATTAGTAATTAATTTAAAAAATATATGAAAAGCTTTTTTGAAAGATTAACCGGGGCTGTAAAAATAGATGAGGACTTTGATGAATTTGACAACTTAGGCGAACGAGGAGTTACCAACCACGAAGGCGGAGATATTCTCGACGAAAACGGATGGGCAGAAACAGAAAATGAAGAGGGTGAACTAACTATGGATATGTATCAAACTCCTGATGCGGTTATAATTAAAACAATGATAGCTGGGGTAAAACCTGACGATTTAGAAGTGTCCATCACCCGCGACATGGTAACTGTAAGGGGAACCAGAGAAGAAAAAGCAATCGTCTCGGAAGAAAATTATTTTTCAAAGGAACTATACTGGGGTACATTCTCAAGAACCATAACCCTACCTGCCGAAATTGATATTGAAGCTGCCGAAGCCGAAGAGAAACACGGCTTATTGATAATCAGACTCCCTAAAATAGACAAAGGAAGACAAACGAGGCTACAAGTTAAATCACACTAAGCGATATGGAAGAACAAGAGAAAGAACCAATGTCAAAACAATTATTTAAATTCTATTTTGTAAATAGTTGGTATTCCCTTTTCACAATAACCTACTTATTGTTTTTCTTTTATTCTGCTATTTTTTATTTTGACAGAGTCCTTCTCGCTTTAAAATTTTTATACTACACAGTTAGACTCTCTACAGCACTGCTGGGTCTCAGCCACCTATTTTTAGGAATCGGTTTTATGGTTGCCCTTATTATTCCTTTCTCAGTTAGCATCTCAGCAATTTTTATCTTCTTTAACCTTTGGAAAGAAAGCGAAATACAAATAAAACAAAAACTTGTTTCAACTTTATTTATTATTATTATAATAATAACAATAATGATATCAATGGACGACATAATCCGAGTAATCGCACAAAAAGAACCTCTTGCCGACTTCGTTCAAAAAAATGAGCTCTCCCAGAAAATAATAAGTGGATCAATTGAAGTTGAAAATGAAACTCTAATACTAGAGGAATAACTAGCGAGAATTTTTTATATTGTACTCCCCTACTTTATTTCTTTTTATTTTAAGAGCGATTGCTCCTACTCCCAAATCATTTCCTAACTTATTTGCGATAGCCCTCACATAAGTTCCTCGCGAACAATTAACCCTAACTTTCGAAACAACAAAATCAACTCCCAGGGGCAAGGCCCCTGGGAGTTGCCATTGTTTTGTGATTTCTTTTTGACGAAAATCACCGGTAACTTTTTGCACCCTGTTAATAATGCTTTTTAGCAATTCCTCACCACTAATTTCATAATTCTCCAATAATTCAATATTATAAATCTCGACTTCTTTTCTAGGAATTTCTATTTCATTTAACCTACCCTCCCTCGCCCACTGAAAAAGTTGTTTTCCCTCCACTGTTGCCGAAGAATATGGAGGATATTCAAAAACTTGCTTCCCTTTTAATTTTTTCAAAACATCCCCAAAACCACTCAAATCTACAGGGGCCTTGCCCCTGTAGATTTTGGGGATTCCGAGGATATCGTAAGTGTCGGTTATGATGCCCCACAAAATTTCAAATTCATATTCTTTGTCTAAATTTAAATACTCTTCTTTATTCTTGCATTCTTCCCCGGACAACACCAACAAAACACCTTCAGCCATTGGATCTAACCGACCAGCGTAAGTCATTTTTTCTTTTTCATATTCAGAATTTTCTTTTCTAAAGTTCTCAGTAGTTTCCAGCGGGGTCTCCCCTTCTTTTTTGTATAGATTCAATACTTTTTCCATTTTCTATTTATATCTTTTTTGTTTTTAATTCCATTATTTTTATAAAAAGTTAAATATTGTTCAATATATAAAAGGTAAGATTTGATTGTTTTTGAAGAATATTTTCTTAATTTCAACAAATTTTTTGTTTGTTTTAAAATATCAGGCATGTTATTATAAAATATAATATTTGCTTAAATTTTATATTCAAATATTAACAAATATTCACATTTACTACAAATTTGTGGTTCTTATACGAACAAAAGTTCGCATAATAACCAGTTGCGCGAAATAGCTAAAAATATGAATAAAATTCCTTTTTTAAATTTACCATCTGAACTAGGGTGGAATTCTAAATATAACATTATATTAGACTATTATAAAAATACTGGATGTCTTAAAACTATAAAAAATATTAGACGTCCTATTATTTGTATCGAAGCAACTTACCAAGGTATTGAGTTTGAAGCTTGGTTAAATTTTAGTAGACTGTTCAAAAAACTAAAATCGGTTGATTTAGCTATTCCCAAGGATGTGTATAAGGAACTTCGTTACGTCGAACCATTTAGCGTTATTAAAAATTTTTTACTGACATACGGTATCTTATATGAATCATTAGGCGAACCAAATATTAAAAAGGGAATTTCAATAAACGGAATTAAAGAAGTTAAGGATATAAACTCTGTCGATGTTAACAATTTACCTTATTTTGAATGGTCGTTAGATTCATCAAGATTAGTACATAAGCTTATAGACCATGGGGGTATAGGACCAAATACAAAATTGGAGCCTAAGTAGAATATTTTTAGCTATTTCGCATAATAACCAGTTAGGCGACATTTTCTTTTAAATTATTTTTTGTTCATAAGAAAAAGGCGTTAGCTTTATAGCCAACGCCTTGTGTTAAAACCGTTGCTGTGAATACTAGCAACGATTTCGGTTATATTGATCAAGATTAAATCAACACAACCTTCTCGAACTCGTGAGGCCATTTACCGGACTTGTTGCGCACAACTAGCGGCGCCGAAATCGCCCCAAAAATCGCCCCATACATTATAAACCCAGGATTGACTGGGGTGATAATACAGCCACCAACAATCCCTCCCAAAAAAAATACTTTGGCCCAGTTTTTCATTACTTTCTCCTCTGTTTTTGTTAAAAGAGCAGACCCTCTTACTATTATTTACAGGATAGCAGATAACAGGTAATCTGTCAAGCCCACAACCGCAAAAAATAATTTAAAAGAAAATGCTACGGGGACGCTGCGCTTTCGCTCCACTCCGTTCCGCTCACCCTCGCCTAACACCGAGTATGCGGAAAAAGGCTCGGCTCGCCTTTTTCCCAAATTCGCTTTTCTCTGTTGGGTGGTAATGCAGGCAAAAGTGCGATAAAATAGGATTAAGCTAATTAACAAAATTAATTCAATAAATCCGAAAAGCGAACTTCGCATGTGCCGATACGTTATCTGAAATATTTTTTTGTCTTTGGTGGTAATTTTAAGATTTGTGATTTAAACAATGACAGAAAATTTGATTTTTATCTTTTAAAGAGGGGAATATGGAAAAATATTTATTTGAAAAAACCATGCATACAGTATTCGAGGATATTACGAGAAATTTTGAGAAATCTGGTGAATTATCAGTTGATGTTGCGAAATTTTTAGAAATGCATGGTTGTGTAGATACTGTGAAGCATGTTAATGATGTTGCGCAGGAAGCAAGGGAGTTGGCACCTCGTTTTTTGGAAAAAGCAGAAGATGCATTTTGCGCTGGCTTACTTCATGATATTAGTGCTGTATTTCCAAATAAAGATAGAGTGAGAGTCGCAACAGAACTCGGCATTGATATTTTGCCAGAGGAAAAAACATGTCCCGCGATTCTTCATCAAAGAATTTCGGAAGTTATGGCAAAAGAAATTTTTGGAATTACTGACCAAAATATTTTGAGTGCTATGGGTTGCCATACCACACTCAAGGAAAATGCATCAACTTTGGATAAAATCGTTTTCATTTCGGACAAAATAATGTGGGATCAAGAACATAGTGCACCATATCAATCAGATGTTTTGAAAGCTCTGGAAATTTCCTTGGATGAGGCATGTTTTTGCTATTTGAATTATCTCTGGCAACAAAAGGAAAGTCTTGCCGTTGTTCATCCATGGATGGAAGCCGCCTACAAAAAACTGAATGATTCACTAGGAAAATAAGGAGTTTTGAATTTTGGGCATTCACCCCTGACCCCTCTGCCCAAAATCCAAAACAAAAATCAAATTTTCTTTTAGAATAAACAAAGTTTGTACCAATAAAATAGAAGACAAAAAATACATCAGCTAACACGGCATATCTGGTTCAGAAATCTTTCACTTTTATATTTTTTAACGCCAAGGTTTGAAAAATTTCCTCTCCAAAATTGCGCTGTGGTATGGCAAAGTTTAGTGGTATAATCAGGATAAGTGAATATTTGAAATTTTAGCCTTTAAGTGTGGGCGCAACTTCAGATGATGCCGATACGTTGTGCGAAATAAATTTTTTACAACTTTCCTTTTTTAATATGAAGCAAACTTATTCTATCGGAGCATTCGCGATTATCCTTGATGACCAAGACCGCGTTTTGCTTTGTCATAGAAATGATTACGACCTTTGGAATCTCCCCGGCGGGGGTGTGGAATTTAATGAAGCGCCGTGGGAATGTGTCGTGCGTGAAGTAAAGGAGGAGGTCGGCCTTGATGTTGAAGTTGAGCGTCTTGCTGGCGTGTACAGTAAGCGCAACCAAGATGATTTAGTGTTTTCTTTTGTTTGTAGGGTTGTTAGTGGAAAATTGACGCTCACAGATGAAGCCGACCAAATTGACTACTTCTCAGTCGGGAAGATTCCAAGGAATACGTCGCCTAAGCAAGTTGAGAGGATAAAGGAGGTTCTTGCCGATAAAAGTAAAACGCTAGTTATGAGAGTCCAAGAAGGTCCATCATCAATAAGTTTGATAAAGGAGGGAAAGTTGTAAAAAATTTCAACATCGCAGAACACCGAGTATGCGGCTCCAAAATTTTTCATCATTTATATTTCAAGGAGTGAAAAATTTTCTCGACACAAATTCGCTTTTCTCGGCTGGGTGGTAAAACCAGTAAAAGTGCGATAAAATAGTATTGAGATAATCCAAATAATTAACCAATAAATCCGAAAAGCGAACTTCGCATACTCGGATACGTTATACGCAATCAGGAGGACACACTTGACTTGCAAATATTTATAAACAAGAATAATAAACAATAACATTATGGAAAATAATCATTTCAAAGAATCGGTTAAATCACACAAACTACTTGCTCAAGAAAGAACTATTCTTGCCAATGAGCGTAATACACTTGCTTATATAAGAACAGGGTTTTCTGCATTTGTTCTAGGTATTGCAACCATTAAATTATTTGAGAGCGATGGTTTTTTGCTATATGCCGGATGGATAGCTGTTGTGATTGGAATATTGTTTATTATTCTTGGGCTAGTTTATTATCCAATACGGAAAAAGAAGATCAAGTCATATTAGCGTGTGTCCTCCTGACTCACTCCGCTTCGCTCCGTGCCACGCTATGCTCTCCTCCCTTCGGTCGTCGGAGCGTATAACAACACAGCGTATGCGGTTCGGGGCTCGACTCGCCCCTCTCCCATATTTTTGCTCCCGTTGGTCTCAAAAACATCGCATATACTGAAACGTTAGGCAAAATGCACTCGCGCTCCTTCCGCTTCGCTACAGGAGCGCTCCCTAACATTTTGCCTAACGTGTGCGCTTGCCAGCGCTGCCAGTCGATATGCGTTCGCCTTCGCTTCGCTCTGGCTCACGCACATCACCTAACAGCTGCTTATGTGAAATTTTTTAGATCCATTTTCTTAACAAAAACTTCGTAAGGAGTTAAATAATTCAAACACTTTCTTGGTCGATTATTAAATGGAAAAATGAAAAATGGGGTCAGCCACCTTTTTTATATTTGATTACCTACATCTACTCTATTTATTCTTGGCATACTTAAATCATATCAGAAAAGGTTACTGACCCCTTTATTTTAATTTTGCTATGTGGTAGTATGAAACTACCTCTGGTTGGCGGTGAGGCAAAAACAAAGGAGGCTGTGTGCCTCCTTCTTCTTCCAAAAATTCCTGAGAATTTTTGAGAACCAGCAGACGTAGAGTCTGAGAATCCTTCGGGAGTTCCCAGAAACCTCATATTCTGGAATGAAGACACCAATGGGTTTAGCCTTACCCTAAAAGGCCTAGAGCTCCTCCACGAGGAGCTTTTTTATTTCTCAATTAAAAAAAACTTGACAAATTGATTATAAGTGATAACCTTTTAATTAAGGGGGTACCTATGGTCGCAAATATCACGACCTTGACGATGTAACAACAGGCGAAGGACCCACCAAAAAAGAGGGCAAAAAACCCTCACGCCTCTACTGCAGAAGTTTCTGATCGTTTTTCAAACAATCATATTTTGCAAAAAGGCAATCTGGTTCGGCCTACCACGAAAAGGCCATAAGCCCCTCGCTACGAGGGGCTTTTATATTTATATCTAATTTTGTTTAAGTATTAAACGAGACACGAAGGATCTTTTTCTACTGAACCACGAAGAAGCGGTTCTGACAGACGACCGTAAATACAACGGTCCTACATTCGCCCTCAATCAACTGGCTACAAAAAGGTCTCGGGGAGAAATGCTCCAGCAAGCAATAAAAAATGGCACGCTGAGCTTAATCCTTCGTGCCTTTTTTTATTGCTTAATTTTTGCTAGTATTTAATGAACGGCTCAATAATTTGAGTCATTCAAAAACTCTTATGGACAAACTAAGCACAGAATCGTATAAGGGTGTCCGGGATTTTTATCCTGAGGACAAGTTTATACAAAAATATATCTTTGATAAAATGCGCCAAGTCGTAGAGGCTTTTGGCTACGAAGAATATGATGCTTCTATTTTGGAACCAACTGACCTATACAGAGCAAAAACCGGAGAAGAAATAATAAATGAACAAACCTATTCTTTCACAGACCGCGGGGACCGTGATGTTACTTTACGTCCAGAAATGACCCCTTCCCTCGCAAGAATGATTGCTAAGCAAAAAAGAGAGTTGGCCTTCCCTCTTCGTTGGTACTCAATAGTCAATAATTTTAGGTACGAGAGGCCCCAAAAAGGCCGTTTAAGAGAGTTTTGGCAGTTAAATGTTGATATGTTCGGGGTGGAAGGAATTGAGGCTGAAATCGAGGCAATTACGATAGCTTACAAAATAATGCGAAGTTTGAAGGCTCAAGAAACAGATTTCGAACTACGAGTAAATGACAGGAATTCTGTTAATTCATTTTTAAATAGCCTTAATTTAGACGAAGATAAAAAATATAAAATAACTAAAATTTTCGACAAAAAAAATAAAATTACTAAACCAGAGTTCGAAGACCAAATAAAAGAAACCCTTGGAGATGGCGCCAAAGAATTTTTTAATAAACTAAAAGAATTAGAAGTTTGCCCAGAAAAAGTAAGCAAATTAATTGAAGAACTGAAAAAAAATAATATCGTAAATATAAAATTTGACCCGTTCCTAATGCGAGGGTTAGATTATTACACTGGGATTGTTTTTGAAGTTTTTGACACAGATCCTGAAAACAACAGGTCAATGTTTGGTGGCGGTCGTTATGATAACTTGCTTGATATCTTTGGAGAGGAAAAAATTCCTGCATTTGGTTTCGGCATGGGAGATGTCACAGCCTTTGAGTTTCTAAAAAGTCGAAACCTGTTACCTGAGTACAAACCAGAAACCGATTTATACTTATGTATAATAGATGAAAAGTTTAAGGGTTTTACTGATGAACTGGCACAAACTCTGAGAGATGAAAAAATTAATGTGGCGGTTGATTATTCTTACAAAAAAATAGGGGATCAAATTAAAAAAGCTAACAAAAAGAAAATTCCTTTTGCTATTTGTGTTGGGGAAAATGAAGAAAGGAAAGGTGAATTCATGTTAAAAAGATTGTCTGACGGGAGAGAATTTGAAGCAAATGAAGCAGAAATCCCGAACACCATTAAGTTATTAAAGATTAAATGCGCAAAATAACTTTTGATATAGAAACGAGAAATACCTTCCAAGACGTGGGCTCTGACAAAGCCGTTGATTTGGATATTTCTCTACTTTGTATTCATGATTCAAAAACGGACGAATACGATACTTTTATGCATGATGATTTAGACCGCCTTTGGCCTATTTTGGAACAAGCAGATATGCTTGTCGGTTATAATTCTGACCATTTTGATATTCCCCTCTTGAACAAATATTACCAAGGAGATTTAACTTCGATTAAGAGTTTGGATATTCTTAAAGAAATAAAAAATTCTTTAGGAAAAAGAATTAAATTGGACACCGTAGCAGAAGCAACATTGGGAACAAACAAAAGTGGAGAGGGTCTTGATGCTGTAAAGTGGTGGAATAATGGAGAAATAGAAAAAATTAAAAAATATTGCCTTGATGATGTTCGTATAACAAAAGAAATTTACGAATATGCTTTAAAACATGGAAAATTAAAATACAAAGACAGAATCACAAGTGAAATCAAGGAAATAAAATTAGACACGAGTAACTGGGAAGAAAGAGAAAAAAATACTTCCACTCAAAGTCTTTTTTAAGAAAAATAAAAAATTGGTAAAAAAATTGCCACCGAATTTCGGTGGACTTACAAACTGCAGAAGACTTTAAAAAATCAACAAAAGTGAGGTTTCCCTCACCCCCAAACGTTGGGGGTGAGGGAAAACCGGGCGAAACCGCTAGCCACTGACCAGTGGCGGGCTAGCAGGCTCAGCCGCCGCCGCTGGACCGCGCATGGGCGCCGAGGCCGGACAGGTAGTCGATGATGTGCTCGCTCTTAAAAATTCCATGGGCAAAACTGGGCTTACCGCGTGTCTTGGGCATAGCGTGTACCTCCTTGGATCTGGGTTGATTTTTCTGCCGAAGGACAAATTTATAAAGATATCCTATCACAACCAAATTATTTGTCAAGTGTTTTTTAAAGATTTAATTTTGCTATAATGTATAGATAATTTTATCAATAATAATTTAAAAAAGTAGAAGATAGAAAGTTAAGTGATAAAAAATAAATTTTCGTAATAAAAATTTATTCTACTCACTACTCACTACCAACTACAAACCAATTTATGGACAACAATAAATTTTTAGTTCCCGTAGCAATAATCGTCGCTGGTGGATTAATCGCATGGGGAGTAATGTCAAAAGGCACACCCTCAACCAGCACAGACACACCAAATGATAACTTCACAGCTTGTTTAGTTGATAAAGCTACCACAAACAAAGTAGAAGCTTATTACCAAAGCGGACTAAAAGCTGGAGTACAAGGAACTCCTCATTCTATTTTAATTGCTAAGAATGGAAATAAAAGAGTAATAGGAGGAGCTTTGCCTTACGATGATTACACTGACGGGGCTGGTGTTCAACAACAAGGAGTAAAATCAATGGTTGAAGAAATGTTAAACAGCGAAACTATTGCGAATCAAGAAGTTATAAATGTGGACCCTGTAACAGCCGATGATCATATTTTGGGTAGCCCTGATGCTGACGTTATAATGGTTGAATATTCAGATCTTGAATGTCCTTTCTGTAAAAATTTCCATTTAACAACCAAACAAATAATGGCTGAATATGGAGAAAATGGACAAGTAGCTCTTGTATTTAGACATTTTCCATTAGACCAATTACATTCAAAAGCGAGAACGGAAGCAGCTGCAACAGAATGTGCTGCAGAAATCGGAGGTAACGATGTTTTCTGGGCTTACCTTGATAAAGTATTTGAAATAACTCCTTCAAATAATGGTCTAGAACTAAGTAAGCTTCATGATATAGCAGTAGAAATGGATTTAATTAAATAAAGAAAAGTAGTAAGTAACAAGTAGTAAGTAACAAGAAAAAAGACTAGAAAAACCGGCCATTGGGCCGGTTTTTCTTTTTGTTAGTATTACAAAACAATGGGTTGACTTATTTATATCTCTTTGGTATATTATTGCCAGGAATTTTCATTCAAGAGAAGCTTCTAATTAATTTATCGAGGAGGAAATACGCGATGGGAAAGAAAATAGTAGGATTCGACTACAGTGAAGAAGTAATGAGAAGTATAATACTTTCATACTTTGCGCTGGTCACCAGCTGGTCTACGTGCGCAATCACGTTGATGATTGCCGAACAACAAAAAATGCACGAATTAGCACTGGTAGTGAACATCATCGCGGGGATTCTTATGTTGGGGTTGGTGATAGTAACAATTTTTTCACTTTTACACGACATAAATATTCCCGAACCATTTTCTATTCTAGTCGGGTATGCAACCTTCGTCGTCGCTTTCTCTTACCACATCTTCTACAGATGGCCCCTTCTTTCGGCCATGGCTGGATAAAAACTTCTTTCCGAGGAGTCAAAATCCGGAGTGCTTGCAAAAGTGCTCCGGATTTTTTAATTAATTTAAATAGTAATAATCGAAACTCTTACTACTCCCAGGGGCCTGGCCCCTGGGAGTTTTTTGTTCGGCGAAGGGTTAAACAACTCTTTGTAAAAACTTAAAAATCTCTACCATAGCAAAAGTGTCTAACTCGCAATATTTTAATAAATTTTTTATTTGTCTTCCGGCTTCTTCTTCCGAGTACTCCCCTGTTACAATTCTATTCCAAGTATTAGAGGCGGTTCCTCCTTCTTGGATGTCCAATTCTTTATAAGACAATTCAGGAACAAGAGCTGGTAAAATATATTTTATCGAAGTCTTTCCTTTAAATTCTGGGTGGACATAAAATTGGTCTTTGAAGGGGTCTTCCAAATCAATAATTCTGTCATTTAAACTGCTTAAAAAAGTTTCAAAAGCAGGATTTCTTTTTCCTAATTCTTTATTTCTAGACATCTCAAAGCTCTTATACCACACAATCACACTCCCTTTTCCTGGAATAAGTTTTTGAAGAGCTTCAATCACAGGAACATCAGGATTCCCTTCTCCTGTATAAATAAACTCCTCGTGGGTTAATTCTCCCTTGGGTTTATCTAAAACGTGAACAGAAAATTGAAAGGGTATCTGATTGTAAGGGCTATATCCATCAAACCGAGGAATAGCTGAAGGAAAAGTTTCGTAGTCAAAAAAAGCAATCGGATATTCGATTGTATCCAGAAATGACTGTATTTCTTCCCTTTCAATAATATCTTCTCTGGAACGAGCCACCTCTATCTGATTCAATTGCTTGTCTGATAGCTTCATATCCTCGGGAACATCTAAAATATCGTAAATGCCACTGTCGATAAGTTCCTCAAGCTTTCTTTTGGAAAGACCTATACGAGAAATATCATGGACAGAATACTTGGGAACATCAGGGTTGGAATATTCAAAGGTTGTGCAGTGACCATTTCTTCCCTTCGTAATGCAATCGCAATGCCCCGCAGGCTCGTCTTCTTGAAATAAATAATCATAAGCCATTTGCATTTCTTCCCGGACAAGATCCTCATTTTCTAACACTCTTTCGGTAAAATCTTCTTTAGTAAAAAATTCATTAATATTTAAATCTCCATTTCTAACATACTCAACATTTAAACGAGTAAGATATAGCTTCCCGATAGGAACACCTGAATCTTTCAAAACTATATATTGAAAAGCAATATCCTGAGTATAAAGTTCATCTTTCTTTTTTTTGTCTTCCCCACTATTGGAAGCCTTAACTTCATACAAATCGTATTTTTCAGTGTCCTTGTTCCAAACCACAATGTCGCAGGCAATCTGATATTTTTCTGTCTCAAAAACTGGCTGATAAATAACAAGGTTTTTTTCTTCCACAAGTTTTTTAGTATATTCAAAATCGTATCGGTCTTCGACAAAAACGCCCCCAGGAAAAAGTTGGCGCGCCAAAATATCCACTTCATTTCCTGTTTCTATGATTCCCTCTTCGAAAGCTGAGAGTGGATATTTTTTAAAAATGTCTGGTCTGTGAATTCTAACCCAAGCATTTTTTCCGCAACCACGGTAAATTAAATAATTTGTTTTTGATAGTTTCATTAAGAAATATTATATCATTTTTAATTTTTTGATTTCGATTGACAAAATAAGTAATTTCCATTATAGTCTTTATCGGAATCAGATAAGCTCTTCTTTATAATCTTTTGAGAGGTTACGAGTATGCCATACAAGCATTATCTCGCAAATTGGCCCAGAGTTCCTTTAACGAGACTTCCTGTCCCGTTTACCACCGGAAGAATTAACTTTGCGGAAGTAGTGAGCCATCTTGAGTTTGAAGCTCAAAAAAATGGTAGCCCACTGCCGACGAAACTACCCGTCGAACATAATCGACGGAAAGAAGACAAAAAACCCTAAAGGGCCACACTCGTGTGGCCCTTAGCTAATTCTACCCAAAAACAAAGAAACAAAAGAACTAAGAAACCAAGAAACAAACAAGGGTCAAAAGCTTCGCTTTTGACCCTTGTTTGTTTCAGCCCATTTAAAAAAGTAAACTCCCCAGGAGACTTTTTTTCTCTAGTAGTTTCTTAATCTCTCTATCTTATCATTTTGTCTTATCTTTTCATGGGCCTTCGCTTCAATCTGTCTAATACGTTCTCGAGTAACGCCAAATTCCTTTCCAACTTCTTCAAGTGTATGAGTAACCCCGTCGGCAAGACCGTGTCTCATTTCAAGAATTTTTCTTTCCTTGGGTGATAATTCTTCCAAAAGACTTCTTACCTGATCGGTTAAGATTCTTCTTGAAGAATCTTGATCTGGCATAAGAATCTTATCATCTGGGATAAAATCACCAAGAGTTGATTTGCTACCATCGGAATCATCCCCAACGGGACTCTCAAGAGAAATTGTCCCTTGGTCAATTTGTTGAATATTGTAAATCTTCTCTAAATCTAAATCCATTTCTACTGCCATTTCTTCTGAAGTAGGCATTCTGCCTAAATCTTGAGAAAGTCTTCTCATTATTTGTTTATATTTAGCAATGGTTTCAACCATGTGAACAGGTACTCTGATTGTCCTAGATTGGTCAGCTAGAGCCCTAGTAATAGCTTGTCTTATCCACCATGTGGCATAAGTTGAAAATTTATAACCCTTTGTCCAATCAAATTTATCAACTGCCTTGAAAAGACCTAGGTTTCCTTCTTGAATAAGGTCTAAAAGAGTTAGGTTTGGACTTCTTCCTATATATTTTTTTGCAATAGAAACAACCAATCTAAGGTTAGCCCTAGCTAAAAGGTTTGTTGCCTCAACTTCACCTGCCTCGATTCTTTTTGCCAAACCTCTTTCTTCTGAAGCAGAAAGTAAGGGAAATTTTCCGATTTCTTTCAAATAAATTTGAATGGAATCATATCTCCCTCCCCCCTTTTTTAGAATCAAATCATCCTCCTCTATCTCTAGAATCCCTCCGCTATCAATAACATCAACACCCACTTCTTCAAGTTTTTCGTATAAAGTATCCAAAAAATCTATATCAAACTCAATCGTAGGAAATTCTTTCAAGATTCCATCTTGCGTCACAAAACCCCTCTCCTTTCCTACAGAAATTAGTTTATCAATTTTTTTATCTTTCTCTGATTTAGTCTTACTCACTCTTGCGACTTTGACCTTAGCAACTTTTGCCGAAACTATTTTCTTTTTTTCAACTTTTTTTACAGTCTTTTTTGAAACTACCTTTTTCTTAGCAACCTTTTTTAAGACTACTTTCTTTTTAAGAGTCTTTTTCTTAGGCTCAACTGCTTTTTTTGATTTAGTTTTTATTACCTTTTTTACAGGCATTTTTTTTACGATATTCTTTTTTGGTTTTACTTTTACTGCCATATTAATTTTGAACTTTGTTCTTTAATTTATTGTCTGTATCTTCAATTTTCTTTGACAAATCATTATAAATCTTTAAATTTTTTTCTTCATTTTCTCCGACCTTTATTTTTTGTTGAATTAAATTTCTCTCTTCAACTAAGTACTCCTTATCTAAACTTATAAACAATTCTTCTAATTTACTTTCCAAATTTGCATTCCCAAAATATAAATTTTCTGCTTCAAAAATAAGTTCTTCCTTTCTTGTTTCAGACAAATTTTGTATCTTGTCAAAAAAATCTTGCCCTACCTTATTTTTTAAGACTTCTTTATTCTTATCTATATCTATAATTGGTTTTTTAGAACTCTCCTGCCAATATATTATGCTGGAAATTCCTCTTATAATCTTCTGTTTTGTTGATAACATTTCTTTTTCATCGTTCGGTCTCGAGAAGTCCGAAATATTCAATACTTCCCCCTGCTGGATTACTTTGTTTAATTCCTCCCAAATAATATCTTCGTTTACTTCCGTTTTTTGGCTAACTTTCGATACATAATGAGCTTGTTCAATTTTATTTTTTAAACTGTCGATAAGGGGCAATACTATTTCTGCAACCTTTAAACCAAGCTTTCTTTTATCTGTGAACTTTTTAGATAAATAATTTAAATTGAAATCGATGATACTAACAGAATTTTTCAATGCCATCGCCCAACCATTTTTATCTTTCAAAATAAAATCAGCCGGGTCTAAGCCTTCGGGTATTTCTAACAACTTAACCTCCATACCCAAATTCAAAGCTGTTTTAGCACTTTTGTTAGTCGCCCTCAAACCCGCTTCGTCCCCATCAAATGCCATTATTATGTTATTTGAGATTCTCTTCAGTAAAGTGAGATGGTCCTCTGTTAGGGCCGTACCAGATGTAGCGACAGTATTCGTGAAGCCAGCCTGGTGTGCCATTACAAGATCCATTTGCCCTTCCACCAAAATAGAAAAATCTCTTTTACGAATATCATTTTTTGCAAAATTATACCCGTACAAAACTTTTGATTTATTAAAAAGAACTGTTTCAGGACTATTCAAATACTTGGCTACATCGGTCGAATCATCGTAACAATCATCAAAAAGTCTTCCGGAAAATGCGATCGTCTTCCCCAAACTGTCAAAGAGTGGGAACATTATTCTGCCTCGAAATCTGTCGTAAAAATTTCCTCTTTCTCCCTTCTTTATCAATCCGGCCTTTTCTATTTCCTCATCGCTCCATCCTTTTTCTTTCAGAAAATTAAATAGGTTGTCCCATTTGTTTTCGGCAAAACCTATTCTAAATTCTTTCAATGTTTTCTTTTCAACACCTCTCTTCTCTAAATACTTTAAAACCTCGTTACTGCCATTCAAACCATTCTCAAAAAAAGATACGGAGGCTTCCATCACTTCATAAATCTTTTTCTTGTCGTCGCCAGATTTTGTATCTTCGTTTTTCAATTCAACTCCAGCTTTTTTTGCTAAAAGTTTTAAGGAGTCATAAAATTTAATTCCCTCAAACTGTTCAACAAAAGTAAACATATCTCCACCAGCTCCACAACCAAAACATTTATAAGTTCCTCTGTCGGGAGATATGAAAAAAGATGGTGTTTTTTCATTGTGAAAAGGACAACGTGCTTTGAAATTTATACCAGCTTTTTCCAATTTTAAATAAGAACCAACAACATCAACAATACTCAAACAATCTTTAATTCTTGTAATGTTGTCATCGTTCATATTTTGTTTATTAGTCAAAGCTATTCTCGTCTTCAATTCCACTTTCCTTTCTCATTTTATCTATCATTTCTTTCTTAGGGCTACCTTCATAACCTGACCCAGCTGGAATTAATTTACCAATGATTATGTTCTCTTTTAATCCAACCAAATGGTCTTCAGCTCCTCTCAAAGAGGCATTAATAAGCATCTTTGTAGTATTTTGGAAGGATACAGAAGATAAGAAACTTTCTCTGGAAAGAGAAACGGCGGTTATTCCTAGGACTAATGGTATAGCTTTTGCAACCAAACCTTTGTCTTTTACTCGGTCATTTGCCTCTTTCAAGATATATTCTTCTACTACTTCACCTTCTGTCAATCCAGTATCTCCCGGCTCTTTTATTCTACTTCGTGAGAACATTTGTTTAATGATAACTTCTATATGTTTTCTAGAAATGGAAGCACCTTGAAGTTCATAAATTTTAGTGGCTTCCTCAATGATATAATTTTGAGTTTTTGATTTTCCTGCATACATAAACATTTCAGCAATATCGGCAGAACCATCTGTTAACATCTGACCTTTCTTCACTTTATCTCCAACCTTAACAAGAAGCATTCTTTTAGAAGGAACTAAGTAAGTATTCTTCTTATCTTTTTTAAATTTAGATTTATCCATCTCTTCCGGTAAAATTGTCAGTTCTTTTTCTGAGTCATTATTTTCTATTCCCAAAACAATTCCATTTACTCGGCTAATAACAGCAGGAGTTTTAGGAATTCTTCTTTCGAAAATTTCTTCAACTCGGGGAAGTCCAGAAGTAATGTCACCACCGACAGACGCGGTTCCTCCTTGGTGGAAGGTTCTCATTGTTAACTGTGTTCCTGGCTCTCCAATAGCCTGAGCAGCAATGGTACCAACGGCTTCTCCTAAGTTAACGATTTCATTACTTCCTAGGTCTAGACCATAACACTTCTTACAAACTCCTCTTGGAGAAATACATGACATAGGGGAACGAACTTCTGCCTCTTGTACTCCAGCATCATCCATACTTTGGGCGTCATCCCTTGAAATAAAGTGCCCTTTTTTGAACATAACTTTTCCTTTTTCATCAAGAACGTCTTTTTCTAGGTATCTACCTTTAATACTTTTTGTGAAAGGAATATCGAAGCCAGCAGAACTTTCTTTCTTTATTTTTATTGAATCTTTTGTTCCACAGTCTTCTGAGTTAATTATGATATCTTGAGCAACATCAAAAAGCCTTCTTGTTAGGTATCCAGCTTTAGCTGTGTTCAAGGCTGTATCGGCTAGACCTTTTCTTGATCCGTGAGTTGTAATGAAATACTCGATAGGAGTAAGACCTTCTTTAGAAGAAGAAATGATCGGGAACTCAATTGTTTCTCCAACAGTATTTTGGATAAGACCTTTCATTCCAACCATCTGTGTAAAGTTGTTTAGAGAACCTCTCGCTCCAGACTTCCACATGTCGTAAACAGGACCGTTTTTATCCATAGATTCAGGAATTAATTTTTCAATATCTCCCTTAACACCATGCCAAAGTTCTATGTTGCCTCTGCGTCTTTCATCCTCTGACAAAAGTCCATCTCTAAATTGGCTCCAAATCTCGGTTGACCTCTTTTGAGCGCTTTTGATTATTTCATCTTTTCCAGCAGGAATAATAATGTCATCAATACCCCAAGTAATACCGGCTTCTGTAACATACTTGAACCCGAAATCTTTTATCTTATCCAAGATTACTGGTATATTCCTTACACCATACTTATCAATCAAATCATTCTCTAATTCAGCCATTGATTTATTCATTATTTCCTTATTTAGGAAAGGATAATCTGAAGGCAAAACGCTATTGAAAAGCAATCTTCCAACTGTTGTTTCAAAAATTTCTCCGTCAAACTCAGCGTATTTAGGCTTTTTTGTGGATAAT
The DNA here is from genome assembly GCA_001774495.1 of Candidatus Campbellbacteria bacterium RIFOXYC2_FULL_35_25. Taxonomy (GTDB): domain Bacteria; phylum Patescibacteriota; class Minisyncoccia; order Phycocordibacterales; family UBA12079; genus UBA12079. Next base: position 77,546 of record MFAE01000014.1, on the reverse strand, counting down.
ACTTTTATTTTTTCTCTAAATTCAATAACCCCTAAGTCGTAGGCTGTTATTGCACTGTTAGGACTTTGGAACGCTTTGATGTCTTTTTCATCTCGGTCATCGTCAACAAGTTTTGTCATCCAGTAGCACCCCAAAACAATATCAAGCTTGGCTGATACAGTAGGAGTTCCGTTTCCTGGTTTTAGGATATTCTTATCAGAAGCCATAATTTCTTTTGCTTCAAGTTGTGCCTCTTCTGACAAAGGAACGTGAACAGCCATCTGGTCACCATCGAAGTCTGCGTTAAAGGCGGAACAAACTAATGGGTGAACTTGGATTGCGTTTCCTTCAATTAAGATTGGCATGAAAGCTTGAATTCCCAATCTGTGCAAAGTAGGAGCTCGGTTTAGTAAAACATATTTACCTTTAATCACATCTTCCAAGATAGCCCAAACTTCAGGGACACCTTCTTCAATTAAACGTCCTGCCCATTTTATGTTAAAAGCCAAACCATCTTTTAATATTCTAGATATAACAAAAGGTTTGAATAACTCTAGGGCCATATGTTTAGGTAAACCACATTGATTTAATTTTAAATCAGGACCAACAACAATAACGGAACGACCAGAATAGTCAACTCGCTTTCCAAGAAGGTTTTGTCTAAACAGACCTTGCTTTCCTTTCAGGTTATCAGAGAGTGATTTCAACGGCCTTCTTTGTGCCTGACTCATAGCAGAAGAACCTGGTCTCTTTGAATTATCAATGAGGGAGTCTACTGCTTCTTGCAAAATCCTCTTTTCGTTTCTTAAAATAACTTCAGGAGCATTTATTTCTTTTAGTTTACTTAGACGATTATTTCTATTTATTACTCTTCTATATAAATCGTTTACATCAGAAGTCGCGTGCCTTCCTCCTCCCAAAGAAACCATCGGTCTCAAAGCTGGTGGGGTTACAGGAATCCTTGTCAAAAACATCCATTCAGGGTTTATTTCTGCAGCTTCCATAGACTTTAACAAAGCTAATCTCTTGTTTATTTTTACCTTCTCTATAGCTCCAACACTATCCAAACTATCTTCTAGTTTCTTTATAGTTTTCTTTACATCAATGTTTTTACACATATTGTAAATCGCTTCCGCACCAATACTTGCCTCAAAAAAAGCTCCATACTTCAAAGAAAATCTATGGTAAGTTATCTCATCCAAAACAGCCCCTAGTTGAATACCGGAAATATCTTTCTTAACCTTTGTGAACAATTCTTTTAATTTTTCTTTTGTCTTTTCATCATTCAAACTTTTTATTTTTTGCTTGAACTCACCGTCAACATCTTTCAAAATCTGCTCTCTCTGTCCTTCATCAACACTATTTACAATATATCCTGCAAAATAAACAACCTTTTCCACGCTGGCAGTAGTTAACCCCAAAACCAAACTTATGCTTGAGGGGATACTCTTTAGGTACCAAATGTGAGAAACTGGTGTCGCCAATTCTATATGACCCATTCTTTCTCTTCGAACAACGGATTTTGTTATTTCAACTCCACATTTTTCACAAACAATACCCTTGTATCTTATTCCTTTATATTTACCACAGTAACATTCAAAGTCTTTCTCTGGACCGAATATTTTCTCATCGAATAATCCTCCTTTCTCACTTCTTTGAGTTCTATAATTTATAGTCTCTGGCTTTGTAACTTCTCCACTTGACCATTCAAGAATTTTTTCAGGAGAGGCTAGCTTTAGCACTATAGAGCTAAAATCAGTAGTACTTTTTATTTCTTCTTTTTTATTCATAAATTTATATAAAAGTAATTAAAAATTTCTAATCTGTTAAGCTTTTTTACCTTGTTTTAGATCGGCGTCTAAAGCCAAGCCTCTTAAGTTCTTTAATAAAACATTAAAGGAAGCAGGGATGTTCGGTTCTGGGATTCTCTTTCCTTTAATAATCGCGTCGAAAGCAGCAGACCTTCCCAAGATGTCGTCTGACTTTATGGTTAAGACTTCTCTTAATGTATAAGCTGCTCCGTGTCCCAACAAAGCCCAAACTTCCATCTCCCCAAATCTTTGACCTCCTCCTTGAGCTTTTCCGCCCAATGGCTGTTGGTTGATTAGAGAGTAAGGACCAACAGAACGCATGTGAATCTTGTCTTCAACCATGTGGTGAAGTTTCAAAATATACATGTATCCTACTGCGACCTCTTGGTTGAAAGCTTCCCCTGTTCTTCCGTCGATAAGCTTCATCTTTCCGTTTTCATTGTAACCAGCCTTCTTTAATTCTTCTTTTATTTCAACATCAGTTGCTCCCATGAAAGGAGGAACAATAGCCTGATAATTAAGTTTCTTTGCAGCAAGACCTAGGTGTAACTCCAAAATCTGACCCAAGTTCATACGAGAAGGAACTCCTAAAGGTGTCAAAATAACATCAACTGGGGTTCCATCCTCCATGTGAGGCATATCTTCGACAGGCAAAATCCTTGAGATAACTCCCTTGTTTCCGTGCCTTCCCGCAAGCTTATCGCCTACTGTTATATTTCTTAATTCAGCTACTTCAATATATATCTTTTTTATAACACCAGATTCATTTATTTCTCCTTCTTTTCTTGAGAAAACTTTTACCTTAGTTACTCTTCCTTTCTTTCCTCCTGGCATTCTCAAAGAAGTATCTTTTACGTCTCTAGCTTTTTCACCGAAAATAGATCTCAACAATCTTTCTTCTGGGGTTAATTGAGTTTCTCCTTTAGGTGTAATTTTACCAACTAAAACATCTCCGGGACCAACTTCTGCTCCTACTCTAATGATTCCCTCTTCGTCTAGGTTTCTTAGCTTTGATTCACTAACATTAGGAATATCGTGAGTGGTTATCTCGGGACCTAGTTTAGTATCTCTAACATCTTCGACAAACTCTTCTATATGGATACTTGTGAACTTGCTGTCTTTCACTAATCTCTCTGAAAGAATTATCGCATCCTCGTAGTTTGCTCCCGACCATGACATGAAAGCTACCAACATATTTTGCCCAACGGCGATCTGTCCTTTATCACTAGATGTAACATCAGCTAACACATCCCCTTTCTTTACTTTTTGATCTAAATCAACAGAAGGTCTTTGGTGGAAGGCTGAAAAATTGTTAGTTCTAGAAAAGTTAACAAGGTTATATTCGTCTTCTTTACCTGAAGAATTTTTTACTTTTATTTTTTTAGCGTCAACATATGAAACAACTCCTCCTTCTTTAGCGAAGACAAGTCTTCCTACATCTTTTGCAGCCTTTTCTTCTATACCGGTAGCTACCAAAGGAGCCTCTGGGATAAGACAAGGAACTGCTTGTTTCTGCATGTTTGAACCCATCAAAGCTCTGTTGGCATCATCGTGGTTCACGAAAGGAATCATTGTGGTTCCGATAGAAAAGGCTTGGTTAGTTGCGACGTCGATGTAATCAACATCATTTTTATCAACCAAAGCTGGTTTCCCGGTGTTTCTTACTTCAACGAATTTATCCAAAATCACACCATTTTTATCATAGCCAATCGCAGAGTGAGCAATATTTTTTTCTTCTTCTTCCAAAGCATTTAGGAAAACGATTTCATTTGTTATTTTACCATTTTTTACTTTTGCAAAAGGAGTTTCAATCATCCCGTAAGGATTTACTCTAGCATAACTAGCCAATCTTAGAATAAGACCGATGTTTGGTCCTTCTGGAGTCTGGATTGGACACAATCTTCCATAGTGAGAAGTGTGAACGTCTCGAACTTCGAAGCTGGCTCTTTCTCTAACAAGACCACCGGGGCCAAGAGCGGAAACGGTTCTCAAACTTTCTAGCTCATACAAAATGTTATCTTGTGGCATGAACTGAGACAACTGGTTAGTCGTAAAGAATTCTTTAATTCTTGCTTGAAGAGGTCTCGCACTTATAAATTGAACAGGCAAAACAGATTCAGCATCAATGATAGACATTCTGTCCTGAATATTTCTTTTCATTTGCAACATTCCAACTCGAAACTTTTGTTGAATCATTTCTCCATAATATCTAACTCTTCTCATTCCCAAGTGGTCGATATCATCCTCAACAGAATTAGGAGTACTGTTTAACTTAACAATCCTCTCAATAATAATTTTAATATCTTCTTCGGTTATCAATCGTAGGGCAAGATCCTTCTTTTCTAAAGATCTTTTAAATCTATTATTGAAATTGTATCTTCCTACCTCAGACAAGTCATACTTTTCAGAACTAAAAACAGAATCAACAAACTCTCTAGCATGACTAGGAGCTACCATTCCGCCGTCTCTCAATCTTCTGTAAACTTCAACATAAGACTCATTCAATGTCTTAGCTGGGTCTTTTGCAAAAGAAGGTTCTAAAATAGCTTTAATATTTTTATCACTGATTACTGATTTCAAATCATCTGAATTAGTTATGATTCGCAATAACGAAGTTACTGGGAATTTTCTCTTTCTATCTATTCTTACATAAATCACTCCATCTGAGTCTGATTCAAACTCTATCCAAGCACCTCTTTGAGGAATTATTTTTGAACCAAAATATTTTTTCCCTTTAATTTCTTGGGATGTAAAGAAAACACCGAAAGAACGGGTTAACTGTGGGACAACAACTCTTTCAACTCCATTTATGATAAATGTTCCGTGGTCAGTCATCAAAGGCAAATCAAGAAAGAAAATATCCTGTTCCTTCTCTGAGTTTAATGTTATGTTCTTTAGTTTTACTTTTACTTTTAAAGAAGCGTCATAAGTTAGTTTATTTTCTTTTGCATAAAACTCATCGTGCTCAGGTTTTGCAAGACTAAAGCCTTTAAACTCTAATTCGAATTTCTTTTCAGAATAATCCCTAATAGGACCAAATTCTTTTAAAACTTCTTTTATACCCTCCTCAAGAAACCATTTATTGGAAGTTGTTTGTGCTTCAATTAAGTTAGGCAAATCTGCCAAAGGTTCTTTGAATTTACCAAAATACTTCTTTTCTATAGGTGTGTTATTCATATTACTCATATTGATTTAAATAAATTAAAATTAAAAAACAAAAAAACCACACAAAAAAGTAGGTCTTCCTTAATTTTTAATTATTTTTTATTGTTGTATTCAAACAAAAAATTTAATATCATCTTTTTTATGACCATTTCGATGACATCTTAACTATTAAAAAATAATCTATTCAGAATTCAACAGCAACTAATATATAACAGAAAAAAGAATTTGTTGCCAAAAACAAATTCCTATATACGATTAAGGGAAAGTTTATACTAAACAAAATAGTTTGTCAACAGGCCGTTTTGTCAATTGTGGATAACCCAGCTTAACAAGGGTTAAGGTTAAACTGGGTTATTCAGTAATAAGTAGTAAGTAGTAAGTGGTAAAAAAAGTTTACAGTTTACAGCTGACAGCCTACAGCTTAAAAAAGAAATTAAAAATCCACAGTAGCAAGGCTACTGTGGATTTTTAATTTTGATTTTATTATTTAACTTCTTCAACAGGAGCTTCTTCTGTTTTTGCGATTTCTTCAACTTCTACTACTGGAGTTTCTTCAATCTTTTCTTCCGTCTTTGTTTCTATGTTCTTTTGTTCTTCAGTTTCTTTGTTTTCTTCTTCAGCTTTTTCCTTAGCTTCTCCTTCTTCTCTTATCTTTGCTTCAGCCTTAGCTTTTGCTTCAGCTTCTTCTTTGGCTTTAGCTTCTGCTACTGCTTTTTCATTCACCACTGGAGATTTTTTAGGAAGAACGTTTATTTTCTTTCCAATAATTACTTTTTCACTTACCAAAATATTATGAAGGGTATCAGATATTTGAGCTCCCTGAGACATTAATTCTTTTACTCTTTCACCATTCACTTTTCTGACATCTTTCTTAGGATCATAATTTCCAAGTACCTCTAAAAACTTTCCACTTTTAGGTCCATTTTTTGAATCAGTTAAAACAACCCTGAATGAAGGATCGTGCTTTCTCCCAACTCTTTGTAATCGTATTTTCAACATAGTCAATATACTAACAAAAGACGGAATATTAAGCAATAGTTATTAAAAAAGCTCACAGCTGACAGCTTACAGTTAACAACAAAGCGTTGTTTTATCAAAGCCAAAATAGGGTTTGTGGTTTGTGGTTTGTAGTTTATAGTTTGTAGTTTTTAGTTGATAGACAAGATAAAAACAGTTACTTTCTTAAGGTGTAATATTTTTAAAATTAACCAATCTATAAGTCTTGACAAATATCATAAAATGGTATAATATTTATATAGGAGTTAGGAGTTCATCAAAACAAAAAAAGTGGGTCAAGCACCCACAATAAGGAGGAAGCTATGAAACGGATTCTGGTAATTGCAGTAATGGTTATGGCAATTTTGGGAGCCAGTGCTCCCAAGAGTCAGGCATCCGATGCAGGAGCCGTCATCCTCGGGGTTTTCGGAATCAATGCATTGACGACCATCATCACCGGTCGGCCGATGATAGCCCCGATGGTAGTCAGCAACGGTGACTACTATGAACGACCTGTGCCCCCTGTCTACTATGCACCGCCGGTAGTTTACTACCAGCCACGCATGGTTTACTACAACCACCGGCCTTGCAATGTAAGGCATCAAGACCGGCCATACCGAGGAGGGAGACTTGTCCCCAAACCTCACGGGAGATACTAAAAGCTTTCCCCCTCCCCTGTACAAACTCTTCAGTCAACTCACGTCGACTGGGGAGTTTTTTTATAGAAAAGAAACATAAAAAAGAAACTATACTAAAATTTATGCGACCGCATAAATTTTAGTATAGTTTGTTTTTTTTCAATTATTATTTTTTAGAATCTTTTTTTATCGTAATCCCTAATTCGTTAAGTTGTTCTGATGAAACTTCTGCAGGTGCTTCCATTAATAGATCCCGAGCTTCTCGAGTCTTTGGAAAAGCGATTACCTCTCTAATACTTTCTTCCCCTTGTAGAATAGTTAAGAGCCTGTCCAAGCCCCAAGCGATCCCCCCATGTGGTGGTGTCCCGGAACCCAAAGCTTTCAGCATATGACCAAAATTTTCTTCAATCTTTTCTTCAGAATGCCCCAAGATACCCAAGATAGATTTTAAAATCTCTGGGTCATGGGCTCTAATACTTCCACCCCCGATTTCAGAACCATTCAAAGCAATATCATATTGAGCCGCTGTAATAGAACCAATCTCTTCCCCATTCTTTAACTTTTCAATATCCTCTGTTTTTGCGAGAGAAAAAGGATTGTGGGTAAAAGTCCATTCCCCTTTTGCTTGGGGGTCATCAGAATTTGCTGTTTTTTCAAAAAATGGAAAATCTACTACCCAACAAAAAGCTAATAAATTTTTATCTTCTTTATCTTCCCTTATATCCGGCCTATCATTTCCATGTTTTTCCATCGACTCTTTATAAGTGATCCTAGGAAAAGGAACTTGCTGAATTCTTTTTTCTGGATACAATTTTTCAACAATCTCGATTAAAAGTTTTTCGTTTAGTTGCAAGACATCTTCTTCTTTAACAAAAGCCATTTCCATATCTAATTGAGTAAATTCTGGCTGTCTGTCCCCTCTCATGTCTTCATCTCGCATACATCGGGCAATTTGAAAATATTTTTCAACACCAGATGCCATCAACAGTTGTTTGTATTGTTGTGGTGATTGTGGAAGAGCAAAAAATCTTCCGGGATACAATCGGGAAGGCACAAGATAATCTCTTGCCCCTTCGGGAGTTGATTTCGTAAGCATCGGAGTTTCAACTTCAATAAAATTTTCTTTATCTAAAAAGTCGCGAATAAATTTAATTACTTTATGTCTATTAATAAGATTTTTTTGCATTCTTTCGGAACGCAAATCTAAATAACGGTTCTTTAAACGAACCTCCTCACTTATTTTTCGAGTATCTTCCTTTGTATCAAAAACAGGGGTCTCGGCTTTATTTAAAACTTCTATATTAGTAACCTCCAATTCAATACTGCCATTTTGAGCTTCTGTTCTTGATTTTTCAGGTCGTTCATTAACAATTCCTGATACCTCAACAACAAATTCGTCTCTCATTTCTTTTGTTTTTTCTAACACTTCTGGCTTGCCAAAAACTACTCCTTGAATTTTTCCGGTTGTGTCTCGAAAATCAAAAAATGCCATCTTCCCTTGGTGTCTAACCGTATCAACCCAACCTTTAATAGTAACTTCTTTCCCTATATGTTCTTTTAAATCTTTAATATAAATTCTCTGCATAATAAATTAATTATATCTACTTAATGGTAACAAGCAAGAGTTTGTTTCTTTAATTGTAAAGATTTCTTGCGATACTAAAAAACCCGCCTCTTTAAAACAGCAGAGTGCGGGTTCCGAAATTTCAATGGTAAATTTTTCCAAAAAATAAAAATCCATGATTACTTTTTCTAAGCTCATCAATACAAAGAGAATCGTTAAACCATTGGTGTAAATCTTGGTCCGTGACAGAAGGAATGCTGTCGTACAGGCATTCTTGATATAAGTTGCTGACAACAAAAGTTTGAGCATCGAAGGTTCCTTCCCTACCTTGGATTATGTTTTTTGCTAAGCCTTCCAGTGAAGATGGGGCAGAAGAGTTTGGAGAAGGATAAACTTCTTCGCCACAAAAAGAATTTAATACCTTAAACATTACTGGGTTTTGTGTTGTAAAAGACAACCAGTCAACACCTTCTTTCTTAATCAAGGAATCAATCAAAAATCGACAAACTCCTTTTCCTTTGACACTAGGGTCAACTACCACACCGTGGATATAAAGCAGATTGTGAGGTTTAAAAATCTTAGCTGAGACAAAACCTAAAATTTTGTCTGAATACGCAATAGCGATCAAGTCGACATTTAACAAATGTTCTCTTGTGCTATCGCACCCCTTCAGGCATGAGCCGAAACTCCTACTGACGACATCGTCTGCCTGCTCTACCACTTGGTCAAAAAAACCTTCGTAGAGAGAGAGTTGCTTCTGTGGGTCATCCAAAATACTGATGTTGATTTGTCCTTTCCTCCTTTGGGGCCATTGCCATGGAACTTTTTGAATTCTCACGATTCGAACCTCCTTTGTTTTTACCATCAATTTAAAAAAGGACTCAGTTTCCTTAATAGTACTTTTTTAAAAAAAATGAGTCAAGAGGATAAAAACATTACAACAAAGTAGCTAAATAACAGAGAGACTCCCCTTTATCAAAGCCATCTTTTTCTTTTTGAAATAATAATCTACCTTCACAAGGGGCTATCTCTTTTTGATTACTTTCAGAATAAAAACCTATAGCATCACCCTTCTTAACAGCTACCCAACCATCTTTAAATTCATCATAAAAAGAAAACTTGCCTGTATTATTTGCTTTTATTATTTTAGAAAGTTTGTACACTTCCTGCTTATTATTTTCAGCCAAATCTCTTTTATTATTTAACAAAGAAATTTCTCCCAGCAATAATAACACTGTCTCAAAAACCTTATCGCTTTTACCCAAATCTTCCTTTGAGCCAGACTCATATGCAAAAGCAACCCCTTTTCTTTTTCCATATTTTTTAACACTCCAATCACTTCCCCCGCTGGTATTCACAACATAATCAGTAGTACCCAATTCTTTTTTATTAAAATCTTTTGGTAAAACATTATCGGGGTCAGCCAAAATATATTTTGAAGGAACAACATTATATAAATTTTGATTCTCAGAATTATAATTACCCATACAGATAAAAGGTTCTGACGGGGTATAAGTGCTATGCAAATCAAAAAGATAATCCATATTTTCAAGAAGTGGGAAAAGTTCTCTGGCTCTTACTAAATCATACCTATCGTCTTCAGAGGCAGGAGTATTCAATTCATCAATTTGAAAAGACCTATTTAGGTCAGGACCGACACCAGCCCCCCGAGTCCCCTTCTTGATGGCCTCTGGATTACCAAAACCAAGATACAAATTTCCAGAAATAATTTCATTTTCGTAAGTTTTTCCAGACTCTCCTTTAACCCCAAAAAAATCAAGAAGTTTTCTAACCACCTCAACACCAACAACCTCATCTCCATGAGTCCCCCCCAAGACCATAACATTAGGCCCGCCGTTATTTCCTTTTATATGATATATGTTATTTGGTATCTTCATAATAATTAAAAAACCCCTGTTAAGTCAGAGATTTCAAAAAACAAAATAAAAAACTTCAGACTTAACAATCCTTAAAAAATAGACCACCAAGATGAATTTATTTTGCTTCTCATATACTTGTATTTTCACATAATGTTCAAAAGAAGTCAATTTCAAAAAGAATCAAAAAAGAATTGACAGTGTGGTGTTTTTTACATAATATGTAAAAAGAAATGCTGATGCTTTATCTTCTTATTAATCACTATGCGCCCTAGAAAAAGGAGGTAGCAAATGGTTGTGACAGGAACAACAATAAGAATAATCGGCGAATGGCCTAGTAGTTTAGAGAGGATTTTTTGTCCTCATTGTCGTCTAACTTTTTCTGGAATAAAAGCAGAACAAGCTTTTTGCCCAGTATGCAAAAAAGGAAGAACCGACGGGAGGAATCTGCTAAGTCCAGGAAACAAGTTGCAGTGCATCAAATGTGGGAGCATCTTCCCTAAGAGTAATAATTGCCCGCTGAAATGTACTGCTGGGCATTGAATGCCCCTAAGAAGCAGACAAGAGTAAAGTTCTCTATTGTATGTAGTATGCATATGGGGAACTTTTTTAATTTAATCCACTACTCCATAGATTTTTGGGTTTTTATTTTTAAATTATTTCTTTTTTAAAGCGAGGAGAAGAGGGAGAACAAAAAAAGTAGCAAAGAAAGAAAAAATTATCATCGCAGTTGCTAATAATCCATAAGTTGCAAAAAGTGGCATTTGAGCTTGAGCAAGAAACATAAAGCCAATAGTACTAGATAAAGCGGAAACAAAAAGAGCAAACCCTGTTGTCTTTCCAACTCTCATTAGGGTCTCTTCAAAAGAAATCTCTTTTTTGTATTCTTGTCTGAATCTCTGAACGAGGTGAACTGAATAATCAATCCCCACTCCCAAAGAAACCGCTGCGACGGTGGCTGTAATAAAATTGAGTGAAAGATTAAAAATTCCCATTAATCCATAAATCCAAACAACAACCAAAAGCATAGGAATAAGAGTAATAATGGCGTAGAAGAAAGAGCGAAATACAATCAAAAGAACGAGAAAGATTATTAACAATGCTGTAATAATTGTACTTATCAATGAATCAGTAACAGCCTCTAAGCTGGCGTCTCTTGTAAATGGAGACCCGACTATCTCGTAAGAAGCAATCCCGTCAAAGACTTTTAAGTCTGACTCTAAACTTGCAAAAGCTTCCTTCACTGTCTTTTGCTCTCTTGTTCCTATAACTTCAAAAATAATTCTCTCAGAATAGGTTTCCTCATCAATTTTGTTGACCTCTGGAAGACCATAAGGCAAAACCAACTGTCCTTCTTTAGTATGAGCTAAATAAGAATTATTGTTTAATAAAACCAAAATATCTTCTAACGCTCTTTGAACCTTGGCATCAGTGAAATTTCCTTTAATATAAATTGAAGCCTCTTCCCCCCGAGTATCACCATAATGAATATCACGCTGGTCTAAGCTGACGACAAAATTAGATTCTGAATTTATGAAATCTATAGGATCAAGACTTTTTTCTACCAAGAACACATTTGAACCAAAGAAAACTGTTGCTATAAATAATAAAATAACGACAAAGCTTTTATTTTTTATTACAGAGTTCATTAAAGCTCCCATATTAAAATAGTTTTTAGTTTTTAGTTGATAGCTTTTAGAGCTTGTTTTATCTTTTTCCCAAAGTGCAAACAAAAAAGGAATAATCATTCCCATAATGAAATAAGAAGCAAATGAAGCAAAGAAACCCGTTATCGCAAAAGCCTTAACCGCCTCAACACTAGAAACATAATTAGCAGCAAAAGCTATCGCGGTAGTAAACATCGCCAAGAAAAGGGCTAGATTTACTTTTCTAAACGACTCTATAAAAGATTTTTCAAAACCCTGGCTAGAAGTTTTTAACTTTTCTTTGTACTGGTGAACGACATGAATTAAAAAATCAACACCAAACGACATAAATGCGATTGGAAGAATTACATCAGTAGTCAGAGACGGCTTCACCAAACCAAAGGTAGCAAGAGGAAAACCTCTCACCCAAATGAAAACACTGAGCAAACCAAACATAGTGAGTAAAAATAGACGAAATGATGAAAATAGAACGCCTGTAAAAATAGCCAAGGTAAACAAAAGCGTAGAAATTAAAATTAAAATTGAAGGAGAATATCCCTCTTCTTCAGATTCAATATTGAGATCAATCCCGATCCCTAAAAGTTTATAATTTTCTCCTTGGAGAGAAGCTTCTATCTTTCTGTTAAACTCTTCTTTTTCTAACATGACCTCGTCACCACCAACTGTCCGTCTAAAAACCCCTCCACCCAATTTCTCATTATTAGCACTAACAAAAAAAGCGAGAGTGGGAGAAAGCCATTCTCCGTTTTTAAACTCAGCCTCACTCGATAATTGAGCTTGAAGAAAACTCCCGTACTGAGGGTCTTCCAACAAAATGCTAATAGCATTTTTTACCTCACCGTCTGTGGCTTCTTTTAATGAAGAACCTTGTTTGTTTAAAAAAGATTCTGTGATATCTGCGAGAGAAAATAATCCCAAAGTCCCTGTGTTCCCCAAAAATGGAAGAGCAAAATCATTTAAATATTCTTTTCCTAATTCAGAGACTCTTAAAGACTGACTCTTCTCGTATAGTTCTGCTAAAACATCTTTTGTAAGCACGTCTTCCCCATTTTCCCCTAATATCACAAAAGGTATAGGATGGACGGAATTAGGAAACTCTTTATCTATTCTTTCCTGAGCGACAAATATCTCGTGTTTAGGATCCATCGAAGCTTGGGGAATACTTACAAAAAAACCCATCATCACAAAAAAAGAAAAAACAACGGTTATGATTATCCAAAGCCCAACAAGCCCCTTCCCTATTCTAAAAATATTTTTATCTGACATGTTTTTGTGAGTATATTATACATAAAAATGTATAAAAAATAAGAAGGGTAGCAAAAGCCACCCTTCTTTATTTTTGATCAGTAATTTTTTCGTGTTAAAAAAATTAAATTAAACTTTCTGGGTCAAAAAGAGCCCAAAATAAAGGACATCCACCGGCACAAACATCGTAACGATTACAATTCATACATTTTTTTGATGGATAAGATGTTAACCTATCATAAACATCAAGAGTCTTCCGGTTGTTTAATAAAGCAATTAACGATTTTTTGTTAAAAAAATCAACCCCATATTTACCAACAGGGTAATCGAAAAGACTATTACATAACATAAGTTTTCCATCAACATCAAAAATAATGCCACTCCTATGTTGTAATTGGCAAATAGTGTTAATTTGATTTTCCTCTATTAGATTTTTAACAAAATCATCCGGCCACAAACACAGAGGTAATTTCATTAAAAATACAATATTACCATTAGTGATCTCAACAAGTTTTGGATAGATTTTAATAAGATGTTTTGTCATTGCTACTGGCTCTACAACATAAGCGCCGTCTACTTTTCCATTACAAAATCTTGGCGTACAAGGGCTTATACTTATACTTTTTGCCCCACAATCCATAGCGAATTTAGTAATATTAAGTATATGACTAGCCGAAGTTGTAGAATAAACAGTGCTAACCCCACATTTAAAATGTGAAATAGCTCTCTGCAAACCTTTTTTAACAAATTCAAATGAATCAATTCCCGTAATATCCTTTAAGCTTTTCTTATCAAAAGCTTTTATAGATACTCCGGCTCTTGTATTTGGGCTTTTTGTATAATCTAACCAAAAATTATCATCTCCAAATCTCATTGCATTTGTAACAATTCTAGTTTGCAAACCTTTATCTATACAAAATTTATTGAAATTAGATAAATTATTCCATAAAGTAGGTTCTCCTCCAATTATTGTAATTCTTGAAATCCCTAACGATGAAACAAGGTTTGCGATCTTTTTTGAAAGTTCAAAACTCATGCTTTGCTTTAAACCATACCCTGTATTTTTAGCATAGCATCCGCTACAACGAAAATTGCAAGCACGATTAACTGTTATCCAAGCGGAGCGGGGAATAATTTCATTGTTTTGATCTACTTTTCTTATAGCAGTCATTGCTTATCTCCTTTTGTCTGTAAATCTTTGTATATTGCTTAATTAATGAGTTTTATTTTAAAGAACTAAAATATAAACATCACCATACCTCCTAGAAAAGGATATCAAAAAACACTAATAAGAGTCAAGGAAAGAGTTAAAAAAAATAAATTTCACCGAACAATACTATTTTTCTCTTATCTCACTTATTATTTTTTCTACATTTGGATAATTTTTTTCAAAACTTTCATCAATTAAATTTGTATCAATAGAAATCGTTTGAATTTTATTTATTTTGGGAGCAAATTTATCAAATAACAAATCAACCAATCTTTCTTTTGTCCAATGATTAATATTATATTTTTCAACAAAAAGCTGGATTGAGAGATGAATAATTTCATGAATTATCGTCCTAAGTAAACCAAATTCGAAACAACGATTTATGTTTATTACTATTTTATTTGGCAAATGGTAACTCCCACCAACACCATATTTTGTAAAATAGATATTATAGTCTTTTGATAAAACAAGGGTTGTGCTTTTAATTTTTTCTTCAATATTTTCATTTAATATCAACTTTTCTAAATTATTTTCTAAATACTCTTTTTGTTTTAAATAATCTTGCTCGTTATATTCTTTTAGTATTACTTTTTTGACATCCTCTTTTGTTATTTTTTTTATATCAGATAAATCAAGGTATTTAGGTAAAATTACACTATAATTATTGGATTTAAACCATTCAAATTTATTTATAGTTTCTAAGACCCGATCAACATCAAAATCAATGGAATAATATATATTAAATTTCATATTTTTATTTAAAAATTATTAACTTTAGACATTATATTATTAAGTATATTACCACAAAAAACACCTCATCCCCAATTGTATCAGGGATAAGGTGCTTAAAAACAATTTGATAATTAGTTTGGATCTGGATCAGCTCCACAATCAGAGCAATCCCCAAAACCGCCACCGCAATTATCATTTTCACATTCATTATAACCTTGCGAAACATCAAGATAAAAGCCAGTGGGTTTTTTACCTGGGTTAATACCCGTTACCATTATTTCGGGGATATTCACAGATCACCACCTCCTTTTTTGGAAATATCCAATTGTAAAATTAGAACCGAAAAACAAAGTACTATCCCATTAATAATAACAAAACGACTACTTGTGTCAACGGTTTTCTCTTTAATACCCCACTCCAACCAAGCATTTTTAAAAATATAATTAAAATTATTTAGTCCAGTTTAATTTTAGTCTTTCCAGCATCCTTTCCTAAGATAGTTATATTCATCTTATCAAAATCAAAAAGTTTTTTAGCAATTTTTTTTATATAATTGGAATCAATACTCTTTAATTCTTTAATATCATCTTTTAATAAAGTCACATCGCCATAGGAGAGCAAATCATTTACAACCCAACTTAATCTTCTTGCATTATTCCCGAAGGCTTTGGTAAGCCCCTCTTTTTCTTTTCTCCTCAATTTGACTAAATCGCCATTTGAAATTCCATCTTTTTTAACTTTTTCTAAAAATTTTAAAAACTCTCCCAAAATAATATTCGCCTTCCCTCCATTTAACATAGAAGACAAAATAACTATTCCCGCGTTATCCCAAATCATCCATTCGAAAGAACTAGAGTAGATCCCCAAATCTCTCATATTTTTTGCACAATAAAAATCTAAATCTTCAAAATATTTTCTAAGCATGTTTATAGCTTTTATGTTTTTTGTATTTTTTCTAATTTTCTTCGAAAAATCAAAAGAAACATTAACTATCAATTCGTCATTCCAGTAATATTTTGAGTTTTTAACAAACTTTTCCCCCGAAAAAGAATACTCTATTCTTTTATTTTTTTTAATTTTAGCAAGTTTATGTTCTTTAATAATATTTAAAATATTATTTTCCATTTTCCCATCAATATTAAAACCAGAAAGAACAAAAAAAATATTTCCGCTACAAAAAATCTTATTATGGTGTTTCTTAATATCGCCAAATTTGAATTTTTTAATATTTGAAATTTGATTTACTTTTTCTCTAGCGTAGGGGAAATTACTACCAAAAAATTTTTTTAAAATAAAATTAAGAGATTCTTCTTTAATATTTTTTTTGTTGCGAATTTCATTTTCAATTACTTCTTTTTCTCTTTTAAATAATTTCTCGTCGCTAAAATTTGAATTTAAAATAGTATTCAAAAAAATTTTAACATCTTTTACTATTCTTTTAGAATCTGACTGTAAATAATAATTGGTAAAATCTTGTCCAGTAGAACCATTAACAAATTTCATATTATCAGTTAGAGATTCTACCAAATAATGTTCTAGCAAATGGCCAATACCAAACTCATTATTTGATTCTTCAGAATAACCAGTTCTCAGATAAATATCAAAAAAAATATCCTTGGTTTTTTGAGGGAAATTAACGACATATAAGTCATTGTCTTTTTTTTGGAATGGGGCTTTCATTTATTTATATAAATATTACTAAAAAATTAAATTTCTTACATTTTATATTATAGAATAAATATAAAATGAAACACAGCCGTGAGGGCTGTGTCTTGCCACATAAAAAGCTTACTTGCCTCTTCGTGAAGCATTAGGCCCAATACTTATTTCCTTCACAGATCCTGAGGGCTTATCAATCTTCACGATGTCATGAGAATGAGGACGGTCAGAGGAAGATATCTTTTCCGTCTTGTGAGTATCCCCAGAATCCGTAACCTTCACCTTTGATCCATCGTCACTGTTTCCAGTAAACCAACCCACTATTACCACCTCCTTTTCTTCACAAGAGATTAAAGAAAACTGCCCAAGAACTATCGACTTAATGGTAACAGAACAGACCTGTATGTCAACGGTTTTGCATAATCACCCACCCTAGCTAAACATTTTTTAAATATAATTAAAATAAAAAAAATCTAAACCAACAACAGTTTTTATTTTTCATATTTTAAAGCAATGACATTAGTGTCCTCTTTCCAAGGTTTAGTCATCGCTTTTTCAAAAATTTTTCTACTGATTTTTCTATTTTCGACAGGAGGTAAACCGACATCATGAAATGTGACCCAGCGGTCATTTATATCGGTAATTAAAACAATGTGACTCCAATAACACTTTTTATTTTCAAAAACACAAGGATTCACAGAAACTAAAACCAAATAATCCTTGGCAAAATAACCCTCAACATCAGAAAATTTTGCATCCCTATTTGCCAATTTCATTTTTTTACTCTCAACCATTTTTTGTGCAATTTTCTTTTCTTGCTTTAAATCTGAATATTTATCTTGTGTTGCAAAAACCTCTTCACTCCAAATATTTTGTAAATACATTTCCCCCTGCTCAGCAAATTTTTTGTAATCTATATTTTCAATATTTACAACTTCAAGACCCATATCTGCGAGAGCGAGCAAAGAAGCTCCCTGCCAAGTCCACATTCCTTTTTTATGTTTTGACATTTTGTCTAACTCTTTAAAAGAGTAATTTTTTGCTGGAAAGTAATACTTAATAACCATCTTCAAACAAGCTTGGATGCAATGATTATTATCTTTTAAATTAGAATAAAATGGTATTTTTTTCATGTCTTTATTATATAAAAAGGGAGTGGCAACAGCCACCCCTTTTAGAAAAAACCGAAGGTTACTGCTTCCGGCCGCCGCCGCCCCCTCCAGTTCCACCACCTTGATGGTTTCCACCGTTACCAGACATTCTTACCACCTCCTTTCTTTCAAAAGATTACAGACAAACTACCTAAGAGCTATCAACTTAATAGTAACAAAGTTGCTTAATCTGTCAACGATTTTACTAGACAAAGAGCTTTATTATGGGTAAAGTTTTATTATTCATATGAATAATAAAATTTACTTACTAATAGACTACCGAGATCAGTTTTATTTCTCAACTCGATATCGTGGTGCTTGTATAGATATTAATAAACTTAAAGCTAATTTCAAAAAAGCTGGTTTTGACCTAATTATTAAAAATTTCCATGAAATAAACTTCCGAACAGAGAATTACACTAATGAATGGGTACTATACCAATCGTCAGAAGATCCTAATCTACTATATAAAAGTTACATAGAAGATATTGTATTAGCTCTAGAATTACAGGGTGCAAAACTTATTCCAAATTTTCCATATTTTAGAGCACATCATAACAAGGTTTTTATGGAGATACTTCGCGATTCTATGAATATTGATGAAATTAAAAATATACAATCACGAGGTTTTGGTACCTTTGAAGAATATTCTAAAAGTGACCTATTCAAATCCAATAAATTAACAATAATTAAACCTGGATCTGGAACAAGAAGTTCTAATATCGAACTTCTAAATACTCAATCAAAAAAGAGAAAATATGCCCATAAAATATCGAGGTCTTTTACTTTTGAAAATTTTAAATTGTGGGTCTCCAAAATTAAAACAGGTAGAAGATACACTCCTATGTCTAATAATCGATGTAAATTTATTATTCAAAATTTTATACCAGATTTAAAAGGTGATTATAGGATTTTAGCCTATGGAGATAAATATTACTGTGTGTACAGAGAAAATAGAAAAGATGATTTCAGAGCTAGTGGGAGTGGTAAATTAAATTTTGAAATAACTCCACCAAAAGGTTTGTTGGACTATTCAAAGAAAATATATGAGAAATTTAACACCCCGTTTATGTCTTTAGATATTGGCTATAGAGATGGCAAGTTTTACTTATTTGAATTCCAATGTTTATGTCTAGGGCAATATACTCTAGAAAAATCTAGCTTTCACTACAAACAAAACAACAGCTCTTGGAAAAGAGTTTACGAAAAACCAGACTTAGAGAGAGAGGTCACTAAAACTATTATAGACTTTATCAAAAAATAAATTAATTATCTAAGTACTTCTGTAGAAACATGCAATCTCTAAGTATGTTAAATCCTGTATTATAAAATTCTACCTCACCTCTTTTAAGAGATTCTGTCTGTGACAATAATTTTTTAATAGCCTCATTTTTTTCTAACCAAACAACCTCAAGTCCATTTTCTTTTTCGTCATCAGTTCTTGTGTCACTAGGAAGTTCTTTAGTAGGTTTTGCACTATAACAATATGTCATGTAATGTTTAGCATTTCTATTTCTAAACTCTTCTATGCTTGCAACTTCAGCAACTTCAGCAACTTCCCAATTTATTTCTTCATCACATTCTCTTTTAACCTCTTCAATCAAATTGTCTGACTCGGCACCACCCCCAGGCAAAATATAAAATCCATGTACTGGATTTGTAACAAATGCAATTTTACCTTCTCCGTTCTCAACAATCGCTTTTACTGTTACTCTTTCTTCGTATTTTTCTGGATTAGGATATTCTTTTGTGGGAAATATTAACAAGTCTGTAAGTACTAAATCTAATTTATTCATACAAATTATTATAACAAAAGCCTGCTCTAAATGAAACCAGAGACAGGCTTTTCGCCATTATTTATCTTGCTTTATAGATAGGCATCTTTGTCTTAAGGTTAATGTGTTCACCATCCACTGCAAGATTTACAATAAAACAGTTGTGGGGATTTGCTAGCCATTTGAATTCATCATCGCTCATACCTAGAAAGCATTTCACAATGACTCTCATGGAAAAACCATGAGCAACAATCAGTAATGCTTCTGGATGATTGGATTGCAAACCTTCCTTTAGACATCTGTCGGTAAAAGACTGGATGTTTTTCACATACTCAGGAGTATGGTCCCCACCAAGGAAACTATAGAATAAAACTCCCACTTCATATCTCTCCTTTTCTATCTGTCTAACATTAGTTTGATTAACATCTCCCCAATTAAGGTTCCGTATCGAATTTTCGAAAGAATAATACTTATTCCCCTCATCAACAAATCCTTCAGTTAAAATTCTAGCTGTTTCAATTGCTCGATTCGACGTAGAGACAATAACCCTCAACCCTCTGAATACTGGAAGGATTTTTTGGAGTTGAGATTTTATTTCGAAAGCCTGCTTTTGACCAAGCGTGGTGATAGATATCTCCGAGTCTACCACTTCGCCATTTAAATTAGGATTAATATCTTCATCTGACTCAGCATGTCTTACAATGAATATTCCCTTTAGTGACATCACCAACCTCCTCTCTATTATTAAAGGTTCAACCTAATTAGAAAATGCTCTTTTATAAGCGAAAAGTCAATAACCCCACCCCAACCGAAATTTTTTAAAATAAAAGGAAATCTAAACCAACAACAGTTTTTGGGAGTTAGAAACCAAATAACCCCTAATCCCCTGCTTTTTTTTAGTTTTTTAAATTATAATGTTATAATTTAAAAACAATTTTTATTTATTTTTTCTTAATTCAAATAACATCTAGAACAGCTTTTTTATAGTTCTTTGTAAATTTGTGTTCTGTGTTTTTAATAATTTTAACACCACCGATCTTATTCATCCTTTCACTCATCTCTCTATCTCCACAAAACAAAAAAACTTCTTTTGCTTTTGGTTTTCCATACCTCAATTTTTTTAATTCATTAGCAGTTTCTTCACCAAAAAAATCAACCAAATCTTTAAACACTTTCTTGCTATCACTGCCCAAAAAATCAGACATTGAGCAATAAATTCCTTTCTGTATATAAGTTTTTAATTTATATGCGATAAGTGCACCCACAGAAAAACCAAACACTACTGAATTTGGTTCTATTTTTGTTTGAGTGAGTTTTAAAAAAGAATTATTTTTTAGTTGTAAATTAAGAAATTCTACATCATATTTCTTTTTTGCCTCTGATATTAGCCACCGATAGTTTTCTCTCTTTTCCCCCAGTCCAGGGATAATATAAAATTTAGTCATTGGGTTTATTTTAAAATTATTTGATAAAATTTAAACTAATTTTTGAATACATTTTATATACCTATTCGTCATAATATGTCCTGTTTGTGGAACAATAAAATCAGCGGGCATCATTTCCTCTTCTTTTTCTCCTACTAATGTAATAAAAGGTGTCTGTAATTCCTTCAAGGAAATTTTTATATTTTTTATATCTCTGGCCAACTCAGTCCCTCTTTCCTTAGCAAGCTTTTTTCCTAACTTAGGGGCAATATCTCTCCTAAAATCTTTTTCGAGTTCTTTAAAAGAAAACTTCTGTATTGGTGACATAGAAGCAAAAATAACCTTTTTACAAGGATATTTTTGTGCAACAAGGTAAGCGAGAATGGCACCGAAAGAAAAACCGAGCAAAATAGCTTCTTTTTCGATTTTGAAAACTTGTCCAGAAATAGGCATGTACCAATCAGGGTTAACACAATTCACTTTGTAACCACTAAATTGTAAAGCCTCTGCTAACTTTTTATATCTTAACAAATTACAATTTTCTCCCAATCCTGGAATGATATAAATGATTTTTTCCATAATTATTATTATATATTTAAAGAGGACTGCAGAACAGCCCTCTTTATTTGCCTTTTAAAATAAAATAAGCTCTAAACCAACAACAGTTTTTGGGGGTTTTATTTCAACATCTCAGTAATTTTTTTTTCAAATTTTACCCTATCTAAAGACAATAAGTCCTTATCTTCTATCTTATTGTTTTTTATAAAATCTTTTATTAATTCTGACCCCACAAAGTAACCCGCTCTATACTTATAGACGTCTTTTGGATCATTTGCCCAAAAAATCTGAATATCTTTATTTGAAAAATTAAAATTTTTCAAAACAAAATCATATAACTCATATCGTTTATCTTCACAACTATCAAACCAATTTTTCAATTCATCTTTATTAAGAAAATCCGCCCACAAGGCTTTTCCTTCGTTTATATTCAAAACTTTTGATGTAAGATAAGTTGCAAGGCCCTCGGTTATTATTTGTCTACCAACATTCATTTTTTCTTCTTTTGTTTTGAAATAAAAATCGGGGTTTACAGAATAATGCAAAGCATGGATTATCTCGTGGGTTACAAAAATATCAATATCTTCTTTACTCTCATAAGCCTCAATCGGTAGCCAGACAATAAACTTTCCATCTTTTTCAAAAGCGTGTCCGTTTGTGCAGTTTTGCCCAACAAACAAAAGTATTTCTACATCAGAAGTATCAAAACCAAAATCTTTAAGTTTTTCTTCAATAAAATCTAAACGAGATTTTATCAAATCCGTTTTTTCTTCAACTTCTTCTTTTATTTTTAACGATTTATGAAAGTAATCTTCCAAAGCCCAATACTCAAAATAATGAGAAAATAACTCGGGCATACTTTTTTTATATAAGTCCAAATTATCTTTCTCTAAAATGTTTGTTATATAATTTTGTGTTAAGTCTTTAATTTTCATTTCTTAAATTATTTGCTCAATTTCCTTAAGATAATTTTCAGTTAATTCATGCTCTGTTTTAGATACAATAATATCACCTTTTTCATTCTCAAGATCCCCATACATTATTGTTTGTCTTTTGGCCTGATGTTTTGAATCAAGTTTTTTTATAACATCATTTACAAATTTTAAGCCTAATAAATCAATTAGTGCTTTTTTTATTTCTTTATCTTTCCAAGAATAATGAGGTGTCATTGAAGCTAAAATTATGTGTCTACATTTATAATCCTGTGCTACCAACCATGCCAAAACAGCCCCCAAAGAAAAACCAAAAATTATGTCGTCTTTGGATACAGAAAAAGTTTGTAAAGATAATTTTTGATTCCAATCTACATTCTTAAAGATTACTTCATAACCCTTCTCTTTGGCTTTTTTTGCTAATAATTGATATGGTTTACGCCGACAAGTTTCTCCAAGCCCTGGAATAATATATAAAGTTTTTTCCATAATACTATATTTTATCTAATAAAAGACGGATAGATTTAACACCTATCCGTCTCGACAACAGTGATGATGCAGAACTCAGCGGAATTCACCACCTTCCACGCCCTTAACAAAGGCGGTCCACTCATCATGATCAAAAAATAATGTCTGTTTAGCCGGATCTTTACTATCCCGAACAGCAACCCCCTCCGGTTTAACAGCAACCATGACACAGGTTTTGGGGTTATTCTTTGACCAAGATGATTTTTTAAAATCCCCATCATTAACTGCAAAATTCTTTTTATGCTTCACTTTTCTACCTCCTTAGTAGTTAGTGAATTTTACGGACAATATCGCCCAAGGACTAAGTTCACATAAAGTAAACTTTCATCTATATTTTACCCCCCTCAAGCGTTTCGTCAAGTAAAATCGACCCCACCAGATTTTTGAGTTTTTATTTTCTTAAATTATTTCTCTATATTTTATAAATCACGGATTCTTCTTCTGTTTTCCCACAAGTAGCTAATCTCCAATTGTTTGTTTGAAAGTATTTATTAATAATATTTTCAATATCTTCTACTGTTGCTTCCTCAATATATTTTGCGAAATTATCTATATCATAAGGTTCTGATGAAAACGCTTCTGAAAGATTATGAAAATCTACCCAACTATTTGATGTTTGCATCGTCCGTTTAAGAGACTTTATATTTTTGTTTTTTACAAACTCTAATTCAGAGGCTTTAATTCCATTAGTTCTAATATTTTTTATTTCCTCAGAAATTTCACTCATCAAATCATTAACATTCTCGCTTGCTGTGTCAGTAAAAAATCCCCAAAAACCAAGCTCTAAACCACCAACTCTGCCGTATCTTACACCGTAAACAAGCCCTTTATCATAACGAAGACGCTTTGTTAACCGAGAAGAGCGACCACCGGCTAGTATGTCTCCCGCTAGATTCAAATGGACTAACTCTTTGCTAAACAGCTTAGGTGCCGGAATCCCAAAACAGATATATGTTTGAGGAATATCAAGGGGGGAAGATGAAATCCTCTTTTCATAAATAACCTTAGGTTCATAACTTTTTTCAAAAAAATCATTCCCTTCTAAAAAATTAAGTTTTTCTAAATTTAAAACAAGCTCTTCAATAGAAATATCTCCTGATACGATAAAAGTAATCCTTGTTTTATCAAACATTCTTTTATGGATAGCAACAACTTTTTCATAATCAAGTTCCTGAATACTCTCCGCATCACCGAGAACCTCGTGTGAAAAAGAAGTTCCCTTAAAAAATAAATCTCGGCAGGTCTTAATTAAAACCTGAGCAGGATTTGAATTACTTCTATTAACTTCTTTTACAACAACCTTTTTTTCATTTTCAAAAAATTTTTTATCTATCAATGGCTCACAAAGAGTTGCTTTAAAGATGTCGACTACCCTGCCATAATCAGATTTGTCTGGAACCTCTGTTGCAATAATTAAAGAGTCCTGACCTGTCCTTGCTCCAAAACTCCCCCCGATTGATTCGATGTGTTCAGCAAGTAAATCTTTAGTAGGAAATTCTGCTGACCCTCCAACCACAAGATGTTCCAAAAAATGAGCAACCCCAAACATACCTACAGGGTCAAATCTTGAGCCAGAATTAAGCACAGCATGTGTTGTAATGGGAGATCCGGGACGGTAAAATAAAACAACCTTAATGCCATTTCTAAGCTTTTTCTCAAAGCGAACTACATTAAATGTATTTAAAATACTCATTGTTATAATAATACTAACATTTTGTTTTAAAATCAAAGAACGGCATCCTATGTGTTATTATTTAGAAAGTTATATTTAAATTAAAAATATTATGGAAATAAGTAAAGATGCCCAAGCTGTCATTTTTAAAAAAAACACAGGACGTGTAGAATTTTTACTATTGAAAAGATATGACGAAGAGCGAGACAGAACTGATTACCGTTTGGTAAAAGGTGGAATAGAAACAGGAGAGATACCTGAGGAAACTATTATACGAGAAATAAAAGAGGAAACAGGTTTGGAAAATTTACTTTTGATGGATGAATTAGAGAAATATTCGTACCAAGCTGGAGAAATATTACATAAAGTACGAGTTTTTCTTGTTGAAAATACAAAAAATGATGAAATTAAAGTAGACTCTAAAAACGAAGGTGGTTTTACAATAGAAAAAGCAGAATGGGTTTCTTTTGATTTAGTTGATTCATATTTGGCTTTTGAACAAGAAAAAGAATCAATAAAAAACGGCTTAAATTTAATAAATTAGCATATGAAAAAAACAAACCAATTAGAGAAAAAACTTAAAAAATTAAATATGTCGGGTGACCGGTCAGGAGCTATTCTTCTTATAAGAAAATATCTAGAAAAAAACCCTCCGGCAGATACTCTTATGCTTCAATTAGCTTTTTTTCTGTATCATGATGCCACCCAACGATTATATCAAAACAAGAAAAGCAAAAAGGAAACCGGAAATATCAAAGATTATTTTAACGAATCAATTAAAATTTTAGAAAAAATAATTAAAAAAGATCCCCAAATAAAAAATTCGATCACCTTCAACTCTCGAATTTACCTAGCACAAATATATGCTATTTTGAACAACAGTAAAAAAGCCATAAAATTAGGAAAGGAAAATTACAAAATTAAAAAAAACCCAGTAACTTCAAATAGATTAGCTGACATATACGATAGACTTAACCAAAACAATAAAGCACTCTGGTGGTATAAAAACACAGAAAAAATTTCTGATAAAAAAAATAAAGACGAATTAATTTTAGCAAAACAGGGTTTATCAAATTTCTATAAAAAAATTGGTGAAAATGGAAAAGCAGAAGTATATAAAAATCAAACATTAAAACTCATTCTAGGGGATAGCTTGGAAAGCAAATCGATGCGTAAAATCTTGAAAAATAAATAATAAAGAGATGCCGGCGGTGTACCAGCATCTTTTCCTTTGCGCGGGTTAGAAAGACGATTAATCTTGATCGTAATCGTAAGCGTCTCCGCTTGGAGTTGGGGTGGCTCCAACATATGTGGCGCAATTTGCTGAGCCAGTTGGTGGAACCTCAATCTTCTCAAGAAACCCTAACAGGAAAGGGGTTCCTCTTTCTCCGTTGTTACCCAACAACTCTTTCACTTTTACCACCTCCTTTTTTTCCAAAGATTACAGGCAAACTACCTAAGAACTATCGACTTAATGGTAACAGAACAGACCTGTATGTCAACGGTTTTCTCTTTAATCCCCCGCTCCAGCTAAACATTTTTTTAAATAAAAGAAAATTTAATTCAACAAAGGTTTTTGGGGTTTTGTTTCGAAAACAGATAAAAAATTAATAAATATCCCCTCTTTAACATTCTACGATAAAAGGTTTTAAGGTATAATTTTAGTATGAAAATTTATGTAATAAAAAAACAGGAATTAATAGAACCTTTTCAAAAGTTGTCTAAAGATTTAAAAATTGGAAACAGAAAATTGAACGAGATACAGAATGATAATTTCTTGAAACTTAATCTAAACCCCGTTATTGTTGATAATTTATCTGAAATCAGAGATGAGGAGGAACATCTGGTAATAAACGACAACATATATTTTGAATATGAACTTTTGAAAGAGTTTATTCAGAATTCCAAAAAAATTAAATCTAATACTGTATGTTCTATGAAAAAAGGAATTTTTACAGAAAGAACTTTCATTAATTTGCAAAATGTTGAAAATAAAAAAGATTATTTTAATTATAATTTATTTTATTTTCCACCAAAAGAATTAAGGGGCGAAACAAAAAAAATTATTTTTGATTTAAACCAAAAATTTGAGTATTTGCCATTACCTAAACATTTATCAAAAAGTGGTAAATATTTTATACCATTAACGACCAAATCGATCATACAAATAGATCATTGGAGTAACCTATGGGCGGCAAATCTTGCTTTTGTTATAACAATAATTGAGCAAGCAAATAAAACTAATAAAATACTTTTATTGCTACTTGCAATTAAAAATTTTTCTTTCAATAGATGGAAAATAGCAGGTTCATTAAACAAAATAGGAAAAAAATGTGATATACACCCAACAGCCATCGTTGAATGTAGCGTCATAGGTGATAATGTAACAATAGGAGCCGGAACGATAATAAGGGAATCTGTAATCGGGAATGATTCATTTATTGGAAATGGAATAACCATCGAATATTCAGTTATAGGAAATAACTGCACAATAGTTGATGGACATATTCTTTATTCAACTATTTATTCAAACGCACAAATTGCAAACCAAATGATATCAGCAAGTATCATCGGGAAAGATGTCTTTATTGGGGCTGGCGTTATATTAACCGACCTTCGGCTTGATAATAAGAATGTTTTAACAAAAAAAGATAATCATTTAATTGATACGGGAAACATATTTTTAGGAAGTTGTTTGGGTA
Source organism: Candidatus Campbellbacteria bacterium RIFOXYC2_FULL_35_25 (assembly GCA_001774495.1). Classification (GTDB taxonomy): domain Bacteria; phylum Patescibacteriota; class Minisyncoccia; order Phycocordibacterales; family UBA12079; genus UBA12079. The sequence continues at coordinate 50,261 of MFAE01000014.1, read as the reverse complement.
ACGGAGTTTATCTCGGGTCAGGATGTATTGTGGCACCTGGTAGATCAATACCTAACGGACTTCATATATATCCTAAAAAAGATAAGTCTATATCAAAAATTGAGAATAATACAATAGAAGGTTTTGAAATAATATAATAATTGTTTCTAATTTTTTATAATACTTTTTAATATCAAATTTTGGGGTATAATTTTAAATATGAAAGAAAATATAGCGGACGAGAACGATAAACAGAAAAAAAATACCCATATAAATTGTAAAAGTGACACTACTTTTGTTAAATTTTCTTACTTCCTTATCAGAAAAATATTTGGCCCTATTGTTAGATTAATTTGGGTTAAAAAAATAACCGGGTTAGAAAATATACCAAAAAAAGGAGCGGTTCTTATTGCCTTTAACCATCAAAGCTATTTTGATTTTATCTGTTTTATTGCTATCTCTCCTAGAAATATTCATTACTTATCTGCCGAAAAATTTTTCACAAATAGATTTTGGCTTCCTCTAATGCGAATAACGGGACAAATCGAAGTGAAGAGAACAAGTAAAGATAAAAGAGAGGTTCACAACCTAGTAAGCGAACACCTGAGCAGAGGATTTATGATCGGCATTTTCCCAGAGGGAACAAGGAACCCAGATGAAACACAAATGATAAAAGCTTTTACTGGGGTGGCAAAATATGCGACACTCAACAATATTCCTGTTGTTCCTGTGGGGATTAAGCATGCGGAAAAAGTTATGACTAGATATGACAAGAAACCAAAGTTTAAAAAAATTATTGAAATACATATTGGAGAACCTCTTCACCTTTCATCATATACTGAGAAAGCAAAATTAAATAAAAAAGCATTAAGAACATTGACCACAAAAATAATGCTCAGAATAGAAAAATTATCAGATAAACCTTATCCACACAGAGAAAAATGGGAATCAATAACGGCATAGTTATCTTAGATGTTGATGATACTTTGATTAAAACTCAGAGTCAGCAATTATTTATAAAATACCTTCTCAAAAAAGGTCTTTTATCTTATCTTAAATATTTTAAAATAATGATTTGGTTTATTTTTTATAAACTAGGTTTTGTTAGTGATCCTCAAAAAATTGCCGAATACTCTTTCGAGTTATTTAAAGATAAAAATGTGAGCGATATAGAAAAAATTTCCAAAGATTTTTTTGATAATAATCTATCTAAATATTTCTACGAAGAGGCTTTGAACTTACTAAAAGAACATAAAGAAAAAGGAAGAAGAATAATTTTACTCTCCAACGCTATTGAGATTATAATCAAAGAAGTGGCCAACCATCTAACTATTAATGATTATATTTGCACAAAACTAGAAACAAAAGATGGTTTTTTTACAGGAAAAATAAGTGGAAATGTCACATATGGCAAAAATAAAGTAAAAAAAATGCTAGATTTCTTACAGGAAAAAGGTATCTCTTTAGAAGACCAAGAAAGTTGGGGATACGGTGATCATTTTTCAGATATTTTTGTGCTAGAATTAGTTAAATATCCTTTTATTGTTAACCCGAGCACAAAATTAAAAAAAGAAGCAAAAAAAAGAGGTTGGCAAATATTAGAATTTAAAAAAATAAAATGACATTATTTGGAATAACAAGTATTATAACTTTTTTTACCAGTATCGGTTTTGGTTTAATTGTATACTCTAGCAACAGAAGATCAAAACTAAATAAATCTTGGTTAATTTTATCTATATTTATTGCTTTTTGGAGCATTTTTCTTTACAAAGGGGCTTACTCCCAAACAGAAAATTCAGCTTTATTATGGTTATATTGCTTAGACTTTACAGCAATTTTTATTCCTATTCTATATCTTAATTTTATTTTTAATTTTTTAGAAATAAAAAAAACTAATTTTAAAAAAGCTGTCCTTTTTCTCACTGGATTATTAGCAATTTTTAGTTTTTCTCCATTGTTCAAACTAGGAGTGGTAAAAACTTTTGATTTTTATTGGGTAGATCCCGGAAAATATTATTTTTTATTTCCGACCTTTTTTATAATTATAATAATAATCTCTTTACTGTATCTAATAAAAACATACTTAAAAAATAAAAAAGATTATCTTTACCGTGGGCAGATAAGAAACCAAATAATTGCTGGATTTATTGGTTTCAGTGGGGGAATTACAAACTTTTTTCCTCAACTTTTCAATATTTATCCTTTTGGAAATTATTTTATAATCTTATATGTATTTTTTGTAAGTTACGCTATCCTTAAATACAAATTTTTAAATACAAAAATAATCTCTGCTCAACTTTTTTCTGGAGCAATGGCCTTAATCTTCTTGTTTAATTTTTTGAAGCCAACGAATTCGGTAGATGAATGGATGATAAATTTTGCCTTATTTGTCATGATGGTCATTTTTGTGGTTCTCCTGAACAGAAGTATTTTCAAAGAAATACAAGCGAAAAGAAAAATCGAATTACTTGCAGAGGAACTTGAAAAAGCGAATATTAGACTTAAAAAACTTGACCAACAAAAATCTGATTTTGTTTCCGTTGCCTCTCACCAATTAAGAGCCCCTATTGCTTCCATAAAGGGCTACTCTTCAATGGTGATGGAAGGATCATACGGACCGACATCTGAAAAAATTTCTGAAATAATTAAAAGAATTTTTCAATCAAGTAGCAATCTAGCTTTTATCGTAGACGACTTCCTTAACCTTTCAAGGATAGAGAGAGGTAAAATTGAATTTAATTTTGTTAAAGCCGATATTAAACCCATAGTTCAAGAAGTCGTTAATGACATGAAACATGTTATTGAAGAAAAAGGCCTAAAAATGAAATTTGAATTACAAGAAGGAATATTCTTTTCACAAATTGACCCAGAAAAAATAAGACAAATTGTCACCAATTTGATTGATAATTCAATCAAATATACTCCGAAGGGTTCTATTCATATTAGCCTATCAAAAAAAGCTCATAAAATACTATTAAAAATACAAGATACTGGTATCGGATTACCAAAGAAGGAAGCTCACAAAATCTTCAAGAAATTTATCAGACTCGAAAATGCCAACAGCGTTAGTGTGATGGGAACGGGCTTGGGTCTCTATTTAGTAAAAGAAATCGTAAAAGCACACGGAGGAAAAGTTTGGGCAGAATCGGAAGGAGAAGGAAAAGGTTCAACTTTCTTTGTGCAGTTGAAAGAGGAGAAAGAATAGTTTTTAGTTTATAGTTTATAGTCGATAGTTTTTAGTTTGTAGTTACTAAATAAAAATCCACAGGTATAGATATGCAATTTAATATTAAATATAGCAGAATGGGTAATAAATTTTTCTTTGTTTCAAATTTAACAGAATGGCATTTTTCTTGCAGAAAAAATTATAATGAAGTTTGGCTGAATAAAATCGGCGATTTATCAAAAAAAGAAAAAAATTCACTAGAACAATTTAAAAAAATTTTACAAAAATATAATTTTGCAAATTATTTAGGATTATTTTTTATCACAAGTAAAGAAAAAAAGGTTTGGAAAAATCTTTCAAAGATTGTCACAAAAACAGAGCTAGGAGAATTAAAAGAAATTTTTGATATTTTTGAAGATAAATTCAAAGAAATCTGGAATTCCCAGATTTTAGAAAAAAATATTAAAATATTAACAAAAGAAATTAATAAGACTTTACCAAAAATAATAAATGCTTTAGAAACTTTATTCGGTAAAATTAGAAGAAGAAAATTTGATATTTATCTACTGCAACACCCTTACAAAAATAAGATTGTATCTGGTGGAGCTAACTTAAAAAACAAAGGGATAACAATTGAATGCAACGACCTTTCAGAGACAGGAAAAGAGATTTTGAACAACGCAATATCTGTTGTTTACCATGAATTTTTACACATGCTATTTGGAAAAAAAATTAGAATAATTAGCAGTCATTTCTATGAAGAGAATGGGAAGAGTAAAATAATACCCTATCGTGACCTGAGAAATACCATGGAAGAAATTGTCGTTCATTCTTTGTTTTCTTACCACGGATTTTTGTCAAATAAATATTTTTACAAACACCCGAAAGAAACAACGTCTTCAAATCTCAAAAAATACAAAAATACTTTTATATCTGTTAAAAATAACAAAAGCAACATAACTAGAAATGATGAAATAGGTGTGTACTTTTTTATAGCGATAAACCTACATCCTCTGATCAAAGAATATTTAAACGATAATAAAAAAATAGATAAACACTTTATAAGTGAAATTATTAAAATAATAAGGTAATTTAAAATCTTATTAAAAAACGACAGGCAACAATGTGTTTACCTGCCGTTTCACTCAATTATTTTGTATTTCGGAGACTCTTCTTTTTATATATTCAAAGAGTCTCTTTTTGGGAGTACAAAAAATATTTTTCCCCCAAGCAGAATTTTGTTCGGAATAGGAATGACCCAAACACCCACCACCACAAACATTGCCAAACCACTCACAATGGTGACAGTCTAATCTTGTTGATTCCATATCCCTTAAAAAAGATTTATAACCATGACTCCCGAAAATACTGCTAACAGCGGAATCATTTATGTTCCCCATTGGATAATTTTTTACAGGGAAACTGTCACAACCGCCAATTGTTCCATCATACTCAATCGTCAAGAACAAATGGCACCTCCCACTATACTCACAAAGGGTTGTCTTCCCTCCAACAACACCCCTGATTATTTGGTAGAGATTTCTAATTTCGATAGTTGGATCGTTTTTACTCATCCAACACTCAAATAATTCAATCAAAAAATCAACATACTCATCGGGAGTTGTTGAAAAAGGAAGAAATTTACCAGTTTCATCTCTTTCACAGCAATCCTTTGGTAAAAATCTTTTAATTTTGTTTTCAACAAAAAAATCAAAGATTTTGTTAGCATTACCGAGGGATTCGTTGGTTACAACCGAAATGATACTAGGAAATTTTTCTCTTTCTTGAAAAAGTTTCAAACCTTTCATCACAGAATCAAAACTCCCTCCCCCAGAAATAGTTGGCCGATTGACGTCTTGAATTTCTTTTGGACCATCAAGACTAATTCCAACATTAAAATCATTGCCCACTAAAAAATCTACCCAATTATCGGTTAACAAAGTGGCATTTGTTTGAATATGGTTACAGATTTTCTTACCATACACATTTAATTCATTTTCCAGTAAAATAATCTTTTGATAAAAATCTATTCCGGCTAAAAGAGGCTCTCCTCCGTGCCAGTAAAAATGAACTTCTTTCTCTTCGCCGCTAAGTGCTAATAATTTTTGAATTATGCTCTTTAAAGTTATATCATTCATCCTTATTGGTTTTTTTCTGTGAATTCCTTTGTAATAACAATAAACGCATCTTAAATTACAATTACTAGAAACAACTTTAAGCGTCGGATAAAACATGGTAACACCTCATTACCTTTTTTATTAAAGAAGGAGGGTGTTTTTACCACACCCTCCTTCAACTTTTCCTCCATCAATTTTTGTTATGTTCATCACTTCCGGAATGATCATTATATCCCGGTGTGTCACAATAATTATCCAAATAACAGGAATCACGAATAATCTTCTCAATAATATCTTTGCCCAATTCTCCCACCTCCTTTTTTGGCACAAAAAAATTTAGAGTAAAAGCTACTCAAAGAACAAAGTTTGTACTATACAAACTTTTACACTTAAATATTACCCTCATTTAAGTATACTGTCAATAAAAAAACTAAAAATTTTTAAAATTATGTTAAAATATAAAAGAAATCGTAAAAGCTCATGGAGGAAAAGTTTGGGCAGAATCGGAAGGAGAAGGAAAAGGTTCTACTTTCTTTGTGCAGTTGAAGGAAGAGAAAGAATAGTTTTTAGTTTATAGTTTATAGTCGATAGTTTTTAGTTACTAAACAAAAATCCACAGTAGCCTGGCTACTGTGGATTTTTTAGGCATTGATAGAAATAAATTTAACCTCAAAATAAAGAAGAAATTTCTTTCGGATTAATTGTTTTTATATCCACTATATTTTTTTTCTTAATATCTAAATAATCTTTAACAACATTTTCAACAGCGTTAAATCCAATTCTTAACGTTTTTTCATTTTCTTTCATCAGAACACCAACACATTTATACTTTTTTATTGTATTTGAATCATCGTGCAGAATAATTTCTACAATTTGGTTTTCTTCTCTCTCTTTTTTTAAATTATTTTTTTCCATTCTAATTATTTACAGGAGAAATATCAACGATAAACGACTTCGGAATAACATAAAAAAGAGGTTTTTCCATCGGATGATTTGTAACTGGTGTCGGATAGGTACGAATAGTTTCTGGATTTTTTAAAACAATATGATCTTCTTCGTTTCTAAAAAATACTCCCTCTGTATACATAGTGGAACAGTCATATCTTGATTGATTTGCAACAATAACTATATCTCTCCAATTAACAACCACCTCTGATCCCAAAGGAATATTTTTGAAAATATTTCTTTTAAAACTTGTTAATTTAGATAGAATGGATGTATCCGGAACAATAATCCCTTTAATGAGATGCTCCTTTCTTTTTATTTTATCTGAGATTTTTCTATCGTCTTTTTCTTCTTTTATAAAAGCAATTACGATATTATTACCATATTTTTCTGCATACCCATAAGCCTCATGCTCTGATAATTTTGTCTTATGTAATTTTTTGTTATGCCCGTAAGATAAATCAATATAATAGGCATCTGTATATTTTATATTATAAATTCTATTCATATTAATTGCTTTAAATTATAAAAATGATTTGTAATTTTAACTTATTCGCCATTAAATTAATTATAAGAAACCATTTTATGGTTCATGATTTATCTTAATATAATACAACAAAAACAAGATAAATTAAAAGTGGCGGGCATTTTTTCCATTTGCCCGCCGTAAATCAACACCACACTTCTTATTTTTTGGATCCGAAAATGGATTCCCAAAAACTTGTCGCCTCCTTACCAGATTCATCTGTGTGGCTGAAACGCTCCCTGTTTTTCTCAGAATTACCACGTTCAAATAATCCAGCCCTTTCGGCATCGTCGCGAGCCTGATGTTCTGCTGATGAAACCTTACTCGGGGAATCCCCCGAATAATCCGACGTATCCTTGTCTGTCCACTTTGACATAACGAAACCTCCTTAAAACAAGTTTCCATCTGAAAAATACTCAAAGAACAGAGTTTATCCTATACAAACTCTTACGCTTGAATGCTACTCTCGTTTAAGCATACTGTCAATAAAAAACTAAAAATTTTTAAAATTATGTTAAAATATAAAGGAAATAGTAAAAGCCCCTGGAGGAAAGGTTTGGCTAAAACATTTTACCACTAAAACAATTTTATAAATTGTTTTAGTTGTAAAATGTTCGCCCGAACATCCGAAAAGGATGTTAAGATAGGGTCAGAATCGGAAGGAGAAGGAAAAGGTTCAACATTCTTTGTACAGTTGAAGGAGGAGAAAGAATAGTATCAAGTATCAAGTATTGGGTATTAAGTAGTAAGTAGTAATTATTATGCAAAAAGAAAAATTATATATAATTCCTGGGTATCATGAATCCCCAAAAAATCTAGGATACAAACAACTAATAAAATCTGGAAAAGAAAAGGGGTACGATGTTGTTTTTTGGGAACCCGAATGGAAATACAAAAAAATGTCTGATTGGGTGAGTGATTTTTCAAAAAAAGTTGGTTCTAGTCATCAAAATACAACAGTGATAGGTTTTTCTTTTGGTGCTTTCATTGCATTATTAGCAAGTGAAAAGACGAAAATAGACAAAATTATATCTTGCTCTTTATCCCCTTATTTTGAAGATGATATTAATAAATTACCAGATTTGGCTTTTAAAATACTTGGCAAAAGAAGAATGTTGGAATTTAAATCTACAAGACTTCCAAAACAAATATCTGCAAAAACAACTTTTTTAGTTGGTAGTAATGAATGGCCACTAACAATTCGTCGTTCAAAAATTTCTTACAAAAAAATCATTGCTCCTAAAAAAGAGATTTTTATAATTCCCGATGTTAACCACAATATATCAGACCCAAATTATACGGAAAAAGTTAAAAAATATTTTTAAAAAACTTGTTGCAACCTTTATCTGGTTACAACAAGTTTCGAACAAAAATTTTTCCCTAACAACACAACTGGATAATCGAGTCCAAAATTTCTTTGCGTTGAATTTTAGAGAAGAACCCATACCAATCACCACAAGGATTAAGGTCAATTAATATGTAATCCCCGTTTTTATCAACGAGAAACTCTGGGCTTGCCATACACACAGAAAGGTTTTTCATTAATTTTAAAATTTGAGAAGAAATCTCCGCCGGAAGAGAGTGGGGCTTCCAATTGATGACTTCATTTTTTATGTTGGATGTATGCCTGTAATCTTCAACGCCACAAACACCACGATCCCACATTACCGACCAAATTTTGTTTCCAACAACATGACACCGAATCTGTTTGCTCGACAAAATTGGAGCTTGCCACTGCCACAATAAACCATCTCCCACAGAATCACTTTCCTTGTCAACAAGAAGATTTGTCGTAATAACTGCAACCTCTTTTTTCTTTTGCTTAGAGTAAGAAATAGAAAATGGGTACCCAAGACTTTTTTTATAGACGGGAATTCCAAACTTACCATCGTAATGAGGCGAATCGATTGTAAAACGAGGAACATTGAGGCCACAACTAACTGCTTCTTTGAATAGCCTCATTTTTGAATCAGCCCGCTCAATATCCTCAATTCTCCCAGGAACCCACATGCAATCTTCAAAAATAAAACGAATATCATTTACGAATTGAGAGACTCTGTTTCTAATCAATTGAGGTTTATCAAAATCTGGGGGTAAACGTATAATTGAATCAGTTCTCCAAACATTCATGACATAAACTTTTTGGGGTGATATTATTTTTTGACCATCTTCAAACAAAAATGCACCATCATTACTATGCTGAATTGAGAATTTTGTATTAGTAGCGATGTCATGAACATCAACAACAACACAAGGAAGACCTCTTCTTTTCATTTCCTCTACAAATAATTGGAGTTGAAAACTTTTCTTTGACAAGGTACTAGAAAATATTAATAACATTCTAAGCTCCTTTTGTTAAAATCTGATTTCTAAAAAAGTTAAGAGGTGACTTGCGTCACCTCTCTGCTAAAAAAGAGCTTGGTGTTATTACACCGCGATTCCGTTAGAACAACCACCCTTTGGCCCGCGACGTTCCTTTTTAAAAACTTCTTCGATTGTCATCTCTGTATTCATTGCATTCTCCTTATTTTCTTAAATTAAGACTACTTTACCATAAAGAACTGTGTTTACTTAAATAATAACAACCTAAACTATTTTGTCAAGCAAAAGTCTTGTAACTGTCAATAAAAATGTCAATAAAAAACTAAAAATTTTTAAAATTATGTTAAAATATAAAAGAAATCGTAAAAGCTCACGGAGGAAAAGTTTGGGCAGAATCGGAAGGAGAAGGAAAAGGTTCTACTTTCTTTGTGCAGTTGAAAGAGGAGAAAGAATAGTTTTTAGTTTATAGTTTATAGTCGATAGTTACTAAATAAAAATCCACAGGTGTAGGAGATTATTAAAATTTTAAGTTACTTTTAAATAAATCTAATTAAAAATAGAATTTCTATTAATTTTTTACTTAACACCAAATTGTTCCAAATACTTCTCTAGCGATTCCATCCCAAGTTCCTTTCTCCTTTTATTTACATTTTCTCTGTCTTCTATTTCAATTAATTCTATTTCTCCGTTTTCTTTTTTTCTAACTTGTGCCCCATATAATTGAGGTTTGTTTTCATCAACTCTTATTTTATCTGTAAAAAATGCTTTGTGCCTTAGGTCTACCCTCTTTTTATGTTTTAGCTATATATTTTTGGATTCTATGATCATTATATATTTTTACAGGATTAAATATTTTGAAAAATATTGTTCCTAATCTTATCTTATTAAAAAGAGATTCTAAAAACTTGCCATTAAAATTAATCTGACTATTAATTACATCTAATTTTTGAATATAAATATCATTCAAATTTTGATTATCATTTATACAAAACACAAGCCTTTCTATCTCAAACTTTCTTATAAACATAATTGAAAGCCTATCTATAAATACAGCAGGACTTTCAGAGATAAACTTTTCTATATCCTTACTCTCTTTGTTGTTTAGTAGATCAATTAAATTAAAATCAATTTTTCTGATAAGATCATTTCTTGATTGATTTGATTTATCAATATTTTTTTTAATTTCTCTCACTAATTTATCAGTTGATTCTAAATTTCTTGCTAGGTCCTCAAAGTGCCATAATTTATGGTTTATAGAAATTAATTCACTAAATAAATCCAAAACATTATCTTTTGTTTTAACAGTCTCACTATTAAGATGTTCCAAAAATACAGAACGGATTTGATTATAGGAAATTAGATTATAATCATTTTCATATACAAATATGACTTGTGGGTATTTTTTTAGCGAATACTCGTAAACTGCCTTATTTTTATAATACGAGTTAGAATAAAACAATACTCTCTTACCGAGCATAGCACTAGCTATAGCAACATGTAATCTATCAGTTCTAATCTCTTCATATTTTTGTATTTTTCCAAGAAAGTCTTTCAAAGGCTTCATACACCATCCGTCATATGAGATATCTTCATTATCAGCAGGTAATTCTTTTTTGCTTGATTCAACATCTACTCTAAAAGAATTTAAAATTCCCTCACCAACTTCTAAGTAATTTATTAAATCGTTGTAAAAAGCACAATCACTCCAAAGATAATACTCTGCTTTTTTTGCATTCTTTTTAACAAATTCATAGGTGATTTTTTCCCTACAAAAAATAGTTGCATTCGAATCCAAAGACTGAATAAGTCTAGCTTCTTTTTCTCCTCTAATTGTATGAGGTAATAATACGATTTTTTTATACATTCTGTGTTTTTTAACTAGAAAATTATAAACATCGTCATACTCATCCACAAAATTCCCTCCACCATCGATAAATAAAATATCATTAATAACATCAGAATCTATTTCAACAAGATCAATGCCTATATTTAACTCATCTAATAAAGTTTTTGTTCCGTGATAAATCAAAGAATCTCCATAATTTCCAGGGAAACGATAAAAATCAACCTTGCTATCTGAAAATTGCAATAAGTATTTTTTTAAATCTAATTCGATTATATTTTCTTGCATACGAATATTTTTGGATATAAATATGAATTAACATTTGTTGGTAGCTTTAAGTCAACTTCTTCGATAATTTTCCATTTAGATAAATCTAACACCTCTTTAAACAACCTATACTCATTAGTATAAACCCCTAAGACACCCTTCTCCTCTAAAGAATTTTCGGCAAAATTTACAAAAGCGGTATACATTTTTTCCAAGTCTTCATTTTTTGAAATAACCATACCAAAGGGTAAATCTGCTACGATAACATCAAATTTCCCTATTTTTGGCTGTTCATATATATCATGCTCAAGAAGTTTTATCCTTCTAATTAAACCTGCTTGTTTTATATTTTGATAAGCCAATGTCAAATGTGATTTATCATTATCGAAACCAACTAAAGTTTCTAAATCTTGGCTACTTAACCCAGCTTCAATCAACAAAGTCGCACTTCCAGAAAAAGCATTCAGATATGTTTTCTTTTTCTTTACATTACAATACTCATTCAGAGCATAGGCGATTGTAGGATCCATGGCTCCACTCATATTAACAATTTTATAGCTTCTAAAAGAAAGTGGCCTTCTTGTGGCTTGAACAGATACTTCCCATAAATCGTTAACCTTAGCGATATTAATTTTTAAATCTGCTTCTACATTTTCCTTTAATTTAAACTCATCTCCAATATATTTTGAAATACTTTTTACCTCTGGAGAATCTAAACCAGCGCAAGAAACTTTAAAAGTAGAAAATTTATCTATCTTTTTATTTATTATTTCATCAATTACTTCTTTCAAAATAGATTTGTGCTTTGACAAATACGCAGGATTATACAATAAATCATTTAATACGATACTCACTGACCCTATACTTTTTAAAACAAATAATTTTCCAAAGTTTTTATCAAAATTTAAATAAACAAAATCAACACCTTGTTCAAGTATTTTATAAGATGTTTTTTCTTTGACTTCTTTTACAACAATTTTGTTTAAACCTTTAACAAAAGAAAGTTTTATTTTAAAATTATTTTTGTTCATAATTGTTTTTTATTATTTCAAATACTCTATTAACCCTTAATTTATCCATACAAAACGATTCGCAGCAATCAATTTCTTCTTGACGTGTTTTATGTTGGCATAAAGCGTGTCTATTCTTATCATATATATATACAGTAGATTTTAATAAATGCAAATATTTAGGGTGAGTTGCTCCAAAAATTAAAAAAGATTTTTTATTAAAACTTTGAGAAATTATTCCTGGGCCAGAATCGTTTCCTATAAAGTATTCACAATGATAGATCAAAGATAACATTTCCTTAAAAGTATGGGTGTTTTCTAAAATAATGGTTTTAATGTTTAAATTTTTTTCGATAAGATCAGCTAACTCAATAAATTTTAAGTAACCCCAATTTCGCTTCTTATCCTCCCAACTACTAATATGAGGAGCAATTAATACATATTTTTCATTAACAATATTCTCAAAATTATTATTCAAACTAGGGATATCATTAATCACAATATCTCCGAAACCTATAGACTCCATAAATCCTTGAATATATGTTTTTTGATTATCACTGAATTCATAAGCAAGCCTTATTGTTGCGTCAAAGCTATTATTTATAAAGGCACTTTTAAACGGAATGATTTTTTTATAAGTCTTATTGATTAAATTAAAATTTACTACATCAGTTGCCAGCACTATTTCGTCAACATATTTTAATAAAAATCTGGCAATTGGTTCAGTCATTATAACATCCCCCAGATTACCACTTCGCAATAAACACAAAGATTTTATTTTTCCTTTTTTTATTTTATTTCTTAAATATTTACCATACCATAAAGCTAAAGTATTATCATAAATTATTTTATTTTCTGGGATAGTAGTCCCCCAAAAAGTACTGTGATTATAAAACCATTTTTTATTTATACTCTCAATGTCATCTTTATAATATTTTACATACTTTCTTATTGTCTGAATTCTTTCTAACCAAGGGGCACTATTACTTGAGGTAGTGTCATTTTCAAATTCTGCGAGTTTTTGCCACTTTTCATATAAAGCTTCCGCGGTATCTCTAAATTCAAAATGTAATAATTTTGCTTCTTCAAAAGGAATAGCGAAAGGATTCCAATCAAATTCACCAAAAAAACTCAGATTATTTTCAGTTTTTACGTAGTGACCTCCAGCAACTACTTCAATATTTTTATGGTTTTTAACAATCGTCTTTCTGAAATGTCCATATTCTTGCCAGTTTTTTTCTGGCCAAGGATAATAAAATTTTAATGTATCTATTTTATTCACAGGAGAACATGTGTAATCTGAATGAGTATAATCGAATAGTGCATTTGCCCATCCTATTGTCGCATAAGGAATTCTTTTTGAATCTAACCTTGCAACAAATTCATGAATGTTTTTCTCTTTAATAGAAAGAAATTCATCCACATCCAAAAAAGCGAGCCAATCAATCTTAAAGTTTTTATTTGCAAAATTCAAAAGTTTATTGATTATTTTAGCATGATCAAAAACATGGTTAACTTCATTAATAACAACAACCCGAGGATTATCCTTGTAAGAATTTAAAATCTCATTAGTTTGATCAGTGGAGCAATGGTTTGCAACAAAAATATAGTCGAAACCTAAATCTAAATGGTATGCAATATTAAAATCAACCAAAATCTCTTCATTTCTTACAGACATTAAAATTGCAACTTTAGACTTATTTTTCATATTTACATTATATCATTTACAACCTTTACTTATAAATTAAGTATTTTATCGAGATAATCTTTAAATTTATAAAAAGCTGGGTGATCAGGATAAACCGCATGAAATAATATAACTTGCTCTAGATCTTTTATACCTTTGTTCTCGTTTGGACCAATTAACATATATTTATCTTTAGGTAAAATATATAACTCTTGTTTTTCTAAATAATTAGTTAAGGCTACTGCCAGTGCTCCCTGTTCATCATGATGAGTCTGTTCATCTTTTGAAATATTTTGTACCCACCAATCAAATTCTTCCGAAAGTTCACCGGAAATACTATATCCAGCTTTTTGAATAAAAAGGCCAGCATTAACAAAAGGAGTAACTTTTGTTGCCCTTTTTTGCATAGCTCCATGTTGCCATGGCTGACCGTAAAACTCATCCATAATTGCAAATTTTAATTTAGGATTAGTAATGAAATTTTCAATTTCAATGGGATATTTTAACAAAAAAACATCAGAATCAACATAAATCTCAGTTTTATCAATATCTAATTTAACCAAAGGGCACCATTTCATCCAAGTAGCCTTGGATTTAATGTTGTATTTATTTTCAACACAAGAGTTAATATTAAAAATTTCAGCAATTCCTCTAAGATTCTCTTTAAGAGTTTTTTCATCATCTGTATAAACTACATAATTATGACTCTCACCAAATTGTTTTTTAAATGAAAGAATACTATATTTTAATAATTCAATATTTTTTAATTTATATTCCCCCCATATTGTCCATCTAAATATCATACTTATAATTTAAAATAATATCTATTTGCTTTTAAATAAATTCGAATTTATAAATTTTTCAAGGATTTTAGGAAAATTGAAATTTTGAATTGTCTGAATGTTTTTATCAATCATTTCTCTCTTTTGTGAATTATCTAAATTAGCTACTTCGATAATTTTATCAGTAAAAGTTTTTGTATCCCTAGGATCAACATATATACACTCATCTTCGTGGAAAGCGTCTACGGCTCCGTCGATATCGCTAATTAAAGTGATATAATTCATTCCTTTTGAGAAAAGTTTTGCTTCTATAGAAGTGTGAGGAAAAGGGTCCATTAATGAGGGGATGCAAACAATTTCAGTATTTACTGACCTTAAAACTGTTTTCCAAATATTTGGATTAAAATTGTCTAAAATAATAACCCTAGGAATATTCTTCAGAATTCCTTTAATCTCATCGAAGTAATCAGTCTCGCCTGAATTATTTGGTATTTGTAAAAGTAAATAATGATTTGGTAAAAAATTATGTGCTTTAACCCAAGCCAATGCAAGTTCCTTAAATCCTTTTGCGATAGAACATCTACCCCAAGCAAAAATTATTTTTTTGTCTTCTTCTATTTTAATCCCATATTTTTGTAAATCTTTATTAGAAAACTTAGTATCAAGAAAATCTTTATATTTATCAAAACATAAGCCATTTTGCAAATAGTCAACTTCTCCAAACTTCAACCCATAATCTTGATTCATTCTCTCAGCAAATTTTTCACCCAAAGATATTACTTTTGAATTTGGATCCTTTTGAACTATTTCGAAACACCTTTCTTCGGCTTTAATTCTATGATTTCTCCAATCTTCATCGCCAAAAGCATGATTTTTCCCGGTACTCAAAGGGAAATAGAAACATTTTAAATTTTTGTCTAAAACCAAGTCTTTATACTTAGAAAAAAATAAAAATGGCGTGTCATTAAGAATAATGATATTGTCATCTTTCTCATCTAATATAAGGTTTAAAGCAGTTACAAGTGACACACAAGTAAATCTCCATTCATCAAAACTCCTCCACATATCCCATTCACTCTGACCTTTTGTGGTGTTACACAAAGGAATCATTTTACCTCCAGTTTTTATGGTTAGATTATTTGCTGTATCAAAACATCCTTTATTAAAAACATCTGATTGTTTATCCATACTCACATAAGCAATACTGACTTTTATGTCTATTTTATCTGAAAGAATGGTAAGTGAATCAACGATATTTTTTGCAATGGTCCCCACTCCTGAATAATAAGTACCGATTCCATCATAGGTGGCAATAATAATATGTTTTTTCATAATTTTATCATTATACCCCAAAAACAAGTTTCTATAAACATAAATCTTGAATTCAACACTGAACCTGGAACAATTTGGCTAAAACATTTTACCACTAAAACAATTTTATAAATTGTTTTAGTGGTAAAATGTTCGCCCGAACATCCGAAAAGGATGTTAAGATAGGGGCAGAATCGGAAGGAGAAGGAAAAGGTTCAACATTCTTTGTACAGTTGAAAGAGGAGAAAGAATAGTTTTTAGTTTATAGTTTATAGTCGATAGTTTTTAGTTACTAAACAAAAATCCACAGTAGCCTGGCTACTGTGGATTTTTGTTTTTAAACCACCGTCAGTTTTTTTCACCTCTACTCAAAATGGCTTCAGTAGATATGAAAAAAACCGCCGAAGCGATTTCTTTCATAGTACCTATTAAGTAGCAAGCTAAATAATAAGTACTTTAATTAGTATACTAAACTCAGAAAAAAAAGCAAGCTTTTTTAGATGAATTGTGGATAACTAGAATAGGCCTAAACCAAATAACCAATAAGTTAAAGTTGCTGTAAATTATTTCTTCTTTTGAGCTAGAAAATAAAAGGAATTAAAGCCCTTACTTGTTTTTTATATTCAGAATATTCATTAGAAAAATGTTTTGTTAACAATCTTTCTTCTTTTATTGCCTTATAATATGCTCCAAAGAAAAACAAAACAAAACTAAAACGCTTTCTATCTTGTGTTTGCCCCAACCCTCCCAGCGCACACAAAAAAGCTCCCTAAACAACCAAAACCACACTTCGTGTGGTTTTGTATGATAAAAGGGACAAATGGTGTATTTGTCCCTTTTGGCTTTGTAGATTTATTAAATTATTTTGTCCATCTCAAACTATTGGCTATATTATCGAGAACATAGAAATTCTTTGAATCTCCGTAAATACTCAAAGAAATATATTTGTTTATTGAAGGAATTTGAACATAATAAGAGTTAATTTTTTCTCCCCCAATAAGTTCTACCTCAACTTTCTTCGCATTTTGTCCTCCGATGACTGTATCAGATATAGATTTATTTTCTTCTGGATAATCGCTGGATTCTTCATAATTTATTTCTTCAATAATAACAACTTCAACTTTATTTAAAACATTTTCAGAAAGTGTTTGGTCTCCTATTTTTGAATAATTATAAAGTTGTATCAATTCAGAATTTTCTGCTTTAGCATTCCAATCTTGAGGGTAAGAAAAAATAAAACCATATTTCTCGTTTGAATAAGTTTCAAGATGTTTTGTTCCATCTTGGTTGTCATTCAAAATAATTACTTCGCTATTATTTTTATCGTATTTTGTAAAATAAAAGAAACCTAAGATTATTAAGATAATAATAAGAATTAAAAGAATTTTTTTGTTTTTCATAATCTATTATTATATATTAAATTTAAATAATTCCAATACAAAAACAGCGAGGCAAAAAGCCCCGCTGTGTAAAACTTACGAGATTAAATCTAATAAGCTGTGTTGTAAGAACGATAATAACGAATCCAATCTGTTGGGATGCCGTTGCTCTCCGAGCATTTTGTCTGGTATCCTTTCAGAATTTGACCATCCACGGTTACTTTACTAAGCTGGTTAACACTCGATGAACCACTATCTTGATAGCGAACCCCAAAATGAAGATGAACACCATTACTTAAGCCGGTATCTCCCATATAACCGATGAGAGCTCCTTGCTGAACGGTATTACCAGCTGTTACGGAGGGGGAATATTTAAGATGAAGATATCTGGTAGACACTCCTGTGTTAATATTACCGTCTCCGTCATGATCAATCACAACGTAATAGCCATTTGCTGATGAGTACGTTGCTTGGTAGACCTTTCCTCCACCAGCGGCGAGAATAGGAATATCATCAGTTGATTCGTCATACACTGCCGCTCCAGCATCAGCTTGGTTTCTCCAAGAAAAATCTAGAGAGAAATAATTCGTGCCGTCATGATATTGGTCGTAATCACCCATACAATCCCAACCACCAGTTTCGGTTGTTACCAACCATGTGTGATTTCCAGGAAGTGGCATTTTGAGTTCAATCGTTGGAGTAAAAACAAATTGCAAAACAGGGCGATAACTTGCGGTTGAATACCGAGAGCTCCTAAACACGTTAAAGTTATTATTTGTGTTTTGAGGATACATCATTACTCCATAATTTGTCGATGTCCCATCTTTCCAATCAGAGTACATTGGTGTTATATACCGCCCCCACCAATCGCCTGGTGTAGGTGCGCTATACCAACCCCAACATCCAGAAAACGAGGGTTGAGTATTCCACGTTAACGACAAATCCCACGAACTACTCGCCTGGCAAAAAGCAAAAGGTGTAGCCGTTGAAGAATCTCCACGGTCAAACGATTTCATAAACATAATTACGTCATCGGGATCGTAAGGAAGTCCTTCAATATCAAATTTGACATAAATACGATACTGGTCACCCCAACCACCGAGTTGCAGTTTATCGTCGCGAGTAAACTCTTGGTTATAGTAGTAACTTGGAAGCCATCCGTCCCAGAGGTGAACCTTGTCCAAATCTTGAGACATTGAATCCCCGTTTTTATCCAAAAGAGGATATGGTGTCGGCTGGTAGTTTACAGTTGAAGCGAACACATGCTGGGAAAATGTTATTCCCAACAAAATTAGAGAAAGAAAAATCAGTCTTTTCATCTTGACCTCCTTAGGTCTTTTTTGTTTGTCATGCTGAACTTCCTATTTCTTGTCAGGTACTTCGTTAATTACACCAATTTAATCACCTCCTTTTTTCAGTAAAATTAAAAAACCGTAAAAACGGTTATTGCTTTCGGTTTTAGTTTTTACAACTATTCAAATTTCGAGAACAAATCTAAGGTAGATTTTATATTAAGAAAACAGATTGTGCAAATTTAATCTATATGATGTTAAAAAATATAAAATTGATTTAAATCAACGGCTCAACTCGTTGAGCCGTTGCTCGCAATTATATTCTATCTTAAGGTTTTTTGATGTATTTTACACCTCTGCCAGCATTTCCAACTTGAATTATCTTTTGCTCTTTTTCAAGAATATTTAAATATCTTGTTGCACTTCTTTTAGTAGTTCGTAGCAATTTTTGAACATCCGAGTTAGAAATATTTGAATTTGATTCAAAAAGTGACATTATTTTATTCAACTTCTTATTTTTCCTTTCTTGAATTTTTGCTCTCGCTTTGGTTAAGAGATTTTGAATCAAATTAGGCGGAGTTTGATAAATAATTTTTTCAACAGTTTGAGTTTGTTGTGGTTGAGGTTCTGACTGCGGTTGAGGTTGTTCTTGTTGAACAGATTGAGACTGTTTCACTTCTTCAACTTGTGGAATTTCTTCAACAGCTTCGTCTTTGCGAACAAAGTGAAGCAATCCAGTTTCTTCGTTTTCTATTTGTTCTATCGGTTCAGTCGTTTCAATAATCGGCGTTTCTGTTACAGACTCAATTATTATTGGCTCAACGACTTCAGTTTCAACATTTTCAATATTTTCAATATTTTCAGTTTGTTCTTCCACAAGAGTTTCAATTGGAGCAGGGGTTTCTTCAACAACGGGAACATTTTCAACGACTTCCTGTTTCGGCGGAGCCGAAACAGGAATTTCTTCAACTGTATTTTTTTGATTTTCTTCTGGTGGCATTTTTAATAATTATTTTTATCAATCCAATTTACAAAAGTAGGTAACTTGTTGTTGTTTGCATAAAGATAGATTTTTTTCTTTGCTCTTGTTAACGCAACTAAAAATTTACAAATATTTTCATCAGTTATTTTTTTCTCTTTTCCAAAAAGATATCCATCATCAAAATTGACAAGAAAGACATAATCATTGGTCAGCCCTTTTGAGCCGAGAATGGTTGTTATTTTTATAGGTATATTCTTGTAATTTGTTTTTTGATTATTGTTATCTTGAAAATCTTCTTTTAATTTTTCTAACACAATATTTTCTTGATTATAACCGAAACAATCTAAAATTTTTTGATACTCTTCTTTTTTTAATGATTTATTTTCATTAACTTTTTTAAATATTGCGAGTACTTGTTTTATATATTTAACATCATTTTTATCTAATAATTCATAAAATTTTTTATTTAAATTAGAGTGGCTTTTTTTAATAATATCTTTAATATCTTTATTATTATTTTCTAAAATTATTTTTGAGACAATTCTCCACCCTAAATTACATTCTTTATCTTTTTGTAACAATTTTAGCCCGTCAATTAAATCACCTCCTTTCTTTTCTTGAGGTGATTCAATATTATTAAAGCCTTTTTTACGCAAAGCTTTCTCTAAGCTTTTTATTTGTGATTTTAAAGAACATATTACTAAAACAGAAAAATCTTTTTTTCCTGAATCAGATATGCTTTTTATTTCTTTTTCAATGTTAAAAGCAATTTGGTTTTGATATACCCCTTTATTTATTATGAGTTTAGGGTTTTGCGATGATAGTAGGTCTTTTTCTACTGAAGGAAAATACTTGTATTCTTTTGAAATTCTATCTTTCAAAAAACCTTCTGCCTTAGCTTTGTCGACTATATTATGAAAAGAATTTATTATAACTTCAGGACATCTTGAACAAAAAGGTAACTCAAAAGATGTATATTCTTCTGATTTGTGTTTGTCTCTTATTTCTTGAGGATTTGCATTTTTGAAAGAATATAATGATTGGTCATCGTCCCCAGCAATGACCATTGAGTTTTTTTCTGCCAATAAGTCTATCAGGCGGCTTTCTAATTTATTAAAGTCTTGAAATTCATCTATTAAAATTTGAGAATATTTTGGAATTTTTTCTTCATTATTTTCAAATATTTTTATTAATGTATATATAGAACAGTTTGGACCAAAGAAATTATAAAATTTTCTCCTTTCTGAATAAAAATTTAATTCGTCTTCTTTTTCTTCCTCAAGGTTATAAAATATATCTTTAAAACTAACTTCTTTATTTTTTATAATTTTATAATCTTCTTGAATTACATCACCTAAATTCATAAAAAAATTAGTATTTTTAGAGATGTTTTTTAAGGCAAAACTGTGTAATGTTTTTACATCAGAAAGTCCGTGTAAATCTTTTGATAAATCATTAACTAATTCGTTGATAAAAGATAGAGTCAAATTGTTGTTAAGATCATTTTCAATATTGTTTTTACATATTTGTTGAAATAAATAACTTTTTCCAGTTCCTGGTCCAGCAAGAATAATTTTATTTTTGCTTTCCGAACCTAAAATATTCTGAGTGTGTTCATCACGCTGGTTTTCAAAATTTGAATAATATTCTTTGTCTTTCATAAATCTTTTCAACGGCTCAACTCGTTGAGCCGTTCAGCCACTTCGTGGCTACATTAAGCGATAATATACGGCATGACCGACCGTGCCGATTTGTTTGATTTTTTGCTCTTTTTCTAATTCATTTAGATACCTTGTTGCAGTTGCATCAGATACTCCTAATAATTTCTCAATATCATTATTTGTCACTTTTTCATTAGTTTCCAAAAATTTCAATATTCTTTCCTTGTTTTCTTTCTTTTTCTTCGTTTGCCCAAAAATCAAACCATCTTTTTTCACACCAAAATAACTTCCGATAATTATTCCTGCTATTGCAACTATTATTAAAAGTATAAAATTCATAAGTTTATTTTAACACACCATAAACAAATCATATTGTGATTGCCTCACCTGCTCATAAGCGCGCAAGCGTGGCTCCCTATCATCTACTTATAGTCAATAACTTTTGCTTGTACAGATAAGTTTTCAAGTTGAGCAATTCGCTCTTCAAGCTTTTTTATTTTATCTTTATCTTGAATCAGGAGATTTTCACTCGAAAGTTCTCGAACTTTTGTTCTATTTACCTCAACCTCTTTTTCTAATCTTTCGTTTGCCTTTAACACAGAATCAACAAGCCTAAGTGTAAGATCATCAAGAATATGTCCGTTCTCTGTTTTTGATTTTTCGAATTTTTGCTTCGCTTTCTTTTTTTCTGTTCTATTTTTTCTTCCGTCGATAAGTTTCCATTGAGCATACAGCACAACCAATCCACCAAAAATACCCCCAACTGTATTAGCGATTATCGGGCTATTATTTGCTGTACTCCACATTGACTTCATGTATTCAGCAACTTGATACTTATCCCACAAATCAAAAATGATTTGTGGATCAATATGTTGAAGAAAGGTTAAATCAACTGGCGATTCACTGGTAATCTTCTTTATTGAGGTATATCGCTGAAGATTTAAATCAAGGTTCCTAGAATTTCGCATCCTAACAGTCCTATATACGCTTTTGCTTAAATCATGATAATTTCCGTGCTCATCGTATCTATCGTCCTGAATTCTTGAGGTCTGGAAATCTTTGAAACTTTCTTCTAAATCTCTTGAATATTTTTCTCCGATTGAAATTATGGAATCTCCTAATTTTTTATGTTTTTCAAAAAGCTCAGAGAAACGACTTTTTATTTCGTCAATATTTAAAACGGCTTCAATAATTACAAAGAAAATATCGTTTTTAAACAACTCAGTAAGCCCATGTTCGTCAACCATCTTTTTATACTCTCCTGCATGTAAATATCCTTTTCTGTTTGAAAATACTGCATTTAGCTTTTTGAATTTCGGCACACCGTCTTCTAAAATTTTTTCCAAAAAGGTCTTTTGTTCAACTTGAATAGACGCAAAGAAAAGCAAAACGAAGAATTGCATGTCTGTTTTTGTTGAATTAGCAACGGTATCTTTATATAGAAAATTAACAACTTCATCGCGTAGGTTAAGCAAGGACAGGTCTTTTGTACCCTTATCTTTTTCTGTGATTTTTACTTCGATTTTTTTCATAATTTTATTTTCCAGATTTTCGTCTATTACATTCTTTGCATAACATCTGGCAATTTTCTGCTATTGTTCTTCCACCTTCATGCCACGGATCAATATGATCCGTTTCCATTTCTGAAAGTGAAAAATCTTTATTACATTCAGGGCAAACACCATTTTGTCTTTCATATGCTTCACGTTTCATATTTGGTGTGAATGCCCGTATAGAAAGGTATCGCTCCTTGAGAGTTAATATATATGAATAGATCCCAGATTTTTTTGTGACGTCTTCATCTTGCATCAATCTTTTAATTTCTTTCTCTAATTTTTCTGGATTAAGTTTTTTGTTTTTAAATGCGTTATAGAGTTCGCCCCAATTTACGCCTGACATCTCTTTTCTATAATGAGGAAAAGTTTTCCGTACCCAATGGATTACATTTTGAAAATACTGCCACAACTCATCTGCATCTTTGTCATGTTGATGTTGTGCCATATATTGTTCTATTTCATCATTGTTTATCCATGATAATGCAGTTTCTAGATACTCTTGTCTTATAGGAGAACCTGTTATTAATTGACCACCGTCATTTGCTAACAAATAAGACGCACAATTTGATTTACTAAACTTCAGCTTTGCATCTGAAAGCCATGGGCCAGTATACACAGCATTTCGTAGCTCTTGAGGAAACAATTTCTCACCAGCAATATTAATAATCTTAAACCAGTCGAGCTTTTCCTTATCGGTTCCTTCACAGTGATAAATCATAAGATCATAATTCATAATCTGCTCTTGTTCTTCTTTAGTTAGATTATGAAACATTGCGATTCTTCCGTTAAATTCAATTGAAAAATCTCCATTTACAAATTGGGCGATACTAATTGTCCTTTGTTGTCCATCAAGTACTTCAAAATTTTTGTCTTCTTTTTTCACCCAATACATAACATTTAAAGGAAAACCATTTTTGACAGTTCTGATCACTTCATCTCTTTGTTTACCACTATATACAAACTCTCTTTGATACTTAGGACGAATATCTAATTTACCACCAAAAGCAGACACCCCTTCTTCATCGCTGTCCTTATAATCCTTTACAATCTCAGAGATTTTAATCTTATGTAAATTTATTATCATATCATTATTTTTGTGGTCTTTTATTTTTAATTAATATACGACGAAACAACATTTTCCCGTTAATAGTAAAATCTTTATCTCCATTCTTTCCCGTGTACCTATCTAATCCTATAATCTCAAACTGATCAGGGTTATGGTAGTTAAGAAAAGTAATTGGTACACCCATTACTCCTTCATAATCCATTGGGATATCGATATATCTATTTACGTTAATTCCATCATAATTATCATATTTAAAATATTCCTTAGGATTATATTTTTTATATAATACAAGATCATTGTGGCGACGAGCAACTTCGAGATTTGTATACCAATTAACACTTCCCATGCTGAAATATTTTACACCGTCAACATTTTTTTTTCTTGATTCTGTTGGGATGTCATAATCCATAGGAACTTGAAACCATTTTGTTCCACCATTATCATGTCCGAGCCAAACTTTATTTTCTTTGATTAGAGGAATAAATTCTTTATAGATCACCGCTCCCTGCTGACCTAATATTAAAAATTTTTTATCATACTCAACTAATTGAGCAACATATTCCCTAAATAATGAAAAAGGTGGATTAGTTACGACAATATCTGCTTGTTTTAAAAGTTCTATACTTTCTGGGCTTTTAAAATCCCCATCACCTTTAAGAGGAGCCCACTCATTATTTTTATTAGCCTTTAGTTGTTCTGCTATATCATGAAGGTCAAATGCACCATCACCATCAAAATCACTAGCTTCGTTGATGATAAATTTATTAGCTGTTGTTTTTGGGCGACCTTTTGATTTTGAGAGTTTTTTGTCATCACCAAATAATCCTAATTGAGTATTAGCAATTGGGGATGGTTTGTAACTGGTGGCAATGAGTTTTTTTAAGCCCAGAACATTAAAGTTTGAGGCAAAATATTTGAAAAAATTACTTTCAAAGGGGTCATCGCAGTTACAATATACTACCTTGTCACGAAATTGTTCTTTGTAGTGTTTTAACTCCTTTTCAATATCAATAAGCTGAGTATAAAACTCGTCTTTTTTTGCCCTATTAGCTTTATGTAGGTTACTATTTGAACTTGTTTTTTCTTTACTCATAATTATTTTAATAATTCGTCAGTAGAAACACCAACAGCTTTTGCTATTTTACTAATCGTTGCAAGTGTAGGGTTAGTTTTACCATTTTCTATGTTACTAATAAAACCACGGCTAACTCCTAACGAGCGAGCAATATCACCTTGCGATATTTTTTTACTTGTTCTAATTTTATTTAAATTTTTACCAAGTTTTTCAGATTCACCATTCATTATCAACAGTATATCGCTTGTTATAGTATACCACAATGTTATATTATAATATAACGGTATGTCGATAAACCAACGGCTCAAGTCGTTGAGCCGTTGGAACAAAAAATGGCTAGAAGCGGGCAGCATCTTAAAGTATTAAGATACTGCCTATAAGTTCGAAACCAACCCAAAAAAATTTCTTTGCGTTTTTTCCTTTCTTTTTTCGCCCCCCCCAAATTTCAAGAGTTTGTTCAAGATTTCATGTCGAGATAAAACTTCAGAATTTTGTGCGAAAATTTTAAAAATTGAAGAAGTATATCAAGATATACTGACGAAATTTTAAAAATTTGTAGCCAAAATTATGAAGTTTTAGCCGACAAGCAAACTCTACTCTTTAGAGTAGTAAATAATATATGTTTGCGGTGAAATCTTGAACAGACCCTAGAGAGAAAAGGAAAAGAATTTTTTTGGTGTTGGTTGTCGCCAGAGTTTACGGAGGCGACAAGTCGTTTCGCCGAAACTTCCGCTTTAGTGGGGCGTAGCAGGCGGTTTAAAGTTTAGAAGAAATCGGAGCGTAAGCTTCATTCGTTCTCAAAATAATTTCGCGCAAAGTCTAGAATATTCCACCAAAATCTAGGCCCGAAAGCTGTCGCTTTTGGGTCTAGATTTTGGTGGACCAGAGAGGAATCGGTCCCCAGTTCTAAGTAAAAATATGGACCAGAGAGGAATCGGTCACGAGTCACTAAATATATTTCTTCGTCTTCGGCTCGAAATCTATTAAGTGCTCGCGACCCCGGCTCGTCTGTTTTGCTTCGCAAAACATGATTCCGCCTTTCGATTCCTCACGAAAGCAAAGCAGTTTGCTTTCTTCTGGCACAGCAACACAAAATAAAACACCATCTAAAAAAATGGTGTTTTATTTTGGTTGTGTGGACCAGAGAGGAATCGAACCCCCGACCTCCTCAGTGCAAATGAGGCGCTCTAGCCAACTGAGCTACTGGCCCAAAACGTAAACAAATCAACTAATTTCAAAATGAAACTAACCCAAAATATAGGCAAGAACTATTGTATTATAAATAATTTTATAAATCAACAGATAAAATAAAAGGGTGAGTTTATAAAAGATGATTTTAAATAAAAAACACCGCGCAACCCTGTGAAGGGCGCGCGGCGTGAAACTCTTGGGAAAACGGCTATAGCCGGATTTCCCCTAACACTCGGACTTCGGTTTGTCGATGGGCAACCGAGGCCAATCTTTTTCCGGTTCCACCCAGCCTGGCTTAGGAGCCTGATCCAACGGAATGAAGGAACTACCAAAGGCATCCGAGATTTCCTTAATCCGCTTGATTAAAGGTACCCGATCCTTCTTCGCCGGAGGGGAACACTTGGGAGGAGAGGCAATGAGTGCAGAGATTGTGTCGAGAGCTTCCATAAGAAGCTCGTTTTCCTCGGCAAGGGCGTTTGTGATCTCCTCCAGAGATGCTATCCGGCTCTTCATCCGCGTGACTACCGCCTGCTTGAGAGGCTCTTCCTCAGAGAGCCCCTTCAGCCTTTTGAATAAAGAGTTCGCCCTTTTCTCCTGAACATTCTTGATATGAGTCATCACCTCGAGTTTGTTTCGAAGATCTTCACTCGTCGCGAGTGACAGATCCAAGAGCTCCTGGAAATAGTCGGCCGCGGCAAGGGCCGAAACGGTTTCCGCATGGACAGAAAGGAGGTCAATCGGTTTGGCAGCCTCTCCGTCGGTCACTGCTTTTCGCAGAAGACGATCTTTAGGGCTTTCCCTTGCCATCGTCTCACGGGGTACCCCAAAAATGAACGATTCGTCGTTACCAACCATCCCGGCAAGAAAATCGGCCATACTTACCCTCTTCGTTTGTTGCATCTGTTCTCTCCTTGTGTTCTTAATTTTAGGCAAAACGCCCCCCTCTAAACTTCGAAGAACTGCAAAATTTCTCTATAAACTTACACTCTTATTGCCTGTCTGTCAATAGATTTCAAATAAAAAAATAACCTCGTCATCTCACAAAGAGACGACAAGGTTATTGCGCGAAGGCGTGCATAAAAAATTACGCCTTCTTTTTTAAGATTGCCCCAAAACTGGCTAGACCAACCAAGCCGGCGGTGAGCAAAAGAATACTCGAGGGTGCAGGGACTTCACAACGAGGGGGATTCTTTCCCCGTCCGTAGTGATGACCTTTTCCTTTTTTATCAAAACGAATTTTTTCTTTTTTAAAATCGTCGACGCCATAATGCCCCCCCGTCATCCAAAAAGACCCCTCCCGTTCATTTTTTTTGTCCTCAAAGCGAACTGATTCGCTCTTGTGTTCCTTCCCTCCTTTTTTTAAAATTTCCCATTCAAAGTCTCCTGTTTCACCCTGGTGAAATGAAAGACCTGAAACTGCGGGGGTCAGGGTTGAAGCCGTGGATGTAGAACACCACAACATCAACCCAATAAGCAAACAAATACTCCACACTCTCTTCATCATTCTGCTCCTCCAACTCTAAAATTTAAAAAAAATGGTAACATTTCCTAGGATAGGATAACAAAACTATGCCAGATGTCAACCACACCACCTAAGTTAACTCTTTATTCTTTATCTTATTTCCTCTGTTTCCAGTTCTGGTTTTCCTTCTATTACTTTAAATTTTATTACTCCCAAAGTTTGCCCCCTTTCTGTCTCGATACTAACCTTCCATTTTCCGGTCTCAACATTTGAAATGAAAGAGTAACCTCGGTATCCTTCGGACCTCCCCCCTTTTATTGAATACGTTATTCTTTCTCTCGTCACCCACTCGCCTTTTTTCTCATCATATTTTCGCCAAACATTAACAACATCGATGTTTAAATCAGTGGGAGCAAAAACAGAGCTATAAACATAAATAGAACTATTTTGTGTTTTTGTGAATTTATTAAACAAACTCCAAGCCCCTACTTCCTTTTGCACGATATAATTTCCAGAAAAACTTTTCTCAACAGAATGATAAAGTTCTAGGTTTTTTAAAGATAATGGTACCGGAGGAATGATATTTGTAAAATAAAGAATATTAAAAATAATGTAAACAACCAATATATTTCTAAAGTCTCTTTTTCCTCTAACCTCAGAAAATTTTAAAGTGAAAAAAATGAACAGATAAATAACTAATAAACTTACGAGTCCACTAAGAATAAAGATTTGCCAGCCCATTTCCTTCAATAAAACTGGAATAAAGAAAATCATAAAAGAGAAAATTGCGACAAAGAAAATTATTATCTGAAAATCTGATTTTTTATAATAATGCCTAAGTCTTTCGTTCCCTAAAAATAACCCATACAAAAGAAAGAGAAAAATCCAACTTGATGCCAAAGAAGCGCTTTTTGTATAAAAAATCAC
Source organism: Candidatus Campbellbacteria bacterium RIFOXYC2_FULL_35_25 (assembly GCA_001774495.1). Lineage (GTDB taxonomy): Bacteria > Patescibacteriota > Minisyncoccia > Phycocordibacterales > UBA12079 > UBA12079. Next base: position 21,715 of record MFAE01000014.1, on the reverse strand, counting down.
ATAACCGCTGAACAAACCTCCAAAAGCAAACTGCAAAACAAATGGTAAATATTTAACGATTCCCTCTCGCTTAACTGCTCTCATCATAATTATGCTGAAAGCAACTAAGGATAAATAACCAAAAAGAATAGCATTATCAAAAAACATATCAATCCTTGTCAGAGTCAAATTATCTAAGATAAAACCAGCAATAAAAAAAGCGGGTGATAAATATTTGTCATTTTTTTCCACCCAATTTTTTGAAGTAGAGAAGTGTCCCTTCAATCTCTCTTTTTTGTTTATAAGATAATTTTTCATGTGAAATTCATTTGCCAATACTTCGCTTTATCATATCAACCACATAATCTACATCTTTTTTGGAGGTGCTTCTCCCGAGAGTAAATCTTAAAGAATTACCCATATTATTTCCCAAAGCCTCTACAACGTAAGAATCTTTTTTTGATTTTCCCATACAGGCACTTTTTGAGGAACAAGCGATTCCTTTACTGTCTAATTTTATAATGGTAAATTCTGTATCAATATTGGGGATTGAAACGTTAACACTGTTGGGTAATCTTTTTTCTCTACTACCGTTTAACACGGAGCCAGAAATCTCTTTCAGAACCCTATCTATAAAACCATTTCTTATTTTTGTAAGACGGGCAGATTCTTTCTCCCTGTCTTCATTAGCTAATTCTAATGCTTTTGCCAACCCAACAATAAGAGGAATATTTTCTGTTCCCGCTCTCAAACCTCCTTCTTGGCTCCCTCCTACAACCAACGGACTTATTTCTACTTCCCTTTTCTTAAATAAAACTCCCACTCCTTTTGGCCCATAAATTTTTTGTCCATCAATAGTAAGCATATCCACCCCCAAGCTGTGAATATCCAAAGGTAGATACAAAGGGGCTTGGCTCGCATCAGTATGAAAAATAGTTGGTAACCGCTTCACGCCTGTAAATTTTTTATTATGGTCTTTTATTATATGGGCTATTTTTGTAATAGGCTGAATTGTTCCGATTTCATTATTTACATACATAACAGACACAAAAAATGTTTCTGGACAAAGAACTTTCCGCAATTCTTTTAAATCAATGATTCCCTCTTCGTCTATTCCAATGTAATTCACTCTCACTCCTTTTTTTTCATATCGAGCAAACCACTCCAAAATAGATGGGTGCTCCATAACAGTTGTTATCATGTGTAATTTATTTAAATCAGCCCCTTTTTCTGCTAATTTTTCTATTACACCGAAAATAGCCATGCTATTTGATTCTGTTCCGCTCGCAGTAAAAATTATTTCATCAGAATGGCATTTCAAAATCTGAGATATTTTTTTTCGAGAATCATCCAGTGCCTTTTTTGCTTCTACCCCAAATTGATGAATGGTTCCGGGATTACCGTATTTTTCGATCCAGTAAGGTTGCATCGCTTTCAAAACCTCCTTTCTGATAGGAGTAGATGTAGCATAGTCCATAAATATTCTTGTTTTTCTTATTTTAAACATAATGAGTTATAATTAGATTCATTATCGCATAAAACTATACGCGAATCAAAAAATAAAGAATTAGGAACAATCCTCTATTCTGTTGAAAACAAAAAACAAAAAAATTGATATAATAAAAAAATGTTAAAGAATAAAAAAGATAAAAATTTACGTAGCAAATTTTTATTACTAAAAACTAAAAACTATCAACTATCAAATAACTTTGGTTTCACTTTAATCGAACTCCTAGTGGTTATCGCAATTATTGGTATTTTATCCTCTGTGGTCATGGCTTCCTTAAATGGTGCCCGAGCAAAAGCCCGTACTGCCAAAGCAATAGCTGAACTTGGTAATATACGCACAGCAATGGAAGTAATGGAAATGGATACTGGAGAATGGCCAGGGCACCAGACTCCCTACAGTGTTTGTGGTGCCTGTGGAAGTAATGAGGTAGAAGATATTACAGTTGCATCGGCTGGTCTAACAGCTAACGACCCTATCACTCCTTACTCAGGATGGCGGGGACCTTATATCAATGCAAATATAATTGACCCATGGGGACATCCTTATTTTCTCGACACGGACTATACTGTAGCAGGAGAAAACGCCGTTGCTCTTGGATCATACGGTCCAGATGGAATAGGTCTTAATTTATATAATTCTGATGACATTATTCTTATTTTAGCGCAAGAATAACCTCAACCTCTCTTTTCATAAAAAGAGCTCTTAAACTTTTAACTTTTTGACTCTCAGAGTATAATTATCCTCATGATTGGTATTTTTGATTCAGGAATCGGAGGGCTTACTGTTTTAAAAGCTCTCAAAGAAAAATCTCCGCAAACAGATGTGGTTTATTTTGGTGATATAAAAAATGCTCCTTATGGAATAAAAACGCAAGACGATTTAAAAATATTAACCGCTCTTGGAGTAAAAAAACTTCTTGAAAATGGGGCAACAAATATTTTAAGCGCTTGCAATAGTGTTTCCGCTTTTATGGTTCTTGAAGAAATTGGACTCTTGTCGGATGTTCCGTTTGGAATAGTTGAGATGATAAACCCAACCGTATCAGAATTTAAAAATCATTCTGGGGAAATCTTGATCTTTGCTACACCAGCCACAATAGAGTCAGGGGCATACCAAGAAAATTTTAGAAAACATAACGTAGAAATAAAAACATTTCCGATTGCCGAGTTAGCTGGAGCAATTGAATTTGGAGCAGATGAAAATGAAATTGAAAGAATAATCGATGAGGCAACAACAGGGGTCTCCCAAGATAATTTTGATAAGGTTATTTTATGTTGTACTCACTATCCTTTCTTCCTAGATAAATTTGAGCAATCTTTTAAAAAAATTGGGAGAAAAGTTGAAATCTTTGACCCAGCTTCTGTTGTAGCCGAAACCGCTCTCTCAAAGTTTAATAATAATGTTGGAGATGGTGAACTAAAATTTATAATTTCCCAAGATTCTCCGAATTTCAGAAAAATGGTTGAAAAACATTTCGCAAATTATAATTACACAATCGAAGTAATATAAATTATAAATTACATAAAATTGCAAAAAAGCATTAAAAATGTATAATCTTTAAGTATATAAGTTAATTTTTATAGTTATGTCAACAGAAGAAATAATGATTTATTCCCTAATTGCTATCAGTTTTTTACTGATTTTGTGGATTATTCGACTTGAAGTAAAAATTAAGAACATTCCTTCTGTAAAAAATAATCAGAATTTGAATGACCAAATTGGAGCTCTTCAAAAAAATACAAATATTCTAAATGAATTTAAGAATGCCACAAATAATAAAATTCAAAGTATAGATGTAGAAATAGACAAATCTATTCAAGGAATTGAAACAGTAAGATTTAATCCTTTCAAAGGAGATGGCATCGGCGGAAATCAAAGCTTTGCTACAGCCATGATCGACAACAATGGAAACGGAGTTGTTATATCAAGTCTTTATTCTAGAGAAAAGGTCAGTGTTTTTGCGAAACCAATAAAGAATTGGCTTTGTGAACATGAGTTGTCAGGAGAAGAAAAAGAGGTTTTGCAAAAGGTGAAATTGAATAAAGGTAAGTAATACTTTTATGAAGAGGCTTCACATTTCAAAAAAAATAATATGGATAAAAATGCAGAAAAAAACAATACTGTTGAGAGACCGCCTGTAATTGCTATTATGGGGCATATTGACCATGGAAAATCTGCCCTCCTAGACTACATAAGAAAATCAAATATTGTTGAGGGAGAAGCGGGAGGAATTACCCAGCATATTTCAGCCTATGAAGTTGTCCATAAAACCAAGGATGGAAAAAATAAAAAAATAACTTTTCTCGACACCCCAGGACACGCGGCCTTTACTGCTATGCGTCTAAGAGGGGCAAATATAGCTGATATTGCTATTCTTATCATATCAGCCGAAGAAGGACCAAAGCCACAAACACTAGAGGCTCTGAAGTCCATAAAAGAAGCCGGGATTCCTTTTATTGTGGCTATTAATAAAATAGACAGACCCGGAGCCAATGTTGAGAAAGTAAAACAGAACTTAATTGAAAATGAAATATATTTGGAAGGTTATGGTGGGGATATCCCCTACAACCCGATATCAGCCAAGACAGGAGAAGGAGTGTCTGAATTGCTTGATAACGTCCTTTTAATGGCAGAAATGGAAGAATTAAGGAGTGATGAGAGTAAATTAGCTGAAGGGATTGTTCTTGAAGCCAACCACGATTCCAAAAAAGGAGTTTGTGTTACTTTGGTGGTTAAAGATGGAACATTAAAAACAGGTTCTTTCATTGTTTGCGAAGATAAATATGCACCAGTCAGGACAATGAATAATTTCTTGGGCGAACCAATAAAAGAAGCTTCTTTCTCGAGCCCAATAAAAGTCACAGGGTTTAAGGAGATCCCCACCGTGGGTTCCCCTTTTTATTCTTTCAGTTCCAAAAAAGATGCTGAAAAAAAAGCACTTGAATATATAGCAAGTAAAGAAATAAAAGAAAACAAAGGGACAAAAGAACAGGGAGCCACTGAAACAGATTTTACTGGAGAAAAAGCCATAATCCCAATAATCATAAAAGTGGATGTTCTCGGAACCCTAGAGGCAATTCAACACGAAATAGAGAAAATCAAAAATGAACGAGTTACAGTAAAAATAATTAAAGCGGGAGTCGGAAATGTAACAGAAAATGATATCCAAACAGCGGGAGGAGACCCAAATACTATCGTAGTTGGATTCAATGTAAAAATAGACAGAGAGGCCAAGGATTCTTCAGAGAAAATGAAAATTCAAACAAATACTTTCAATATAATATATAAATTGACTGAGTGGTTAGAAGAAAAAATAAAAGAAAAAACTCCCAAGGTAAAGACAAATAAAGTTATAGGTAAGGCGAAAATAATAAGAATTTTTAGCCAAACAAAAGACAAGCAAGTGATTGGAGGAAAAATATTAGAAGGAACCATCTCTGTCGGTGCAAAAGTTAAAATATCAAGAAGAGAGCATGAAATAGGAGAAGGAAAGGTTCTTGGTTTACAGTCTCAAAAAATCGAAACCAAAGAAGTTAGAGAAGGAGAAGAATTTGGCTCGGTAGTTGAATCAAAAAAAGAAATTGCCCCAGGAGATATACTAGAAGCATTTATCGTAGTTGAAGAATAGAAAATAAATTTCTAATAAGAATACAAATTATTAATATTTAATTTAATTCCCAAATCTAAAAACTAAAAACTATAGACTAAAAACTAATTTATGACCCAAAGACAAGAAAAAGTAACAGAATTATTAAAGAGCTTGGCGGCACAGTTTTTGCAGAACGAATCTAACTATACTTCTTTGATTACGGTTACAAGCGCGGATGTTTCAAAAGACTTAAAACGTGCTACAATTTTTATAACAGTTTATCCAACTGCTGGAGAAGAATCGGCGCTAAATTTCGTAAAGAGAAAAAGGAAAGACTTCAAGAGTTTTGCAAAGAGTAAATTAAAGATGAAATCAGTTCCCTTTTTTGATTTTGAAATAGATAAAGGAGAAAAAAATAGGCAAAGGATTGATGAAATATCTAAGGAAAGCCGGTCTTAGTTTGAGGAACCCCGTAAGGGGTTTTTTGTTGACAAAAATATTTTTTCCTGGTACCTTTTACCGTAGATTTCGAGTAGGTAGTCTTTTATATTAATCTTCTCTGTGGAGGAATCCGAGATGCTAATCAAACCCGAAGATTTTATTGCGAAGATACCAGAAATTATTAAAGGCAAAAGTCAATTATCGGCCGTCTTCACCTCCTATAACAGCATTCAGGGTTATAGGGGCCAAGTGGACACGGGGAAACAAGGTTTGAGTGTTTACTCGGCGAGCGAAACGGAAAATGGACACAGAGAACGAGTTTCGGAATGGTCATCTCCTTCACAAATGGAGATGAGGGCCAGTATTTGCCAGCAAAACGTAGAACAATGTTTGCTCGGGGAACATCCAGAAGTTGTCCTGCACGAGAACCTATTTTTCATGATTTACCTCGGGCTGTCTGGCTTTTCTGAAGCCACTCATTTTACCGAGTCCTTAAGGGATGACTTCCCGGATGCTTACATCGCGACGCTAACTTGCGATTGTGGCCTTAAGGATAAATTTCCGAGTCTACAGAACCTCAAAAAACATGGGTTTGTCGACGAAGCAATCGTCACTGGGCAATGTGGTGGCAGTATGGAAATGGCAAGAATTCTCGAAGCTTTGATTGAAGCATGGCCAAACTAATGGCTCTGGGTTTAAGAACAAGGAGGTGTGCTCGTGATGGGCACACCTCTTTTTTATATTCACAAAACTGCTCCGCCGTTCGAGCCCTCACGCAAAGTGCGCAGGCACTTTCACGAGGACTCGTCCCGCGATTACTAAGTAAATTTTTTCGTACCTCAAAATTTACAAAGTATCGCTGGACGCGGCTCGACTGTTTTGCTTTGCAAAACATGTCTCCGCCGTTCGAGTCCTCACGCAAAGTGCGCAGGCACTTTGCTGTGGACCCGCAAAATAAAAGCCCCCTTAGGGGGCTTTTATTTTGCGGGTCCACGAGGACTCGAACCTCGAACTGCGGTTTTGGAAACCGATGTTTTACCATTGAAACTATAGACCCAGTGTTTAAAATAACAAATTTCAATCACCAAATTACAAAATCGTTAAATAAATTTTAATTTAGATGCAGGGCGAGGAGGTAAGGAAAAATTTTTTGAAACGTATTACAAATACGGTGAAACAAATTTTTCTGAAACCGACAAAGCCCTGCGCTAAATTTAAGTTTATTTCTTAACTTCTTTGTGATTAGTCTGCTTCTTACACCACTTACAAAACTTTTTAAGTTCTATCTTTTTGGTGACAAGTTTTTTGTTTTTCCTGCTCCAGTAATTAATCCTTTTACAATCCTGGCATGCTAGTTTTATCAATTGATCTTGTGACATACTTATTATTTTTTAATTTATAAATGTTTTTGTACTTTTTTTATGCTCATCTAATAAAGACTCGCTTGTCCGCTCGGAAGGGTTCGTCCCATAGTTACTAAACTTTTTACTTCGCTTCGCTCGTAAAAATTTAAGTACTACTGGACGCGACTCACTGTCTCGCTCTGCTCGACATGTTCCGTCGTTCGAACCCTTACGAAAAGCAAAATTGTTTGCTTTTCTCCGAACTTCCGCGCTCGCCCAAAAAGGGCTCACTTGTCCGCTCGGAAGGGTTCGAACCTTCGACCTACCGGTTAAGAGCCGGTTGCTCTACCAACTGAGCTACGAACGGATATTTCTAATTTTCCTAGGGCGGGAGTCCTTCTCCCTCAAAAGTTTTCAATCGCAAAGCGATAAAGAAAACTTTTTCCTCCGAAGCCTCGGACTTTTTAAAAGCAAAAAAATTTGCTTTTAAAAAGTTCTGTTCGACTCCCGCAACCTACGGATTAGAAACATTGAATATACCCCACAAAAAATATATTCAATGTTTCTAATGTGCCTAGGGCGGGAGTCCTTCTCCTCCAAAAATTTTTGGTCGTGAAACGACATCAAAATTTTTTCCTCCGAAGCCTCGGACTTTTTAAAAGCAAAGAAATTTGCTTTTAAAAAGTTCTGTTCGACTCCCTCAACTTACGAATTAGAAATACTAAATATAATTTTTAATAAATTATATTTAGTATTTCTAATGTGCCTAGGGCGGGAGTCGAACCCGCATCCCGTGAGAGACACGATTTTAAGTCGTGCGCGTATACCAATTCCGCCACCTAGGCAATTTAAAGAACAACTGAGGCGTAGGCCGGAATCGAACCGGCGCATGGTGGTTTTGCAAACCACAGCGTTACCACTTCGCCACTACGCCTTTTATCCGATTCCCCCTTATTTATCCTCGCTCGCAATTATATGCGAAGCATATAATTCCTTCGCTCGGATATAATAAGAATAAATTTAGATTTATTCTTATTTATCCTCGCTCGCAATTATAATACAAAAAGGATAAAAATTCTAGCGCTTTTGCTACCTAAAAACTTGTAAACTAAACATACCTTTGCTATTGTTTATTTAGAAAAATAATGGTCCTTTCAACTTACGAGGAGGTTCTATGCCTACAAAAAGAAAAGTATTTCCTTTCACCCGCCAAGAACGTAAAAATTTTTTAAAGGAGAAATCTCACTTTAGCAAATTATTCAGGAGAGTGCAGTCTCTCAAAAGAAATCTTTTTTCAAAACTTCCTCTCATAATAAGGACGAGGAAATAAACTTACTTTCCATAGAACCTACTAAAAAATCCCCTTGCGGGGATTTTATCATTTAAGCAATCTTCTCAACTTTTACCTTATTAAAAGGTTGTCGGTGTCCTATCTTCTTTGAATAGTTACTCTTTGATTTAAATTTTATGATGTGAATTTTTTTGTCTTTTCCTTCTTCTTCAAGTGTTGCGGAAACAACAGCTTTTGCTATATAAGGAGAACCTATCTTTGTTGTTTTTCCATCATCAATAAGAAGCACCTTATCAAAAGTTATCTTATCTCCTACTTTATTTTCATCGGAAAGTTTCTCAATCTTAATGATATCACCTTCTGATACCTTATATTGTTTTCCTCCTGTTTCTATTACTGCAAATTTCATAATTTCTAGCGAGGATTTGTAAAAACGATTATGATAATAATGTGTTTTTATATAATCCGAGTGACGTAATTATATGCTCGCTCCATATAATCACTATATATTACACGATTTCTAAAAAAAATCAAATAAAAATGAAAGCCCCGGGAGATGTGAATCCTCCCAGGGCTTTTTGTGCTCATGTTAGCGCTAGCGAATACGAGCAGATTGACGAAGTCGTTTGGGGTTACTTCCCCTCCCAGCCGAAGTTGAAAAGAAGGTTTCGGCGCTCACCTGAGAAGCCCTTCTGCCTTCTTCTACCCAAATTACCCTTTGGGTAGTCTTGCTTCCGTTTTTTTCTATAATAACAACCTGTCGAGCCATCTTATCACCCCCGTGATTTTTCAGAGTCAGCCTTATGCCAACTCTATTTCTATTATTAATTATATAACAAACAAAAGTATTTGTCAAACAAAATAGCTAAAATTTAAGTAACTTACCTATACGAACCTTCTCAATGGAGTCTTTACCTCTAAATTACTTCATACCTTGCCTCCACAAAGAAAACAAATGGCTCAAATTGCGAAGCAATTTGAGCCATTTGTTTTTTATTCCTAAATCTTAAATCTTAAATCTTACTTACACCTCACAAAGCCCTGCTACACAAGCCATCTCTTTTGCTCCCTCGGTCTCGTCTTCTTTTTCGTAAGTAACAATCTTGGAGAAATCTATGTTCTTGAATCTTTTTAACATTTCTTCATAAGTCTTCTTGTCTATCTCTTCATACGGAGCCATTTTGTAAACATGGTTGGAGCGAGGCAAAAATGAAAGTCCTCCAACAATTTCCCAATTTTCATAAACCCAATTCCCTACTTCTATCCATTCATTTTCCCCAACAGAAACCGTTACCGAAGGATTGTGTTCTGTAAAATTAACCTTTACCTCTTTCCATTGTTCCAATTGTTGAATACCTGTTAGGTCATTTTTAAAAACTGATTTAAGTGGAGCCTTTACTGGGAACTCTAATACATAGGTATTTGCAGTTTCCATACTTTGCCCAACTTCTGGGTAATAAGGAACTCCTTGGTCTTTCAGCATTTCGAACAAACTGTCCGTAGATGAAATTCGAACTCTTCTTATATAATATTCTGAGTGTCTTGGATGCATACCTGAAGAAGAGTCTACTAGTTGAGAAACTGTTCCTGAAGGTTTAACACAAGTAGTGGCGGTTGAAGCGTTAACCCCGAACTTCTTTGCATATTCTCTGTTTGTTTTTATTATCTGATTTTTTAATTTTCTCAACAAAGCATCATTGTTTCTTAAAATCTTGCAATCCCATTGCCCAGTAATCGAAACTCCCAACAACCTTTCCTCCTTACAATTCTTTTCCCAATCTTTAGACAAATAACCAAAGTTAGTTAGGGTTGATTGATATGTTCCTAAAATCGCGGCAATTTTAGCTTTTTCAATAAGTGTTTTTTCGGTATCGTCTACTCGCGCGACTATTTCTGATAGATTACAAAACTGTTTTGACTTTAAAACAATTTCACCGCAAGGATTTACTCCTGAACTATCTAAATCTTTCTTAAAAGTTGCCCATCTTCTTTCTGGCATTTGTTTTTCTAATGAGCCTCGATTAAAAATTCCTCTTTCTCCAGAACCACTCTTCATAAGAGCAACCCATTCGTCCATAAATTCAAGATTGGTTGGCTTTTCATTATAAATAGCGGAATTATTCGCAATACTTCTTTGAGGTTCCGTAATATAAAATTGACCAAATTTCGCAGATCTCATTTCTCTGTCATCTAAATCAGACAAAGAGATTAAGGCTGTTCTTCTTACTCCACCAGACACGACGATTTCTCCTATCTTGCAAACAATGTCATGAACATCCAAGTTTGAAAGTCTTTTCCCTTGTCTATTTAAAACCTTTCTCTTCACAAAACCCATTAATTCGATTAGTGGATCAGGTCCAGAACTCTTCCCCCCCATAGTCTTCAATTTTGCTCCTTTAGCACGAAGTTTTGAATAATCAAACTCAACATCCCCTCCATCAAACCAAGCTTTCATACCTAAAACAAAAGCATCTGCCCAGCCCTCTTTACTATCATCAACGACATGGGCTTTAATCTTTCCGCCATTTTGTTTCTTTATTTGAGGGAGATTTTGAACATTATGACTTTCTACACTAAAACCGACTCCTCCACCACACATTGAGATATACATGATTTCTCCGAAGTCTTGAGGATCAGAAATTGCGAGGAAAGAACAGTTATAGCCACAAACATTTGTCTTTCTTGCCGCAGTACCAGCACTCCACATTAAACGCATGGATGGCATTGTTTTTTGAGTTAAAATAAATTCTCTTACTTTTTTGTATTCTCCTTCATTTAATTTCTTACCGACATTTTCCTTCATAAAATCCATATATCTATCCACAGTTTCAATCCAAGTCTCTCTTCTGCCGTCTTTTTCTCTCCAACGTGAATAAGAACGGTAGTAAATAAATTCAGCTAAAGGATTTTTAAAATATTTTTTACTTTGTTGTGTTATTTTTCTAACTTCATCAGGAACTTGTATCCCCTGCTCTCTTAATAATGCTCTTTCTTTTCTGTAAAGAATATATGCCTTAGCTGTTTTTACATAATCCCCTAAAATAAGCTCCGTTTCAACAGAATCCTGTATTCCTTCAATGGTAGGCACGAAAGTTTTATGCCTTTTGGCTATTTTTACCAATTCCATGAAAACTTTATGAGAAACAAATCTAGCATCTTTCTCAGAACCCTCCTTTGATGCTATCATTGCTTTAAAAATCGCATTGGTTATTTTTTCCAAATTAAAAGGAACGACTTTCCCATCTCTTTTTTGGACTTTTTTCACAAAATCTATGTTTTTTAATGAGTTTTTATTTTTTTTAATCATTTTTTTACGAATTTTTATAAATTTTGCGAATAATCAAGTTAATTACAATTCTACTCTTTTTATCTAAAAAAAAACTGTGGATAGTGCTTTATGAAATAAAAAAAAAGTGATGTAAATTCTTGACATTGAAAAATTTTTTGTAAATTTTTTTATAAAACTTTTTTCTTCTTTTAAAAAAGCTTACTAAAAAATATTTTTTGTGTTTTTTTATGTTTTAAACTATAATCAAGCAACATGGAGAGGTGGATAAAAAGCGTTTAAGCTTTTTATCCGGTTTCTGCCAAAGGCAGAAAATCGCCGAAGTGAGTCCCAGAGGACGAACAGGCGATAGGAGGGTGAAGACAACTTATCGTAACAACTAAATACGGAGAGGTGGCTGAGTGGATAAAAAACAAACAATTTTGTTTTTTATCCGATTTTTGCTGGAAGCGAAAAATTTTCGTTATCGAGCGAAGCGAGGTAGAAAATAGGAGGATTAAGGTGCTCGCTTTCCAGAAATTTTATTTTTTGGTAAGCTAACAATTAAATAATGGAGAGGTGGCTGAGTGGTTTAAGGTGCTCGCTTGGAAAGCGAGTGTGGGGCAACCCACCGCAGGTTCAAATCCTGTCCTCTCCGCACTAATAAAAAACAATCCCGACCAAGGGATTGTTTTTTATTAGTGCGGTATGTTCTGGACAAAATTCGAACCTTTTTTGAAATGAATCCCGACGACCAATGATGCGCGCCTCGGACACGCTCGCGGACTCGCGTGTGCAAAAACCAAAAAATTTACTTAGTAATCGCGGGACAGATCCTGTCCTCGTATATCCTACAAATTTTTATTTACCCCCACACCTTTTTATAAAAAGGTGTGGGGGTTTAGAACTGGGAGCCAAATCCTGTCCTCTAAAACTTGACGCAATATATTCTGAATGTTATCCTTTTAACACAATTCCTATTCGTATGAGTAGGTCTTCCCCAAGGGGATAAGGAGGTTTAAGTCTTGCCTCAACACAAGACTAAGTAGTTCTTTTAGGAGGTGTCGTATGGCACAGGAATTCCGAAACAGAATAGCAAACGGTCCGTCAAAGTTCGATTTCATGTTAGCCCTCTTTGACGGAGACCACGAAAACAGAAGAAAAGTGGAATTTGTTCTCGTTGGTGGTTACACTCTACCCTTCTTGATAAATGAAGCGGAAAGAGAGGACGGAAGCGCTGAAAATTGGAACTTTAAGGGTCTCTACCAGATGGGAAGTGGTTATTACCCTGTTTTTGGTTTCTTTTCAACGCGCACACGCCAAGGATGGGTTGAGCTCAACGGCTAAACTACATCTGCCGGCAACGACAAACAAAAAGGCTCACCTAGTGTGGGCCTTTATCTTTTCTACAAACTACTCACTACCAACTACAAACTAGTTCTATTTCCACCCGAAAGGTTTATCCGCCGTCAGACAATAAATCCCCTCTTGTTTGCACAACCAATTATAATCTTCTTCCGACTTGACCACCCCTACAGCGAAATCAACATTGCTATACTTTTCACAAATTTTTGGTAAAGAAAAAAGCGTCCAAACTATTTTAAAAGCCGGCTTTGTCCACCAACGATCATCCCATCCGATTAAAACAGAATCTGGATTAAAAGTATTTATATCTTTTGATATTTCCCATGGATACTCTGAAATAATTCCCAATCTAATACCCTCTCTATTCCCCCAAGGGAAACTAGCCACAATATCTTTAAACCCGAAAAGTAAGGTTTTTTGTTTTAAATTATACTTATTCAACGAAACAACCGTTTGTGAAAATAAATCTTTATCCCCTTCTTTAAGTTCGATAAACAATTCCAAATCCTCATTAGCCAAAAACTTTAAACCTTCCTCCAATTCAAGAGCCTCTCCGGTAAGATCTGAATCGTGAGAAATTATTATTTTATCTCTTTTTTGATTCCACCTAATATCAAACTCGACGCCATCAACACCTTTTTCTTGAGCGGATTTTTTAAAAGCTTCTAATGTATTTTCGTTTTTTCCTGCAGACCACCCTCTATGAGCAACAACCTTAATTTTATTTTTTTCTTTCATTATTATTTATTTAACAAAGCATTGATTCTTTCTTCTACAGGAGGATGTGTCATAAAAAATTTAGAAACCTTTTTGCCAGAAAAAGGATTAGAAATATACATATGAGCGGTGGCTCGGTTTGCTCTTTGCAACGGAATGGCACTTTTCGATATTTTTTCTAAAGCCCCAGCCAAGCCTTCTGGATAACGAGTTAAAAGGGCACCAGAAGCATCTGCCAAAAACTCTCTTTTTCGAGAAATAGCCAGCTGAATAAGCTTTACGGCTATTGGTGCCAGAATGGACAAAACAATGCCTACAACGAGCATTATGAGCTTAGAATTGCCTCCTCCGGAGTCGTTATTACTGCCTCCCCTGCCCCAAAAACTCCACCTGAGAAAGAAGTCCGCTAATAGTGCAATAAAACCAACCAAAACCACAACCACCGTCGATAAAAGAATATCTCTGTTCCCGATGTGAGATAGTTCGTGAGCAATGACCCCTTCCAATTCACTTCTGTCAAGAATCGCAAGTAATCCAGTAGTCACAGCCACGGCAGCATTCTCACTATTTCTCCCTGTCGCAAAAGCATTGGGAGATTGGTCATTAATAACATAAACTTTTGGCATTGGTAGTCCTGCTGTGATAGAAAGATTTTCTACTATGTTTAGCAAATCTTTATATTGGTTTTCTTCTGCAACATGAGCTCCTGATATTTTTAAAGCGATTTTATCCGAGTACCAGTAACTAGAAAAATTCATTATCAAGCTAAAGGCAATAGCTACGTACAAAATTATAGGATTATCAAAAGAAAAACTAAATGCCCAACCGATAAGAACAACAAATACCAAAAACATGATCATAAGAAACCATGTTTTTCTAACATTTTCATCTTGGTGAGTGTATAAAGTGGCCATAAATTAGTTGGTAGTGAGTAGTAAAGAAGAAGGTTGCAGTTTACAGTTTACAGTTTACAGTTTACAGTTTACAGTTTACAGGAAAAATTTTATCATCGAGTTTAAAAATTATAAAATTAAAAATTGTTTAAAAATTTTAAATTAAAAATTAACTTTAACTGGTTCCTTTTGTTCTGAACCTTCTTCTAGTTCGAAGAATTCTCTTTTTAAGAAATTAAACATCTTAGCAATAAAATTAGAAGGGAAAGATTCAATTTTTATATTTAAGTCTCTCACATTTCCGTTATAAAAACGACGGGCAGCTTGAATTTTGTTTTCTGTGTCGGAAAGTTCTTTTTGTAGTTCTAAAAAGTTTTGGTTAGCTTTCAAGTCTGGATAATTTTCTGATACAGCAAAAAGAGATTTTAAAGCTCCTGACAACATATTTTCTGACTTCGCTTTTTCTTCAATACCCTGAGCGTTCATAGCATTAGACCTTGCTTCAGTAATCTTTTCGAAAGTTCCCTTTTCATGAGCTGCGTAACCTTTGACGGTTTCCACAAGGTTTGGAATAAGATCGTACCTTCTTTTTAATTGAACATCAATATCCGCCCAAGCTTCTTGGGTACGATTTATTAATGTAACGAAACCGTTATAGGACCCAATTAACCAAAGAACAATAGCAACTAAAATACCAAGGATTATATATAAAGACATATTTATTTAAATTAATTTATAACTGTGTATATTATACTATATATTTTTAATAAATATAATAATAAAAAATGTACCACATCTTTACGACCGTGAAGATGTGGTACATTTTTAATTCTCCTCAGAATCAAGTTTCTGTAGGAAAAGGTAATTCTAATATATTTTTCCTTTCTTCAGGTCCTCACGAAAAAGTCCTTAGGGACTTTTTCTCCTCGGCACAAAATAGAAAAACCTGAAACTATTAGTTTCAGGTTTTTCTGTTTTGTGCCGAGGAGAGGACTTGACCCACAGTTACTAAGTTTTTTGTTCGTTTTTCGCTACGCTACAAACTTCAAAAAACTAAGGACTGTTGGTCGCGGCTCAAAAAATAGTCTCCCAGACTATTTTTTCGAACCGTTCAAGTCCTCTCTTCAAACAACAAATAAAAATATCTGGTACAAAAAGTACCAGATATTTTTATTTGTGCCGAGGAGAGGACTTGAACCTCCATGGATTGCTCCGCTAGCTCCTAAGGCTAGTGCGTCTACCAATTTCGCCACCTCGGCATACTTTTATTATACTTTCAAACTTATACCATAATAACAAAAAACTAATAAAAATCAATTACCTAATTATATCGTCAAACCATCTTACTTTTCAAAACAAAAAACCACCGCATTTTCATGCGATGGTTTTTTGTTTTTTGGATTAAATAGTCGGGATACTAAATGTCGAGAGAAAGATATTAATAATCGCTATTGCTGAGACCATTATAAACATTCCTATAATCCCCCATATCATATGACTTTTTCCTTCTTCTTTATCAGTATCGTTATTAGATGTCCAAATAAATTTTATCGTCCCTGCGAAAAACAATGCGACAGCCAAAGCAAACAGCAATCCAAGAATCGGATAAATGATTACGTTTTTCATGTTAAGAACGAACTGTGTAATTGTTGCAGGCATTTAGATTAAAATTTAAGGAATTAAAGTAGGGATAGTAGTTGGTGCAGCAGCCCCACCGATTCCTGTTGTGTTACTCAATACATTAACAAGACCCCAAACTGAAACCATAACAAACAATGCAATAATTCCCCAAATCATGATTTGTTTTCCTGTTTCTTTATCTTCCCCAACAGACATGATGTATTTCATCAAACCATAAAGGAAAAAGATAACGGCAGCACCTATTATCAAAGGAACCGCTATGTCCATAAGGCTCTGTACAACAGCCAACAAAGAAAATGCGTCTTGTGCGAAAGCTATTGAGGGAAGAAATGACATCACCCCACTTAAAACAATATATTTTTTCATATTTTTTCTATTACTAATAATTAAAACTAATAAACCTGTCTAAATAATACCAAATTATGGTAATTGAAACGAGGGCCATTGTGGATAATCTTTAGCCCACGACCAAAGGTCAAAAACTAGATCCCAAATGTCAATTTTATAACATTAACAAGACCCCACATTGAGACCATCACAAACAAGGCAACCACCCCCCAAACCATGATCTGTTTACCTTTGGTTCTTTCTACCTCACTATCACTTTTAAAAATAAACATAGCTACTCCGGCAAGAAAAGTTATCACGGCAGCAGCAAACATAACCGACACTAATGCACGAAGCACATTTACAGCAACCCCTACCAAACTGGAAAAATCTGTTACTTGGGCTAAAGCTAACGCAGGAAAAAATGGAAAGAATGCCAAAAACGCTATAAAAATTTTCTTAAACTTTTTCATAATACTAAGTATAAATTATAAAACCAAAACTAAAAAGTGAACAACTTCGGGTTTAAATTAAAAATATTCTGGTCGGTTTATATTCATCCACTCCAATAATTGACGCATCACATATAAACCGCCGATCGTATTCTCCTTTGGGCCTTCTTCCATTATCACGGCAAAAGCATATTTAGGATTATCATACGGGAAAAAACCAACAACCCAAGAATTCACATATTTTTTACTAACACCCAGTTCAGCTGTCCCTGTTTTTGCCCCTATCTTGATAAAACCAACATTTAGACCCTGAGCGGTTCCCTCTGTCACAGCATCCCTCATCCCTTCTTTAACTATTTCAAAACTCTTATCATCAATCGGCATAGTCTTTGAGAGTCCAACATTTTTTGTACTACTGGCTGTGATTACAGGCGTCAGCATTATTCCGTTGTTAGCAAGAGCGGAAACGGCCCTAACAACCTGTAGTGGGGTTACTTGGAAGCCATACTGTCCGATAACTGTGTGGTAAGTATTTCCAACCGTCCACTCCTCCCCATCAAACATTTCCTTTTTCCACTCAGGATTCGGAATAACTCCTTTTTGTTCATCAATTACTTCCCCTCCAGTTACCTGCTCAAAACCAAACATTTTCATATATTCGTTTATCTTTAAAATACCAATCCCTTTCTGGCCCTCAAAACCTCCTCCTATTTCATAAAAATACACATCGGAAGAAACAGCTAAAGCTCTCCTCATATCAACCCAACCATGAACCTTCCAGTCCTTAAAGACAGACTTAAGCTCTGGATAGTAGGGATTAGGCAAAGAAATTGACCCCGTGCTTAATATTTGTTTATCTGGAGTTATAACGCCCTCTGTTAACGCTCCTAGCGCCATAAAAGGCTTCACAATAGAACCTGGTGTGTAAAGACCAGAAGTAACCCTATTCAAGAAGGGATTATTTTTATTCCCAATATAATTAGCAATTTCATTTTTATCTCCACTATTCGATAAAATATTTGAATTGTATTCTGGGTAGCTGCTCATAGCTAAAATCTCACCGTTTTTTATATTCATAATCACCCCAGCACCTCCTTTGAACCCAACATCTTTCGACAAATTTTTAATGAAACTATAGAGGTGGCTCTGCAGTTCAGAATCAATAGTCAAAGTAATGTTTTCTCCATTCTTAGGGGGTTTTATAACTGATTCTGATTTAATATTTTGCAAAGCATCAACTTCAATTATTTTTAATCCATTCTCTCCTTTTATTTTGCTATTAAAATAATTTTCCACCCCATCCTTACCAATTGTCTCTATTTGATAAAAATTTCCAGAACTATCTTCTAATGGGTAACTCACATAACCAAGAAGGTGTGCTAGTCCATCTTTTTCTATATAATTTCTTATGGCGTAAGGCTCTTCTTCATCAAAAGTGTTCCAAATCAATTCAACATCTTTTTTATCATAAACAATTCCTCTTTCAGAAAAAATAACAGAGTGTTCTAGACGATTATCTTCTCCTCGAATCAAGTATTGATTACCTTCTTTTATTTGTAGAATAAATAACTTGAAACTAAAAATAAATAAAATACAAACAAAAAAGAAACCTAGAGAAAAAATAGCCTTTTTGGAAATTGGTTTTTCAATTCTCCCTTCGAACTGTTGCGTGTCAAAATCAGGTAAATTACTGGAGTCCAAAAAAATCTCATCGGGGTAAATTTCCCCGCCTCTTTTAGACTTTAAACTTTTTCTTGAAAAAAAAACCATATTTTTTAAGCTGACAGCTTACAGCCTACAGTTTACAGCTTTTTAAAAAATTTCCAAAGGAAATTTTTTACTATCAGCTATTAGCTATAGGCTATAGGCTCCTTTTATATTCTCAGCCTTTCTTTTAGCCAATCCAAAGGTACAAACAAAAATAAAAAGAGGAGCAACGAGATAAATTGAAAGCTAGTAAAAAATTCCCGAGGAACAGAATAAAGAGAATCTGCTAATAAACCGAAAAGAATAAACTCATAAAAAAACTTAAAAACAAAAATACCAAACAAAATCAAAATTGCAGAAAACCACCAAGGTAGAGTGATTATACTAAATATGATAAAGATATCTAAAATTATTCTGTTTTTGATATTTGTACCCATTTTAATTCAAATATATTTATAGGACTTTTAAAAAGAATTGTTTTGAATGAATCGATGGGGTCGGTGTTTATTTCCTCGACAGATCCAACAATCTGCAAACTACTTACAAGACTCGTAATTGGATCACCTAACTCTATATCAGTATCCCTTGGTAGTTTGATTTCAAAATTTCCAGCCCCTCGACCAAAAGCATCGGTACTGATATTAAACAGCCCAACATTAACACCAACTCTCTCTTTAGAAGAAGAATAGAGTCTGACCTTAGAACTTTTCTCGCTAACCTCAAAAACTTCTCCTATTAAAATATTACCGGAAGCAAAAACCTTACTCCCCTTTTTAATATTAAGATTATTTCCAGCATCAACGACCAAAATATCATAGAGAGATGAATTAGGCTTTGACAAAACAGAGGCCAAAATAAAATTTTCTGGATTAGAAACACGCCCCAGTATTTCTTTCAATTCTAGATTTTCTTTAACCAGAGCATTTCGGCCGACTAACATAGCCTCAGCTTCATTTATATCTTTTTTTAATTGTTCATTAGAAACGATAAGCGTTTTTTTAGACACAAAAAAACCAAGTGGGCTTATCGTCTTTTCATCAATTTTGTTTTCAGTTACCCATATTGGATAAACAATAAAATCAAAAACTCCTCCCAAAATATTTAGGATTTGGGAATAAAAAAACAAAACTACGGCTAATAGAAGAACTAAAAATAGTTTATTTTTCTTTTTTTTACTATCCCTTGAGAGGTAACTCATCATCATTTTGTATTAAAATTTCTCGATATTCTTCAAAGTTTTCTAAAACTGTTCCTGTGCCACGAGCCACAGCTGTAAGAGGATCATCTACTATATAAACAGGAACGTCTACATATTTACTTAACAAACTGTCGAATCCTTTTATTAAGGCACCTCCCCCTGCAAGAAAAATTCCCTTGTGAATAATATCAGCCACAATTTCTGGTGGAGTTGTTTCTAGAACTTCCTTAACTGCGTCTAAAATTACATCAATAGAAGGGCCAATGGCAATCCTGATATCTGTGTTCGTTACAACGATTTCCTTAGGAAGACCAGTAATCAAATCTCTTCCTCGTGCCAAAAATTCTTCTTTTTTATCTTTGGGATCAAGTGAGCCAATGGCTATTTTTAAATTTTCTGCTGTTTTCTCTCCGATAAGCATTTTGTACTCGTCTCTCATGTAAAAAATAATATCTTGGTTTAGAGTATCCCCCGCAATTCTCAAGTTTTTTGAATTGACGATACCACCAAGAGAAATAACAGCGATATCTGTTGTCCCCCCACCCATATCAACGATGACGCTTCCAACAGGCTCATGAACTGGTAAACGGTGTCCTATGGCAGCGGCTAATGGTTCTTCTATAATATGAACTTCCCTTGCCCCTGCATTTTTAGCTGCATCTCTAACGGCTCTTGTTTCAACATTTGTAATTCCAGAAGGAACACCCACCAAAACTCTGGGACCAATCAACTTGTTTGTGTCCTTCATCGCTTTATTTATTAAATAAGAAATCATTTCTTCTGTTACCTCGAAATCAGAAATAACTCCATCAACCAAAGGCCTCACGGCGGTGATGTAGGCAGGGGTCCTCCCTAACATTTTCTTTGCTTGAATTCCGACAGCCACAACACGCCCTGTCTTTTGATTTATAGCAACAACTGATGGCTCATCTAAAATAATTCCTTTTCCACGACGATAAACCAAAGTATTGGCTGTTCCCAAATCGATACCAATATCATTAGAAAACATTTCATCTACTTTTTTCTTTCCTTTTTCGGTTAATTTATTAAGCCATTCCATTGCCATAATACTACATAAAAATAAGGAAAAATACAAATTTACGTAAAAATATAGAAAAAGCTAACAGCTCACAAAGAAAAAGCTCACAGCTGACAGCTGACAGCTTACAGCAAAAAACAACGAACTCCCGTTCGTTGTTTTTGTTTTGTTGTTTTGAGCTTTTCTTTTTTCCATTCTTCTGTCTTTCTGTTTCTCTGTTCTTCTGTTTCTTTGTTTCTCCGTTCTTTTGTTCTTCTGTCTCTTAGTTTCTCTGTTTAGTTCTGGTTTAAGATTTGTCTAGTTTTCGGCCCCACCACTCCCCAACCTGTCTCGGTAGGTGTGCCGGTACAAACAATGTTCTGGACACACTGGAAGTCTTTGACTGATTGTTCTGTGACGGTCCCGTAGTAACCTGTGTTGGTAAGGTAAGAGAAGAAACCTAGTGTTCGTAGTTTTTGTTGGAGTTGTTTAATTGTTTCGTTATTGTTTCCTTTTTTCAAAGTTTGGGTAAAGGTTGTTGTTGTGTTTTCTGTTTCTTCGTTCTTTTGTTTCTCTGTTTCTATATTCTTCTGTTCTTCTGTCTTTGTTCCGTTCAACGCTTCTCTCGTTTGTGGGCCCACCATTCCTAGAGTTTCTATGTTGTGAGCTTGTTGGAAAGCTTTGACCGCTTCTTCGGTGACGGTGCCGTAGTAACCAGTGTTGGTAGGGTAAGTGAAGAAACCTAGTTCTCTTAGTTTCTGTTGGAGTTGGGTGACTTCTGAATTGGTGAGGCCTTTGCGAAGGTTGGTGGTGAAAGTGTGTTGGTTTTGGTTCTTTGTTTCTATGTTCTTTTGTTCTTCTGTTTTTGTGTTTGTTTGTTCTTCTTTCTTTGTGTCTTTTGGTTCTTCGTAGTAAACAATCGTTCCATCTGGGTAGACTGTTTGTAGACGGGGGGTTTGTTCTGGAGCAAGGATGAGAG
>MFAE01000013.1 GCA_001774495.1 Candidatus Campbellbacteria bacterium RIFOXYC2_FULL_35_25 | reverse complement strand
AGTGTCCACAACGACGGAGGCGCAGATTTAATAATTTAATAATTTAATATTTTATGGAAAAGAAAAAACTAAAAGTAGCAATTAATGGGTGCGGCAGGATTGGACGAGCCTTTTTGAAATTATCGATGGAAAATGAAATTATTGAAGTTGTGGCTGTGAATGATTTGGGAAGCTTAAAAAACATTGCCTACTTGTTAAAATATGATTCGGCTTATGGTGTGAGTAACTTAAATATAAGCACCGACGAAGAAAACCTAATTATTAATGATAGAAAGATTAAGTACTTAAGCGAAAGGGACCCGAGCAATTTGCCTTGGGGAGCTTTAGGTATTGATGTCGTCGTTGAATCAACAGGAGCTTTCAATGATTATGAAAAATCCCAAGCTCACATAAAAGCTGGGGCTAAACGAGTTTTGATAACTGCTCCCGTGAAAGATTCTCATAAGAGTGATGCTCCCAATTATGGAGTAGAAGGCGCTACTGTTTTGATGGGGATTAATGAGGAGGAATTAAAAACTTGTAAAATCAGTTCAAATGCATCATGTACAACAAATGCAGGAAGTCCTGTTTTAAATATTCTTAGCAAGGCGGTTGGGATTGAAAAGGCAATGTTAAACACAGTTCACGGTTATACTGCAACACAAAAAATAGTTGATGTTACTGATGAAAAAGATTTTAGAAAAGGAAGAGCTGGTGCTCAAAATATTATTCCTTCCACAACAGGAGCTGCTATTGCCACCACAAAGGTTATTAAAGAGTTGGAAGGTTCTTTTGATGGTATTGCTGTGCGTGTCCCCGTGATTTCTGGCTCGCTCTTAGATATAACCTTTATCGCTAAAAGAAATACTAGTGCGGAAGAAATAAATGACATCTTAGAAAAAGCTAGCCAAGACCCAAATTGGGCAGGAGTTTTTTCTGTTACAAAGGAACCAATTGTTTCTTCTGACATTATTGGTAGTCGTTTTGCTTCCATTGCTGATTTGAACTTTACTCGAGTAGTTGGAGGAAATTTAGTCAAGGTCTTGGCATGGTATGATAATGAAATGGGTTACACTAACACTTTAATTAGGCACGCTATAAAAGCAGGAGAGTCGTTGTAAAATTTTTAATTATTAATTTCTTTCGTTAGGGGTGGAGACGCTTTTGACAGGAATAAAAAATAAAATGATTAATAACAAAGTAAAAGTATATATAGGCTCCGATCACGCTGGTTTCGAATTAAAAAACGCTTTGATTGATTTTTTGGTTGGGCTAGATTATGAAGTTTCTGATAAAGGGGCTTTCGGTTATGATGAAGGAGATGACTACCCTGATTTTATTTCTTCCGTTGCAAGGGAAGTTTCAGAAGACCCTGAAAATGCCGAAGGAATTATTCTTGGTGCTTCGGGACAAGGCGAAGCAATTACCGCAAATCGTTTCAAGAATGTAAGAGCAGCTGTTTATTATGGTGGTAATTCGGATATTATAAGATTGTCACGTCAGCACAATAATACAAATATTTTATCTTTGGGAGCACGTTTTTTGTCAGAAGAAAAGGCTAAAGAAGCCGTAAAAATATGGCTCAACACACCCTTTTCTAGGGACGAAAGACACATCCGCCGAATAAAAAAAATAGAAGATTTAAACTAGAACATTATGGAAATTATCCCAGCAATTATTCCTCAAAGTTTCGAAGATTTAAAAGCAAAACTTTTTTTGTTTAAGGGTTTAGTTCCTGCTGTTCAAATAGACGTTACTGATGGGATTTTTGTTCCTTCAAAAAGTTGGCCTTTTAATGATGACGCTTGGTCATGTGGAGTCCATATGGAACCATCTTTTATGGATGAAATTAATTTTGAGTTTGATTTGATGGTTTCAAACCCAGAAGGATGCTTACAGGATTTGATTGATATTGGTGCGAAGAGAATTATTGTTCACGTTGAGTCTTCAAAAAAATTGGAAGAAATTATTGAGAGTTTAAAAAATAAAGTTGAAGTTGGAATTGCTTTTAATATTGAAACCCCTTTTGAGTTATATGACCACTTGTTAGAAAAAGTTGATTTTGTTCAGTTGATGGGGATTGAGAAAATCGGTTTTCAAGGACAAGAATTTAGTGAAAAAGTCATTGATAAAATAAAAGAATTAAAAAAGAGAAAATCTGAAATTATAATAAGCGTTGATGGTGGTGTAGACTTAAAAAATGCACCAGCTTTGATAGAAGCGGGAGCCACGAGATTAGTTTCGGGATCAGCAATCCTAAAAAGTGATAATATTAAAAAAACAATTGAACAATTTAAAGAACTATTGGGTAGTTGATCGTCGATAGTCGATAGTTTGTAGTTTATAGATAAATATGAGTATATCAAAATCATTCAAAGATTCAATTGTTTGGCAGAAATCTATCGAATTATCTGTTAATATATACAATGTTACTGAAAACTTTAATGAAAGCGAGAAATTTGGTTTGATTAGCCAAATGAGAAGATGCGCCGTTTCTATACCTTCAAATATAGCCGAAGGCTCTAAAAGAAAAACTAATAAAGATTTTGCACAATTTCTTAGAATTGCAAGTGGTTCCGCTGCTGAATTAGAGACACAAATTATAATTGCACAGAGAATTTACTTAAATATTGAGTTTAAAGAAATTTCTTCTCTTTTGTTAGAAATCCAAAAAATGTTGACAGTTATTATTAGAAAGATAAATTAAATTCTATAAACTATAGACTATAAACTAAAAACTATTGTGAATTTGGATGATAAAAAAATAAAAGAACTAACAAAAAAAGCGAAAGACATTCGCATTTCTATTATTGAGTCTTTAGTCGAGGCCGGTTCTGGTCATACAGCAGGGCCATTAGGAATGGCTGATATTTTTACCGCCTTATACTTTCATAATCTTGTCCATGACCCCAAAAATCCTGATTGGAAAGATAGGGATAGGTTAATTTTATCCAATGGTCATATTTGTCCTGTGCTTTACGCGACTATGGCACATGCGGGATACTTTCCAAAGTCTGATTTAAAAAAATTACGAAAATTTGGCTCGCCATTGCAAGGACATCCTCACCGAGAATGGTTAAAAGGGCTAGAAACAAGCTCGGGTCCTTTGGGTTCAGGCCTTTCACAGGCGGTTGGTATGGCAATAGCGGAAAGAATGAATAATAAAAATTCTGACAAATTTTTTTATTGTTTAATGAGTGATGGGGAACTTCAAGAGGGACAAACATGGGAAGCGGTAATGTTGGCTGGTAAAGAAAAATTAACAAATCTAACCGCAATTATTGATAGAAACAATATTCAAATTGAGGGGACAACTGAGGATATTATGCCTCTTGAACCATTGGATGAAAAGTTTCAATCTTTCAATTGGCATGTTATTGAGATAGACGGGCATAATTTTGAAAGTATAAATAATGCTATTGAAGAAGCCAAAGCGATTACGGAAAAACCAGTTGTAATAATTGCTTATACAATTCCAGGAAAAGGGGTGAAAGAATTTGAAGGAAAATATGAATGGCATGGAAAGCCCCCAACAAAAGAAGAGGGAGAGAAAGCAATTAAAGAATTAAGGAAAAATTTCCAAAATTAGCGAATTTCTTCGTCAGTTTTACTAAAATAATTTTCACCGTATGTACAATACGTCTCAAATTATTTTAGTAAAACTTCCTCGAACTTCATCTAATTTTGAAAATTCTTAGTAACATATTTAAAAATTTATGAGTGATTCAAAAAAAGTTAAAATGGATTTAAACAAAAATTTATATAATAAAAATATTGAACAAAAATCTACTCGTCAGGGTTATGGGGAAGGGTTGTTAGAAGTGGGAGGAAAAAATAAAAATGTTGTGGCTTTGTGTGCTGATTTAACTCATTCTACCTACACTCATCTTTTTGCAGATGCGTTCCCAGAAAGATTTGTGCAAGTCGGTGTGGCTGAACAAAATATGGCCAGTGTTGCTTCTGGTATGTCAGCTATGGGTAAAATTCCTTTTATTTCTTCCTATGCGATGTTTTCTCCAGGAAGAAATTGGGAACAAATAAGGACAACTATTTGTTATAACAATAGCAATGTAAAAATTATTGGAGCTCATGCGGGAGTTTCTGTTGGTCCTGACGGAGGAACACACCAAGCCATCGAGGATATTGCCATTACAAGAGTAATCCCAAGAATGACAGTCTTGTCTCCTTGTGATTTTTTTGAGGCTAAAAAGGCGGTTCTCGAGGCCACAAAAATCAAAGGACCCGTTTATATTCGTTTGGCTAGAAATAATACTCCTGTTATAACAACAGAAGAAACTCCTTTTAAAGTTGGAAAGGCACAAATATTTTATGAACCAAAGAATCATGCAGAAATAGGAATTATTGCAACGGGATCAGTTCTTTATAATGCTTTAATGGTAGTAAAAGAATTAGACAAAGAAGGAATAGGAGTAAAAGTTTTGAACTTAGCTACGATAAAACCATTGGATGAAAAAAGTATTGTGCAGTTAGCTAAAGAAGTAAAATGTATCGTGACGGTTGAAGAACATCAAATCGCAGGAGGGATGGGCTCTGCTGTCGCTGAATTATTGGCTCAAAAACATCCAATCAAAATAGAATTTTTAGGAATAAAAGATGAGTTTGGCCAATCTGGGAAACCAGAAGAACTTATTAAGTATTATGGCTTGGATCAAGGCTCTATAAAAAAGGTTATTAAAAATCTTTTGAAATAAAAAATTTAAAAATTAAACAAGTTTTTAAGTTAAAACAAAAAAACAGAGAGACAGAAGAACAAATAAACTAAAACAACGAACGGCGGAGCCGTTCGTTGTTTTTGCTGTTAGCTGTAAGCTGTCGGCTGCTAGCTTAATTTTTTTGGTTTGTAGTCTTCCGGAGCATTAGCTAAAAATTCTTCCAATTTTTCACGGGTAAGCAATCCTTTTTGTGCTCCTAGATATTGGACAACAGACATGGAATTTATCGGAGCCCACATCAAAGCTTCGTCAATTGTTTTTCCTGCTGCTAAAGCGGATGTTAGCGTTGATGAAAAAGAATCTCCCGCCCCAGTTCTGTCAAAAGGCTCTTGTGAATCTGGGTACATTGGCATATGCCAGATATCGGTTCCGTCGTAGGTGTAAGCTCCGTTAGGACCATCTGTTATAACAATGATATTAGGACCAAGTTCACGCATCATTTTCAATAAATCTTTTATATCTACACTCTCCGCTTCTTTCCCCAACGGCTTTAAAATTCTTTCAGCTTCTTCCATATTACAAAAGAATAGTTCTGAGGCTTCATAAATTTCTTTCATTTTTTCGTACCCTAGCTCTATCTGGAAAGTTCCTGGCTGAAATGCCATTTTTACTTCGGGGTTAGCTTTTGAATATTTAGCCACTTCTATTTGGTAAGGAAGTGAATTTTCGGCAAGAGAGCTAAGGTAAATCCATTTTGGTTTTCCGATGTCAGGGAATTTGTAGTTAAACTCGGCATGTTTTACCAGAATAGTTCTGTCCGCCTTATAAAGAAGCACATAGTGATAATTTGTTTTTTGGTTGTCATGAGCAGTTATAAAATCTGTAATTACCCCATCCTCCTTAAGAGAGTCTAAACACCTTTGGCCGTTACTATCATTTCCTATATCTGTTATTAGGGCTGTTTTTAGACCCAAACGAGCAGCGGAAACAGCAGCATTAGGGCTATTTCCAACGGCTGTAATTTCCGTTGAGTTTCTGTAGGGAATTTTGTCAGCAAAATTCATGCAAAGTTTTTGTCGCCCGTCTCCTTCATGAACTTGAGCTTGTATTAATTCTATAAAATTATCTATAACAATGTCGCCTATAGCAACGAAATCTAAATTTGTATTTTCCATAATGATTAATTATAACAGAGAGGATTCCTAGGAGGAAGCATTTCGGGGATAATCCATCATGATTTTTTATGGTAAAATACAGGGATGAAAAACTTAAAACAAATTATAGAAGAAGCAGAAGAAAATAAAATAGCAGTTGGCCATTTTAATATCTCAAATATAGAAGGTCTTTGGGGTATTTTTAATGCAGCTAGAGAATTAAATTTACCGGTAATCATTGGTGCCTCGGAAGGAGAGAGAAAATTTGTTGGCACAAAACAGGTAGCCGTTTTAGTTAAAAGTTTGAGAGAAGAATTTGATTATCCTATTTTTTCAAATGCCGACCACTGCAAATCTTTTGAAAGCCTAAAAGAAGCTGTTGATGCAGGTTTTGACGCTGTCATTTTTGATGGTGGGCAATTATCTCTTGAAGAAAATATAGAAACTGCGAAAAAATGCGTTGAATATGCAAAAAGTGTTAACCCTGATATTTTGGTAGAAGGGGAACTTGGTTACATAGGAGGTTCGTCTAAAATGTTAGATGAGATCCCTGAGGGGGTGGCTCTTGGAGAGATGATGACTAGCCCAGAAGATGCTAAAAGATTTGTTGCAGAGACTGGTGTTGATTTGTTTACTCCAGCAGTGGGGAATATCCACGGGATGCTCAAAGGGGCCAAAAACCCAAACTTAGATATCGAAAGAATTGGCAAAATAAAAGAAGCCATAAAGATTCCGATTGTTTTGCATGGTGGTTCTGGGATTTCAGATGAAGATTTTGTTTCGGCCATTAAAAGCGGGGTTTCAATTGTTCACATAAATACAGAGATAAGATTAGCTTACAAAAATGCCACAGAACAATCTATAAAAGATAACCCAGAAGAAATTGCTCCTTACAAAAGAATGGAACTATCGGTTAAGGCGATTTCTGAGGTGGTAAAAAAGAGACTAGAATTGTTTAGTAGTAAATAAATTTAAGGAGGTAAAAGCCTGGTTTGTTTTAACGACTAGTTGCATTTTACGTTTTTATATATATAATATCTTGGTATATGTTAACACTTCAAATAAAAAAGAGAGATAATAAGACTGATTTAGATAAATTAAGAAAAGAGGATAATACCTTGGCTGTTTTTTATGGTAAGGGAGTAGAAACTACCTCTATATATATGTCCTATGTTGAATTTAAAAAGGTTTGGAAAAAAGCTGGTTCCTCAGCAATTATTACTTTGTCTGGAGTAGGCGAGGATAAAGAAGTTCTTATCCATGATTTAGACATTAATCCTATAACAAACCAAGTTCGTCATGTTGATTTTTACGTAATCGAAAGAGGAAAAGCTATGGAAGTTGGGGTGCCTCTAGAATTTATTGGAGAATCCTCAGCTGTTAAAACTCTTGGTGGAATCTTGATTAAGGTTTTGCATGAATTAGAGATAGAGGTTATGCCGAAAGATCTCCCTCAACATATAGAGGTAGATATTTCTTCACTTGCAGAGCTTGATAGCCATATTACAATCGCTGATTTGAAATTACCTAAAGGAGTAAAGGCGCTTGGTGATCCCGAAGAAGTCGTTGTGTCTGTTTCCCAAGCAAAAGAAGAAGAGGAAGTTGAGGTAGCTGATGTGGCTGACGTTCAGATAGAAAAGAAGGGTAAGAAAGAAGAAGGTGACGGCGAAAAGGAAGGAGAAAAGAAATAATTAAGTAATCTAAAAATTAAAACAAAAATCCACAGTAGTTAAATACTGTGGATTTTTGTTTTGTTGAGTAAGAACATTAAAAAAGTTATAATCTATTGATATGGAAAGAACGAAAAATATCTGGGGCCTTGTGGCGGTATCTATTCTGTTGATGTTTTTTATATTTCCCTTTATTGCAAAATCAGAGGTCACTTGTAGTATTGATTTAGATAATAAAACCGACAGCGAACTGGCGAGTGCCTTAAAGAAGTGCGAGGAAGAAATTGCAGAACAGGAAAAGATGTTACAGAGTAAGCAAAGAGAATCTGTAACGATCGAGAGAGACATTGATATTTTAAGAACAAAAATAAGTAAGACACAAGCAGATATCCGGGCCAAGGATATAAAAATATACCAACTGAATGGGGACATAACCTCAAAGGTAGAGATAATCGCTGATTTGAACAAGAGATTTGAAAAAACTACCTTGTCTATATCAGAATTAATCAGAAGAACTAATGAAATAGATTCTTTTTCATCAGTTGAAGCTATTTTGTCAGGGCAAAGTCTGTCAGATTTTTTCATAGATGTTGATAATTTTTCCATACTTAAAAAAGATTTAAAAAATAATTTAGAAGCTATTAAACAGATAAAGGAAGAAACTCAGACCGCGAAAGATATTTTGGAAGAGCAGCAATCAAAAGAACAAGCATTGAAAGTAGCCAAGGAACAAGAGAAAAGGAATACAGAAAATTACAAAGCAGAAAACGAAGTCTTGCTTGGCTTAAACAGAAATCAAGAAAAAGAATACCAACAGATTATTGCTGAGAAGGAGAAAATCAAGAACGAAATTAGGAATAGAATGTTTCGAACAGTCGGGGGAACAGAGCTTCGTTTTGAAGAGGCTTTAAAATTAATTCAGCCCTATGAAGGAAGGATTGGAGTAGAAGCCGCTCTTGTTTTGGCTGTCTTAACCCAGGAATCAGCTGTTGACGGAGTTATCGGGAGCAACCTAGGAAAGTGTACTTACAACCAACCGGTTACTAGAAATAAAAGTGGAACCGTTATGAGTAACACACAAAAACCTTCATTCTTAGCAATTATGGAAGAGCTAAACATGAATCCCGATACAACTCCAGTATCTTGCCCAATTTACTCGGATGGAGCTTACGGAGGAGCGATGGGTCCTTCTCAGTTTATGCCAAGTACATGGTGGGATGTTGAGGCTGAGCTTGGTTACAAAAAAAGAGTGGCAAAAGTTTTAGGGATAAGGACACCTTCGCCTTTTATTAATTTGGATGCCTTTACTGGTACTGCTTTGTATTTGAGTGACGCACGGTTTAAATGTTCAGGTCCAGGTGGTTTTGATAATCAATTTGAAATTTGGAGTTGTTCCGCTGCGAAATATTATTCTGGGCTTAGCTCAAGCGGTTCTAGGTTAGCTCAACATATGACATCAAAATGGAGTTACGGGTATAAAGTAGCTGAAAGAGCACAGGCTTTCCAGAAGGATATAGATACGCTTAATTTATAATAATTTAGGAGATAATTAAGAATTAGTATTTACCTTTGTTTTTCTCTAAAGAATTAGCTAAAATGGTTTGTTTATTTGCACATAAACTGTCTTTATGCTATAAATACTGGGTATGAAAAAAGATATACACCCTAAATATTTTGCAGAAGCAGATGTTACATGTGCTTGTGGTAACAAATTTAAAATTGGTTCTACTCAAGAAAAGGTTGAGGTGGAAATTTGTGGTGATTGTCACCCATTTTACACAGGAAACGAAAAGGTTATGGATACCGCAGGAAGAGTTGATAAATTCAAGAAGAGAATGGCCGCTAAGACTGAGAAACCAAAAGTAAAAAAAGCAAAAAAGACAGAAGCAACTGAAGAATAAAAACAAAAAAACAACAGCCCGCATGCGGGCTGTTGTTTTTTTGTTTTGCAATAAAAGGTGTGCGGGTTTATACTGTTTCCTATGGATTTAGACAAATTTAAAGAAAATCAAAAAACGAATTTCTTGGCTGGCGAATATGAAAGGCTAGAGAGAGAAGAAAAAAACATCGAAGAGATGGTAAAAAATGATGTCTCTATGAAAGAATTGGCCGAGGAAGAACTGAAAAATATTCAACTACAAAAGCAAGCCATTTTAGAGCAAATGGAGTCTATTTTGGTTTCGGAGGTAGAAGAAGAGAGATTTCCAAACGAAATCATTATGGAAATAAGAGCTGGAGCTGGTGGTGATGAAGCCTCTCTTTTTGCTGGGCAATTGGCTGAAATGTATGAAAAATATGCCGAGCTTAGAGATTGGAGGTGGAGTAGAATCAGTGAATCATTGAGTTCTGTCGGTGGTTTTAAAGAAGCCGTTTTTGAGATAAAAGGATTAGATGTCTATAAAGATTTGAGATTCGAGAATGGCGTTCATAGGGTTCAGAGAACTCCTGTGACTGAAAAAATGGGAAGGATACATACCTCCACTGTTTCCGTGGTCGTTTTGCCTATAAGAAAGAAAAGCAAATTAGTTATTGATCCCTCTGATATAGAAATGGAACTTTCCCGTTCGGGTGGTGCTGGAGGCCAAAATGTAAACAAAGTAGAAACGGCGGTTCGCCTTATTCACAAACCAACAGGTATTGATACTAGGTGTACTTCGGAAAGAAGCCAGTTAAAAAATAGGGAGAAAGCAATGGGTATTTTAATTGCCAAACTCGAACAGAGAAAAGAAGAAGAAGATCTTGCCGAAAAGTCAGCGGAAAGAAGTAACTTGATTGGGACAGGAGATCGGTCTGAAAAAATTAGAACATATAACTTTCCTCAGGACAGAATCACCGATCATCGAATAAAAAAATCTTGGTCAAATATATACAGTGTTTTGGGCGGGGGTTTACAAGTAATCGTTGATGAGTTTAAAGAGGTTTAATTTTTATAGAGTGGCTTGACTCTGTGTGAGAGATAATGTATCTTGAAATTAGGAATGAACCATCGTGTAACTTTACCCAAAGGTAGAAGAAATGGAGGGATGAGATGCAAATGTACGCAATTATTCAAAGGGACAGTACTGGTTTTTTTGTTTGGTTTCGAGAAGATCCAAAGGAATCTTCTCCTCATGCGATTGAGGTTGTTGAAACCCATAAAGTTCCAGAAGAAATGTCTTACGAACAAGTACCCGATCGTATTAAGGAGTTAAAAAATCAGATATAAAGATAAAGAAGTATCAAAGGGCGGGCCGAAAGACCCGCCTTTATGTTGCATAAAATTAGATAATTTGGTAGTATTCTTGGGTATATGGAAAAGACAATTGATATAAAAGGTTCAGAAAAGACAATTGAGCAAATGTTTAAAGCAGGTGCTCATTTTGGTTATTCTAAAACAAGAAGGCATCCTTCCGTTAAATCCTTTATTTTTGGCGTAAAAAACGGGGTTGAAATTTTTGATTTAGAAAAGACTAGTGTTTTATTAGAGAAAGCAAAGAATTTTGTAAAGTTATTAGCCTCTGAAAATAAACAGGTTCTTTTTGTGGCTAGCAAAACTGAGGCACAAAAAATACTAAGTGCAGGAGCTTCTTCTATAAATGCTCCCTATGTAGCTGGACGATGGATTGGTGGAACAGTAACTAACTTTACCGAAGTTAAAAAAAGAATAGATAGATTCCAAAAATTAGAAGATGATAAAGAAAAAGGGCTTTTAGGTAAATATACAAAAAAAGAAAGATTGTTACTTGATAGAGAAATAGAAAAGCTAGGAAGAAAGTTTTCTGGTTTGACTCCTCTTGAAAAATTGCCAGCCGCTTTGTTTGTTATTGATCCTAAAAAGGAAATGATTGCTATAAAAGAGGCTCTAGTGAAAAAAATTCCTATCATTGCTTTGGCGAGTTCCGATTGTGATATTAATGATATTAATTATCCTGTACTTGCTAATGATTCATCTAGAATAAGCATACAGTTTTTTGTAGATGAAATCGTTGCTGCTTATGAGGAAGGAAAAAAAATGATGCCTAAAAAAGAAACTACTGAAGCTATCAAAACTAAACAAGTAGAAAAATAAATTTTAAAAATCATTAATTAAAAAGCTAACAGCTTATTGCTGATAGCTGCAAACTTAAAAATATGATAACAACAGAACAAATAAAAGAATTAAGAAACAGAACAGGTATATCTATTGGGCAATGTAAAAGTGCTCTTGAAGAGGCTGGGGGTGATATTGAGAAAGCAATTGTTGTTTTAAGTAAAAAAGGAGGAGACATCGCTGCCAAGAAAGCTCACAGAGAACTAAATTCTGGAACTGTTGCGACATATATTCACAATGGTGGAAAAGTGGGAGCTATGATTGAATTATTGTGCGAAACTGATTTCGTTGCAAAAAATGAAGAATTTCAAAAACTAGCTTATGATATTGCTATGCAAGTAGCTGCTACTAGCCCTACTTTCTTAAGTAAAGAAGAGATTAAGGAAGAAGACAAAATAAAAGCTATGGAAGTTTTCCAAAAAGAGGTAGAAGGTAAACCAGAAGAAATGAAAGAAAAGATTTTGGCTGGTAAGTTAGAAGCTTATTTTAAAGAAAAAATTCTTCTCGAACAATCTTTTATCAAGGACTCAGAAAAGACTATTAAAGATTTGGTTGAAGGAGCTATCCAGAAATTCGGAGAAAAAACAGAAGTTGCAAGATTTGTACGTTTCTCAATCTAATCATTGTCTGGAGCAAATTTATATAAAAGACCAAGAAAGCCAAGGGGAATACCCTTGACTTTTTCGTTAAAACATGCTAATATTTCAAGAGGTAGTCATGTTTTTTGACAAAAAGATTTAATCCTAACTAAGGAGGAGGAAGAGATGAAAAAGCTTGAAAGTTTTTTCTGCGACTATTCCTGGCTTCTTAAGTCAGGGATATGGATTTTGATTGTTGTTTGGGCAGCTCAATTCAGTTTTGTCATCAAGAAAGGTTACGAAGCAGAAAAGAACCGGCCAGCACGAAATGTTGAAATTGAGCAAAAAATGGACCCAGTGCTACATTCTCTTGCAAGAGAGATAATCGCTAAAGCCAAGTCTAAGGGCGAGGCTTACGGGCCGAAAGAGTATTTCGAGGACTTCAAAACAATTGAAGAAAAGAAGTATGAAATCGGACGGGGGTATCAATATGAGCCCCCATTTTTTCGGATTAATTTCACAGAGCTACAAGACTTAATGAGAAGGAATGTTGGAAAAGGTCGTCCTTACAGTTATGATCAAATATCCAAAGAATCTCAAAAGTTTTCTGAATGGATGAAGTCTGGAGGGGCTTCTGGTGAAGAGTTTCGGACTCAGGTTGACGATATGAGCGGGGAAGAAAAAGTCTCTATTATCGTTGGCTGGGCATCTAGGTGCTATTTCAGGGGGATTTTTCTGGTAGCCTTGTTGTTTGTGGTTAGAATGGCGAACAGAAAGGGGATCTTGGAAACAATTCTTGCTGACAAAGCAAAATTTTTCCTCGCAATTCTTCTTTGGCCATTTTTTCTGAACAAGTATCCACACAATGTGGTAAAAGAAATCTTGGTGGAGGCAGAACTTCGGCGGATAGGAAAAACGTTTAGGCGTTTAACTTTCCAGGAAAAGGAAACCATCATTAAAGTTGCTGGGAGCAAAAACTTCTGGCAATGGATTGGTAGTTTCCGGTCAGCAAATATTTGTTTCTTTCAGCGTTCATTTGCTACCGCTTTGGTTTTCACGATTGTCCTTCATTGTTTTGTGCCCTTGGCACAAGCAGGGTCTGATGAAACTCGCGTAACCAGAGCTGGTCCAGAGATTTCTTCTTCGTTTTCGGTTGGATTTTCATCTGAGGACGAGGGATCGGCAAAACAACACATTAACCTAGAAATTCCCAAAGAGATTGCTTGCTGGGATAATTTTTCTGGGGAAATGGCTGCCCGCTTTTGTCAGGCAGTTGAATTTTTCTTGAGAGTCTTCCTCTCGCAGGAAGTTTTCTTGAGAATTGACCATGTTCCTCTTAGTGGTAGTTTGTTTGCATTTGTGTTTACTCACTCAGCAAATAAATTGTCGGAGTCTTCTCCGACAAAAAAGGAGAAGGAACATGTTCAAAAAAACTGCTGTTTTGCTTGTCGTTGGCCTTTGTTTTTCCGCTCAGCTTTGTTTGGCTGGGGGTAGTATTACGTATAAGATGAATTCCATTCATCCTGAAGGCGGGGACAGTTTTGAGTCCCATGACATCAATACTTACCTCTCTTCGGAGAAGTTCGGAATGGGAGTGGATACCACTCTTTGTCCAGTAAAGGAGTATACAAAGGTAAAACCTTAC
Source organism: Candidatus Campbellbacteria bacterium RIFOXYC2_FULL_35_25 (assembly GCA_001774495.1). GTDB lineage: Bacteria > Patescibacteriota > Minisyncoccia > Phycocordibacterales > UBA12079 > UBA12079. The sequence continues at coordinate 12,415 of MFAE01000013.1, read as the reverse complement.
CTGACCAAGTCGATCGGTGGAGGTCTCAGCTTGATTGGAGGGCTTTCCCTCGACAGCAATGGATCTGACTATGTCCATGCCGGGATTTGGTATGCCACGTCCCTTGGGAAAGTCAGTATCTTTTTTGACCCGCGTCTGTATGTTTCTATCGCTGGTGAAGGGAATGACTTCTTCGACGGTTTCGTTGAAGCGAGCTACCCTCTGACCGAAAAGGTGTCCGTTGCTTTTGATGTGATCTATGACCATTGGTGGGATTCCAATGACAACTGGGCACTCGTTGGTCCTGTGGTTTACTACAAAATCAGCGATACCGTCACGGTTTTCTCGCGTGTGGCACAAGATACAAATTTTGAAGGAGGTGGTTCAAGTAGCGTCCGATTAGGGCTGAAATGGTCCTTCTAATCTGATGATCGACAGGGCAGGTGGTTGCGTTTACGCTCCATCTGCCCTTTTTTATACCTATATTCTGGGGAGGGAATTTCGCGCTAGATTAGGCTTAACTATTTTTGCTAATTATTGTATAATAGGGCTATATGATGTTATCGATATCATTCCTATTCTCCCTTACAGGACTGGCCATATTTTTCTCTTGGAAGGTTTGGGAAATGAATACGGGGAAAATATTATTATCCGAATCAGCTTTGCATAAAAGCGATTCTTTTATAAAAAAACAGATTATCTCTGCTGAAGGACTTTTGGAGAGTACTTTAAAGAAAGTGGCTGACGTTCCTCATATTTTGTTTTTGTTATTTGTGTCTTCAGTTCGTTTATCTCTGAGATTTAAAAATATTGCCGTTGCTAAATTGGTTAAGGTATTAAAGCTTCATAATGTTAAAGATATAGACAGAAACAAAGGTTCCGTCTCTCTTTTCCTGAAGACTATCTCAGACGAAAAGAAAAAGAATCAGAATTAGTTTGTTTTTTTCTTAAAATAATATATAATCATTTTAATTTTAAATACGCTAGCATAGCTCAGTCGGATTCGAAACAAATTACTTTGTTTCGAATCCGAACGAGCCCCTAGAAGGGCGAGAGAGGCGGAAGAGCAATAGTTTTAAAAACTATTGCATATATAAATTTTTACAATATAATAAGTAAGCTTATACTATAAATATGCCAGCATAGCTCAGTCGGATAAAAAGCGTTTAAGCTTTTTATCCGGTTTCTGCCAAAGGTAGAAAATCGCCGAAGTGAGTCCCGGAGGGCGAACAGGCGATAGGAGGGAGAGTAATAGTTTTAAAAACTATTGCACATGTAAATTTTTACAATATAATAAGTAAGCTTATATCATAGATACGCCAGCATAGCTCAGTTGGTAGAGCAATAGTTTTGTAAACTATAGGTCGTGGGTTCGATTCCCTCTGCTGGCTCCAACAAAAATAAAGCACCCATTTAAATATTGGGTGTTTTATTTTTATCTAGCCTGGGAGGGAATCGAACGGACACTAAAAAATACAAACTGCTTTGTATTTTTTAGTGCCGCGGCTTCGGATGAGGAATGAGCGATATGTAGCGAAGCGGAATCAGCGAATGACGAAGGAGAAGGTTTCCCTCTGCTGGCTCCAACAAAAATAAAGCACCCATTTAAATATTGGGTGTTTTATTTTTATCTAGCCTGGGAGGGAATCACTTTCTTGCCAATTGATTTTTGTGAGTAATTTGGCTATTATGGTATAAGTTTTAACATTGCCGGAGTGGTGGAATTGGATTAAAAACAAACTGCTTTGTTTTTAATCTGATTCTGAGCATAGCGAAGAAATTTCCGTTATCGAGCGAAGCGAGATAGGAAATAGGAGGAATACGCGCCGTCATCGTTTAAGCAGTAAACTTAAAAATAGAATAGATTGCCGGAGTGGCGGAATTGGTATACGCGCACGACTCAAAATCGTGTCTCGCAAGGGATGGGAGTTCAAGTCTCCCCTCCGGCACATATGAAAAAATCAAAAATTGGTATATTTTTTGTATCATTGTATTTAATAGCGACAATAATTTTTTGGGTATTAAGTAACACTTGTAGCGGAATGTTTTGTGGGTTAATTTTAGTTTTTCCTATTATGCCATGGGTATTTCTCCTAGAGGGGGTCATTGGCGACTCGATTATCATTTATCTAGTTTTAGTGGTTTTAAATAGTTTAATTTTTTATACTTTGGGATGGTTGATAAGTTTGTTTATTAAAAAACTAAAATCTTCCCCTAAATTTAAATAATTTTTTTCTCCACCTCAAATTTTTGAGCTTACATCTTTTTATGTTAAAATTAGTAAGAATTAATTTTTAAATTCAATTTTTTAAACTTATTACTTAGTACTTAATACTTACTACTAAATTTCATGTCTAAATTTCAAAACGACTCAATCTTCTGGATAGAAGTAGATAAAATAAAACCAAACCCTTATCAACCAAGAAAAGAGTTCAGTAGTGAAAAATTAAACTATCTAGCTGAATCAATCCGCCAGTACGGTGTTTTGCAACCACTTGTTGTTACACGGCATGAGATACAAAAAGAAGACGGGGGATTATTATCAGAATATGAACTTATTGCAGGAGAAAGGCGTCTCAGAGCCTCAAAAATAGCAGGGCTAAGCCAAGTCCCAGTTATTATTAGAACTACAGAAGAAAGTAATGGAGTTAAGTTGGAACTAGCTATTATCGAGAATCTTCAAAGAGAAGACTTAAACCCAATTGACAGAGCTACGGCTTTTCAAAGATTGGTAGATGAATTTAATTTTAAGCATAACGAAATTGCTAAAAAGGTAGGAAAGAGCCGTGAGTATGTTACCAACAGCTTGAGGTTGTTAACTTTGCCAGAAGAGATTATCAGGGCTATTTCCGTTGGGCAAATTTCTGAAGGTCATGCTCGCCCAATCTTAATGTTGCGAGATAGGCCCGAAGAACAAAATACTTTGTTTAAGGAAATAGTTTACAAAAAACTTACCGTTAGAGATGCAGAAGCCATCGCTAGAAAAATTGCTTATGACAAGGTTAGAAAAAGGGAATATGCTCATGACCCAGAATTAATGGACCTAGAAGGGCAATTGGCCGAATCTTTGGGCACAAGAGTTCATATTGAAAGAAAAGAAGTAGGAGGAAAGCTTTTAATCGATTTCTTTTCTAATGATGATTTGAAAAAGATTATTGAGTTATTGCACTCTAACCAGAAGAAGAGTTCTGGTGATATGTTGGATAATTATATAAACAATAATAATATCATCACAGATGTTCCCCAAAAAGATAATTCTGAGATTAAGCCTTTGGATGATAGCTTCTCAGAGATAGAAGACCAGGTAGAAACGTTCAATGAACCTGAACCTGAACCTGAACCTGAACCTGAACCTGAACCTGAACCTGAACCTGAACCTGAACCTGAACTTGAATCCAACCCAGAATTTGATAATGATGTTGTAAAAATAATTCCAACAGGATTTGTGGGTGGAGAAAATAACGATCCAAATTCTGATACCTTAAATAATAATTTTGAACAAAATATAGAAAATAATAGAATCGTTGATTCTGAGATGGAAGTGGAAATAGAGCCCATCAGAATAAATTCTGAGGAAGAAACAGAAACAGAAGATACCAGCAACGATGATGATTTATACTCAATAAAAGACTTTGGTATTTAAAAAATATAGGGGATGGAGTATCGAATAGAGGGGATAATTGACGAAAAAAGTTTTGCCTTTGGCAAAACTTTTTTCGTGATTCATAATTCTTGATTCTCCTATCTAATCTTCAGTGCACTTAAAAATTCTTCTAATTCAGTCCCAACTATATCTTTGTATTGACCCGACTTTATTTTTCCTAATTTTATATTCATAATTCGAATTCTCTTCAAACCTTCGACCTCTTGGTTTAGGGCTGAACACATTCTTCGTATCTGGTGTTTTTTTCCTTCGGTAAGAATGATGTTAAATTTTTTTGGTTCAGTCTTTTTTATTTGTGACGGTTTGGTTCTGTAACCTCCAATATTTACTCCATTTTCCATTGCTCTAATAAAGTTTAAATCAATTCGGTGATTAACTTCAACAATATATTCTTTTTCGTGTTCGTGGTCAGGACTTAACAAAGCATTGGTAATCCTCCCGTCGTTTGTAAGAATTATGAGACCTTCGGATTCCTTATCCAGTCTTCCCATAGGGAAAACAGAATGCACAAAATTAGCACATTTCTTCGTCGGTTTCTGAAAATTTTCCTTCACCTTATGTTTATAAGGTTCAGAAAAATTTTCCTCACCTCCTCGAACTGCACTTAATTTTGTACATTCTTTGCACAAGATATCTGAGATACTAGTTTGCCCCTCTACAGGGTCATGAGTAACAATGCCTCTGGGCTTGTTAAACGCTAAATAGACCCTATTTTGGGCTATTTTCTCTACCTCTTTGCTTATCTCTACCTTATCACCTTTTTCTACCTTTTGGCCTATTAGAGCCATTTTGCCGTTTATTCTTATTTGCTTCTTTTCTATTAGTCTATCAGCTTCTCTTCGGCTACAATGACCTTTTAAAAAAAGGTAACGGTTTATGCGAATTGGGTATTCAATTTCTTCCATATGAGAGAAGTATAGATTAGAAAACTTAGAAAAACAATGAAATTGATTGACAAACAACTTTAAATAAATAGACTTACTTTAGGTTTGTAGAATTTAATAATCTTTGGAAAAAGAGGAGTCTTGCTATGATGTACTTATCTTTTGACATACCGTCAGGAACAACTGTTGAAGAGTTTTTCCAAGATATTTCATGCAATAATCGTATTCCTTCTCCAATCATTGTTGAGTTGTTAAAACAATCTTTGAGCGGGATAGATTATTTCATCAGGGCCAGAGGTCCTAGAGAGATAAATCTACAAAGTTTAGATCATTGGGATATTCAAATGCTTCTTAATGGGTTTGCGACGGAAGTCAATGGAGAGATTGTTTCTCCCGAAGATGGCATTTATTCTGATAAAGATAGGTGCTGAAAAACAACAGCCTATCGAAGCTTTTAAAAAGCGACCCGTTTTTGGGGTCGCTTTTTTAAACCTAGCACTTATGTTAATATGGTGCCTAGATTTGAAAAGTTTTTCTTAACCATTGTTTTGGAGGTTTCTCATGGCGAATAGTAGAAGACAGAGCAACACTATGAACAAATTAAGAACGCAAAGACTGGATTATGCTGTCGGCCTTCACTATGGAAGGATTGATGAAATCGCCAAGACAGAGGTTGATAAAAAAATAAGATCAGAACGGCTGGGGGTCATCGTAGCAAAATCAATAAAAAAAGGCCGAAGAATTGAATTAGCAGATGGGTCTATTCTGCAGGTTCGTCTTATTCAGTCAGATGGAATGATCGTTTTGGACAACTTGGATGAAGTTGATCCGCTGAGTCTTTCTTTTAAGTAGGGGGGTGCTTGTTTTTACAGCACCTCCTTTTCTTTTTCTTGCTACTTAATACTTACTACCTTATACTTATTTTTATGTTGAAATTTAACATACAAAAGAAAATGGATGGAAAACTGGGACGGGTGGGAACACTAGAAACTCCACACGGAATTATTGAAACCCCGGCTTTTGTGACCGTAGGAACAAAGGCGACAGTCAAAGCTTTAACACCCGAGCAGGTAAAGGATTTAGGAGCTCAGGTTGTCTTGGCAAATACTTATCATTTGTATTTACAACCGGGAGATGAAATTTTGAAAAAAGCAGGGGGTTTGCATAAATTTATGAATTGGAGTGGCCCAACAATGACCGATTCGGGAGGATTCCAAGCTTTTTCTTTGGGAGCTGCATTTGGTGATAATGTAAGTAAAATAGCTTCTGGAGAAAGCGTTGTTTCTCATTGCGGGTCAGAAAATGGTGGAACAGATTCAAGCTGTGCTTTGGCAAAAATTGATGAAGATGGAGTTGTTTTTCGTTCTCATATCGATGGAAGTGAGCATCGTTTTACCCCAGAAAAATCAATTCAAATTCAACATAACATCGGAGCCGATATGATTTTTGCTTTCGACGAATGTACTTCACCCCAAGCTAGTTACGAATATCAAAAAGAAGCTATGGGGAGAACTCATCGCTGGGCCAAGAGAAGTTTAGATGAGCACAAAAAATTAAATACAGATAGAAAAATTTCACTCCTTGGGATTGTGCAAGGAGGAAGATTTGAGGATTTGAGAAAAGAAAGTGCCAAGGTTATTTCTGAAATGGATTTTGATGGTTTTGGTATTGGCGGTTCTTTTAGTAAAGAAGATATGTATACTGCTGTTGGCTGGGTGAATGAAATTTTACCGGAAGACAAGCCTCGACATTTGTTGGGAATAGGTGAGCCTGCTGATTTGTTTGGTGGTATAGAAAATGGTATCGATTTATTTGATTGTGTGGCACCCACGCGCATGGGAAGAAATGGGACCTTACACACATCAGGTGGAAAGATAAATATCTTGAACGCAAAGTTTAAAGATGATTTTTCTCCCATTGAGGAAGGTTGTGGTTGTTATGCTTGTCAAAATTATACCAAGGCTTATATTGCGCATTTGTTTAGAGCCAAGGAAATGCAAGCAGGGACCTTGGCATCAATTCATAATCTTTATTTTATAATTAATTTGGTTAAAAAAATTCGTCAATCAATATTGAACGAAAATTTTGAAGAATTTAAGGCTGAGTTTTTGGAGAGATATTATGGGAATAGTTTGTAGTTGGTAGTGAGTAGTTTGTAGTTTTAAGTTTGCTAGGAGTGTCTCTTAATCAATTTTTATAGACATACACAAAAAGGAAGAGGAATGAGAGTACCTATGCATTGATATGCTGACCCAAGTTTACATTTTAAAAACAGCACAACCCAAGTAACTATATAAATAATTAGTAAAATTAAAATTATATTTAATATTTTTTTCATTTATTTTAATTGTTTTTTGAACCAATCAACAAAATAAATTGTTCCTGGGTTTCTTTCATTAAGTAGTCCTGAATAATAAGTCACCCATGTTCCTAGTTGTAGCAATTCGAGAGCTTGTTCTAGTTTAGTTTTATTTTTTAATTTGTAGCTTAAGACTTCAATTTTATTTTTTTTGACAACTCTTTTTGTTAAGTCTCCTCTTTTCTGGATTCTGTCATAATAAAGATCTGAATCAATAAATAAGAAGATTATATCTTCTTTATTGTCAGAGGGGTCTGCCAACCCTTCCATAGCGAAATGGTTTAGGTTTGGAAGAATAAGATAGCTAGCAAAATTTTTCCCATTTTCGCAAAATTGGTTTCTCATCGCTTCTATGTTTCCCTCTAAAAATTCAGCCCCAACCAACACTACTTGTTTGCCATGAGTCTGTTCGGCAATTTTTTTAGCAGGATTGTTTTGTATATTTACACCAACCTTCAGTTTTTTACTTTCCTTTTCTAACTCATCAGTTGTTTTTTTGAGCCCTTCTTTGTTTATTTTTAATACCCCAGCCTTAGAAAGTAAAACCAAAAGGCAAGCGATAGAATAACCTATTCCGATTCTTGGTTGCCCTGACGGATTATTTATATCTTCAAAAACATAACCAGGCAAGTTATCTTTTTTTATTATTTCTGCCAATTTTCCGCCGGCAGTAACAATCATTATTTTAGCTTTTCTTTTTTTTGCTTCTTTATAAGTATGAAGAACTTCCTCGGTGTTTCCTGAATATGAAGATAAAATAAATAAAGTATTTTTATTTACAGAAGCCGGGATTTGGTAGTCCGCATTAATCGAGAAGGGAACTTTAATCTCATTTGAGTAAACCGATTTAATTATTTTTGGCCCCAAGTTTGAACCTCCCATTCCACTGATAACTATTTGGTCTATATTTTTATATTCAGCTGGAATTTTTATTTCCCGCGTGTCTTCTAGGATCTGCTTTATTTGAGCAGGGATTAAACTAATAGATTTTGCTAGTTCATTCTTATCAAGTTTTGTTATTTGTTCAATGTTATTTAAATTCATAGCTTTTATTATATCAAAAAAAATACAAAGAAATAGAAAGACAGTAGAACAGAGAAATACATAAACATAGAAATAAAAGAACCAATAGACAGGAAAATATAAAAACAGAAAGGCATAGAAACTTGGAAATCAGTTAAACAGTCAAAAACCTTTCACTTTTTCAAAATTTTTGGTAAGATTATATCTGTTTTTAAAAGTACTTTCAAAATAGAATAAAGTACCAACATTCCGGTGTAGCTCAGTTGGTAGAGCAAGTGACTGTGAACACGAAATCTTAATTTATACACAGTAATCTGGTATACACATTGTGTTATACTGTGGGTATGAAAGAAAAAAGAACATACTCAGATAGAGCTGAATATATGATTAAGGCAGTAGCAAAACGTAGAAAAAAGTTAAAAGAAATGGCTATTGAATACAAAGGAGGAAAGTGTATTCTCTGTGGTTACAATAAATGTATAAGAGCATTAAATATGCACCACATAGATCCAAATCAAAAGGAGTTTGGTTTATCAAGTAGAGGTTTAACTCGATCTTGGGAAAAAGTAAGTCGTGAATTAGATAAATGTGTTTTGCTATGTTCCAATTGCCATGATGAAGTTCATGATGGTATATCGCAGCTTCCTAAAGAAATTTAGGTCGAAAACGAGGTGAATTGTCTGGAAACCCACACTCTTTTTAAAGAACGGGCAATCAGCAGCCAAGTCCGTCAGTTGGCGGAAAGGTTCAGAGACTATCCTTTATGGAGTACCGTCTATTTTAAGATAGATGGGAAGCGCCTCGCATCCTACCTTGTAAAGGAGGATGATGATATAGTCCACCCCTTAAAGAAATTTTTGGATAAGTGTAATCACTGGGTCGCAGGTTCGAGTCCTGCCGCCGGAGCCAGTTAGGGGTACTAGCTAGTTCTAGTACCAAATTAAAGGGAGAAGCTATAGTAAAATATAGCTTTTTCTCGTTTACGGTCGGGTTCTGAAGTATGTAGTTAAGAAACTGTCTTTTTCTAGCAGGATCAGAACTATTATCAAAAATTGTTTTTGCTCTGCGTGCTACAGAAATCACTGTGGCAACAGTATTTTGGTATTCGTAATCTGCTTTTGAATGTTCAGACATTTCAATTTCAAGCTCTTGTATCTTGTCTTGAAGCTCTTGATGTTTCTTGTCATAGGTATCCTTAGTAATACTCTTGTTGTCGGGATTTATGAAAATGTTTAGCAGATTATTCTGTGCTTGTTTTAATTTGTCATATTCTGTTCTGATCCTGTTTATTTGTGCCTTATGAAATACAACTTCCATTTCTGTAGTCTCTCTGAGCTTATCTACAAGCTGGTTCTGAGTATCTTCTGAGATACTCTCAAAACGCTCTAAAACCTCGTACACGGGCTTCAGGAGGTCTTTTTCTGGTACATATACTCGCTTACAAATACCCTTAGCATTAGTGCAGGAATAATAGGTAAAAGTAAGTCCGCTTGGCTTTACCTTTGTCTCAGCACTCATTGAACAGCCACAGTTTTGACACTTTAGTAAACCCTTAAATATAAAGTCCTTTGAAATTGCCTTGTATGGATTTACATTGCGTTTAGTTCGGACTTGATGGCACTTATCAAATAGTTCTTTAGTGATTAGTCTAGGATATTTATGTGCAAATGAACCATATTTTTTTGATATAGCTATTCCGCAATAAAAACTATCCTTTAAGATATTCTCAACTCCACTTTTTGACAGTACATTTCCTTTGAGAGTTCTTAAGCCAAGCTCTGTTATCTTATTCCTTATTGTCTCAAGTGAGTATTGATCTGTTGCATACAGCTCAAACATTTTCTGTACCAAATATCCTCGTTCAGGATCAAGGATAATATCTTTGCGTAATCTTTTCTCTACATCTAGTTGTACATTTAAATAACCAAGACGAACCGCACCTGTCCATTCGCCATTTCTTCGTTTCTGCTCAAATGCTCTTTTTACGTTATCGCTAATTGCGTTTGAGTAGTAACTAGCCATTACCAAGCTCATACTAAAACCACTTTTTTCGGTAGCCGAAAGCTTGTCGCTAATTATTTGGTTATCTGAGACAAAGTGAAGTTCAATCTTTCCCTCAAGAGCAAGTTGGTATAAATAAGCTACTCGTTTATCAAATACATTTCTTGCTAGTCGATCCACTTTGTCAAAGCAAACAGCAAGCTTTTCTTTTTTAATTATTTCATCGATTCGTGCAATAACTTTTCCGTCAAAGTCGTCTCGTTTTTCTTTATAGGCACTTTCATCAAAACTAAAGATGTCCCTTTCTTCAACAACAAAATCCTTTCGATCGCAGTACCTTTTTATACGCTCAATTTGAGCAGGTAAAGAGTTTCCAGCTTCTTTTTGTTCTTCTGTTGATACTCTGGAAATATTTAGTGCTTTCATAGTACTAGGGCTTTAGGAATATCAATCTTATTTAAGAGTTGGCTGGTAACAGGTCTTTTTGCATCCTCAAAAACAAAAGCTTCCATTAAATCTCTTCCGACTTTTGAATTAAGTACATTAACAATATTTTCAGCTTCCTTTTTTGAAGAGCAAGGAATGAAATAACAGGTATCATCAAACACTGTCGGTTTGCCGTCATTCTTTCCAATCAATCGAAATTGAATGTTTTTATAGAAACCTGAAACTGCTACTTTCCAATCAGTAAAAGTGTAATCTCCAATTCCGAATACTGCGAACGGAATATTTTTCTTGTATATGGAACTTCCACGCTTATCTAGATATTCAGAATGGTTCTTCAAGTACTTCCAAGTCTTCGGAGCCTTAGTTTTAATACCAGAAGTATCTTCCCCGACTTTCTTTTGAGTAACTATCATCCAGCGTGTTGGCTTTCGGTTATTAGCAAGATCTGAACTTTTGAGCATCGGATAAACATATTCATCTTCAATATCTACAACTTCATCTAAGCCGTTTATATATTTACCATTAGCTTTTTTAAGTTCCATAACCTTGCTACAGTCGTGTTTAACGCCTGATCTCCAAACATAAGCTTTGTTTCTCCCAGTAATACTAATAATTCGGTTATATGCTTCTATGTCTGCAATAATCTGATCATTACGATACCCAATTATTTTAGTTGGCTTTTTAGCATCCAAAGATGAAAAGACTTCGGTATCAAAATTAGTTACCTTATCCTTTGTAAATTCACAAAAGAATAAACAGGCATCCACTGAAACATCAAAATGCAGTGCAGAGTTAATATGATAGATACTCGAACGCTTAAGATTAAATCCACTCTTCCAGATAAAAGCTAATATCTTTCTAGCAACTGAGGTTTTAACTAGCATAGCCAAATGACCATTTTTTTCTTTAAGGATATTGACCATTGCGATCAACATCCATTCTGAAATATCAAAATTACTGCTACCTGTCATAGCATCAAAACCTCTCAATCCTTGAAAGTTGGTTTTCTGAGGCAGGTTCGTTCCTTGAATACTTCCTAATTTAGAATTGGTTACCCAAGGCGGATTACCAATAAAAGTAATTGGTTCATCAATCTTGTTGGTAATATCAATCCAATTTAATTGGAAAAAGTCATTGTTCTTTACTTCGATAATACTTTTGTATTCCTTGAATACAGGATTACTTTTGATCTCTTTGATATATTCTGGATTGATTTCGTTACAAATCGCAGTCTTTATCTTTGGGAATTTCTTTAAAGCAGAAAAGAAGAAATTACCCCTACCGCAAGTGGGTTCAATTAGAGATGCGGGTTTAACACCTAACTTAACTAAGCGAAAAAGGGGTCAGGAGCCTTTTTATGATATAATTTAAGTATGCCAAGAGTAAACAGGGTAGATGTTGCAAACCAAATATATCACGTGCTAAATCGTGCTAATGCACGAATGCAAATTTTTGATAGCAATAAAGATTATCAATTATTTGAATCTGTTTTAGAAGAAGCAAAAGAAAAGTTTGATATGAGAATACTCGCTTATTCAATAATGCCAAATCATTGGCATTTAGTTTTGTATCTAAAAAACGACGGAGATTTGCAAATTTTTATGAGATGGGTTTCGATGACTCATACTCAAAGATGGCATGCTGAAAAGAAAACGGCAGGGCAGGGTCATATATATCAAGGTAGGTATAAATCATTTATATGCCAAAATGATTCACATTTTTTAACCCTAGTTCGTTATGTAGAAAGAAATTCCAAGAAAGCTAATTTAGTTAAAAAAGCCGAAAACTGGAAATGGGGAAGTGTATGGAGAAGAGAAAATGGAACAGAAAAACAGAAGAAATTACTTTCAGAATGGATTATTGAAGAACCAAAAAATTATTTAAAATACTTAAATGAACCCCAAAACGAAAATGAAGAAAAAGCCATCCAAAATTCTATATTAAGAGGTAGTCCGTATGGGGAAGATGGTTGGAGGAATAAAGTTATTAAAAAATTTAAACTTGAATCAACTGTAAAAACAAGAGGAAGGCCTAAAAAAGGCTCCTGACCCCTTTTCT
>MFAE01000012.1:29945-39945 GCA_001774495.1 Candidatus Campbellbacteria bacterium RIFOXYC2_FULL_35_25 | reverse complement strand
TATTTGTTTGAAGGGAACCACGAAGAAATCTTTTTGGGGATTGTTGATTTTTTGGAAAAAGAATTAAATTTTTTAACTCAAAATAATCCTGATTTTTGGCAAGGGGATTTTGACACTTTTGGAATTGATGAAGGGAGAAAGATAAATGACTTACAAAATAAAAAGTCTTTTGCAGGCGGAAAACAGATTTTCATAATTAAAACTAATTTTATAACTCGCGAAGCTCAAAATTCACTTTTAAAAATGTTTGAAGAACCCACCCAAGGCACTCACTTTTTTCTGATAATGAATTCTTTCGAGGCTTTACTCCCAACTTTAAAATCCCGTTTGATGATAATAAAAAAAGGGCTGTCCGACAGCCCTAATAATGAAGAGGTTGAGGAATTTTTGAAAATGACGGTGGGGGAGAGGTTAAAGTTTGTTTCCAAATTTTTCGGTGATACCAGTAAAAAAATACCAGCAGATAAAGGCGGGGCAATCGCTTTTTTAAATAGATTAGAAAAAACTTTACACGAGAAATCAGATATAAAAAACTTAACAAAGAAACAGATTTTTGCTTTTGAAGAAATAATAAAATGTAGAAGTTATTTAAACGACAGATCTCCTTCTGTGAAAATGTTATTGGAACACTTGGTATTAATTGTTTCCAGATAATCTTTGCTTTTTTGACTATTTTATGTAATTATCTTTCACGGTAGGTTTCGCTCACCTACTAGTACTCCTTTTCCTTTCTTGGCTAATGAGTGGGCGAGAGTCATTTTGATATGTGGACTGGTTTTGTGTTGTGGGCGACCGACTCACATGTTAGGAAGGGTCTTGTTGGGATAGCTATACCTTCTCAATTAAAAGACACCAACTCGTCTCTCCCCCCGCTGTATTTTATGCGGGGGGATTTTTTATTATTTGATAAATCGCTTTTCTTTTTTAGACAGCATGATAGAATATTCAACGGTGAGTTCTTTTTTTAGAGGTTTGGCACGACCTTATGAGCTTACCAACTCCTTTTCTTTCCTTTTTGTACCCCCCGTCTTGGTCTAGACGGGGGCTCTTTTTTTATAGATTTTTAACTTTCAACTTTTAACTTTATACTTTATACTAGTATTTATGAATTCTAACGAGATAAGACAAAGATTTTTAAAGTTTTTTGAGAAAAGGGAACACTCTATCATTCCCTCAGCTTCTTTAGTCCCCGAGAACGACCCTTCGGTGCTTTTTAATACTGCCGGTATGCAACCTCTCGTTCCTTATCTTTTAGGAGAAAAACACCCCTCTGGGGAAAAAATTGTTGGTGTTCAAAAATGTGTTAGGACTACTGATATTGATGAAGTGGGGGACAATACTCACTTAACTTTTTTTGAAATGCTTGGGAACTGGAGCCTTGGGGATTACTTTAAAGAAGAAGCTATTAATTGGTCTTATGAATTTTTAACTAACAAAGAAGAGGGTCTCGGTCTTGATCCAAGTAGGCTTTATGTAACTGTTTTTGAAGGCAATAACGATGCCCCTCGCGACGAGGAGTCATTTGAAATTTGGAAAGCTATTTTTGAAAAAGCTGGTTTTGACCCAGAAAAAAGAATTTTCTTTATGTCGGCAAAGAGCAACTGGTGGAGCCCTGGGGAAAATGGTCCGTGTGGTCCTGATTCAGAAATGTTTTATGATGTAACAGGAGAATTGACCAACGGAATGACCAAAGAAGAATTTATCCAAGCTGACGATGAACAAAAAATTGTTGAGATTTGGAATGACGTTTTTATGGAATACGAAAAGAAAGATGGAAAGGTAATAGGGAAGTTGGTTCAAAGAAATGTCGACACAGGAGCTGGGTTGGAAAGGTTGACCGTTATGATGCAAGGGAAGGATAATGTTTATGAGACAGATTTGTTTGAAAGCCTTATGGCTAAAATAAAAGAGTTATCAAGTGTTGATAATTTAAAATCACGAAGAATTATTGCTGATCATATCCGTTCCGCTGTTTTTTTAATTTCTGATGGGGTTGTTCCTTCAAATACAGATGCTGGATATATATTAAGAAGAATTATTAGAAGAGCGGCGAGACATCTACATTTGTTAAATGTCGAAGAGGGAAGTTTAATCAACCTGGTGAATATGGTGATTGAACAGTACGGTGATATTTATAAAAATATAAAAGAAAAGTCGGAGCAAATTAAAGAAGAAATTAAAAAAGAAGAAGAGAAGTTTAAAAAAACTTTGGGACAAGGCCTAAAACAGTTTGAAAAAATTTCTGGGGATATTTCAGGAAAGGATGCTTTTGTTTTATTTTCAACCTATGGTTTCCCAATAGAGATGACCCAGGAAATCGCTCAAGAAAAAAAGTTAGCCGTTGATATTGTTGGTTTTGAAGAGGAAATGAAAAAGCACCAAGAATTATCTCAGACCGCTTCTGCTGGAAAATTTAAAGGAGGTCTTGGTGGAGACGACGAAAACTCTACCAAGCTACATACGGCCACTCACATGCTTTTAGCGGCTTTAAGAGAGGTTTTTGGGCCTGATGTATACCAAAAAGGCAGTAATATCACCCCGGAGAGATTGCGCTTTGATTTTAATTATCCAGAAAAAATGACCCCAGAACAGCTGAAACAAGTCGAAGATATAGTTAATCAAAAAATTCAAGAAAGTATTTCTGTGGAGATGAAAGAGATGGCGAAAGAAGAGGCGTTGAAAGTTTCAAAAACTTCTTTCGACCCATCTAAATATGGTGACACCGTTAAGGTTTATTCAATCGGAGATTTTAGTATCGAACTTTGTGGTGGTCCTCATGTTGAGAATACTAGTGAGCTCGGATATTTTAAAATAAAAAAAGAAGAAGCTAGTTCTGCAGGGGTGAGGAGAATAAAAGCAGTGTTGGAATAGGGGAGAGGGTTTAGGGGTATGGGGGATAGAATTAATTCAGCTTAAGGACTTGACAAATATTTTAAACTGTGTATACTTATAGCAGAAGATTATATTTTGTCTTGGTTTGGGGATATTATATGATATTATCTCGAAACCAGGGCAGAACATATTGCTCTGGGAGCGTCGCTCTTTGGAAGAATAATGAAGTGAAGTTTTATGTAGTAAAGGAGTAGTAAAACTACTAAAAGGTTTTTCTTAGCATGTCGGGAAATTGGTGCTGAGAAAGGATACCTGTCTTTCCTCGGTTTACTCGAATTGTCTTTTTCGCGGGTAAGCTTGTATTAGTTGAAAAAAAGACTCAGTCTGGGGGAGAAAATTAACCGTCTCCCAAGTATCCTCCGGATGAAAATTGACAGGAGACAGGTCGTTGCACCGTGTTTTTAATTAATCCCTGGGATTATGTTAGGGAACGATGTAACGTTAAAAAGAAAAAAGATCCAAATGAAGTCGAAGTGTCCTCGAATGGTTCGCTACCAATATCGAGAGACAAAGGGCCATCTTTCGTATCCCGAAATTGATGGCCTTTTTATTTTCCATATCCAACAGTAGAGAGGAATCCACAATAACACTAAAATCTCCACAACTGTGGAGATTTTAGTGTTATTGTGGATTTAGAAATTAGATATTAGAAATTAGAAACTTAAATAATTTCCTCAAAAATTATTTACTGGATGAATCCTTTTTTCTTTAAGTATCTAGGAAGTAAATCAATTTTTATGACATCTTGATAAGCTCCCACTACATCTCTAAAAATAACTTCATTATCAAGAGCTTCTTTTTGTCCTAAAATAAGGATGAAAGGAGTTTTATTTTTTTTAGCTTCATCAAATTGATCGCTTAATTTTTCTCTATGAAGACTTTGTTTTATTAATATTCTATGCTGTCTAAGAGTATCGATTATTTCAAAGCTTTTTAATTTTGCAATAAAACCAAATTGAATTAAAAATATTTGAGATTCATTTATTCTGTTTGACTCAGCTTTAATATTGCTATTTTTCTTAAATTGCATAGACATACCTACCGCGACCAAGTTTCTTTTATTTGCAATTTTGTTTACCGCTTCGTCGTATCTTCCACCCCTTGCCAACAAAGTTTCTCCTATTGTTGAATCATTTTCTTCCATTCTTATCTCAAATATCGTCTTAGAATAATGGTTGTCATGGCTTATCAAATTATCCTTTATTCTGTAATCAATTCTCATTTCATCTAAATATTCCAGTACCTCTCTAAAATGGTTTTGGCTGTCTTCAGAAAGGAAGTTTATAGGCTTAGGGGCATTGGAAATAACCGCTGTACATTTTTCGTGTTCACAACTGAGAATATTGAAATTTTTTCTATTGATAGCTTTTTTGCATCTAGCTTCCAAATCACTAAAATTTTTATTGCAATAGGTTGAAAATTCATCCAAGAACTTAGATATTGATTGTTTGTCACCAATACTATTTATATTTACAAATATATTTTTGTAACCTTCTTCCTTTAAGATTCTTACTGCGGTATTTATGAGCATAGCTTCCGCTACTCCGTTTGAGATACCAATTATATCAAGGCCTAAATTTTTATTGGTCTTTTGTTTTAATTGTTCGCTTTTGTTTACTAAAATGTGTTGATTATAATAAAGCATTACTGGTTCGCTTTGTTTTATATCATGTTTCTTTTTACAATTCTGTATAACCTGGATTTTTTCCTTAGGGTGTAAAAACAAATTCTTACTACTGTTTAAACAGGGGACCTCTGTGTAAGTGAATCCATTATAAATGGCAATTTCGTCCGCTTTCTCCAATCTTTTTTTAGAAATTTCTAGTATCATAATTTAAATTATTAATCTAGTAATCAAAATCTGCTGGGAATAAATCTATCTTATTTATGGGTAATAAACGAACAAACGCTCTCCCAACAATGAATTCTTTATTTAAAGGTCCCCAAAATCTTGAATCAGAACTATTTGTTCTGTTGTCGCCCATCACAAAATACTCTTTATTCCCAAGGGTTCTTTCAATGTTTTGTTCTGTGGGTTTTTTAAGATACACCTCATCAAGTTTCATCCCTTCTGGATAAGATTCATTTTTTATAATGACCTCGTTGTCTTTTATTTTAATAGTTTCGTTAGGAAGACCGATAATTCTTTTAATAAAAAATCTAGAGGGGTCATTTGGGTATTTAAAGACAATTACTTCACCTCTTTGAGGTTCTCCTAATTTATAAGATATCTCGTCTATTATAAGATAATTTCCTGTCTCAAAGTTAGGGCTCATTGATGCTCCACTTACTATAAAGGGTTTTGCGATGTACATCCGAAAAGGTAAGACAATTATAATAGTTATTATTGAAAATTTGAGAACTTCCACGAAAAAATTTTCTCTTTTCTCATTCATTAACAAGTATTATATTTCAAATGAAAATTTAATGCAAAATTTTTTTATGTTTTGTTATTTTTTTTTGGTTTCGTCAATAGCAAAATTTTTTGTGTAAATTATTTTTTTTTAAAAAAATTTTATGCGAAATTTATAAAAATTATTTTAAGGTTTTGAACCTTTAAAGGATATCCTTGCTATAATCTAATATATATTTTATAATATTATCGTTCTTTTGTATTAAATAGTTGCCCCTTACTCAGTTTATGGGTGAGGGGAGGAAAGTCCGAACACTCGGTCGCTCCTCACTGCGTTTGAAGCGAAGTAGATAGTCGATAGTTTATAGTTGATAGGAAAAAATTTGCAAGCAAATTTTTTGTTTCTGAAAACTATAGACTATAAACTATTGACTTCGCCCGAGCTTAGCGAGGAGCGACAAGGGTAGCGGGTAACACCCGTCTAGAGTAATCTTAGAGGTGCGAGCAGAGACGCCCAGACCGAAAGGAAAGGGATTCCTTTTAGGAATAGCTTTTATAGCAATATAGAAGGTGAAACGGCTAAATCCTTACCTGAGTGCAAGACCGTGCCTAGCTATTTATAGCTAGGAGAGTCGCTAGAGGTTGTTGGCAACAACAATCCCAGATAAATAACTATTCATCCGTCTTGGACGGGGGACAGAATTCGGCTTATAGATATAAAAAGACAAAACACCACGGTTTTAACCGTGGTGTTTTGTCTTTTCCACTTAATACTTATCACTTTCTGCTTTATACTGTTGCTATGCGAGTTCAAAAAATAGACAGGCCTTTTTTTGTTATAGTAATCATCTTGATGCTGGTGGGGTTTTTAATTTTCTCCTCTGCTTCTCTTGGGCTATTAACACGAGATGGTATAAATATATCTTCGGCTATATTTGGGCAAATTTTTCTTGGGCTATTTTTGGGTTCAGTATTAATGTTTTTTACTTCAAGAATTGATTACAAAAATTACAAGAAATATTCTTTTTATATTTTTTTAGCCTCCCTAATTCTAACCTCGTTAGTTTTTTCTCCACTAGGCTTCGAACACGGAGGCGCCAAAAGATGGCTTGATCTAGGAATTTTTTCGTTTCAACCTGCTGAGTTTTTAAAGCTTGGTTTCGTTATTTATCTTGCTGCATGGCTTAGTAGTGCTAAAAAGAGAATTCACTCTTTCAAGTTTAGCATTCTACCAACTGTCGCTATGTTGGTTTTTACTGGAGCCATATTGATTATGCAACCAGATATGGGAACTTTTTTAGTAATATTTATTTCTGCTATAAGTATGCTTTTGGTATCTGGGGTGAAGTGGAAACATATTTTCGTCACAATTTTAGGAGCTTTGGGTTTTGCTTCCGTCTTAGTTCTTTTCAAACCCTATATTTGGCAAAGAATTTTAACTTTTTTACAGCCTTCTGCTGATGTTTTGAATTCAGGATATCAGATAAAACAGTCTTTGATTGCTGTTGGTTCGGGTCAAATTTTTGGTAGAGGTTTTGGAAAAAGTATTCAAAAATTTTACTCGTTACCAGAACCTATAGGGGACTCAATTTTTGCTGTGACAGCAGAAGAGTGGGGGTTTGTTGGTTGCGCTTTTTTGGTTGCACTTTTTTTGTTTTTTGCCTATCGCGGTTTTCATATTGCGTCGAAAACTACTGACAATTTCGGTGGACTACTAGCTGTTGGAATTGTTATACTTATAGTATCCCAGTCTTTCATAAATATGGCTTCTATGATTGGGATTTTTCCATTAACAGGAATGCCACTATTATTTGTAAGCCACGGAGGAACAGCCTTGATGTTTACCTTATTGGAGGTTGGGATAGTTTTTAATATTTCAAAGAAGAGTAGCTAATAGCTTGTAGCTAATAGCTTGTAGCTAATAGCTTGTAGCTAATAGCTTGTAGCTGATAGCTTATAGTAAATAAATTGTAATTTAAAAAAATTATTTCTGTGGTAAAATATGAGAGATTTCAAAAAATTAATTGTTTGGCAGAAGGCGATGTTGTTGGCGCAAAAATTTATTCGTTTACAAATAAATTACCGGCTGATGAAAGATTTGGATTAATTAGTCAAATACGAAGATGCGCAGTTTCAATACCTTCAAATATTTCAGAAGGAGCAAAAAGAAGCACAGATAAAGATTTTAGAAATTTTATAAATTTTGCTTCTGGGTCAAGTGCTGAGTTAGAAACACAATTATTGTTATCGGAACAAATTTATAATTTAAAAGATGACGATGTAAACAGATTGTTAGTAGAAATACAAAAAATGTTGGAATCATTAATTAAAAAGCTATAGGCTATAAGCCATAAGCTAAAAGCTCAAAAAATATGAAAATAATATTAACAGGAGGAGGTTCGGGAGGTCATTTTTATCCATTAATGGCTGTTGCTGAACAAGTCAGAAAAATTTCGGAAGATAGAAAGTTATTGCAACCAAAAATTTATTATGTTTCTGACCAATCTTACGATGAAGATTTGCTTTTCAAAAATGAGATAATTTTTAAAAAGTTATCTTCCGGCAAGATGCGACGTTATTTTTCTATTCTTAACTTTTTTGATTTCTTTAAGACAGGCTGGGCAACCTTTAAGGCTATTATTATGGTTTTCGCTATTTATCCTGATGTTATTTTTAGCAATGGAGGTTTCGGTAGCTTTCCTATTTTGTTAGCCGGTAGAATATTTAACATTCCTATTTTTGTCCATATATCAGATTCAGTCCCGGGAAAAGTCGTAACTTGGGCTTCTAAGTTTGCTCACAAGATATCAATTGGTTTTCCTGAAACAATAGACTATTTAAAACAAGAAAAGGGAAAAGAAAAGACGGCTTTCACAGGCAACCCAGTCAGAAGAGGTTTGGCCATCCCACTAAAACAAGGGGGGCACGAATTCTTAAAGTTAGATAAAAATGTTCCAACGGTACTGGTTTTGGGAGGTTCACAAGGAGCAAAAATAATAAACGACACTCTCGTAGACGTTCTTTCTCGTTTGGTTGTAAAATATCAGATTATTCATCAGACTGGAAAAAATAATTTTGAAGAGGTTTCCAAAAGAGCAAATTTAATTTTACAGGATAGTCCTTATAAAAATAGATATAAAGCTTTTAGTTTCTTAGATTTGTTGGCTTTGAGAATGTCTGTTGGGGCAAGCGATTTGGTTATTTCTAGGGCAGGAGCAGGTTCTATTTCCGAAATAGCCGTTTGGGGTTTGCCAAGTATTATTATTCCTATAGAAAATTCCGCGGGAAATCATCAAGTACACAATGCTTTTTCTTTTGCTAGACAAAAAACAACAGTTGTCATTGTAGAAAAAAATCTAACTTCTAATTTATTGTTCTCTGAAATAGATAGAATCTTGTCAAACAAAGAATTGGCAGAAGAAATGGCAAAGAAAGCGAAGGAAGCGTCGATGCCTGATGCCGCTGATGCTATTGCAAGGGAAATAGTTAATATTGCTGTTGGTCACGAGTAATGAAAATAATAAAAAAAATATTTTATTTATTCTTAATTTTGTTTTTTGTATATAAATTTTTCTTTTACGTAGATATTTCTAATGGTTGTTTTGTCCGCTTTAAACCATCTTTTATGGAATTCAATACAGGAAACATTAAAGATGCAATTGCCGTTCTTAAGAATGCTGTTCCTCAAGAGTATCAAAAGTTTTGTGGAAATGTTTCAAAAATTAATCCTAATATTGCTTGTGGTGGTTTTGGGGGCGGGTGTTTCTATGGGACAGAAAGAGAGATTTATCTCTGGACATCTCACGGTTCTTTTGTGGGCTGGACCGCGGCTATTATTGCTCATGAAACTTGCCATGTTGTACAGGATCTTGAGGAAAGGACAATGGAAGAGGGGGAGTGTTATAAAATAGGAAATGAAGTGTTGAAAAGTATCGTGGAATATTAAAATGGAAACATATACAAAAATAAAAATTTCAAGGGCATATAGCAAATTTGAATCATTGTTAAAAAAAGCGATTTGGATTTTAATTCTTTTGTTCGCTGCTTATTTTATTATTAATATTTCTTCCTATTGGAATCCATTAAGGATGTGCTATATTAAAATAGAGGGAGATATACTAAGAGGAAATGAAAATACAATCCAAAAAGCAATTGTTTATATAAAAAATAGGGATAATTCATCCTATAAAAATCTTTGTAAATATGTGGATGTAATTAGTGAAAAACAATGCGTTGCTTATGACCCTAGGGTAGAGACTAGTCGGATTGATAGTGAATTTAAGGACAGCTGTTTTGTTAAGGGTTCTAATAATATTTATATAAAACCAACGAAAGAAGTTTCTGGGGAAATTATTCAACGAAGAGCTGAAGAAATTGTCAGAGTGACTAATTTTAGTACAGAATTTTGGAAAAATAAATAAATATGGAAGGTAAAAAATTTCAAAAAACTATAGAAAATTTTGTTTGCGAACATTGCGAAAAAATTGTTGAAGGCAATGGATATACCAATCACTGCCCAGAATGTCTTTGGAGTAAGCATGTTGATGTGGATCCAGGAGATAGGCGTGCAGAGTGTGGTGGGATGATGAAGCCGATTGGTTTAGATAAAAAAGGAGAAGTTTTCTCTGTTATCCAAAAATGTATTAAGTGCGAGCACCAAAGAAAGAATAAATTGGTGAAGGGTGATAGTTTTGAAGCGGCTTGCTCGCTTTTTTGAACAGGTTTGGTTTTTTCAAATTATTCATCTAGCACTTT
>MFAE01000012.1:0-29927 GCA_001774495.1 Candidatus Campbellbacteria bacterium RIFOXYC2_FULL_35_25 | reverse complement strand
AAAAGTTTCTGCCATAACTAAACTCCTTATGAAAATGGGGGTAAAAGATGAAAAACAAGCTAACAAAGTAATGCTAGGAATTGTTGTTTTTTGTGTGCTTGCAACTATCATAATAATCTGGTCGAACAAGACTCCTGCCACTCAAGAGATGAGCCCAGAAGAATCACAAGGGTTAATCAGAAGAGGAGTAATTTCTCAATAAAAAAATATATGTCTAAAAAAATAATTAAAAAAAATCTTGGTTTCACTTTAATTGAACTGTTGGTGGTTATATCCATTATTGGTTTACTTTCAAGTGTTGTGATGGCTTCTTTGAATAGTGCGAGAGCTAAGGCGAGAGATGCCAACAGAATGGCCGGAATAAAACAATTACAGCTTGCTTTAGAAATGTATTATAACGATAACGGGACTTATCCAGATGCAGTTCCCGCAGCAACAGGTTATGGTAAAGAAATTAACAGCGGACAAGCAACGTGGGATACTACGTCTAATTTAAGAACGACGTTAGTTGGAGGAGGTTATCTTCCCGCTCTTCCCACAGACCCTCTAAATACAGGAGGGGCTACTTGGAATGGTGGTTTTACCTTTACCTATTCGACTTATACTGTAGCTGGAAGTCCGACGCTTGGTTCCGATTATGACCTAACTGTTCATCTTGAAAATCCTAATATCATTGCTTGTCCTACTACCAGCCACTCTATCAATACAGACCCAAGTGATTCTTGGTGTAATTATAGTTCTAATCTTTTGTCAGATCATTAAAATTAAATTATTAAAAATATGTCGAACGTAGAATTTCAAGAAGAAGAGAGAGGTCGTGTTAGAGGCGAAAAAGTTTCTGCCATAACTAAACTCCTTATGAAAATGGGGGTAAAAGATGAAAAACAAGCTAACAAAGTAATGCTAGGAATTGTTGTTTTTTGTGTTTTGTTGACGATTATTATACTTTGGGTCAATAAGGTCCCAACTAATAATCAAGAAATGAGCCCTGAAGTATTGCAAGAATTGATAAATATTGGAGAGATGACCCCGTAAAATATATGTCTAAAAAAATAATTAAAAAAAATCTTGGTTTCACTTTAATTGAACTGTTGGTGGTTATATCCATTATTGGTTTACTTTCAACTGTGATTCTAGTTTCCTTAAAAAGCGCCAAAGATAAAGCCAACAATTCTACTATAAATTCTATTGCCATGGAATATACAAAGGCTATTGAATTTGCTCTAGATGCCAATGATGAATATCCCAATCCAGGAGTAGGGGATGTTAATATGTACTGCCTTGGTGAAGGGTATGTGGGGGGTGCTTATACCGATAATCAGTGCGGTTTAAATGTTACTAGGGTGCAAAATGCTGCAATAAATAGTGCCCTTGCTCCTTTTTTCTCACATTTACCCAAATCTGAAATCCTTAATCCGTCGAGTACTCTCGGGGCAACCCCTGTTTGGAAAGGTTTCCATTATAGGTGTTCAGGGTGGACGGCCACTGGGCAGTGTAATGCATTTCAGCTTCGATGGGTGTTAAAAAATTATGCAGATTGTATTGCTGGAGCAAGTCATCCATTAGCTACTAGTAATATCTGTTCTATTGATAGATCTCTCTAAGCCTTTTATTTAAAGAAAAAAATCGCAATAGTTCGGCCATTGTGTTTTTTTTGTTCAATAAAGTTTTTTTGTCATTTATGTTAAAATAAGTGTATTCAAAATATGAGCCAAATATTAAAAAAAATTATTACCAGACTTCCTCCGTCACCGACTGGGAATTTGCACGTGGGAACTGCTCGAACAGCACTTTTTAATTATATTTTTGCTAAACAAAATAAAGGAGAAATGTTGTTTCGTCTCGAAGACACGGACAAGGCTCGTTCCAAGGTAGAATTTGAAGAAGATATCCTTGCTGGCTTAGGGTGGTTGGGCATCGACTTTGATCAATCAAAAATGTTTCGACAATCCGAGAGGGGTGACATATACAAAAAATATTTAGAAAAATTGATTGCTGATGAGTTAGCTTACTTTTCAAAAGAAAAAGTGGAGAAAGAAGGGGATAGGGATGAAGTAATTCGTTTTAAAAATTCCAACAAAAAGATTACTTTCCGAGATACTGTTCGTGGTGATATTGAATTCGATACAACAGAGTTGGGGGATTTTGTAATTGCTAAAAGTTTAGAAGAGCCACTTTATCACCTTACTGTTGTGGTTGATGATTTTGAGACTGGTGTTACCAATGTAATTCGTGGTGATGACCATATCTCAAATACTCCTCGCCAGATACTCATTCAAGAGGCTATGGGAGCTCCACAACCAATTTACACTCATTTACCATTGATACTTGCTCCTGATCGTTCCAAGCTTTCTAAGAGGCACGGGGCCGTTTCCTTAATAGAATATAAAAATCAGGGGTATTTACCAGAAGCAATGGTAAATTATTTGATGCTGTTGGGGTGGAATCCGGGGACTGATCAGGAAATTTTCTCAATGAGTGAATTTCTTAAAGAGTTTGATTTGAATAAAATCCAAAAAGGTGGAGCTATTTTTGATATCGTAAAATTAAATTGGGTTAACAAAGAATATATTAAGAAAATGAGTGATGTAGATTTTAAGAAAAATATTGTAGATTTTTTGCCAGAAAAAATAAAAAATAAAGATGAAAATTTATTGATTAAAATCCTTTCGGTTATTAAAGAAAGAATAGATAAATTCAGCGATGTAACCAACATCGTAGAAGCAGGGGAGTTGGATTACTTTTTTGGAATGCCAGACCTCAAAAAGGAAGATTTAATTTGGAAAGAAGATGGAGCCGACATTGCAAAACAACATTTAGATAAAGTTATTGAAATATTAGAAAAGATTGAAAATTTTTCATCGGAAAATATAAAAGAAAATCTTTGGGATTATGCAACTAAACAGGGAAGAGGCTCTGTACTTTGGCCGATGCGTTTTGCTTTGTCTGGCCAACAAAAATCACCAGATCCATTTACTTTGGCTGGAATTTTGGGAAAAAAAGAAACATTAGAAAGAATAAAAAAAGCAATCGACATATTATGTTAAAGATATCAAAGGTAATTATATTTTCTTTATTTTTAATCTTACTTGTTATTCAACAGCCAGGCTTTTCTAATGCTTCAAAAATTGATGAGTTAAAAAATCAAATTGAAGAAAGAAATTCAAATATGAGTGAGCTAGAGAAAGAAATAGAAATG
This sequence comes from Candidatus Campbellbacteria bacterium RIFOXYC2_FULL_35_25, assembly GCA_001774495.1. Lineage (GTDB taxonomy): Bacteria > Patescibacteriota > Minisyncoccia > Phycocordibacterales > UBA12079 > UBA12079. The sequence goes on along the minus strand of MFAE01000012.1, from coordinate 26,728 downwards.
TATCAAAAACAACTTGAAGAGGTTGGCGCCGAAAAGCAAACTTTAAATAATGAGATTTACCGGCTTAATTTAAATAAGAAAAAGTTAAGTAGTGATATTAGCCTTACAAATAATAAAATATCTTCAACAAATTTAAATATTGAGAAGTTGGGGATGGAGATTGTTGGAAAGGAAGACATAATAAAAAATAATACAAAAGCCTTGGAGGAAACAATGAGAATGATAAATGAACTGGATGCTAGCTCTTTAGTAGAAATAATTTTGTCTACTAATAATATATCTGAATTTTGGGATAACATTGAAGAAATACAAAGATTTCAATCAGGTATTAGAAATAAAACAGCGGAATTAAAAGAAATAAAGACAAAACTAGAAGAAAATAAAAAAGAAACAGAGGAAGGCAAAAGAGTACTGGTTAGTTTAAAATCAGAATTATCTGACCAAGAAAAGATAGTTGTATATAATGCAAAAGAAAAAGATCAACTCCTTTCTGCCACAAAAAATAAAGAGTCAAATTATAAGACAATTTTATCTGAGAAAGAGAGGTTAATGGAAGAGTTTGCAAAAGAGATATCAGATCTAGAATCACAACTTAAAATAGAAATTGATCCTAACAGTATTCCTGATTCTAGATATGGGGTTCTCAGTTGTCCACTGGATAGTTGTGTGTGGATTACACAATATTTTGGTAAAACTGAATTCTCAACCAAAAACCCACAAGTTTATAACGGTAAAGGGCACACCGGAATAGATTTTGGAGCTTCTTCTGGGACAAAAGTAAGAGCAGCTTTGGGGGGAGTAGTAGAAGGAAGCGGTAACACCGATACTGTTCCCCCAAAGTGTTACTCTTACGGTAAATGGGTTTTGATAAGGCACAATAATGGTCTTTCTACTTTGTATGCGCACCTTTCCCTAATAAAGGTTTCTGAAGGGCAAACTGTAAATACTGGGGACATAGTAGGTTATAGTGGAAACACCGGATATTCTACCGGCCCTCATTTACATTTTTCAGTTTACGCTTCAGCCGGAGTGCAGGTTAAGCAATTTACAAATAGTATAAATTGTAAAGACAAATTTATACCATTAGCACCTTACAATGCATATTTGAATCCTTTGTCGTATTTACCAAAATATTAATTTAGTGAGTAGTGAGTAGTGAGTAGTTGGTAGAAAAATATTTTTCTTTTTTCCACTTGATACTTGATACTAGCTACCCTATACTTATTCATATATGTTCAATTATCCAAATGAAAAAGGCGGTTTAGTAAAATTTATTATCATTATAGTTATCGCAATTATTGTTTTGAGTTATTTCGGTTTCAATCTAAGGTCTATAGTGGAGTCCCCAACAACCCAAGGAAATCTTAGTTATGTTTGGGGCGGGGTTTTATATGTCTGGACTAACTATTTGGAGAGACCAGCTTCTTACTTATGGAATGATATTTTCGTTAATCTTTTATGGAATAGCTTTGTTGATAATTTAGAAAGAATCAAGGGTGGGGAAGCCACTACTATTGAGGAGTTAGCCCCACAGATTAATTTTCAAAATTAATCATAAGAGGCGGGATTCTTAAAATTTTTGCTTATTTACATTCAGGTCAATTCAAAGAAAATTTGGAGGGGTTGTCGCGATTCGTAAAGACTTAAAACTTTCTGGTCAGCACGGTTTAACAAAAGGAAAGCATCGTTCAAAGCGAGCAAAAAAATAAATAAAAGAGTTTGCAGGACAGAGAAAGAGGTAGCTAGGTACCTTGTAAATCGTTTTGGGGGTGATTTTATCCACAGAAAATGTTCTATTCTTGTCTTGAAGATAAAAGAACCAAAAAAGAATAAATTAAAGAGCAACCAACGCTTAATGAATATATAGAGGACCTTGTTACCAAAAGTACTTTTGCAACAAAAAAGAGCGTCTGAGGGCCGTTTAGAGGCCTATTCCTACTGTATTATGCCTATGTTTTATGGGCATTAATAGAGGTTAAGAAAATAATGGATAAAGTGCATAAAATGTATATTGTGCGACACTTATATAATTAAACAAATAGGGCTTTCCGTCCCTTTCCCCTCCCTTAATCTCACTCTTTTTTACCACAAATCCTTCTCTTCTTTTTTTAGTAAATTTATTATGTCATCAAAAAATTCTAGTAACTCAGGAAATTTAGATATATTTTTTCTTTTAGCGTCTATCATCATTTGAATGGAAATATTTTTCTCTTTCCAGGTTCTTCCGTTATTTGTATAAATATTGAGAATTGGCTCGATTTTATCTAAAGCATAAACAAAACGGGCTTCTCTATTTTCTTTTTTCTCGTATTCTTTTATAAGCTCAAAAATAGGAAATTCCGAAAATTCTTCAGAGATTTGATCAAGGGCGATACTTTCCCTCTCCTCTTTAGTATTTTTGTGTTCCGCATCTTCTGTGTAGACGTAAGTGTCCCCAGCATAAACTTCCACCAAATCATGTACAAGCGAATATTTTAAAATTAAATCGAGGTTTAGATTCAAATTATTAGTGGAAATAATATACCAAGACAACATTGCTAGTTGATAACTGTGTTCCACATCATTCTCCATTCTGTCTTCTCCGTTGGAGTGAATGACTCTTTCTACCTGCCTAAACTTATTTAGCAAATTAACAAACTTGATTATATTTTTTAAATTTATTTTTTCTTCCATATTATAAGTTCAGCGTCGTTTATTCTTCGGGGATATAAATCTCCCCTTTTTCATAATTTTTTAAAACTTTAGCCGTAGGAAAAAATAAATTTTCTGGCAAAGACGATAAATCAAACCACTTCCATTCTGTTATTTCTTCTGGTTCCATAACTTTTGGCTCCCCTTCAAATTCATTACACAAAAAACCTGCAGTAACAAAATGAGCAGTTTCTACAACATCGTTGTTTATTGATATTAATTTTAGTTTTTGAATTTTTATCCCAGTCTCTTCCAATGTTTCTCTAGCGGCTCCCTCTTCGAAAGATTCTCCGAAATTAAGTTTTCCCCCAGGCATTGTCCACTTCCCTGCACCATGTAATAAACTACTGGCTTTTTCTGGGTCCGTATGCCTTTTACCCAAAAGGACTTTCCCCTCACTATTGAGGATCATTACTCCAAAGCCTATACCCATTTTTTTCTCGGCCATAATAGTTTAATTTTAGCACAGATTTCTCATAAATTAACCCAAGTCCCCTTCCCTGTAAGGACAAAGACTTTAGATTCTAGGGTTGACATTATGGCTCGTATATAGTAGTATTTTTGTTAGAATGGCTTAAGTTTTCGGGAATTTTCCCAAGCTTTATTGACATAAAAGGAGAATATTATGAAGCGTTACATTATTGCTGGAGTCTTGTTTCTTTTTGCCATTTTCTATGGACATTGGTGGAGTTCTACTTTTGCCATAGTAATTGCAGGAATCTTTCTTTGGAAGGAGATTTTGCAATTATCTCAATGGCTGAATTCAAAGGTTCGCAAGAACCTTTCTCCAGAAGTGGATGATTGGCTCGAGCCTTTGGACGAAGAATCGGAGGAAACTGTCGTGGAAGAAAATAAAGAAGGTTTTAACGGAAGAATTTTTTGGATAGGAGTAATAATTACATTTTTATTTCTAATGGTGACCAGTGCTATTTTGCACAACAATGAGGTTTTCTCAGAAATTTTTGGGCAACAATGGAGTTGGGGTTGGGCCCTGGCCTTGTCCACTGCATTTTACGTGATAGTGAGCTGGAAAGTTGTCGGCCCCCAAGAAAAAGGAGGAAGATTTTTGTTAGGGATATACACTGGACTTGTTAAACCAGGACCAGTTTTTGTTCCCGCTCTCCTCTGTCATCTAGAACTGGTGACTCGACTTGAAATACCAATGGAATTACCAGACGAGCCGGAAAATATTTTCCGCGAAGAAGGATCTGTTCCTGAGGGAGATAAAAGGGTTCCCCCTATTAGGATTCCTTTTGGTCCTGCTAGTAATCAAAATAATCAAGAATTTGAGATTGAGGAAGACGACCCTTTTAACAAACGAATGACGCAAGAAGTAGTTCCCGTGGTGACTCTGCAAATAGATTCTTTCTGGAAATTTTTTACTACCATTGGTAGCAGAGAGCAGTTGAGAAGACAGTTGGAGGACGCCGCTGTAACAATGTTGTTAGAGGAGTTTACAAAAGTGACTCCTGCTGTTGTATTGAAAAATATGGGCCAGTACAACGAAAAATTGAAAAAAGCTGTTTTAGAGAGGGTTGGTTTTGGGACTCCTCGATGGTGGGGGGTTAACATTATCAAAGCCGAGATCAAGCTGATTAATTTCAGCAAGAGTCTTAACAAAGAGGTCCAATTGATGGCCGAAGCAGGGGCCAAAAAGAGATCCCAAGTTACCCTTGCTGAAGGAGAAAAACAAAGCGAGGAACTTCGCGGACAAGGAAAAGGAGCTGCGGAAAAAGCTGTTTTGGTGGGTCGAACTGATGGATTGAGGCATATGATGAATGAACTCGGGGTAAGTGGTTCCGAAGTTTTGGGTGCAGAAACAGCTCGTGGAATTACGAGTAACCCAGGGCAAAGGACAATTATCGCTGGCGCAGGAGGTTTTGGTGATTTGGCGGCAACTGCAGGAACTGTTTTTGATGCCGTGAAGTCTTCAGCACCTGTTCCAGAAACGACTTCCCTTCCTGTAAAACCCGCTCCAGTTGTGGAGGAACCTGCTGATGAGACTTGAATTTATCGTTTTCCTTGTCATTTTAGGTCTTTTGATCTATAAACGACTCGGAGGGCCAATGAAGTTAAACCTAAAAAATTTGGGAGGAAAAATTAAACTCCCAGCAGTATCAGGTGATCTGATTGGGGGATTAATTGTAGTCGCTGTTATCTTGTATCTTGGATTTTTTCTGGTGGCTAAACCATACTTCTTAGAGAAAGGAGAAAACCAAAGTCAGGTTGCTGCTGAAGAAGCAGACAGGGCAAAGAGAACCGAGAGGAGGATTTACACAATTTCCCATGATCGGTGGGAAGGACAACCTGTCACAATACCGGCAGGGTCAATGATGTCCTATTCATCAAATGTTCGCTTACTGAGTAAGTGGGCAGAAGATCACGATGGGTGGACTCCCTCGGAACTTTTGAAGCGTTTCAAGTTGGACCATGTCCCGAGATCTGCGGAACCAGCATACTATGCTAGGGAAACCTACATGGAGTTTTACTCCGCTAATTACGAGGCAGGATACATTGAGGTCACAATTGAGGAAATGAAGTAGTTCTTTAGAAGCACAAAAGGGCAAAGGGGTTTATCCCCTTTGCCCTTTTTTATTTTCTTCACAGGGTATTTTTAGGAGGCTATAACCCTGCCCCTAAACCAGCCACGGTATTTTTAATAATTGTAGATAATACTGTTGCTCCAAGTAAAATAACAATTCCTACAAGCGTCCAGATTAGATTTTTTCTTGCATCTACCAATTTTGTAGGATTCCCTCTTGCCGCGACAAACAAGAAGCCAGCATAAATAAGGTATAAGATAGCTATTGGAGTTAGAACAAAAAGAATAATCTGCACGATAGAAGCTATCAAAAGGCTAATCGACGGTGAACTTATTGGATTATGTAGTCCTTGTCCTGATACTCCTGTGAAAGACGAAAGCATCAGAATGATTAAACCAGAGTATTTATATTTTAAGAATTTTTTCATAATTAGGTTTGATATGTTGAGTCTAGTTTGGGTGTTATTTTTGCTAAGGAAGTACCCCCACTCCCAAATCAGACAAGGTAGATGAAAGGATTGTGGCTAATGTGGCTGCTCCGAGTAAAATAACAATTCCTACAAGCGTCCAGATTAGAGTTTTCCTAGCATCTACAAGTTCTGTGGGGTTTCCTCTTGCTAAAACAAATTTAAATCCTGCGTAGATAAGGTACATTACTGCGATAGGGGTTAGAACATAAAGAAGAATATCAGCGATAGCTGCTACCAAATCAGTAAATGAACCCACTGTTAAGGGGTTATCTATTACTGCTTCAGCAGAATTAAATGACAAAAGTGTCAGCATGATGATTAAGCTAAAGTATTTATATTGTAAGAATTTTTTCATATGATTAAATTTATTTTATTAAAATCCTGTCCACCCTGGGATAAAACTGGCATTAACTAGTCCAGAAACTATTAGTTTTACAATAAGCCAGGGTGTTAGAATAAAAATCAAACCCTTTAAAAGAGAACCGAGTTTCTTTTTGGCCTCTGTTCTTGCTCCTGATTTATTCCCTTCATAAATAAAAATCCAACCAATCCAAATAAAAAGAATTGTGGCTATAGGTATTGTAAACCAAATAAATACATCCAAAAGATTATCAAAAAGAGTAATAAGATCAGTAAAGTGACAGCCACCAGGTCCACAGGTAGGGGTTATTGGAGATCCAGGAGCCCATGCTAATGCCATAACTGGGTAAAAAATAAATAAGGAGGGAGTAAGTAATGCTATTATTTTGTGAAGTTTTTTTTGCATTATTTTGTTAGGAGGTCTCGTATTCCAGAATTTGCTGTACTTAGAGCTGCTGCTGTTTGTACCCTCCCTGATATTATAGACTCTACCATTTCTTGGAAAATAGCGTCTGTTTCGTGTGTATTGGGGTCTAACCATGCTTTGCTTAAAATAGCGGAATCATAAAATACTTGAAGGTAAGAATTACCTGTAGGTCTTGCCGTGAGGAGGTTTCTGGAGACAGGGGGTAAATTTGTCGATTCGGATAATTTACTTAAAGCTTCGTCGGATGTCAGTGATATTAAAACCGTAAATGCTGTTGCAATGTTTTTTGAATTTTTTGCTATTGCTAAAGAATACATTTTGCCAAAGGTTCCCTTTGACCCTAGTTTATTCTCTGGAAGAGAAGCTACGTCAAAATTTAAATTAGGGTTCTTTCTCCTTAAATCTGTTAGTTCACTAGCAAATCCAAAATAAATTGCTAAGTCTCCAGCCAAAAAACTTTTTTTTGATTCGGGTAAAGACCTGTTCCAGGTATAGACAGATTTTATTGGATTCGAGAATTGAACAAAAAAATCGACGGCTTCTTTTGCCGGGACAATGTTGTTGGATCCTAACCCCAACACTACGTTTAGTTTTTCGCCATCTCTTACTAGAATTGGGTCACCCGCTTGCAGAATAAGACTGGCTATAATTTCTTTAGCATTCGTAACATTCCTAAACTCACCAAAAGGTACTGCGCTTTTTAAAATATTTAGATTGCTATCCCTTTTTGTAATTTTTTGGCTTAGAGAAAAAAATTCTTCCCAGTTTTTTGGAGGATTAGCCAATGCTTCCCTAGAAAAGATATCTCTGTTCCAGTACATAACAAGAGGGTCAATTATCAAAGGAATACCCAAAATACCGTCGCTCTCTAAGTAAAGTTCTCCTTCTTCTATAAATTTATCTTTGAAAGTTCTTAGAGGATAACTTGAGAAAGGTATTTTATAAATTTTATCCTTGTGTTTCAAAATAGACGATTGAGGAAGCATAAAAATGTCAGGGCCAACACCAGAAGCTAATGCTTCTAATAATTTCATATCAAACTCTGTTTCTGGGATTTCTTTATAGTTGATTAGTTTGAAAGATTCGTCGCTCTTCACAAGTGAATCTACTAAATTTTCTACCACTCCTTTTTCTATGGTTCCCCAAATGGTAACATTGTTTTTAATTGCCGCATTACTTCCTTTAGAGGTAGCAAACAAGGTGACTGCTATTAGGATAAAGAGAACAAATGCGCCTAATATTATTCCACTGAAACTTTTCATAATTTTTTTTAATTCTTTGTTATTTTTTTAAGAAAACACAACCCCGTAATGATGGTCTCCGGCATAAATATTTTTTTGGAGAGTGAAGCCTTTTTCTTCGAATAATTTTTTTACCTGTTCTTCTGTAAAAATATTTTCCTGAGCCGGGCCCATTCCTCCAAAAGAATCTGTCCAATCAATAACCAAGACCCTGCCACCGTGCTTTAGGACTCTAGAAATTTCTTCTAACAAACTTTCTTTATTTTCTATTTGAAATAAAACATTTGAGATTATTACAACATCAACAGAAACGTCTCCCAGTTTTGATCCACCAGCTTTTTCTATATCTCCCCAGATAATTTCTATGTTAGTAAGTTTCTCTTTTGTTGCTAAATTTTTTACTCTATCTAACAAGTCTTTTTGAATGTCTATTACATAAACCTTACCAGAATCTTTTACTTTTTTGGCTGCTTCTATGCTATAAAAGCCAGAGCCAGCGCCGAAATCAGCGACAAACATCCCTTCAGCTAGTCCAAGTTGGTTGATATTATTTTGAGGTTCTGAAAAAGTCATATTATCTAAGTATAAAGTATAAAGCTAAAAGTTAAAAGTGGAAAAAGTGGAAATTTAACTTAGTTTAAATTTCCAATTTTATCTTTTAACCTCTCTTTTTACAGGCAAGTTAAAGAAGCAATTTTGTCATCCGATCTTAATTTCATTATTCGAACACCTTGGGTTTGTCTTCCAAGTGAAGGAATTTCGTCAGTCCCAACCCTAATCACTTGCCCTTGTTTTGAAATAGCGACTATTTCAAGCTCTCTTTCTGTAAGTACTTTAGAAGTAACTAGTTTACCTGTTTTGTCCGTTACTTTTATTGTTTTTATTCCTGAGCCTCCTCTTTTCTGAATTTTATATTCTTTGAGTGGGGTTTTTTTACCGTATCCATTTTCTCCCATTACGAAAAGTGAGGCGTCTTCGTCTTCTTTTTTTATTATATTAGATTCTATAATGTAATCTCCTTTCCCTAATCTTATTCCCGTAACACCACTTGCGTTTCGCCCCATCTCTCTGGCATCAGATTCCTTGAATCTTATTGATTGTCCTTTGTTTGTAGCTAAGATAACAGTGTCTCCCTTTTCAACAAATTCAGCAGAGATAAGCTCATCGTCTGTTTTTAGCTTTATAGCAATAAGTCCACTTCTTCGAACTTCGTAGAAACTTTCAGCTGCCGTCTTTTTGATTACCCCATTTTTTGTTGCCATTAATAAGAAAAGATTATTCTTTTTAGTTTCTTTAGGCATTGGTAAGATGGAAGTAATTTTTTCATCACCTTCTAGTGGCAAAAAGTTCATCACAGACTTCCCTCTTGTTGCTCTTTTTCCTTCCGGAACATCGTACATTTTTATTTGGTAAGCCTTTCCTTTATCACTAAAGAATAACAAATCACTATGGGTGCTTGTTGTTAAGAACGTTGTTACGAAGTCTTCTTCTTTTGTGTTTAAATCAATAACCCCCACCCCGCCACGGCGTTGCTTTTTGAATTCGTCAGGATTTGTTCTTTTTATGTAGCCTCCAGCAGAGTAAACAAGAACGCTTTCTTCTTCCGGAACTAAATCTTCAACAGAAATTGCCTTTACTCCTCCTTTGACTACTTTGGTTCTTCTTTCGTCGCCATACTTAGAGACTATTTCCTCCATTTCTGTTTTTATAACCGCAAGAATTTTCTTTGGACTCGCTAGTAATTCTTTTAGTTCTTTTATGAATTGCTGGACCTCTTTTAGCTCCTTTTCTATTTTCTCTCTTTCTAATCCGGCTAGTTTCTGGAGTTTCATCTCCAAAATCGCTTGGGCCTGTATCTCAGAAAACTTAAAGGTTTTCATCAAGTTCATCCTTGCTTCGTTTACGTCTTTAGATTTTTTTATCAGTTTTATTATTTCATCAATATGATCGAGGGCTTTTTTGAGTCCTAGTAAAATATGTTCACGAGCCTCAGCTTTTCTTAAATCAAATTCAGTCCTTCTTCTGACAACAATTTGTCTGTGGGTGATGAATTCTTCTAATATTGGCTTTAGAGACATTGTTTGGGGAACCCCGTCAACCAAAACAACTAGGTTGAAATGAAAAGTATCTTCAAGCTGTGTGTGTTTATATAAATAATTTAATACTTTTTGGGGGTGTACTCCGCTTTTTAAATCGATAACAACCCTGATATCTTTTGTTGATTCATCTCTTAACCCTTTTATTCCTTCTATTTTTTTATCACGATGTAAATCCGCAATTTTAATAATCATGTCGGCTTTGTTTACTCTGAAAGGAATCGAGGTAATAATTATTTGGAAATTTCCTGTTTTGTTTTCAACAATTTCGGCATGTCCACGGCAAATAACACCACCTCTTCCATTTGCGTAAGCGTGATGAATAGCCTTTTCGTCAAAAATAATTCCTCCTAATGGAAAGTCTGGTCCTTTTATAAATTGTAATAAATCTTCTGTCGTGGCATCTTTGTTCTCAATTAAATGTATGGTTGCTGCCACTACCTCGTTGAGGTTGTGTGGCGGAATATTAGTTGCCATACCTACAGCAATACCCAGCGTTCCATTTAGAAGAACATTAGGAACGGCGGCTGGTAAGAAGACAGGTTCTTTTATTGTTCCATCGTAGTTGGGCCGAAAATCAACCGTATCTTTTTCGATATCTTTCAAAAGTTCGTTAGAAACTTTAGACATTTTTGCTTCGGTATATCTCATCGCAGCAGGAGAATCTCCATCAACAGACCCGAAGTTCCCCTGTCCCATTATAAGAGGGTATCTCATTGTAAAATTTTGAGCCATTTTTACCATGGAATCATAAACAGCCACATCTCCGTGAGGGTGGTATTTTCCTAAAACATCTCCGACTACCGCGGCTGATTTTCTAAATTTTGCAGAGGCGGTTAAGCCCATCCCGTGCATTGTATAGAGAATTCTTCTGTGAACTGGCTTGAGACCATCCCTAACATCGGGCAAAGCTCTGTCTGTAATAACTGACATAGCATAGTCCAAAAAGCTCCGTTCCATCTGCGAACTTATGTCTTCAGAAATGATGTTATCAGTTTCTTTTTCTGATTCGTTTTCTAATTTTTCCTCGCTTTTTTTTGCCATTTTTAGGGATTTTTTCTTAGAGTTCCAAGTTTTTTGATTAAAAAATATAAGCGAAGCATTCGCCTAATTAACAATATTATAGCAAAAAATGCCTTATTTCACCAGTGATTTATCCACTTTTTTTACTGATAAAAATAAGTTTTGTGTAATAAAAACAGCAGATTAAAACTTAAAAGCTAAGGATTCTGACAATGCTTATTTTCTTAAAAACTTTCTTTTAGAGACTTGGTATTTTTTCTAAAGCCATCAAGTAAATCAGAATTATCTTCTTTAAAAGATTTTAATGAATCAAAGTTAATTGTGTAATTTCTTGAATTAAAATCTGAAAATGAATACCAGATAATCACGGCGAAAGACATCATGACAAGAGTCGATACAATAAAAATTATTTTCTTTTCTTTTTGAGATTTATTTCTTAATGTAGTCAAAAAATTAGACATAGGAATAAGTAGCGAGTTTTAAAAAAGAAAATTTAAACAGAAGCCGTAAAAACAAAAATCTCCCCCAACTTGTCTTCCAGATCTTTTTTCTTTATGGTCAGTTTATCGATTGGTTTTATATTTTCGTCTCCGCTTTCTTTCAGAAAGTTTTTCAGGGCATTTTCTTGACCAACCTCTCCGTAGTGCATAGGTATAATTATTTTCGGACCCAATTTTGTTGCAAGATTGTGTGCGTCAGAAGAATTTAAAACCCCCGATCCTCCAATGGGAACAAATAATATATCAATGTCAGCAAGAATCGATTTTGAGTTATCACTTAGCTCCTTAACATTTAGAGCACCAAGAAATCCCACATTCATGCTATCTATTTTAAGAGTATAAATTGTATTAATTCTTTTTTTATCTTTATACTGTGAATCTGAGCGGGTTCCTTTAATAAAAATTCCTTGTACCTCATATTCTCCTGGACCTGATATGACAAAGGGCTCCTTATTTTTTGAGGAAACACTTTCTATTCCGTTAAAATCAGTACTATTTGTACTAATCAAGACAATATCAGCACCAAAACGAGAACCTTTAAACTTGGAATCTTTGGAGATAGGATTAAAAGCAATAACCATGTCTCCGAATTGAATTTTAAAAAATTGAATATTGTGGTAAGTGATAATCATAAGTGAAATTGTAACATAATTTTTTAAAATTAAAAATTTTAATTCTGTTTTCTCTTTATTTTTTCTAACCAGAAAAAGGCCCAGTATATTTGCATTTTATGTGTTTTTGACTATACTATTAGAAATGGTCTCAAGGGGCTATTTTTATTATTAATTAAGAATAAAGGCTAATCCTATCATATTTTTTAGGGAAAGGATTGTTAAGATGGATGTTTGGAAAAAGATAGCACTTTTATTCATGTATTTAAAATGACAACAAAAACTAAAGAAGAAGTAGAAGAGATAGAGGAAGTAGAAAAAGCAGAAGAACAGCCCAAAAAGAATAATTTTTGGACAAAATTTATAGAAGATGAAAATATTAAAATTCCCGCAACAGGAGATCTCGTTGAGGGGGATGTTATCGGTATCGATAATAATTCTGTGTTTATAGACCTTTCTCCTTTTGGAACAGGTATTATTTATGGGCGTGAGTTCATGAATGTTCGTGACGTTATTAAAAATTTAAGCATAGGAGATAGCATCGCTGCGAAGATTGTAGAAAAAGAAAACAAAGACGGTTACATCGAACTATCTTTGAAGGAAGCCAGACAAGCTTTTGTTTGGGGAGAAGCTGAAAAAGTAATGAAGGAAAAGAAAGTTCTTGAATTAGTAATAAAAGAAGCTAACAAAGGAGGTCTTTTGATAAGTTGGCAAGGGATTAATGGCTTTTTGCCAGCTTCCCAGCTTAGTACCGAGCATTATCCAAGGGTAGATGAGGGAGATAAAAATAAAATTCTTGATGAATTAAAGAAACTGGTTAATGCCAAAGTGCAGGTACAAATAATCGGAGTAGAACCAAAAGAAGGCAAATTGATTTTCTCCGAGAAGAATATAAACCAAGAAGAGAAGGATACTATAATTGATAATTACAAAGTGGGAGATGAACTGGAAGGAGAAATAACAGGAATCGTTGACTTTGGTATTTTTGCTAAAATTAAGGGAGATATAGAAGGTCTAATTCATATCTCAGAGATAAGTTGGTCTTTGGTTGAAGATCCGAGAAGCTTATTTAAAGTTGGGGATAAAATAAAAGTAAAAATAATAGAAATAGTTGGTGGAAAAATCTCACTTTCTATAAAGGCTCTTACAAAAAATCCTTGGGAAAAATCTGAAAAGAAATACAAGAAAGACGATGTTGTGGAAGGTGTTGTTATAAAATTTAACAAATACGGAGCATTGGCAAGTATTGAAGAAGGTATTTCTGGTTTGGTGCATATTTCAGAATTTGAAAACGAAGAAAAACTTAAGGGGGCCTTACAGTTAGGTAAAAGCTATAAGTTTAAGATTAATGTTTTTGAAGCGAAAGATCAAAAGATGACACTGTCTTTAGTTAAATAAGATTCAATTAAAGATGAATTGTGAATCCTGAATCAAGAATCATGGAAGAAAAAATAGCCCTAAAGGGCTATTTTTGTTTTAGATTATTCTTCTGTAGTATAGATTTTTAGTTCGTCAAAAATTTTATCTTTAAATTCTACCGGTTTATATTTTAAAATTGTATTTGCATTTCTTTTGCAATATTCAAGTCCGTCCTTGTCATTTTGATTAAAATACCAACTAAAGCTATCAATGATGTCAGCGGTTTTTATTATGAGGGCATCCTGCCCTCTTTGTATACATCGATTTATTAATTCTTCCATTTTTTCTTTTTTCTCAGCAATATTATCATTTTTAGTATTGGCCAATATTAAAGAAACGACATTGTCACCGAATTCATCCTGTAGTCTTTCTTTAGCTAAATTTGACCATTCTATTGTATCGTGCAAAATACCGGCTAAAACAATGTCTTCAGGATATCCATTGTTGTATAAATAGACCCCGACTCTGATATCGTGAAATAAAATTGGTTTTCTGCTTAATTCGTTGGAAAGAGGCAGATTTTCTGTAAGTAATTTTATTGCTTTTTCAAATTTGATATTTAAAATTTTATTCTCTTGATTCATGATTCTTGATTCTTCAACTAAATTGACAGGGGTTCGACTCCTGTCAATTTAGTTGAATCTGTTCATGGCAACAGACCTCCCTTCATCAATTATTGCTAAAAGTGAGTCACCTATTTGCTTTGAAAGCTTTTCGATTTCTTCGAGTTCTGGCTTTTTAAAATCTTTCATTATCAAGTTTAAAACAGCTTCTCCATCCTTTGGTTTTCGTATCTTTCCTGTTGGGGTTAACGGAGCAACACCAACTCGTATCCTTACAAACTCTTTTGTTTTTATAGATTTGATAATTGATTCTAATCCTTTGTGCCCACCAGAGCCCCTGTTGAAAGAAATTTTAAAAACTCCAAAGGGTAAATCTAAATCATCATAGATAACAACAAGTTTTTCCGCTTTTTTCTTGTTCGTGATTAGCAACTTTAAACTTAGCCCAGATTTATTCATAAATGTTTCTGGTTTTACTAAGATAATTTTATTTTTTTCTACTTCGCTTTTTAAAACAAGGGCTTTATTTTTTTTATCATTTTCCCACTCCCCTAATTTATTTTTGTTTGCAAAATAGTCTAAAATAATCCTTCCCATGTTATGGCGAGTATTTGTATATTCTTCTCCTGGATTTCCTAGTCCAACTATTGTAAACATATTTTTTAATTTAATTTAGATGTAATGTACGGTTACGTTTATGTCCTTCAAAGTCTACAGCATAATAGGTATTTCCTTGTTTATCCGATAAATAATAGTAATAATCAGATTCAATTGGTTCTAATGCGGCGATAATTGAATTTATCCCAGGGTTAGTTATAGGCCCTTGTGGTAGTCCTGGGTATAAATAAGTGTTATATTTTGAGTCAAATTGTAGATCCTCCAAGGTTACTTCGTACGTGTTTTTTCCTAAGATATAAGGAAAGACCGCATCAACTTGAAGAGGCATCTCCGCTGAAAGACGGTTCCACAAAATTCCAGATATAATCTTTCTTGTCTTTAGTGTTCGAGCTTCTTTTTCTAAGAGAGAAGCCATTATTATTATATCCTCTAATTTTCTTCCAGATGTATCTATTTTCGTTTGAACTGTGGTAATTTTTTTGTAAAAATTTTCTTCCAGGACTTTTAAAATATCTGGGGCTTTTATATTAGGCAAAAAGAAATAAGTATCGGGAAACAAATATCCCTCTTTATTACCATCTGAGGCTAATTTGATAAATTCATCAGGATCAAATTTATTAAATTTTTTACTTAAAAGACTAGCAATTTCTTTTACCGAAAGTCCTTCGTATATAGTTACTCTGATAGGGTTTAAACCAAATTTTCCTTTGAGAACATTTTTTGCAAGAGAGAAAGAATTCAATGGTTCTTCAAAAAAGTATTCTCCCGACAGAACGCCACCATCATCTCCATAAATTCTTGTTGCAATTTCAAACCAAAAAGATGATTTAATTAAATTATTTTTCTTAAAATTTTGAGAGATTTCACTCAATGTCTCTCCTTTTCTTATTTCAACAACGACATTTATAGGGAAATCTTTGGGTGGGTGTATACTAAAAAAATAAAAAACACCCGAAGAAAGTATAAGAAACAAAGCAAGCATCAGCCTAACCCTACGAAAGGTTTCTTTTAGATTAAAATTAATATTGGCAGTTAAGTTTCTAGGGTTGAAATTTTTAAAATTCAGTTCAGACATAGTGAGTAAGTATACAATAATTATAAAAAACTAAAAAGGTAAGTCGACTGGCGGTTCTGATTTTTTTGAAGCAACCCTGCTAAATGTAGGTGTTTGAACAACTTCTCCTGGTAAATGAAAGATTGTGGCCAATTCTTCTGAGCTTAAAACAAATTGGTTACTATTTCTATAGGGAAAATAAAAATAAGCCCTTCTTTTATATAAGCCTAGCATATGTTTCTTTAGTTTACTTGCTCTAATATCCTTGTAATCTTGCCAAGGAAAATCAAAAGCGGTTACATGGTTTGGACGAAACCCGTTTAAGGACATGGAGTTGTATTGCTTGAAGGACCCTACTGTTCCCACAACGTTTATAGCATTAAATTTTTCCTTCTCGGCTATGTACATGGTTCTTATTCCACAATCAAAAGCCATTTTATCAATGTTTCTTTCTAGGGAAGCAATAATGTTTTGTTCTCCTTTTGTCGCCATTCTTGCAGATTCCCCTTTTTCTGATTTTGATTTTTCAGCTAATTTAAGAATTTCTTTTTTACCCGCGTCTGTCCAATCAACCTTATCAGACCACTTCATTTTCTTTATCTTGTCTTCAAAAGACAAACTTTTTTTGTATTCTTTCTTATGAGCCCTAACCAAAATTTGAATCCATATTTGTTCACCTTTTTCAATTGACCCTAACAGCTCAATAACAGGAGACATTGGGTCTGATTTTTCTTCATCTTTTATTCCCTCTTTGTCTAGCTTGTAATCTATATAAGTTTTTATAGGGTAAGGATCTGCCTTAGTTAAAATAAATTCACTTCCCCACGCACTTACTTTGTTAAAATCTAATTGAACCGACTTTGTGTAGTCAGGCACTTCGTAAATTTCAACTCCTGGGTACTGAGCATAAATTTGTGATTCTAAAAAGTTTTTATAAAACTTCTCTGTCCAAATAAAAAATTTAACTTGACCACCAATAGAAACAATTTCTAAAGAAAACCAGGTTCTAGCTTTTCCTTGGAAATCTCGAGCATACCAAGTCCCCTCTCCTCCTGTTTGGTGAATTGCATTCAAAAGAAGTTCCATTGCTAAGGGGGTTTTCTTTATTTCTTTAGGTAACCTTAATTCAAGTAAGATTCGGTTTTGTTTGGTTATGAATTCAAATCTTTTGTATCCTAACCAAGTTTTCCAGCAGATATTGATTAATATCAGTAAAAGAAAAATAGGCCCTACTGAAAGAAGAACACCGACGACGTTATCTATTAACCCTTGTGTAACAAAAGGAATTTTTAAAAAGAAATTTTCGTACATTTCACTATATTTTATAACAAAAACGGATAGCTAACAATGAAAAATGTGTATTGTTTCGCCCGTTAATGATTAAATTTTAAGAAGAAAAGCTCTTGAGCGTTTATAAAAACAAAAATCCACAGCAGCCTGGCTGCTGTGGATTTTTGTTTTTTTGAAGAGGTTATTTGATTATTAGGTATCTTCCTTTACTATCTTTTTTAAAATACTTAGCATCTTGTAGGTTAACGACGACAGTATTTTCTTTTATATATCTTTCCTTTAAGACTTTTTCTATGATTTCTTCTCTTGTTAAGGCTCCTTCTTTTTCTAAAATATTTTTTATTACGTCTCTAACAACTCCTCCGACATAACCCCATTCGGTTAAAGCATATAATCCGCGGCCAACTAAAACAAATCTAGGATCTTTTATTAATTCGTTGTGGCAAGTTGCAATGTGGGCTTTTCTACTGAAATTCTTTTCGATTGATTTTGCTACTTCAGAAAAATGAAGAGGTGATCCGTGCTGTCTTATAGATAGATAAGCATAATCTCTTATTCCTTTTGCGTTTATATTTGTAGAAGCTGACAAACCCCATTCATCAAAGTTATTTCTTCCAATATTTTTTGAAATATTTAGCCATCTTTTTATTGTGTCTGGATTTTTGTGTTTTTGTTCGATATCCTCGGCATGGTTAGAAAACATCGTAACTATTTCATCTTCTGTGTATAGATTATTTTCATCAAGTTCCTTGTATAATTTCTCTAGTGCGTTGTGAACCGTTTCAGATAAAGAGTTATCTGTATACCATCTTGCTTTGAATTTATCATTTTCTTTTTCCTTGGAAAATGGGTCTCCCAAAACTAGCAAAAAATGAATATGATTTTGAATAACGTCATTTTTATGTAGGTAACTTAGCAAATCTTCTTCTGAAACTACCCCACCTAATTGCTCAATAATTTCATATAATTCATCAAAGATTTTGCTCTCACCTTTAAAAGCCTCAGATTTTCTAATATTTTTTATTGCACTATTCTCTATCTGTCGGACTCTTTCTCTCGTGATACCATAGCCCTTACCTATTGAATCCAAAGTAACTTTTGAGGATTGGCCACCTAAACCGAATCTTCTTGTGATTACATCGTGAGATCTATCTGGTAAAACAGAAAGAAATTTTTTTGTTACCTTTTCAGGTTTTGTTTTTAAAATTACCATATTTTTTTAAATTAAACTTTGTTTACTCTATCATTATATAAAAAAAAAGTCAACATCCTGTTAATATCCTGTATTGTGTGGTAGTTCGGTTTTCTAGGAATCCGAGGCTTTTTTTCAGTATCTTTATTTATAACATTATAAATAATAAAAGTCAAACATAATTGGGCTAGTGGTCTTTTTCTTTTTTGGGTCTTCCCCACTGCCAACGAGACTCTTCCCCTGTTTTGTAAACGATAAAAATAAAAATTAAGGTTAAGATTCCAATAAAAAAAGAAATCGCCCATATTTTCTTTACCAAATTTTTTCGAGCCTTCTATTACTAGTATTAAATAGATTATGGTGGTTAGCCATCCTTCCCACGAAGAGGGTCTCCACCACCCCCCCCAGCCAAACCATTTTCTTTTGAACTAGAGCTTTTTCATTACTTATATTGTATCAAGTAAAATAATTCTCGTATATGTAAACGGTACATAAATATTAAGGGGCTCGGTCTATCCGAACCCCCTACTGAACACGTCTTCTTAAAAAAACTTAAACAAAATAACGAAAAAGATCCTTTCAGCCATTATTAAGATTCCTCCCCATAATAAAAACACAAAAAGTCTCTGGGCTTTTGCTCCACCTTGGCGATTCTCTTTCGTTAGACAACCTGCGCTTGAAAGAAGATTCATCTCGTTGGACGTAACGCTAATAAACCCGAGTGACCCCGCTATCATTAATACCATAGGGACAAAAGTATCTAATAAGTTCATAGTTATTCCTCCTCAAAATGTAAAGATTTAATTTTGTGGAACAGACGTTTCTACCCAAGACAGTATCATTTACACTGGTATAATGTCAATAAAATTGAGAATGTTTTTTATTTCATCAACCCTTTTTTGTCTTGGAGAGCTTTGTAAAAATGGTGCTTGTCTAAAACAGCAAATAAAAGTTTTTTTGAATGTTGTCGAACAATAATTTTTCTATTCTTATCTAATATTTCATCAATAGTTTGTCCATCAGCGACCAAGTACACTGGCTCTGAATTTCGGCTACCCAAAAATTCGATTTCTATTTCTGAGTTTGGGTTTATTACGAGAGAACGGATATTCAAATGAACTGGGCAAATAGGGGTTAGTACAATAGAAAAAATCCCAGGTTGAATAATTGGGCCACCAGCGGAAACATTATAACCAGTAGAGCCAGTAGGAGTGCTCACGATGACTCCGTCGCTATTTAAATTTCTATAAATGCGTTCTGAATCAACCTTTATATTTAGGGAGACCATGGAAGTAGGATGTTTCAAATAAACATCGTTAGCAAAAGGGCCAAATTTTTTACCATCCAGTTCCAGCTCTAATCCAATTCGTTCTTCAACTTTATAATTATTTTCAAGCACTTTCTCTAAAATTTCCTGCCATTCGGAAAGATTTCCGCTAGTCAAAAAGCCAACTTCTCCGGCATTAATACCTAAGCACGGGATATCTTTTTGAGAAAATTTAGCGATATTGTGCATCACAAAACCATCTCCACCTAAAACAACAGCTAGATTAGCTTCCTCATCTCCAGAAACAACCTCATGGCTTTTTTCTTCTAGCCATTTTTCTATTGAATCTTTTGCTTCTTGAGCCTTATCCTTTTCTGGGTGAGCGGTGATTATAAATTTCATTTTTTATTTTAAGTAAATTTCTATGTTTTGTTGGTGTTCTTCGTAGGTTTTTGAACAATGAATTTGCCTGTTGTTATCATGTAGATAATAAATACAGTCAGTTTCCTCTGGAAAAAGTACAGCTTCTATCGCTGATGATCCAGGGTTTGAAATAGGGCTAGGTGGCAACCCTTTGTATTTGTAAGTATTAAAATGAGAATCTAGTTGCTTATCAGCGGGTGTAATTGGAGCCCACCAGCCGTTTTCTGCTGTTCCCTTTGCATATTGTAATGAAGCATCAATATCAATTTTCATATCACTTAAGAGCCTGTTCCACAATATTCCTGCAATGAGTGGCATGTCGTCCTTCCCTGCTGCTTCTCTTTGAACGATTGAAGCTATTCTCAAAAGAGTAAACCATCGGATATTTTGTTTCAAAGACTCTTCTAAATAGGGTGCAAATTTTTCCTCAAACCTAGAGCGTAGACGGTCGGCCACTTGAAGAGAAGATTCATCCAAAGGAATTAAATAGGTGTCAGGAAAATAAACCCCTTCAGTATAATCGCTTGAAAGCGTTGTGTCTTTTGTAATAAAAGAATTAACTTTCTCATTATCCCAGCCTAATTCTTTTGCAAAAATTTCTGCCATTTCTTCCTTACGCAAACCCTCAGGAATCACTACCCACTTCATATAAGGGCCTTCTTGAAGAACTCTTTTTATTTCCCAAGCATTCATTGATTTTGATATTTTATAAGCCCCCTTTTGTATGTTTTCGTTGCCACCAATTACCCAGCTAAAAATTTGTGAATTTTTTATAAAACCTTCTGATTTAAGTTGTTCTGCTGCTCCGGAATCGGAAGCTAACGAAATAATAAAACGCTCTGGCTCCGCTTCTTTCTGTGGGGCGCCAAATAGATTTGAATAAACAAAAAAGCCAACTATTAAAAGAAGTAAAACAAAGCCTAATATTTTCGCTAATTTAAATATGTTCATATAGGTTAATAATAAACGATATTCTTAATAAAGTAAATTTTGACAAAAAACCGCTGAGGGGACAAAATTCCCCTCAGCGAGACAATAAAAAAGACTTACAGTGCAATAATTTCGATACTTGGTAAGAGAATAAGCATTCTTTCAACTATTCCAGCAGTGAAACGATCATTTCCGGTATCACTTTCTGTGAGAAATATGCCATCATTTTGGTCCACCTTAATTTGGATTGTGTATATTTCCTTGTGATTGGCTTCACGAATGTCTCTTTCCTCTCCAAACTGATTTACTATCCATGAATGAAGAATTTCTTTTACAACCTCAATTGTTGCATTGGTCTGGACTGTTCTTTTGCCACCTTTTTTTATTTCGTAAACAATAATGACTGTAATCATCGATTCTCTCCTTGTGTTGTTTACCTAGCAGAAATTAATACTTCTATAATTATTCTATATTATTTAGGTCTTTATGTAAATTTGATTAAATTAACCCTAAATTATTTTCCCAAATCTAAAGTTTCATCAATCCGAATTTGTTTAACAAATTCAGGTACGTGACTCACTAAAATCATTGCTCCTTCGTACTGGTCTAGTGCTTTAGCAATTATTGGTAAGTGCCTAAAGTTAATATGGTTTGTTGGTTCATCTAAAATTAAAAGATTTGGTTTTAACAAAACTAGTTGAGCAAAAGCTACCAAACCCTTTTGTCCTTCGGAAAGGTTTCCTATTTTTGTGTAAATAAGATCTTTGGTGATTAGAAAGCCGGCGGCTACAGAGCGTAGTTCTTCTTCAACATGTTTTTCCATTACCGACGATAAAGAATCATAAACGGTTTCGTCAAAATCAAGAGTAGAAAAATCCTGTCTGTAATACCCTACCTTTATATCTTCAGCAATCTTGGTTCCTTCAGCCTCTCCCTTTGCAATAGATTCCAGCAAGGTGCTCTTTCCTATTCCGTTTGGGCCAGAAAGAAGTAAGTGCCGATTTTTCTTTAGAGATACTTGGACTTTCTTTGTTACTTGTTTATGGTCTTTTAAGACAGTAAAAGAAGAAATATTTAAAATTTCCCCAGTTGCATTTGGGAATGGGATTGTGAAAGGCCTGATAGTTTTATCTTCTCTTCTAACTTCAACCTTATTTTCCTCCATTTCACTTGCTTCTTCCCTCATTCTTTTTGCTAAGAGCCTCATACGGCCCCCTTTCATGGCGAAAAAGTTCGCTTTATCCTTGTTTTCTTGAATTTTTTTATCAAATTGAGCATTTTTCCTATTTTCCTTTTGAATCTGAGCAGAGATTAGTTTTACAGCGTCAAAATAATTTCCCACGTATAGTTCAATTTTTAAAGTAAAAATGTTTAAATACAAAACACCTTGAGTAAAAGAGTTTAAGAAATCGGCATCATGTGAAATCACGATACACGTTTTTTCATAGTTTAGAATAAATTTTGTTAAGTGAACTACTCCCTCCTTGTCTAAGTTATTGGTGGGCTCATCTAAGAGCAAAATATCTGGGTCTTGAATAAGGGCCGATGCCAAAAGCAAACGAGCTTGTTGTCCTCCTGAAAAAGATTTAACGATTCTGTCATTAGGAGCGTGTAAATTTACTACTTTTAAAATCTTTTCTATTTTTGGGTCAATGTCATAAACTTTTTCCTTAAAACTCTTCTCGAAGAATTCTCGTATAGTCAACTCTAGGTACTCTCGAGGAATAACTTGTTTTGAAACAGCAATAGTAGCCTTTGGGTCAATATTGATAGCCCCTTCTGCTGGTTTTATTTCCCCCGTGATCAATTTGAAGACGGTGCTTTTCCCTGCTCCGTTTTGTCCCATCAAGGTAATTTTAGACCCACGACGTACAGAAAAATCTACCTCATCTAAAATAGGCTTGTTGTGTCCGTGGTTAAACGATACTTTATTGAATCTAATTACTGCTCCATCTGACATAATGTTCTTTATACTATCAGAAATTTGAAGTGGATGCTATAAAAAAACAGCTCAAAATAAATTTAGCTGTTTTTTATAATCTATTAAAAATGTTTTGTTAGATGTTTCCAAGAAGACTGAGCCTCTTTCATAAGTTCTTTAACTTCTGCCTCTGACATCTTTTTTGCTTTTCCATAATTCAAAACAGCAGTTTTCATGAAGGCTTTGAATTCTGCCTCCCCCATTTTTTGCACTTTCTTTAATTTTGGAGAAACTGATTTATAAAAATCATTTGCTTTGTGCTTTATATCTTTCTGGATCTCCTTCCCCTTTTTTGAGCTAAGAAACATCCCCGCAGCAACTGCTAAAGCAGCCCCTGCTAATGCTCCCTCTAATACTTTTACTGTACCACTTGTCTTTTTTACTTCAATTTTCTTTGTAGTTTTTTTTACCATTTTTTAAATATTAATTTTTAATAACTTTTTTCTTTTTACTACGAGTTGTTGGTTCTTTCTTTTTTTTAGAAAACATAGAAAAGAATGGCAGAGCAGAAAAATATGATAAAGCTTGCTCTAAATTTTCTCTCAAATCATCCGACGCCTGCTCAATATTTTCGGAAATTTTTTCTAAAGACTTTGCTACTTTCATTAAATGATAAACGACCATCCCTATCATAAAACTTAAAATAATTATTGCAAAAGACACTGAGAAATAAAACAGCACCTGTGAAAAAATTAAAATCGTCATAATTAAATTATATCACAAAAAATAAAAAGCAAATTTGTTTATAAGCACGAAAATTAAGGGCCAAAACCCACAAAACAGGAAATGATACTGAAAAATTAAAAAGAACGAGTGTTTCTTTCGGAAACACTCGTTCTTTTTAAAGTTATATTTTAATTATCTTTTTTTGCCTCTTTCTCCGCATCCTTTTGTTCCTTTTCTATTGCTAGATTTTCTTTTTTTATAGTTTTAGAAGCAACGTCTCTTTTAACATAAAGATGCATTAAGGAAAAAACAACCATACTGGCAAAAATAATACCAATTGCATTTATTAAAAATAAAATGAAAGAATTAGTGATCATCCCCCAATCAAATCTGGCTACCCCAATTCCGGTTACTGCCAAAGGAGGTATCAGAGCTACCGAGATAGCAGTTCCTGGTAGTGTGGCGCTAAGTTGTGGTTTAATTAAAGCAAATGATGCTGCTAATCCAGCAATCATAGCTACTGTTCCATAAATTAAAGAAGGTTGTGTTCGTGCCAAAATTTCAGGATTCATTTGAAAATTTGAAGAGAAGAAAATTGTAATAATAGCTGAACCAGCAATCCCAAAAGCGACTGACTTTAAAAGAGTATAAAAAGACCGAGTAATCAACTTTCCGTCGGCAATTACCACCCCCAGAGATAAACCTAAGATTGGATATAAAATTGGAGCAATTAACATACTCCCGATAATTATTGAGACACTATTAATGAGAAGGCCGAAAGTCGCCATCAAAACCGAAAGAATAACTAAAAGGAAAAAGTCTTGTCTGGGTGTGCTTTCGCAGATTAAGTGCTCAACCGCGTTCCCTTTATCCTTCTCCGTCATATTATTGAATAATACTAATGCCATAATTGCTTTTATTATAGAGTAGATACTTTCCAAGAGCAAGGTAAAACTTTGACTCAAATAATACTTTTTTTCTGTTCTAATTAATAATTGAATCTAATGAGTAAAATAATTTTCTTCATAAATAGTATTGTCCCATAAAGCGATAACGTTTCCACTAGGCTACATAAGGGTTATTTGCCGTCCTAAAATTCTTTATTTTTTTACCCAAAACCCATTGACTTTTTTTACTAACTAGGCTAATATTGTGGACAAGATATTGGTAATCCCTTAAGTGGGATTTTTTCTTTTCAAGAAAAAGCTGGTATTCAATCACGGAGTTTGCGGAGCGAAACCGCTATATTATGAAAAATACATTAGTTCAATATATGAGGGGATTAGCTCTTATTCCTATGCTAACATTTCCCTCTCCATTCCTAAACTTTTACCAACAATTAACAGTCGTAGTTTCTCAAAATAATGTTGCGGATATTTCTGTATCAATCAATCAAGAACATGCAGAAAAAATCGATGCTTATTTTGCTCAGCGTGATATGCCATTAGAAGGTTATGGCGCTAAAATGGTTGAGGAAGCAGAAAAAAATGATATCGATTGGAGGTTAATTCCTGCTATCGCGATTAAAGAATCTACTGCTGGAAAATTTGCTTGTGGTTATAATCCTTTTGGATGGGCTTCATGTAAGGTTAAATTTCATTCTTGGGATCATGCGATTGAGACAATCGCGTACAACCTTGGAGGAAGTAATCCTGCCACCGCTCGTTATTACGAAGGGACAACAACCAAAGAAAAATTATATCACTACAACGGTTCAGTTATCCCTGCCTACACCGGCGAAGTTCTAGAATTTATGGAACTTATTGAAAAACAAACCGTACCAAAAGCAGAAGATATCTCTGCTTAAATTTAAAAAACAAAAAAACATCGACACCTAGTCGATGTTTTTTTGTTTAAAGGCGTTGACACAATATAGCTTTGAGGAATTTGATCCTAATACCGGTGCATATTTACGTCTATTGGAGCATATACGTGAAGAAGGTGTTGGAGACTTTTCTCCTCCGGGCAATGAGGTTCTTGAGGAACCTCCGGAAGAAGCCCTCTCAGAAGAAATTCCGTCATCTGGGGATTGCTCCAATTGTGTTCTCCCTCCAGCCGGATGTCCTGGATGTGATGGTACCTAACAAAAAGGTCTCAGATCTTTCAGAAACCAAAAGCCCCGACTCGTTCGGGGCTTTTCTTATTCTATTTTCTAAAAACTAATGACTACAAACTAAAAACTATTTAAGATACTTTCTATTTTTGAGTTCTTCCGGAAAATACTCCTGCTCTTCTTTATAATCATGGTCCGGTGAATATTTATAATCTTTTCCATAACCTAAATCTTTCATTAATTTAGTAGGAGCATTTCTAATATGCAAAGGCACTCCTAAATTACCAAACTTTCTTACATCTTCCATTGCCTGCTCATAAGCTACATAAAGGTCATTAGATTTCTTACATTTAGCCATATAGACCACTGCTTGGGCCAAATTGACCCCACATTCGGGCATTCCGTTGAAATGGCATGCTTGATAGGCAGAAACGGCCTGTTCTAGGGCTTTAGAGTTAGCCAGCCCAATATCCTCCGAAGCAAAGCGGATCAGACGTCTAGCGATATAAAGCGGGTTTTCTCCTCCTTCAAGCATCCTGACTAACCAATATAAAGCAGCGTCTGGGTTAGATCCACGCATAGATTTGTGCAAAGCGGAAATAATATTGTGATGCTCCTCCCCTTCTTTATCGTAAAACAAATGTGGTTTTTGAAAAGCTTCTTTAATAATTTCTAAAGTTAATTTGTCACTTATTGAACCAGCGTACTCTAAAATATTTAAAGCAATTCTTGCGTCGCCATTACTCATTTGTGCTAAACTCTCGATTACTTTTGGCGTCGCTTTTATTTTAAGGTGACCCAACCCTTTTTCTTTGTCCTTGATAGCTCTTTTAATAATTTGTGCTAGCTGGTCTTTGCTTAACTGATTCAAAACAAAAGTGCGACAACGAGAAAGCAAAGCCCCTCGCACTTCAAAGCTAGGATTTTCTGTGGTGGCACCGATTAAAATAATTGTTCCTCTTTCCACATGAGGTAACAAAGCATCTTGCTGTGATTTATTCCAGCGATGAATTTCGTCTATAAAAAGAATTGTTCTCTTCCCAAGTCGTCGATTCATTTCGGCTATTTCAATATTTTTTCTTAAATCTTCCATCCCACTGGCCGCCGCTGAAAGAGTGATAAATTCTGATTTTGTCAGTTTTGCAATAATAGAAGCCAGAGTAGTTTTACCACTTCCAGGAGGACCCCAAAGAATCATTGATGGAATATTATCCGCTTCAATGGCTTGGCGTAGTAGTTTCCCTTCCCCCACAATATCTTCTTGCCCAAGAAAATCACTTATGGTTGAGGGACGCATACGGTCAGCGAGAG
>MFAE01000011.1 GCA_001774495.1 Candidatus Campbellbacteria bacterium RIFOXYC2_FULL_35_25 | reverse complement strand
TGTCACTCCAATCATAGTTCCCTTCGACAACCAGCTCCTCCACAGTCTTGGTCTCGTCGACCAAAATTGTGAAGGTGTGGGTGATGTAGTTCTGCGATGGCGGACAAAATGCCTCTGCCAAAATCTTTTTCAATCCAGTAAGGTCTGTAATCCACCCTTGCATAACCTCAGAACTCATATTCCTCGGCATACAAGTTGCCACAGCTGCCAAAAAAGCTGCTGTCTGTCCATCATAGGTCTTCTCCATGAGTTTTCTCCTATTCTAATTTTTCCCTCTTATTTGAGGGTGTGCTACTTCCACCAATTGGTCATAGCCAAAAAATTTCATTTGCCCATTCATTTTTTATGAATTAGTGTTTTATAAAATCTTTTAGCTATGACCACTCGTAAGTAGTTAAATCAAAGAGCTAAATTACACGATAATTATATACCAAAGTCAACCTTTTGTCAAGAAATTTTCTGGAAGCTGTTATCTATAAACACCCACACCTTTATTTTCCAAAAGAAAGGCGTGGAATAAACTGTAAGCTTTTCTATTAATCACTTATTAGTCGTTACTTGATACTTGATACTTGATACTCTATACTTATTTAAGTACTTTAAGTACAAATTTTTATACATTTTATCAATTTTTTCCGCCAAAAATAAACTATATATTGGCAGAAATATTTTAATACTTTATAGTCGATGGTTTGAAAAATTTGCTTCGCAAATTTTTCAAAAGCTGTAAGCTGTAAGCTGTCTACTGTAAGCTCAAAAAATATGTCTATAACAAAACACAAAGAACAAAGGGTTGGGGTTTTTATTGATGCCCAAAATTTATACCACAGTGCAAAAAATCTTTACAAAGCAAAAGTAAACTTTAAACAAATAATGGATGATGCGGTGGGGGATAGAGCTTTGATTCGTGCGATTGCTTATGTAATCACAACCGAGTCAGGAGAAGAATCTACTTTTTTTGAAGCTCTCGAAAAACTAGGAATAGAAGCCAAGACAAAAGATTTACAAATATTTTTTGGCGGAGCAAAAAAAGCCGATTGGGATGTTGGTCTTGCCATTGATGCTGTTAAGATGGCACCAAAGTTAGATACAATTATTATTGTCTCAGGGGACGGAGATTTTATTCCTCTTGTAGAATATTTACAAATGAATGAAGGTTGCCAAGTTGAAGTTGTTTCCTTCGGACGATCTTCGTCATCAAAGTTAATGGAAAAGGCTGACGATTTTATGGACCTAGATAAAGAACACTCAAAATATTTAATGGGCTACAAAGGGAATAGGAAAAGAAGAGTCGCGAAGAAATAAAATTTCTCCCAAATAATTATTCTAAAATTGTAACAATTATGATTGAAAAAATTTTATTACCAAAAGGACTAAATATTGCTATTGGTTCCGAAAGAAAAGATTTCGAGGTAGAAGCAAGGCATACCCAACCACTCACAAAAATATTTTCATTAGGTGTTTTTGGAATCATTTGGCTCACCTTTACTGGTGTTTTTATGTTCGCTTTTCTGGGTCCTCTTTTCCAAGGGAAAGAAGTTTATTTTACTTCCAACGAAATTCCAGTTGTAGCAAGTCTTCAAAACCTTAATCCTCTTATTGCCCCAATGTTAGTAATGGCTATTTTTGTTTTGGTTGGAATTTATATATTAGGATTTGGTATTTTTTCTTTTTTTAAAAAAGGGGGTTACTTTGTGGGGACTCCAACAAGATTAATAAACTACAGAAAAAATAAAGTAAGGTCCATTGATTGGGAACAATTTTCTGGTGACATAGAAATAAATGGGAATTCAAAAAAAGGAAATATTATTCTACAAATGAGAACTGGCAAAATAGTTAATGAAGAAAATGAGAGTAGAAAATATGTCCCAGATGTAATTTATATCTCAGGGATAAAAGGGGCTTTAGCAATTGGGGAAATTTGCAGAAAAAGAATTAAAGAAAATGACCCCACTCCTTCTTGTAAAAATTTTGATTCTCTATAAAAAATATCTAGCAATAAAAATATTATGCAAACAATTAAAGTATTAAATATAAAATGTGGGGGTTGTGAAAAAATGATTACTGACACATTAGAAAAAGAAGGTTTCTCAAACATTTCAGTAAATGCACCTAGCGGAGAAATTTCTTTTACTGGGGGCGAAGGAAAAGTAGAAAAAATTTTATCCAACTTAGGCTACCCAAAAGAAGGTAGCCCTGAAGCTGAAAGCTTTCTTAAAAAAGCAAAATCTTATATGTCTTGTTTGGTTGGAAAAAGTAAAAAATAATTTTTTAAAAAATGGATACACTATCACATGCTCTTTGGGGAGGGGTGGCCTTCGGAAGAAAGAGCCGAAAAAGTTTTTTACTTGCTAGCACTTTTGGGCTAGCTCCAGATATTTTATCTTTCGGGATTTTGTTTGCTTCTAACTTATTAGGATTTACTGAGCGAGTATCTTTTGAAAACGGACCTCCAGACCCCTCTCTCATTCCTCAGTATGTAGATTTTCTCTACAATATTACTCACAGCTTAATAATATTTTTTGTGGTATTCGGTATTGTTTGGTTTTTTCTTAAGAAACCTCTTTGGGAAATGGGGGCGTGGTTTTTTCATATTGCTCTGGATATCTTTACACACAGTTTTGAATTTTTTCCCACACCTTTTCTATGGCCGTTGTTTGATTACAAGTTTAATGGAGTGTCTTGGGGAACACCTTGGGTGTTCTTTCCAAACGTGGCTCTGTTATTCATCTTCTATTTATATTTTTTTGTATACAAAAAAAAGAAAACCTAAAAAAAATATTACATAAATCTCTTTCTAAATTAAGGTATTCAGGCATTTTGTTCTTTCCTCAAAAAAAATTTAGCTTTATGTTATTCTGTTTCCAATCTATATAAATAAGGGTGTTTTCCTTGCGAAGGCCTGTAAAATAGATATAATCAAGAGAGTCGAGTGGGTTTTAAAAATTTAATTGTTTAGTTTTTAGATAGGTAGGTTTGAAACATACTTTCAGATCTAAAATCTGGAAACTAGACATCTAAAAAACTTTCAAAATTGCGAGTAATTCGAGGAAGTGAGAAAAAATTTTTTGAGGCGTATTTTAAATACGGCGAAAAAATTTTTTTTGAAACTGACGAAGAAGTACTCCAATTGTGGAAGTTTTAATATATATGATAAAAAAAGAATACAGCATGGAGATAGGGGGTCAAACTCTAACAGCCCAATTTAATGATTTGGCTGATCAAGCCAACGGATCAGTTATGCTTAGTTGCGGGGATACCACAATCTTGGCAACAGCAGTTATGTCTTCGAATGTAAGAGAGGGGGGGGATTGGTTTCCTTTAACGGTAGATTACGAAGAAAAATTTTATGCGGCGGGACAAATTTTAGGAAGTCGTTTTATGAGGAGAGAAGGAAGAGCCTCTGATGAAGCAACTCTGGGGGCAAGAGTTGTCGACAGAACTATTCGCCCTCTCTTTGAACAACATATTAGAAATGAAATTCAGGTAATCATCACCATCCTTTCTTTGGGAGATTATGATCCGGATATTTTAGCGATTACTGCCGCATCCTTGGCATTAGCTACTTCGGACATTCCTTGGAATGGTCCTGTGAGCGCAGTAAGAATTGCAAAAAATGGTGAATACAAAATAAACCCAAATTATCTTTTCAAAAATAATGACGACTTGGAATTAGATTTGGTTGCTTGTGGAAAAGACGGAAATATAAATATGATAGAAGTTGGCTCAAAGGAAACAAGTGAAGATGTGGTTAATGAAGGATTAAAAATGGCCTCCCAAGAAATAGAAAAAATCCAAGAATTTCAGAAAAAAATTATTGCAGAAATAGGAAAGAAAAAACAAGTTATAGTAAAACCAAATCTATCATCAGAAACTGTAGAATTATTCAAAAAAGAAATAACACCAAAACTAGAAGGTGCTGTTTTTAGTGGTCCTGGAAAAAAAGGGATCGAAGGATTAAAAGATGAGTGGAAAAAATTATTTAAAGAGCAATCCACTGAAGAAAGTATTTCTCTAGCTCTCGATCACTATGAAGAAGCTGTTAATGATTTAATTCACAAAGAAGCAATTGAAAATAATAGAAGAGTCGATGGAAGGAAAATGGACGAGGTAAGAAATCTTTTTGCTCAAGCAGGAGGAGTCTCAAAAAAAATACATGGGTCAGGAATATTTTATAGAGGAGGTACTCATGTTTTTTCAGCGCTTACTTTAGGTGGGCCAAAAGATGCTCAACTTATAGATGGAATGGAAGAGAAAATGGAAAAGAAATTTATGCACCATTATAATTTTCCTCCATTTTCTACAGGAGAAACAGGAAGGATGGGAGGAACAAATAGAAGAATGATTGGGCACGGGGCTTTGGCTGAAAAAGCTTTGCTGGCAGTAATCCCTTCAAAAGAAAATTTTCCCTACACAATAAGAATTGTTTCTGAATCAATGGCATCAAACGGATCCACTTCGATGGCATCAGTTTGTGGAAGTACTTTAGCGCTGATGGATGGAGGAGTTCCTATCAAAGCACCTGTCGCAGGAATTGCTTCTGGGCTTATGATGTTAAGCGAAAGCAACTACAAACTTTTAACAGATATTCAAGGTCCTGAAGATTACCATGGTGATATGGATTTTAAAGTAGCAGGAACAAGAAATGGAATAACAGCGATTCAGATGGATGTTAAGGTTGGTGGAATTCCTTTGAAAATTTTATCCGAGGCACTAGAAGCTGCAAAAAAAGCTCGCCTAGAAATTCTCGATGTTATAGAGAAAGAAATAGCAAAACCTAGAACAAACATTTCCCCAAATGCGCCAGAAATATTAATTATCAAAATCAAACAAGACCAAATCGGGCTAGTTATTGGTGGGGGAGGAAAAACAATAAAAGAAATTAAAGAAAAAACGGGAGCAGAGATTGATATAGAAGACGACGGGACAGTATTCATTACTGGTAAAAATGGTTCTGCTCAAGAGGCTAAAAAAATTGTTGGAGAAATGACGAGAGACTTTTTGGTTGGAGAAAAGTTCGAAGGAGAAGTAATAAAAGTCCTAGACTTTGGAGCCTTTGTTAAAATAGCACCAAACAAAGAAGGCCTTGTTCATATTTCAGAAATTGCTCCTTTTAGAATTGAAAAAATGGAAGGAATATTGAAAGAGGGCCAAAAAGTCCCTGTGATTATCAAAGAGATAGATGCACAAGAAAGAATTAAGCTGTCTATAAAAGACATCGACCCTAACTTTGTAAAAAAGCCTGAATAAAATTTTCTTGAAAAAGAGAGGGTGGGTTGAGGGGGAAATTTTTCAAAGAAAAATTTCCCCCTCTCCTTATTATAAATAGTTTTTACTTTCAACTTTCTACATTTTATTTTATACTATATAAGTATTATGGATGAAACAAACAATAAAATACCTAATAATGAAAATAATAACCCGAGTGGAAAGAACGGGGTTTTTCTGAATAGTAAAATAGAAATTTTACCAACAGAAAAAGACGCAGAAATATCAGAAACACAAAAGAATGAAAATGAAGAAAATGATTTAAAAAAAAAAGAACTAATACTAAATTACAAAAAAAAGAGTGCAACACAAAGACTACAGGAGAAAGTGACACCCGAGGAACAAATCCAACGACCAATAACAAAAAGTGATATTATTCCTATTGAAAAAAATACCCCGGAAGATAAGGTAAAAGAATGGAAAGAAAAAGAAGTAAAAACATTAAGAACCTATCGAGATGACGTTGCAAACATTTTAAAAAGTCAAAAAACCTCTTTATCAAAAATAGTTGTTTCTGAGAAAGAAAAAAGGCCTTACCGAGACAACAAAATAGGCGAAGAGGGCCTCTCTAAAAAAATTCCCCTAGGCTTTATGATAATAATTATTATTGTCTTATTTTCTTTGATAGCTGGTTTTGTGGGTAATTACTATATAAACAAAAAAAATAACGCCGGCATTACAGAAATTATAATCCCTTCTTTTATTTTTTCTGATTATCAAAAAGAGCTTTTCTTAAATAATTTAAACAAAAAAAGTATAATAGAAGACATTATCGCCGAGATAGATTTAACCTCTATTCCTTTGGGACAAATAATACAATTATTTTTAACAATAGAAGACAGTACTGGGCAATTTGTTGTTGAAAAAGCAGATGGGAGTAAATTACTCTTAACAACAGAAGTATTTTTAAATTTACTAGAGACAAAATCTTTATCTCCTTTAAAAAGATCTCTGAGACCCGATTTTGTCTTTGGTCTACATTCAGCCTTGGGAAATAATCCTTTTCTAATTTTTAAAGTAAAATCTTATGAAAATGCTTTTGCTGGAATGTTAACCTGGGAAAAAACCATGTTTGATGAATTATCCTTTCTCTTCCAAAGAAGAGATTCGAAAATCGATAGGTACAAAAATGACTTCCAAGATTTAATAATATCAAATAAAGATGTCCGGGTATTATTAAACAACGAAGGAAAAATAGAGTTTGTTTACGCTTTTATAAACAGAGAAACCCTTGTAGTCGCAAACAACGAAACTACCCTAAAAGAGTTGTTTAAACGCCTATTAAATGCTGATTTAGAGAGAAAAGACTAGTAAATGTTCATAATTGTGATTATATGATAATATTAAGATCATGAATAAAATAGATTTAAAAAAATATAAAGAAAAATTAGATAAAGAATTAGCAAATCTAGAAAAAGAATTGGAAAGTGTGGGAAGAAGAAACCCATCAAATCCAAACGACTGGGAAGCTAAACAACCAGAAGAAAATATTCCTGGTGCAGATTTAAACGAAGTAGCTGACTCAATAGATGATTTTGAAAGTAACTCCGCTATTTTAAACGATTTAGAAGCTAAATATAATAATGTAAAGTTAGCTCTAGAAAAAATAGAGGAAGAAACTTATGGTCTTTGTGAAGTAGACGGCAAACCAATAGAAGAAGCGAGGTTGGAAGCAAATCCTTCAGCACGAACCTGTAAAGAACACATAAACACAAACTTGAGGTAATAATTCCAAAATAAAAAACACCCCGTTGGGGGTGTTTTTTTGTTTTTTATAAACTTGTTACTTGATACTTGCTACTTTACCCCCACACCTTTTGTTGTAAAAATATCAGGAAGAAAATATCCACATATTTTGCAATGCAATAAAAGGTGTGGGGGTTTATACTTATCCCTATGTCTTTCTCCAAAGTATATTCTGCCCAAACAAATCTCCTCAAAGCTCATATCATTGATATTGAGGTTGATATTTCAAAAGGCTTACATCATTTTTCTGTTGTTGGTCTTCCTGATAAAGCTGTTGAGGAATCTCGTGACAGAGTATCGGCTGCTATAAAAAATTCTGGCTTTAAATCACCTAAAAGCAACCAAGGAAAGATTGTAATTGCTTTGGCTCCGGCTGATATTAAAAAAGAAGGACCTAAATTTGATTTGGGAATTGCTTTAGCTTATTTATTAGCCACAGATAAAACTAATTTTGACCCAGCCAGTAAAATATTTTTAGGGGAACTTTCTTTGGACGGGAAACTCCGAAGAATAAAAGGGGTTTTGCCTTTAGTTAGGGAAGCCAAGAGACAAGGTTTCCAAGAGGTTTATCTACCAAAAGAAAATGTTTTGGAAGGAGCTTTAATAGAAGGAATTACAATCTATGGAGTGGAAGATTTGAAACAAGTATTAAATCATTTAGATACAAATTCTCAAGAAGAAATACAGCCTCAACCTTTAACAAAAATAAAATATACAAATTCCGAATACTTAATTGATTTTGCTGATATAAAAGGGCAAGAAACAGCCAAAAGAGGGCTAGAAATCGCGGCCGCTGGTGGACACAATATAGCTATGTACGGGCCTCCTGGAACGGGCAAAACTATGCTTGCGAAGGCTTTTTGCCACATCCTCCCCCAACTCTCCTTCGAGGATGTCTTGGAGGTGACATCCATCCATTCTGTTGCTGGGGTGTTGGATAAAAACATGATAATCCAACCACCATTCAGGTCTCCTCACCATACTTCTTCTCATGTATCTATTGTAGGAGGGGGAACCTTTCCAAAACCAGGCGAAGTAACCTTGGCTCATAAAGGGGTACTTTTTGTGGATGAATTTCCAGAATTCGACCGAAGGGTAATTGATTCTCTTAGACAACCACTAGAAGACAAAATTATCAGTATTTCTCGAGCTAAAGGATCAGCAATTTTCCCTGCCAATTTTATTCTCATCGCCGCCATGAATCCTTGCCCTTGTGGAAATTATAAATCAAACAAAGAATGCATTTGCCCTCCAGCAAGTATTTCTCGCTATGAAAGAAAAATCTCAGGACCGATTGTGGATAGAATTGATATGTGGGTGGAAGTCTCAAATATTTATCATAAAAAATTATTGGAAAAAACTTTTAACGGCGATAAAACTGATATAATAAAGGGTAGAGTGATTTCGGCTAGGAATAAACAAATAAAGAGATTGGGCTCATCTAAAACAAATAGCGATATGGGGGCAAGAGATATAGAAAGTTTTATTCAGCTAAGCCCAGAGGTAAAAGATATTTTAAATAAATCGGCTCAACAGTTTGGTTTATCCGCCCGGGCTTACCATAAAATAATTAAACTATCCCGCACCATTGCAGACCTAGATAATTCTGAAGAAATAAAGGTGAATCATTTGTTGGAGGCATTGCAGTATAGACCCAAAAGTAGTTTATAGTGAGTAGTGAGTAGTTGGTAGAATTGTAAGGCAAGGCCTTGCTAAATGAAGTTTGTATTATTAAATAATTAATGAATTTTGGCTTTAGCCAAAATTCATCTAGCTGTAAGCTGTAGGCTGTCAGCTGTCAGCTGTTAGCTGTTAGCTTTAAAAAAATGGTAGATATTAAACAAAGAATACTAGAAGTTTTAAAATCTGGGCACCTAATGAGTTTAGGGACGATTGACGACGGGGGAGTCTGGGTAGCTGATGTTATTTATATTTTTGATGATGATTTAAATATTTTTTGGATGTCTGCCCCAGATTGCCGACACTCAAAAGCTATTGAAAAAAATAATCTGGTGTCGGGCTCAATAACCATCAGTAATAAAAGCAAAGAAGATAACTTTGGTATACAATTTTCAGGAAAAGCAGAAAGGCTGGAGGGAATGAGATTTGATTTAGTCATCAAACACTTATCCAAAAGGGGTTACAAAATACCGCCTAAACCAATGGATATTTTAGATGGAGATTTTTGGTATAAACTAAAACTAGATTTTATAGATTTGATTGATGAAAAAAACTTTGGTTTTGATAAAAAGAAAATAGATTTAAAAAAATAATCTATGTTATTATATTAGTAATTATTAAATTTAATTTAAAAAAATATGTCAAATTTAGATGCTTTAGAAAGAGAAATACAACAAGATACCACAAAACTGATGCAACTTGAATCAAGTTTAAGAACACTTCAGTCAGAAAAAAAACAAAAAGAAGATGAGGTCTCAAAAGGAAAAGAAGCGGAAAGAGAACTTAGAAGAATTGAGGGAGAGGAGAGAAAGATAGAGGGTGAAATAAACACAACTAAAAATAAACAAGATTCAACAATGAGAGAATTAGATAGAGTTAAAAAAGAAGCAGAAGAAACATTAAGAAAAAGTCGGGAACAACAAAAGTAAAAAATAATCTAAAAAACAAAAAATCACTCGCTTTGCGGGTGTTTTTTTAAATCTTATTACTTATTGCTCACTAAAAATCCATTTTAGTTTTTTGCAAAAAACTAAAATGGATTTTTAGCTCCGCGAACCTCGAAGTGAATATGTGGGCCGGTTGATTTTCCGGTAGACCCAACATAACCGATTACTTGTCCTTGGACAACCCCTTGCCCCACATAAACAATGTCTTGACTCATGTGAGCATAAAGAGTTTGTGTTCCATTATTGTGTTTAATAACAACATAATTACCATAACCACCATTCCATCCAGAATTTTTACTTAGAATAACTTGCCCCGAAGCGGATGCAAAAATTGGGGTTCCTGTTGATGCCGCAATATCAACCGCATTATAACCATGGAGCCCTTGGGACTTTCTACCATTTACTGGTTTTAGATAATAACCACTACTATAAGAAGGACCTCCAGCTCCTTTAACAACAGCAGAACTCGTTGTCCCATAACTATAAGAATTCATTTCGCCATCAGGAACGACAACGACATCTCCAACAGCTAAAGAGGCCTTTGAATCTATATTATTAAATTGAGAAATTTCATCTAAATCTCCTTTATATTTCTTTGCAATACTAGCTAAAGTTTCACCAGCAACAACAGTATGTCTCACACCCGAGATCGGCAAAATAACAAGAGTTTGACCTTCTTTAATTGTACTTTTATGTAAATCGTTTGCCCAAATAATGGTATTTACTGAAACATTAAACATTTTTGCTATCTGAGAAAGAGAGTCTCCCTTCCTAACAACATAGATACTTATTTGGTCGCTTGCAACTTGGTCTTTAATATCAAGAACAGTCCCCGATGGGCCGGTCTCTGAAAGCAGGGCGGTATTCTCAACAATCACGATTTCGCCACCTCCT
The DNA here is from genome assembly GCA_001774495.1 of Candidatus Campbellbacteria bacterium RIFOXYC2_FULL_35_25. Lineage (GTDB taxonomy): Bacteria > Patescibacteriota > Minisyncoccia > Phycocordibacterales > UBA12079 > UBA12079. The sequence goes on along the minus strand of MFAE01000011.1, from coordinate 21,756 downwards.
TTGGCTAAATTAGGATCAACACCTAAAGAAGCTTCCAACAAAGCCATGTTTTGAGAGTTGGTGGCTGTCTTGTCTATTATATCAACGCTATTATTAAAAAGATCGGAAACAAATGAAAAAATATTTGCCTGTACTGATAAGGGAAATAAAATTACTATAGAAACACCAAAAACGAGCCTCAAAACAAAAAGTCTCTTCAAAAACAACTTTGTCGTCTTCTCTATCCGTTTATTGGATAAATCAGATTCCTGTTGGTTAGATAAAATAAGTTAAAGTGTTAGTTAATAACCGGGTGTCTTCCAGGGTTTTTAAAAACCCACTGCCATTCAAATTTTCAACAATACCCAAGATTATATACTACAAAAACAGAAAGTCAACCTATTTAACAAACTATTTATAGTAGATAATCTTACTTATAATTTTAGCAAATGAGAGGTCTCGGTCAACCAGAATGGGGATAACCAAAAGGCTCTACAGAGCCAAATACAAAAATTTTTATTTTTTTTAACGGAAATTTATCAATAATTTTAAATTTTTTAATTTTTAAACAGATGAATTTTGGCTTCTCCAAAATTCATCTCCACAATTCATAATTCTTAATTCACGATTCACAATTAATAATCCATTACTCTTATAATTCTATTATTGTCTGCTTTAGGCTGTAAGCTATGAGCTCTTTCATGTTATAGTATCCCAATGCAACACCTAAAAGACTTAAACCCAGCACAAAAGGAGGCTGTTCTTCAAAAAGAAGGGCCTATACTTATCCTTGCCGGGGCAGGGGCTGGAAAAACGAGAACCATCACTCACAGAATAATTCACCTTATAAAAGAAGGGGTAAACCCCTCTTCTATTTTGGCGGTTACCTTTACCAACAAGGCTTCTAAAGAAATGCAAGAGAGAATAGAAAAAATGCTTACCGAAGATAATCAAATAAACTTTCCGACCAACAACCAAAACAAACCTTTTATAAAAACATTTCATGCCTTAGGGGTTCATATCCTAAGAGAAAATTCTCAAAAACTAAATATCTCTAGATATTTTAATATTTTTGATAAAAATGACTCAAAAAAAGCAGTAAAGGAGTCACTTATTCAAAATAATTTTGATCTAAAATTATTTGAACCAGCAAAAATACTTGGGGTAATTTCAAGACAGAAGGGTAATTTTTTAACACACAAAGATTACGCAAAAAAAAACAACACCGAATATTTTACAAAAATAGTTTCTCGTGTTTGGGATGATTACGAAAAAATTTTAGAAAAAGAAAAGGCACTGGACTTTGATGATTTGCTTTTAAAAACAGCTCTTCTTTTAAAAAATGATGCCGAGGTGAGAGACCACTACCAAAACCTTTGGAAATATATTCATATTGATGAGTATCAAGACACAAACAGGGTTCAGTATGAAATATCAAAACTGCTTTCACAAAAAAATAACAATATTTGTGTTGTTGGTGATATGGACCAAAATATTTATTCATGGAGAGGAGCCGATGTTGAAAATATCTTAAATTTTGAAAAAGACTTCCAAAAAGTTAACACTATTGTATTGGAAGAAAATTACCGTTCTACCAAAACAATCCTAAATGCGGCTAACGATATAATTAAGAAAAATAAAATAAGGAAAGAAAAAAATCTTTTTACAAACAAAGAAGAAGGTGAAAAAATAAGCGTAATTTCAAATTATACAGAAAACAACGAAGCCCAAGAAGTAGCAAAAAGGGTAAAAGAATTATTAGAAAAAGAAGTTTCTCCTGATGAAATTGCTATTTTATATAGGGCTAATTTTCAGTCTAGGGTTTTAGAAGAATATTTTATGTTGGAAAATATTCCTTATCAAGTATTAGGAACAAAGTTTTTTGAAAGAAAAGAAATAAAAGATATTATGTCTTTTATAAGAGGTTCTTTAAACCCAGAAAGTCTGATTGATATGAAAAGGATAATTAATATTCCTCCAAGAGGTATCGGTCCTTTAACTATTTTAAAAGTATTTTCAAACAAACAAGATGAACTGAGTACAAATGTAAAAATGAAGGTTGAAAATTTTTATAAAATAATAGACAAAATAAAAAAAACTGCTTTAGAAGAAAAACCTTCAGACACTATTAAATTTATATTAAAAGAAACTGGCCTTGAAGAAAAACTAAAAAATGGAACAGAAGAGGATAAAGAAAGGTTAGAAAATATAAGGGAATTTGTTACTTTGGCTACAAAATATGATTATTTACCAACACCAGAGGGAATTGAGAAGCTTTTAGAAGATGCTATTTTGGCCACTGACCAAGATGAGGTAGACAAAAATCAACAAAGAAAAGAAAAGGTTAAACTTATGACGGTTCATTCTTCTAAAGGTTTGGAGTTTGATTATGTTTTTATAACAGGATTAGAAGATAAATTATTTCCTAGTAAAAGGGATTTTGAAAGACAAACAGAAAATCAAAAAGAAGAAGAAAGAAGACTGTTTTATGTTGCTTTAACCAGGGCGAGAAAAAAAATATTTTTGTCTTTCTCTTCAGTAAGAACTATTTTTGGTTCAAGACAAATGAATCAACCTTCTGAATTTATATCTGATATAAGTAATAATTTAATAGAAGAGGAAATTATTGAGACAAATAATAATGAGGAAAAAATAATTTATTTAGATTTTTAATCTGTTTAAAAGTAGGTTGATAAATATCTAATATCAAACTGTTTATAAACAAAGTTTATTATTATTTAAAGTTTATTAACAGTTGATGTTTATTTATTAACAGTTTGTTATATTAATAAGAAGTATAAAGTTGTTTGTAAATAAGATTTTAATTAGTTTATCAACATATCCACATTATCATATATATATAATAGATATATATATAATATATAAACAATATATGCAGAATAAAAAAACACTAGGACAAAACTTTTTAAAGTCAGGTAATATTATTAATAAGATTGTTGAAACAGCTGATATCAGTGATAATGATTTTATTTTAGAAATAGGGCCAGGAAAAGGTGTTTTGACTGAAAAACTTTTAGATAAAGCTGGAAAGGTTATAGTTGTTGAAAAAGATATAAGGTTGATTTCTTATTTAGAAGAGAAGTTTGAAAATTATATTAAAAAAGATAAGTTAAAAGTAATTTATGGGGATATTCTAGATTTTGAAGCAAAAGATATATTTTTAAAAGAAGATTATAAAATAGTTGCAAATATACCTTATTATATTACAGGTAAAATAGTTAAAAAATTTTTATCAGAAAAAAAACAACCAACGATGATGGTTTTAATGGTTCAAAAAGAAGTAGCAAAGAGAATTACACAATTACCAGAAAGTATTTTATCGATAAGTGTCAAAATTTATGGTGATCCTAAATATGTAAAAACAGTAAAAGCCGAGAATTTTTCACCGAAACCAAAAGTTGATTCAGCTATTTTGTTGATTAATAATATTTCAAAGAATTTCTTTAAAGAAGAAAAAGAAGGAGAAAAACATAAAAAAATAGCAGAAAAAGACTTTTTTTATCTAGTAAAAGCCGGTTTTTCCCACAAAAGAAAGACTTTAATTAATAATTTGATTACAGATTATGATGAAAAAAAAGAACTAAACAAGGAAATTTTAAATAAATCTTTTCAAGAATTAAATTTTTCACCAAAAATAAGGGCAGAGAATTTATCAAAAAATGATTGGAAAAGTTTGTTTATAAAGATTAATTAAACAAAAGTTATACACAAAAAAATTACTAAGAAATAAGTAATTTTTTTGCTATAATTTAGCCATGAATAAAGATTGGTTACCCAGTGAAAAACTAGTATCTGTTTTTTTTGTAGTTGCTGTCATTTTTGGTGTTTATTTTTTTGTTTTTAAAAATGACAACAAAGCAACTTTTTCTTTTTCATCCAACCAAGACGATGCTACTAAAATAAACAAAACAGACGAGGATACTGACGGAGATGGTCTTATGGATTGGGAAGAATTTTTATTAAAAACAGATTCAAACAATCCCGATACCGATGGGGATGGTATAAGCGACAAAGATGAGTTTAAAAAAGATAATAGACTAACCGAAGAAGGTTTTTATACTTATTTTGATAATTACAAAAAAGAGTTGGAAAACAGGAAAGATTTAAATAGAACAGACCTAGCCTCAAAAGACTTGCTAATCGGATATATTGGGCTAAAACAAGCTGGTTTGTTGACCGATACCAATAAGGAAAAATTAATAGATTCAATTGTTTTGGAAAATGTTTTAGAAAGTTCATCAAATAAATATTCAATCTCCGACATAAAAACAACAAACAATAGTCAAGATTCTGTTAAGACATACTACGACAAGATTGTTTCTGTTTTGGGCACTTATACAAACGGAGAAAATGACCTTCTTGTTTTGAAAAGAGCATTAGAAAACAACGACAGTAAAGAAATTGAAAAATTGAAAAAGTCTGCCATAAACTATATAAACTTACAAAATGAACTGGTTAAAATAATAACCCCATCAGACCTTGTAAACAACCATTTAAATATTGTAACAATACTAGGAAATTTAATTAAAAACATTGAAGACATGTCTCTTTCTATGGAAGACCCTTTGAGAGGTTTAACTGGTGCTAAAAAATATTTTGAAAATCAAGAAAAATTTGTGGGAGAGTTTTTCAAAATAGGAACCTATTTAAAAGATAATAATATAAATTAAAAATGAAAAAAATAATTAATATATTTTTAATAATAAACTTGTTGATTCTTCCAACATTTTTTTATAAAACACAAAAAGCCGAGGCTCTTTTTGGAGTGGGGGATGTTGTTTTTGACCCAGGAAATTTTGTTAAAAACGCAATGACAGCCGTTACCACAGTGAAACAGTTAGCTCTTTCTATGCAGGACTACTTGAAAGAGTTTGTTCTTGATCCTATTGCTTATTTTGCCGCCAAATCTCTTATACAAGGGATGACAGAAAGTTCGATTTCTTGGATAAATAGTGGTTTTTCTGGAGCGCCTGCTTTTGTGACAGATGTGGATTTTTTTGTGAGACAATTAGAAGAAGATGTTACCCTGCAATGGGATAGTGAGGTTGCTGGCCGTTTAGGGGCCAGTCCCTCTGCTGGTGTTATTCGTTCTGCACTTATAATGCAGCATATAGCCGCTCCCGCTCCCGCTTATCTTGATATGAATATAGAAGGAACGGCATATACTTGGGGTTGGGACGAGTGGTCAAATGCAACTTACAAAGGAAATAGTCCTGTAAGTTCGTTTATAAATGAATCACAAAGACTCGATGCTGAAATAGAAAGAAAACAAACAATAGAACAAACAAAGTGGAATTGGTCGGATGGTTTTCTTGCTATGCAAGATTGTCCAAATGGACCAGCTTCTCCTTGTCAAACAATAACACCAGGACAAACAATTTCTCAAGCAATAAGTAAAACGCTCGGTTCAGGACAAGATGCTTTGGTAGCCGCGGACGAAATAGACGAAATTATTATGGGTGTTTTGACAACACTCTCCGAGCAAGTTCTTGGAAGTACTGGTTTGTTTGCTGCAAATACCCCAGGACCTTCAGGAACTTCATTATTACAAGCTCTTGGAACAATACAAACAGTGAATGTCTCAACTTTGACTGGTTTGTTGAATGGTATAAATGCTGATATTGTTGCTGAAAATGCTTTTGTTGGGAAGAATAATCAAGTTCTTACAGCGTCAAACAGTGTTATGAATACATTACTGTCCCTAAAGGCTTGTTATATAGCAAAAGGAGCCAGTGTGGTGGCTGTAAATAATGAAATAGCATCAACTGCTGTTGCCCAAACCAATATTTCCAACGACACCACTCTCGCTAATAACAACATAAACAACCTAAACTCTTTAAAGGCGGTTATTAGTTCTCCCTCAGCAACAACAGCACAATTAAATTCAGTCACCCTAAATTATCAGAATTTACAGTCTAGTGGAAGCCTCTATAATGCTATTGAATTGAGTGATGCCGAGGATTATCGCGAACAATTGGTAATTAGAAACAACCAATTATTACAACAGCTTAATCAATGTAATAATCCTTGGTTACCGTAGGTCTTGTTGTTTTTCCTTAAAGTGATTAAATGGTAATGAAAAAAAAATTTCTTATTCTAATATTCTTTTTTGTTGTTTTGGTGGGAGTTTTTGCTCCTATTGGTGCTAGTGTTGCTCACGCTTCACCAATAGATGTAACAAAACTAACATGTAATATGTTTCTTCATCCTATTAATTTTTCTGTTGAAGGTTGTTTGGTTGTAATAGCAGAAGAAATTTTTTATAAACCAGCTGCTTTTGTTTTAAAGGTGACCGCCGGTATTTTTAACTACTTTCTCGTTTGGTCTATGAGCTCGAGTGTTTTGAATGCCTCCTTTGTAAATACTGCGTGGGATAATCTTAGGGATTTTGCCAATATGATGTTTATTTTTGTGTTGATTGCTATTTCCATTTCTATAATTTTAGATTTTGGCAAGTTTGCTCAAAAAAAACTAATAATAGATGTTATCATTATTGCCCTGCTGATTAATTTTAGCCTATTTGCCTCAAGGATTGTTATTGATGCTGGGAATATCTTTACCTTAGGGTTTTATGATGCAATTGATGCACCAGCAGGCCCCCCTGTTCCTTCGGGTATTTTGGCTCAAAAAGATGTTGCCTCTGCTATTAGAAATGCTTTTGAACCTTCAAATATAGTCAGTGGCACAGCTTTAACAGCATGGATTAATGATGAAGGGGGGAGCGTGGCTGTTTTAGCTATTATTTATATCGTGTCTGCGGCCATGTGTTTGTATCTTTCCTATTTGTTCGCCCTGGCGAGTTTTATTGTTGTGGTTAGGGTTATATGGCTGTGGCTTTTGATGCTTATTTCTCCCTTGGCATTTATCTCTTTTACCATGCCTGGGACAAAGAGTTTATGGAATCGGTGGTGGATAAAGTTGTTTGATCAAGCTTTTTGCCTTGTTATTTTTTTGTTTTTTATATGGTTAACACTCGGAATTCTTCATAGTAATTTTTATAGTTCTCTTTTTAAACCATCTATGAATGAAATGAAATTTATAGAAATTATGATGATGGTTGTAATGCAGTTTATTTTAGTAATAACTTTGTTTAGAACAGGGTTAGAGGAAACAAGAAAGAAATGTAGTGACGGAGGGGTGGGGGCTAAGGTTATGGGTATGGCAAAAGTTGCTGCGATTGCCACAGGGGCGGGAGTTGCTGGTTATGCTGCTAGGGGTGCGGTCGGTGGATATGCGGCTAGGAAGGCTGACCAAATGGAGAAAGAAGGAAAGGGGGATACTACTTATGGAAAAATGAAATTACAGACCCTTAGGGCTGTAGGAAATAAGAAATTTGGAATGAAGGAGGGATATACCCAAAGAGTAGCGAGCCAGAGAGCTGGACATACTGCGTACGAAAAATCTTTATCAGGCAAGAAGGTACAAGAAAGAGACATTTATGGCGAGTTATCTTTTGATGATCAGAATAATCCAATAATGACGAAAAGTGCCCAAGAAAAATACAGAGAGAACCAAAAGGCTAAACAAAAATGGAGAGAAGAGGGCGTTCTACCTAATCTTTTGAGAAGGACTGCTGAGGTTGGGGGTAGTGCGACTGGCGCTACAGGAGGGATTGCTACAGGGGCTGTTCTCGGTTCTGTTGCTGGACCAATAGGTACTGTTATGGGAGGAGCTATTGGAGGGGTCGTTGGAGCATTTGCTGGTCAGCGTGCTACCAGGGGGGCTACTCTTGCTGATTCTGGACGAAAGGCATATCTTGATAGTGCTGAAAAATTATCAGAAAAATCAAAGGAACTAGAAAAATCTAAAAAAGAATTAGAAAAACTTAAGGATTTGAAGCAAGCCTCTATAGCGAAAGAGGATGATAATGAGACTGGGCGCTTAAGGGATGAAATTTTTAATAAAGAAAAGGAAATTAAAAAATTGGAAGGAGAAGCTAATAAATTAAAAGGAGAAGAGAAAAAAGCTGAACAGGCAGGAGGTGGTAGTAAGAAGAAAAAATAATTCTAAAAACTAATAAACAATAATATGGAACACACAAAAGAAGAAATACAAAAAAAGTTTGAAGCACTACCTAATGATGTAAGGGAGGCTATTTCATCTGTTGATACGAGTAATATTATTGTTGATATAGGGGAAAAATATGAATTAAACCACGAACAAATTGATAAATTAATTTATGAGTCTGGTTTGGTTATGTTGGCCATCACACATAGCGATGATTTTTTAAATAAAATAAGGAAAGAATTAGAACTCTCAAGAGACCAAGCTGAAAAGATAGTAAAGGATTTAAACGAAAAAATCTTTTTAAAAATTCGTTTTTCCCTTAGAAAAATTTATGAAGAAAACAGGATGACATCCGAACAAAGAAACAAAGAAACAGACGAACAAGATGAATTTTTGGATAGAGAAAAGGTTTTAAATGAGATTGAAAATCCTTTGGGTGATCATGGTCATGTAGAAAAAGAAAAGAGCATAGTAGAGAATAAATTAGAAGGGGTTATCAAAATGCCCATGGCCGAAAAGGAGATAAAAGAGGAAGGAGGAATTGATCCTTACCGAGAAGCGGTTTAGTAGAAAAGTTTACAGTTTACAGTTTACAGATAACAGTTTACAGAAAATTATGAGTGATTTTAGAAAATTAATTGTATGGCAGAAAGCAATGTTGTTAGCAAGGTTAATTTATCTATTTACCGAAAAACTACCTAACGAAGAAAGGTTTGGTTTGATAAGCCAAATAAGAAGATGCGCTGTTTCTACCCCTTCTAATATAGCTGAGGGCTCGAAAAGAAGAACCAAGAAAGATTTTAACCAGTTTTTAAGGATAGCATCGGGTTCGTTAGCCGAACTAGAGACACAAATCTTATTAGTTAAAGATATTTACAAAAAAGAAGATAGTGAAGTCAATTTATTATTAAAAGAGGTTCAGAGGATGTTAGAATCATTAATTAAAAAACTGTAAACTGTAAACTGTTTACTGTAAACTCAAAAAATGAAATTTCAAGTTCCACAATTTATAGAGATAGAGGATAAAATAGTAGGTCCTCTAACCATAAAACAGTTTATTTATGTAGCTGGTGGGGCTGGGCTAGGTTTTATTTTCTTTAAATTCCTCCCCATCTATATTTCTTTTATTCTTATAATTCCTTCCTTGGGTTTAGGACTTGCTCTTGCTTTTTATAAACCAAACAGCCAACCTTTTATCCTGCAAATGGAATCAGCTTTTCGGTATGTGATAGGGAGTAAATTATATATATGGGAAAAAAGAACAGAAAAGAAAAAGAAAAATAGCGAAGGAGATGAAAAAAGTGAAGACCCAATTTTGGGGATGCAAATTCCAAAGTTGTCAGATAGTAAATTATCAGAACTAGGTTGGAGTTTGGATATTAAAGACAAGTTGGTTGACGATATGAATAATAACTAGTTGTTGTTTAAAAAACACAAATTCAAAAGCACAAAATCCAAACAAAACACAAAACATGAAAGCACAAAAAGAAAATAGTTATAGAGAGTTTGAGCAAAGAACGACAGATTTTGCAAAAAGAATCATAAGATTATGTAAAGAATTACCAAAAGACAGGATAAACAATCGTTTAGTAGATCAAATTATTAGGTCGTCAGGTTCTGTTGGTGCAAATTATCGAGAGACAAACGAAGCTTTGGGTAAAAAAGATTTTAGTTTTCGTTTACGAATAGCTAGAAAAGAATCAAAAGAAACACAACACTGGTTAGAATTAATAGAAGAAGCCAACCCTAAAATGTCAGCAAGAATGAGAAATCTTTTTCAGGAAATCATAGAAATTCGTAATATATTGTCTGCTATAATAGTAAAGGCAAATAATCAGAAAGAAGTTTAGTTTTTGTGGTTTGTGTTTTGTTTGGATTTTGTGTTTTATTTTTATTGTGTTTTAAACAGTATGATAATCAAAATAAATGTTATCATAGTAGATGATTAGTAATCAATTTATAGTAAGAATTAATGAATATTTATGCCTAAATCAGATGCCGCACAAAATTTTGTACCCGTTAAAGAAGTAAGAGACGGGGTTATGGTTCTAAAAAATAACTCTTTAAGAGCTGTTTCTATGGTTTCCTCTTTAAACTTTGCCTTAAAATCTGAAGATGAGCAGACTGCTATAATTATGCAGTTTCAAAATTTCTTGAATTCTCTTGATTTTTCTGTTCAAATTTTTGTTCAATCGAGACGTTTAGATATTAGACCCTATATAGCTATGATGGAAGCAAAAAGAAAAGAGCAAACAAATGATCTTATTAAAATTCAAACACATGAATACATCGAATTTATAAAAAATTTTACGGACAGCGTAAGCATTATGTCAAAAAACTTTTTTATTGTTACCTCTTATTCCCCAACTATTTCCGCGAAAGGAACAAAAGGTCTTTTCAAAAAATCAACAGTAGAAACAAAAAAGCTTGATGATGCCGAAGCTTTTGAGGAAAATAGATCACAGTTAGAACAAAGAGTAAGCGTTATTGAACAAGGGATATCTCGAACAGGACTTAGGTTGGCGAGATTGGGAACAGAAGAAATAATAGAATTGCTTTATAAGATGTTTAATCCAGGAGAATCAGAAAAGCCAATAAAAATTAATTAACCATTCAATATTATGAATTTGATAGACAAAATTTTAGGAAGTAAAAATAACAAAATTGAGATAACACCCATCTTACCGCAAGAGATTTATGAGGCAAGTGTTTTGGAAATGAAGGATGTTATTGCTCCTTCAGCTTTAAAAATTTCTCCCAAAGATATTAACCTCGGAGGAAAGATGGCCCGAACATTTTTTGTTATATCCTACCCCAAGTTTCTTACAGATAACTGGTTTTCTCCAGTAATTAATTTAGACAAAGAGTTTGATGTGGCTATTTATGTTCACCCAATTGAAACAGCGACGATTTTGAGACACTTCCAAAAAAAGGTTGCGGAGGTTCAAAGTCAGATAATGACCCGGGAACAAAAGGGAATTGTTAGAGACCCTGGGCTAGATGCTGCCTATCAAAACCTCGAAGAATTAAGAGACAAGCTTCAACAAGCAGAAGAAAAGCTTTTTGATGTGGGTATTTATATTTCTGTTTATGGGAACTCTGACGACGAATTAAACAAAGTAGAATCGGAAATAAGGTCTATTCTAGAATCAAAACTTATTTATATTAGACCAGCACTTTTTCAACAAGAACAAGGTTTTAAGAGTATTTTACCCACAGCAGATGACCAATTAGGTGTTCACCAAAAATTAAATTCCTCCCCATTATCGAGTATTTTCCCTTTTGTTTCTTTTGATCTAACTTCGGATAAAGGGATTTTGTTTGGAATAAATAGACATAATTCCAGTTTGATTTTGTTTGATCGATTCTCTTTAGCTAACTATAATTCAGTTACTTTTGCTAAATCAGGAGCAGGAAAATCTTACGCTGTGAAATTAGAGATTTTGAGATCTCTAATGTTTGATATTGATGTTATTGTTATTGACCCAGAAAAAGAGTTTGGTTTCTTGGCGGAAGCTATGGGAGGAAGATATTTTGATATATCCCTTGCTTCTAACCACCATATTAATCCTTTTGATTTACCTATCCCAAGAGAAGAAGAAACCCCTTCTAATGTTTTGCGTTCACACACGGTAAACCTCGTGGGACTTTTTAGGATTATGCTTGGAGGACTTTCCCCCTCAGAAGACGCTATTATCGATAGGGCTATAACAGAAACATATGCTTTGAAGGATATTACGCCTGATTCTGATTTTTCTAACATTGAACCCCCCCTTCTTTCTGATTTTGAGATGGTTTTGTCTGGTATGGAAGGGACAAGCGATTTGGTTCAAAAAATATCTAAATACACTAGCGGAACATGGGCCGGTTTTATTAACAAACCAACCAACGTTGATATTAATAACAAGTTCATCGTTTTTTCTATCAGGGACATGGAGGATGAATTGAGGCCAGTAGCCATGTATCTTATTACGCACTATGTTTGGAACGCTGTTAGAAAAGAATTAAAAAAGAGACTGTTAGTTATTGATGAGGCTTGGCAGATGATGAAATCTGAAGACGCTGCTTCTTTCTTGTTTGGAATGGCAAAAAGAGGTAGAAAATATTATCTTGGTTTGGCGACAATAACTCAGGATGTTAATGATTTCCTTCATTCCCCTTATGGTCTTCCTATTATAACAAACTCTTCTATTCAGTTATTATTAAAACAATCCCCAACAACGATTGACGTGGTTCAAAAAACTTTTAATTTAACTGATGAGGAGAAATTTTTGTTATTAGAGTCTGATCTCGGAGAGGGTATATTTTTTGCGGGGTTAAAACATGTTGCCATAAAAATAGTGGCTTCTTACATTGAAGACCAAATTATTACATCCGATCCTTCACAAATATTAGCTATCAAGCAAGCCAAAAAAGATTTAGCCTCTACAACATAATATTTAAAATGTTATAATATTATTAAAATCATGTTAAGTAATAAAATAAAAAAAATAATTTTTCTTGGAGCCCTCTTTCTTCCTTTTTGGGCTAGTGCGCAATTTTTAGGTTCCGATAGTAGCCTCTATGTTAAAATTGACCCAAAATTTCCTAAACCAAACCAGGAATTTTCGGTGAGTATTGAAAGTTATGTTACAGATTTAAATTTAGCAGAAACTTCTTGGTTTAAAAATGGTACTTTGGTAGAAAAAGGGTTTGGTCTTAATAGCTTTACTTTTAAAGCGGGGGGATTGGGTTCATCTGTTAAAATAAATATTCAAGTAAAGACTTCTAATAAAGGAACTTTAACAAAAATTATTGAGATTACCCCTGCCGAGGTTGATTTATTTTGGGAGGCTAATTCTTCCGTCCCTCCTTTATACAAAGGAAAGGCATTAAGTTCGTATCAAAGTGATATAAAAATTATTGCTGTTCCTAATTTTATTGATTCTAATGGTTACTTTTTAAATTCCAAAGATCTTATTTATCGGTGGAAGAAAGATATGAGAGCAATAGGAGATAGTTCCGGTATTGGAAGGAATGTTTTAATACTAAAGGATAATAAAATCCCAAGTAATCAAACAATAAGTGTTGAGGTTGAGACAAAAGACGGAAAAATGTTAGCTGGGGGAAATCTTAATGTTGTTTATTCTCGTCCCGAAATAGTTTTTTATGAAAAAAATCCTTTACTAGGTGTGGTTTATGAAAAAGCATTAGAAACACCCTTTATTCTAACCGAAGAAGAAGCCTCTATCGTTGCTCAACCCTTCTTCTTTTCAAAAGACGATATCTTTAATGGAAACTTGGTTTATAAATGGCTTATCGATAACAAAGAGATTGAGGAGGCCCAGGGGGATAATATAATGACACTAAGAAGGCCTGAAAAAGGAAGTGGCTCAATTAATTTAAATTTAGGGATAACAAATTTTAATAGGATAATGCAGTTTGCAAATAACCAATTAAAAATAAACCTTGGTGAATTAAAGGGCTCTAATTTATTTAATAATATTTAACTAAAATATGAATAAGATTTTAAAAAATATACTAATAATTATTCCAGCCTTTTTTTTGAAGTTTGGTGTAGCGAGCGCTTTTACATACACTCTGTTAGAACCGAGTATTCCTGGCTTGAATGCTAATGTGAATGATTTAGGAGACTATTTGAGTGTTATCTATAATGTGTCTATCGGTTCGGCTATGGTTTTGGCCGTTCTGATGATATCTATTGGTGGTTTTAAATATATTACAGAAGAATCTTTTACTGGTAAGGCTGGAGCAAAAGATACTATCAAGAATGCTTTGATTGGTTTGCTTCTTATTTTATCTTCTTATTTACTTTTACAGACGATAAACCCTGATTTAGTTGGATCAAGTTTTGCTATTCCTCACACAGACACTTTTTAGAAATACTTATAATTAAAAAATATGGATAACAAAAAATTAATAAAAAATATCATAATCGGGTCTATCCTTATAACGCTAATCTTAATAGGGGCTTATTTTTATTTTACTAAACCAAAAGTAGGGGATATTGTTTACGACGAGCAAGGGAATCCTTATATTTTTGGAGAGACTCCTGCTGATAATAATCCTGACAATACCGGTAATGGTGATAATATTCCTTATGGAGGTGAGTATGATGATAATGGTAATTTAATAAACATTAATAAATTACGACAAATTACAGCAGAGCCTACTGCTGGATTTGTTCTCGCCCAAGACAAAGACGGCGATGCTGTCGTAAAATATATAGAAAAAGCAACAGGGCATATTTATGAAACCAAACTAGGATTAACAAACAAGAAAAGAATTTCTGGTACCACATTACCAAGAATTCAAGATGCTGTTTGGTTAGATGAAAAATCTTTAATTATTAGGTATTTAGATGAGGAGGAAGTTATAAAAAGTTTTTACGCAGAAATAATTGCAGAGGACCAAAATTTAGATGAAAAAACGGACGGTAAAATAGAAGGAGTCTTTTTGCAAGATGATATCAAAGAATTAGTAAAAGCTGGAACAAAAATATTTTATCTACTCGTTGATGGGGGAGGGGCTAAGGGAATTGCTTCTGACCCAGACGGAGAAAACAAAGAACAAATCTTTATTTCCTCTCTAGGTGAGTGGCTGGTACAAAGACCACAAAAAGGTTTCCTTACTTTTACAACAAAACCATCAGCTGATGTTTTGGGGAGTCTTTACTTTTTTGATACAAATAATGAAAACATGAAAAAAATCTTGGGAGGAGTTAGAGGTTTGACTACCCTAGCTAATAACGACATGACAAAGGTTTTGTTTTCTGAAAATTTAAAGATGCAAGTGTATGACGTTAAAGAAAATAAATCAAGTAATCTTTTAAGAACACTTGCCGAAAAATGTGTTTGGAGCGTTGGAGGAGTGAGTGTTTATTGTGGAGTTCCTATCCACCCAGAAGATACTCATTACCCCGATGCTTGGTATAAAGGGCAGGTCTCTTTCTCAGATAACATATGGAAAATAGATATGGAAAATATTTTTTCAGAATCCCTTACTTCTGATTATTTTGACATAGAACTTGATGTAATAAAACCCGCTTTAAGTTTGAGCGATGATTATTTGGTTTTTATCAATAAAAAAGACTCTTCTTTATGGAGTCTGACACTTAGTATGATAGAAGATGTTGTTGTTCCTGAAGAAACAAGCGTTTCTGAAACAACGGATGTAATTGCCCCTTCAGAAGATAATTAATTTTTAAATTTTATACTTACTTTTCTAAAAATTCCGTCTCCGGATGACTCTGTTTCTATGTTTGGTTTGTCTGCGAGAGCCGAATGAACAAGCATTCTTTCAAAAGAAGACATTGGCTCAAGCTCAATATCTCTTTTAAAAATAATCGCTTTTTCTGCCATTTCAAGAGCCTTGTCTCTTATTCTTTTTATATTCTTATATTGATAGTCATTTACGTCTACAAAAAAGTTTATATTTTCTCCAAGGCTGTTGTTTTTCCATGCAATTTGTTTAATCATATGGTTTAAAGCCTTGATGTTGTTCCCGTCATTTCCAATTAAAATTCCAGAATCATTAGATTTTATAGCAAATCTAACACTATTTTTATCTTCTTTATCTATATAAATTTCATCAAACTCTACTGTTAATTTTTTCAGAAATTGTTCGATTATATTCTTAATTAAATTAATTTCATTATCCATGATATTTTAAATTAACTTCTTTAGTGCTCTTGGTTATTTTTGTTTTGTTTTTTATATTTTTTCTTATATATAATTCTTGCCCAATCATAAATAAATTACTGGTTGTCCAATATAATGCAATCGCTGCTGATAATCCATAAGCAATAAAGAATATAATAATAGGCATTACATACTTCATTTGCATCTGCATATTCTTTACCAAATCATCTTTAAGAGTTTTTTCTTTATTTGTACTAGGCTCTGTTTTTGGCATTATTAATCTTATTTGAAAAAATTGAGATGCTCCAGCGAGAAGGGCTAATAAGAGACTTTTTTGAGTTATATCAACTATAAATAAGAAATGAACATTTATTGCTTCCGGCACTTTCATAAAGGAATAAAGAATGTCCGTGTTTACTTCTGGCAAACCCCCACTTAAAAAAACAAAATAAAGGGCAAAAAGAATAGGAAGTTGTGCAAAAACAAGAAGAAAACTCGCGAAAGGATTTATGCCGTTATTTTTGTAAAGGGCCATTATTTCTTTTGCCTGCTTTTCTTTGTCTGATTTATATTTTTCCTTTAATTCAACCATTCGAGGCTCAATTTCTTTCATTTTTATTTGAGCCTGGATAGATTTTTTTGTTAGTGGAAAAAGAATTAATTTTACGATAATAGTGATTAAAACTACTGCGATTCCTAGGTCTATCCACGAAAAATAAGATACAAGGAAAATAAGTCCATTATAGATAGGATTGTAGAAAAATGTGTTAAAAATATATGAAAACATAGGCTTATTCTATATGAAATAGAGCCAAGAATCAAGAATTATGAATTGAGAAGTTTTGATTTTTGAAGTAAATTTAAAATTTCTTTTTCGTATTCTTCAAATTCAATTTCCTTTTTTAAAAAAAATATTATGGCATAGGGTGAGATTATTTTCTCTAGATGTTTTTCTAAAATAAAAAAACCCCTCCTCTTTAAAAGATTTCTGGTAACTGCCTTTTTGGATATCTTTTTAGGTACGACAATAGAAAATTTATTTTCTTCAGCTAATCCTATTTTTAATATTTTTGCATACAAAGAGTCAGAGTGATAAACTTTGCCCTCCTTAAAGACTTGATCAAAAAGTTTTTTGCTTATTTTACTTTTTTTACTTAACATAATTATAAGTATAAACCCCCACACCATTTGTTGCAAAAATCTTGAGGAGTAAATAGTTATTTGCCTTTTGTTTAAATAAAAGATGTGAGGTAATGACTAAAGCTTACAAGACCGAATAATAGACGAGTTTAAAAGATTTTTTGAAGGAAATTTGGCCCTGGGTAATATAAAAAACAAAAAATTGCCGAAGCAATTTTTTGTAGTCATTGTTTTTGAAAAGTTAAAATTAAACGGAAAGTTTCTTTCGCCCCTTTCTTCTCCTTTTATTTATAATATTTTGACCGGACTTTGTTGATTGTCTTTCAAGAAAACCGTGGGTCCTTGCTCTTTTTACTTTTTTAGGTTGGTATGTTTGTGACATAATAGGAAGAGTATAAAGTATAAAGTAAAAAGTAGCAAGTATTATTATAAAAATTAAAAAGACCTTTAATTCGTTGGGCATTTTAATATCATTTACAAAATATAAAATATGGTCGATAATAAGTTATCCACATGTTAATAACATATTAATACACCTGAAACAAGTTTCATATTCTTTCAACAAGTATATAATTAGTGGAAATGTTTATGTAGATATTCCTTCTGAAGTATTTCCGTAATTAGTTAATAATTAACTTATTTTTATAAAATGGATACAACAATTTTAGATGATAATAAGAAAATTTGGGATAAAGTTCTATTAGATATGGAGTTGAGTGTTTCTAAGGCTAATTTTAGTACATGGTTTAAGGATACAAATATTCTTAAATATGAAAATGGGGTAGTTTTTCTTAGTGTTCCGAACGAGTTTGTTAAAAGCTGGTTACTTGAAAAATATCACAAGTTTATTTTAAAATCTTTAAGAAATTTAAAAAATAATATAAGAAATATTGAGTATGTTGTTGTTAACAGCACTACTAAAAAGAAAGGAAGCTTAAAATATCAACAATCAAGCATTATAAACAGCGAACTTCCTTTAAGTGATTTTTATATAAATAAAGAAGACAATCTAAATCCTAAATATATTTTTGATTCATTTATTATTGGATCATTTAATGAGTTGGCTCACGCTGCCTCCCAAGCAATTATTAAGAAGCAGGGAATCGTCTACAATCCACTTTTCGTTTATGGAAATACTGGATTAGGAAAAACTCACCTAATTCAGGCTGTTGGTAACCATATGAAAGAGAATGAAGCTAAAAAGGTTTTCTACATTACTTCTGAAAAATTTTCTATAGACTGTGTAAATTCTATTCAACAAAATAAAGTTAATTATTTTAAAGAAAAATATAGAAAATATGATGTCTTGATTATGGATGACATTCAGTTTTTATCAAACAAAGAGAGAACCCAAGAAGAATTGTTTCACTTGTTTAATACTCTTTATGACAGCAACAAACAAATCATCTTTTCATCCGACAGACACCCTAGTTACATCCCAGGTTTAGCCGATAGGTTAAAATCACGATTTGGACAGGGTATGATTGTGGATGTTCAGGCTCCTGACAACGAATCAAGAGCCGAAATACTGAAATCAAAGGCAAGATTAAACAATTTCTACTTAAATGAGGATATTGTAAATTTTATAGCTTCATTGACTCAAGATGCAAATATCCGAGATCTGGAAGGTATTTTAAATTCCATTATTTGTCAGACCCAATTAAAAAATAGGGAATTAAGTTTGGGGGAAGTAAAAAACTTACTAAAAAATAATTCAAAACCAAAAAAATTGGTTTCCGTTAAAGACGTGGTTAAAATTATTGCCGACTTTTATAATATCGATGAGTCCAGTATTTATGAAAAGTCTAGAAGGAAAGAGGTTGTTAAGCCAAGACAGATAATTATGTATATATTAAGAAAAGATTTTAATATATCTTATCCATCAATTGGTGAAAAATTAGGAGGAAGGGACCACACGACTGTTATTCACTCTTGTAAAAAAATAAAACAAGAATTAGAAAAAAATAATTCTCTTGAACAAGAGATTGAACAAATAAGGTCCATATTTTAATAAAGTTAAAATTTATTTAAACAAGAAGTGCTGTCTGCTGTGGGCTGCCAGCTGTAAGCTTTAAAAATAATATGAAAATAGAATGTACAGTAGAAAAATTATTAAGTGCTGTTTCGAAAGCAGAAAAAATTACAGGAAAGAATTTAACCTTACCTGTTTTGAGTTGTTTGTTATTGGAAGCAAAAGGAAATACTTTAAAGATAATAGCAACTAATTTAGATTTAGGAGTGGAAATAATAGTTCCCGCGAATATAACAGAAGAGGGAACGGTGGCTGTTCCTGGGAATGTTCTAAATAGTTTAATTTCTAATAATTTTAAAAAGGGAAATATTAAATTAGAAGAAAAAGGTGACAACTTGGTTGTTTTAACTGAAAATAATTCTACTGTAATAAATTTACAAGCAAATGCTGATTTTCCGACTATTCCAAAACTAAATAATGGAGAATTTTTCTTAATTGATGCAAAAAAACTTAATAAAGGATTAAGGTCTGTTTGGTATAGTTCTTCCACATCAAATATTAAACCAGAATTATCTAGTATTTTGATTTATAGTAGTGCAAAAGATATAACTTTTGTGGCAACAGATTCTTTTAGATTGGCTGAAATGAAGATTGACACAGCTTCTGATAAACAGTTTGAACAAATTTTGATTCCGTTTAAAAATGTAGCAGAGATTTTAAAGATTTTTGATAATATTGAAGGAAATATTAAGGTTTATTTAACAAAAAATCAGATTGCTTTTGAATATGAAAATATTTATCTAACATCTAGGATTATAGATGGTGTTTTCCCTGACTACCAACAACTTATTCCTAAAGAATTTAAAACAGACGTAACTGTTTTAAAAGAAGATTTAATTAATTCTTTAAAAATAAGTAATATTTTTTCTGATCAATTTAACAAGTTAACTTTTAAAATTAACCCAAGTAAAAAAATCTTTGAAATAGTGGCAAAGAATAACAGTGTGGGGGAGACTCTAAACAAAATAGAAGGTGTTTTGAATGGTGATGAGATAGAAATTAGTTTTAATCAAAAATATATAATAGATTGTTTTCAATCAATAGATTCAGACAGTCTCGTCTTGAATTTTAATGGTAGCAATAAACCTCTCGTGATTAAAGGAGTCCCTGATAGTAGGTTTACTTATCTTGTAATGCCGATGAATAGCTAGGAGGAGTTTATAGTTGGTAGTTTATAGTCGATAGTAAAAAAATTTAAAGTTTTAAAAAACAGGTTTTGGTGTAATATATATATGATGAAAAGTCTCTCAGTGAAGAAAAATAAGTTAATTAAATTTTTAATCCCGACAGTTTTTTTTGTGACGTTTTTTGTTTTACCCAATAGTGTTTTTGGGGCAACTATTTATGTTAGTAATACTGCCTCAAATAGTTATTCTATTGGTAATGATTCAAATACTTATGTACAATCTCAAAATAAAGCGACTCCTAAACTTACTTTAACAGGAGCAGAGGCTGTCGTTTTAAATGGCGACACTATTATTTTAAATGATGGAATTTATAATGAGGCCAGCTATGTGATGTTTAATGTGCCGAATATAACAGTTAATGCTGAAAATGATTATTTAGCCATAATTCAAAATGGAGCAGTGGCTGGAGCAAGAGTCATTCATCAAAACAATCTAGGTAGCAATTTGACGATTGGCAAAATTACACTGGATGGAAATAATGATGACACTTCCTGTTATACTTCCGATAGTGTAACAAATGTTAATGGATTAACTATCAACGGAACAAAATGCCTCAATCCAACAACGGGTTTTATTCAAGGCGGGGCAAGACTATATAACCTAACAATGTCTGGTGGCTGGATATTTTCTCAATCATCAGGAATTCTTGCTAGAGTAGTTGATATTGATCCACCAGTGGCTGGCAACATAACTATTTCAGATGGAACAATTACCTCAGAAACATCAGCAAATACTTATTATGCAATTGATGTAAGACCCTCTGTCTCTGGAATTAATCTTGATATTTCTAATGTTACATTTAGTTTGGTTGGCGATGGAGTTCATGGAACGCATTGTATTTACGGGAAAGGTAATAGCATAGTTAACATATATAATAATACTTGCAATATAACTAATTCCGTTTCACCGTCTGCAATTCAAATTCATAATCACGACACGATAGCGGCAACTGATTGCAACATACATAACAACACGGGAATACTGAATATGTCTACGGGCGGGTATTTGATTTTAGCAGGAGATGATGGCACCCCGACAACGGCTAATACGATATCGGGAATAGATATTTATAACAATAATTTTACTGGAGCAAATCATGGGTATATTATTGGTCATGTGACAGGGGGAAAAGTATATAATAATATAGGAACTGATGTCACAATTGGAGTTATTGGCAAGGAAACAACATCATCAGAATTTTATAATAATATTATAAATAATGTAGTTTCCAATAGTGGCGGACTCAGAACAAAGGGCGCAACTAACGACGTTTTTTATAATAATACAGTTTATATACCCGCAGGTTCCGTAGGAAGAACTATTTTGATTAACACTAATGATGGCACCTCAACAAATAGCACGGGAGTAATTTTTAAAAACAATATAGCTGTGACGGCAGACACCCAGCCGATAGTTGATGTTGATCCAAATAATATCGCGACACTTGCTAATAATTTATATTATTCCGCAGCAGGGTTAACATCAAATTCTTGGTTACATGGAGATGATATATTCAGCACTTTATCGGCATGGCAAACAGCTCATGAAGCAACAGCTAAATATTCTGATCCACTCTTTTCTTCTTCATCTCCAACTAGCGCTTCCGATTTCACCTTGACCTACCTCTCCCCAGCCATCGACGCCGGCACCCCCGTCGGTCTAACCACCGACTATGCCGGCAACCCCATCTACGGCACCCCCGACATCGGAGCTTACGAATACCAACCACCCTACACAGTAGGAACTCACA
>MFAE01000010.1:2302-37011 GCA_001774495.1 Candidatus Campbellbacteria bacterium RIFOXYC2_FULL_35_25 | reverse complement strand
GGTGGGGATGTTGTGAGTTCCTACTGTGTAGGGTGGTTGGTATTCGTAAGCTCCGATGTCGGGGGTGCCGTAGATGGGGTTGCCGGAGTAGTCGGTGGACAAAGAAACATCGGTGCCGGAGTCGATGTTTGGAGACAGGGATTGCAAACGAAAATCTCCGTTAGCTGGGTCAACGAACAAGGGGTCGACTAACTCTTGGTTATTGATACCTTTGTAGGTGTTTTCCCAATCAGAATCTCCGCTGGTAGACCAGCTATTATGTGAGGCGCTGAAACCAGGAGATGATGCATAAAACACAATATCAAAATCTAAAGCTACGGGGTTATCTGAAATATTATTTCTTGTAATGATTCCGGGAGCGTAAAAATAGAAATAAAAACCCTTATCGCTATTATTGTAAGCGATATTATTATACAACCAAGAATCACTCGCAAAATTAGCAGATAGTCCCACATTATTATTAGAAAAAATAGAATATTTTATTGTAGTGCCTATTGATGATTGAATATAAAGTCCAGTTAAACAATCATGAGCCTCGATTCTATTTCCAGTAAAGGAAGTAGAGGTTAAAAAACCATAAAAAGCAAACCTAACGATGATATCTTGAAAATTTATGTAACTGGCTGGATATTCCAAGTCAACACCATAAGCCCTTTGGGATGCTTCAATGTGCAATGTATCAATATCTTCCCCAGAAGCTACTCTATAATACAAAACATTAGATGCCCAATACCATTCCCCCTCTCCGAGAGTGTCAGATGAACCTCCTTTTGTTTTCTTTTCCAGTGAAGCAATGGAGGGGCCTGTGGCTAAAATATAATTCTGTGTAGTCAAAGTTTTTTGATAGGTGTTCGCACTCCCTCCGCCATATGAGATCCACCCTCCAGACACATCTTCACTTCCCCATATTTCTGGTTTGTGAGTGCTGTCGATTCCTCTGAAAGTTATTCTGCCGGAGCTTGTTCCTGGTGTGTTTAAATAAAGCATCTCTCTATATGGAACATTTTCGTTTTTGATGATTACGACAGTATCACCGGCTTGAACTACCTCTCCAGCTTTAGTTAAACTTGCCCACGGTAAATTTTCCGATCCAACACCGTCATCATCCCCCAAAACATTATCGACATAAAAGGTGTAGTTAGATGTGTAGCCAGGGATAACATTTAGTGTAAATGTTGATGTTGAAGAGATAGTGTCACCATCATCATTGAAAACTTTAATGTACCAAGTGTGTGTGCCTGGCGACAATTCTCCGGTTGGGGTTGCGGAGGTGCCGGTTATATCATCCTTGTTCAGAACTCCATCAATAAACAACTGGTATTTTGCGATGCCAAAATAACTTTCAGCTTCTTGCCAGACAAATGAAGGAGACTGGGATGCGGAAACTGCGTTGTTGGTTGGGGAAACAATATTGAAAGCACTCGTAAAAGAAGTTTTGTCTTGGCTAAGTGGCCCTAGTATAGAGTAGGTATCAATGCGAGAAAAACTGGCAGTGTTATCGTCAGTATTGTCAGCCGTGAACCAAACGAAATATGCGTCAGTTTCAGCAGTGTAGATAGGCGTGAGTGTTTGCGCAGAGACACTGGTGCTTTCCGTAATTTTTGTGCCACCCAAAGCTTCAATTTCAGCCAAAGTTAATTCATCCCCATGAAATGTTGGAGCGGAGGCAAACTGAAACAATACTTCTTTCACTCGACGTGTTTGTTTGAAAGGATAGAGGGTGAAAGTAATCTTTCCTCCAGTAACCGCCGCCTTAACGGAAGGAGGTTGTAATAATAGTTCATTATCAGTGAAAGCATTAGCGACTTCATAATCAACCTGGCCGAACCCAAAAGCTGTGCTGTCGTAACCAGTAGCCCAAATAGAACCAGTTTGCCTTAGCGCGGCTTTAACATCAAAATTATTCCAAGTTGGATGATTATATCGGAGAGATGCCATCACCCCAGCGTTATCCCCTGTTGTTCCAGACAAAGTAGTATTGGGGAAAATTATTTGATCTAATATCCATTCAATCCCTGAACCTGTACCAAAATGGATTTCATGTCCCGGGGCAACATGAAAAGCTGGTGGAGCATCAAGCCCTAAATCCACAGTAAATGCGTAGTTGTGAAGCACATCATAATCAACCGAATAATTGTATTCAGTTATATTATCCCCGCCATAAAGGGTACAAGAAGATGTGAAAATCTGATAAGGACCTTGAGAAGGTACCAAAACACCAAACTCATCGTAGCGCTGTGTAGTTGAGTCAACAGCCGTTGTGATGCTGGTAGAAAAAGGGCCAGACCCCCCCATATTAGTACTGTGAACGATAATATCAGTACCAATATGTCCTGCCCCCAGTAATTGATTAATTGTACTTGTAACACTGGAATATGCATGACGCGAATCTACCAAAACCTTAACAGGGTCTGCCTTGACTTCCCCTACTACTCCAAAAAACAAAAAAATTATTAAAAACAATCTTACAGGTCTAGACGATCTTTTTTTTACTTTTTTTAAACTCATATTATAAAAAATTCGCAGAATCAACTGTGCTGTCTAAAATTTCACAAAAAAATAAGAAGCTTAGATGCCAAGCCTGTTTATTATTTTCTGATGAGGGTGGTCGAGAATATCTCTAACCAATTTATCGTAAATATTTAATCGATACTTAAAGTCTTCCGTCTTCAAAACAACGTATCGCAACTCTTTTCCAATTTCTGATTCCAAAACACCTATCGCGCTTTCCAAGCTACCTGTTTTAATATTATCCCCTACAATAAGAATATCTACTCGGCTATCTGGGTTCTGAATAAAAACACCCGAAACCAAAACTAATTTTAATTTTCCAGCGCCATTAAGTCTCTTTATTAATGAAGAAGAATTAAGAGGCGCCATATTCACAAGCAAATTATACAATGCGCTTGTGTAAGGGAACTTTTCGTCCAAAGCCCAGCCGTTTGTTTTTTTCTTGGTTACCAGAATCTGGACCTGTTTTGTTTTCGTATTTTTTACTTTTTTCTTTATTTCTTTAAAAAAAATTTTCTTCTTAATCAACCCAACCTTACTCAATAAGTTTAGCTCCTTTCTAAGAACTGCCGTAGCTACCTTCGTTCTCTTAGAAATATCTTCATTGTCAAAAGCAATATCTGCATTAGATAAAAATAATTTCATTATTTTAACTTTAGCAAGACTCCCAAATAATTTTCCTAGTGTTTCCATATCCGAATATTATAACAAAATATTGAAAATAACCAAAAGTAAAAACCACAGTAACAAGAGCTCTATGGTTTTTGAAACATTTATCAATAACTACAAATTTAACAAAAAAAAATAACCGCACCCCTAAGGGTGCGGTTATTTTTACAAAATGATTCAAATTTAGATACTGAACGAGGAGGTGAGAGAAAATTTTTTGAGACGTATTGCAATACGGCGAAAGAAATTTTCCTGATACCGACAAAGTTTAGTGTTAAATTGGGATTATTTTAAAATTATTTATTTTAGTGTTACTTTTCCACCAGCAGCCTCTACCTCTGCTTTCAAAGCTTCAGCGTCATCCTTCTTCACTCCTTCTTTCAATACAGCGGGAGCAGAATCAACTAATTCTTTAGCTTCTTTAAGTCCAAGACCCAAAGCTGCCTTAACTGCTTTAATAACAGAAATCTTTTGATCTCCAGCAGATGTAAGCTCTACTGTGAAAGAACTCTTCTCTTCCCCATCATCAGCTCCTCCAGCAGGGGCACCAGCTACAGCGACAGCTGCTGCTGACACACCAAACTTCTTTTCAAAAAGCTTTACTAATTCATGAAGATCCAATACTGACATTTCTTCAATTTCTTGTACTAATTTTTTAAATTTTGCAGGAACAACAACTTCTTCAGTTTCTTCAACTGGGGCAGGAGCTTTTTCCTTAACCTCTTCTACAGAAGGAGCTACTGCTTCCTCAACCGCAACTTCTTCTTTAACTTCTGCAACCTCTTCAGTTGCTTCTACATTTTTTTCTTCCATATTATTTTAGTTTATAGTTTTTTAGTTTATAGTTTTTAGTAAAAATTTTCTCACTAATATACAAACTACCAACTAATAAATTAATTTTTAAAATTTATAATTTGAAAAAACCTTCTTATGATTTTTTCTCAGCTATCTTATCCAATGCCACAACAAGTCCTTGTATCGGTGAATTTATAACATTTACAAACTGACCATAAAGTACTTTGATTGGTGGAATGGAAGCAATCTCTGTCATTGCCATTTTATCCATATATTTTCCTTCGAAAATACCTCCTAGGATAGCAATCTTATCTTTAAATCCCTTTTGGAAATCATAGACACCTCTTGCAGGAGCGATTAAATCATTTGAATAAGCTAAGGCCAATTCACCATCCAACTGAGGCATGTCCCCTTTTGGACTTAATTCACCTAAGGCTCTTTTTACAAGAGTCTTCTTAGCAACAATGTAATTTACATCTTCCCCTCGAAGTTTTTTTCTTAAATCAGTCGTATCTTTAACGCCTAACCCTTTGAAATTAACAAACACAACAGACTTTGAATCATTCAAAATACCATTTATATTCTTGTAAATCTCAACCTTTTTTTCTTTCGAAATTGCCATATCGTTTCTTTAAAATTAAAAAACGCCATTAAAAAAATAAAGGCATTAAAGCTAGTTCGACCTAAATAGGAGCTTATTTGGGATTATTAACAATCCTTGTGCCTATCTTCTTGGGCCTTTATTTAAACAAAAGTATACCAAAAGGAATCAAAAAGTAAAGGAAACTACAAACTACCCACAACCACCTCTTGAGTATTTGCTTCCATTTCTTCATAGCTATTAGCAATCAAGATAGTAACAAAACTAATAACAAGTAGCAAAAAAAATCCAAGAGCGAATTTTACAAATGACTTATTTATCATAATTTAATTTTAACATTAAAACACAAACCAAGACAAGAAAAAATCCTTAGCAACAGGGGTCTCCTTGGGATACCTTGTTGCTAAGGATTTTTTTTCTAAACTTTGCACACCTTTATCCTGTTGACAAAAAACTATTTTTTTATAAACTAGTTATTGAAACTTGTTCTCTTCTTATCAACGAGCCACTACTATAATATGATGGCTCACTTCAAAGGAGGATTTTGCCTATGCAGAAGAAAACGTTGTTGGTCCTGATGGCCATGGCCCTGTCCCTTTCCCTGGCGTTAAGTGCCTGGGGATTGGGAACCGTTAACGACCTCAAGATTGCCCAGTGCGACACCTGCCATGACGGCACTGTCATTGGAACTCCTGCCATTGGTGGCGGAAGCCCAATCGAGTTGCTCACTCAACAGTCTCATGAAAGCATTATCTTTTTGCATGTATCGCCGGTCGCCGTGAGCACCGGAACGGCCGCTGTGGCCGCCAGCATCCAAGGCACCTATGTTACTAAGGACGTGCGCCTGTCCGATGCTCAGGATTATGTAATGATTGCAACAACTTTGACCGCTCTGGGGGTACCCGACGATAGTATGCGGGTAGCCGGCCTTTCCAACGACGGCGGGTTTGAAACCATCGAGCAAGCGCTCTCAACCGGAACCGAAGCCCCCGCTCCTGAGGTAGCGACGCCTTTGAAAACGGAGACCTTCGGCCCCCTCGCTATTCTGACGCCAGCCGCCACGGCCGGAACTGCCTGCCCATTGGCTGGGTAATCTCCCAAAAACTCCCCGTCCTGTGAGACGGAATCCTCTAGCGAACAGCCGATCCCCTGTGGGCCGGCTGTTTTTAATTTCCTAAAAAATATTACCGCCTTTCAATTTTGTATATCTACACAAACAAGCTAACCCATTGACAGAAAGCTTTTACTTTATATAATAACCATTGAAATTTGTTCTCATTCACCAAAGAGCCTTTGGCTCACAGAAAGGGGGAAACATGCAAAGAAAACTCTGGTTACTATTTTTGCTTGCACTATGTATGTCCGGGATAGGGATCGCCTTCGGGCAAAAAGACAATGGTGTCGTTAACGGCTACAAGGTAACATACCAAGACGGGACCACCAGCGAACACGCCCCGAAACAAGGCGAGGTCATTGTTTTCAAACAACCTTTCGTGATCCCCTCGCTTCCGACACCGGCCGCTGCCACCCCCGCCGACACGGTACAGACCTCCGTCGAAAAATCCAACTAGGAGCATCGGCTCCACCATCGAAAATCCGCTCCTACCCAGGGGCGGTTTTTAATTTTAAATTCCTTAACTTTATAAACTTTTTATATTTGACAAACAATACTGCTTCGCTATTATTAATAATGAAATGCTCTCTTAATTAGTTTCCTCCAGAAAGGTTTGACTGAGTTCTCAGAAGTGTCCACTTCTGCTGCCTAGGACTTAGCCAAGCTACCACACCTAAACTGGGTTCCCCCAGTTGAATCGCCTCTCTCCACGGGGGCGATTTTTTCTTTTCATAAAAGAAAGCCCTCCCCTACTCAAAACTCTTACTGGCTATATAATAAAGGTCCTTTTAAATACTTTTAAATTCACAAAGAGTTTACTCATTCCGGTTGTCCCCACATATACAGAAAAAGCTTGACAATGAATTTCATTCCTGTATTATATAGGTAGATAGTTCTTCGGAAAATCTAAAGACGCGATTGCCGTTTGCGATCACACACTCTTTATTTTTTATTTTGAGCACTGCCTTTTAGGTGGTGTTCTTTTTTTTTAAAATTATTGTATTCAAAGTTATCCACAACTATCAATAAAAAAATTTGACAAAGAAATTCGTTTGAGTATTATATAGAGTAGATAGTACATCATAGATGGAATTCACTGACGATCGTGTTTCTTAACACACAACACCCGCGCTGCCTGCGCCTTTCTGCACTCGACTCTCCATCTCCTTTTCACGAATGCTCCTCCCTTTATGGGCGGAGCATTTTAATTTACCCTATAACCCTATAAAATAGGCCTCCTAAAAAGGTCTTGACAAAAAACAACATTTATATATACTTGTTGCTAGGAAATGTACCCTAAATATAAGTTAGGCAAAGGATGCACCCCCCATCCCCCCTGCTTTACTTAGAAGGCTCCCGCCATTTCTTTCCTGAACAGGGACCTTCATCTCCCCCGAAAGGGCCCCATCGCAAGGTGAGGGCCCTTTTTTCATTCCTAAAATCCACCTTATTTAAATCTACAGGGGCAAGGCCCCTGTAGATTTAATTTACTCCCACAAAACGATTGACAAAAAATGAGGTTTTGCTAATATTTTAATCAGACACAGAAAAGTTCTTCCTGTGGAATGCTCGATGAGTTATGAACAACGGACTACGAATCGAGACAAACCACACTATGACCGGAGGTATCACCAATGGAGATGACCCGCCAACTGCTGATGGCCCAACGTGGCCACCCCGAGATGATCACCATCTCCCATTACCGTTTCCTGGCCGCCAACGACCACCCAGCGACGTCCTCCAATTCCCTCTGCATGTAGACCCGCTTGGTCTTCTAGGGAAATAAAGGCCGGTTCCTTGTGGACCGGTCTTTTCTCATTCTTAAAAACCCAAAACAGAACTCCCAGGGGCCTGGCCCCTGGGAGTTCTTTAATTTAGCTTTTACCACAAAGGCACAGTGCTTGTTGATGTATTGTTCTCAAAAATGATGTTGTTTGCGGTTTGAAGAACTGAGTTAGTGTCCGCAAACACTCCCCACTGATTATTTTTAAAGGTAACATTTTCTAAGTTTATAGGAGAATCTTCATACAACAAACCGTACTTCATATAACTGAATTCTGCATTTTTTATAGAAGAACTGGACATCGGATGTAAGTAGGTGCCTGTCCACTGGCCAATTGAAATATCATCGGGCTGAACGTCATTATTAACATCAGTACCGTCGGAATCATCATCAAGAGAAGTAAATAATACTCTTTCACCTTCTCCCCCGTTAATCTCCAATGCCCCATAAACATCAAATTTTTTATCTTTAAATTTAACTACGACACCAGGATTAATTTTTAAAGTAGAGCTTGCAACAACACTTACATTAGAATCGACGACATAGGGTAAATTATTTTTCTTTAAAATCCCCGTAGTATCTGTTTCTGTCAAATCTCCTCCGATTATGATTCCGTTACTTTTATTTCCTGCTCCTGAATTATTAAAAAAAATATTGAAACCAAAACTATTGACTGCTTCCTCTAGGTTATTATTAAAAATATTAGAATCAACTGTCGCTGATGACCCGCTCAAATATAATCCATAACCATTTTCTTCTACTAAATTATTCTGAATAAAAGGAGAACCTCCAGAAACATAAATACCAAAAGGATAAGTAATCGAGGAAGAATTATAATTATTTCCTCTGATAATGTTATTTTTTATTAAAGTTTGAACACCCGTATTAATCAGTTGAAGTCCTTTGGACTTAGAATTTTCGAAAATACAATTTTCAAATGTAACATTTGTTTCATCAACAGTAACCATCCCCTTATATTTATGGGGTTCACTGCGATATGCACCACCATACCTAAAAATTGTATGGTTGAAATTAGAGTCTAAAGAGGAAGGCTCAATCAGGACCTGTTTCCAATCGCCCTGATTGGGGCAAGCTGAGGTAGAAGAAGCGTTTGATAAGTCACACATACCATCTTTATTTATATCGCCACCATACTCATCATCATAAAATGAGGTAAATACAACTGGTTCATTCTCTGTTCCGTTAGATTTTATAGAACCAAAGGATTTCAAAGACAAAGAATTATTTGGAGCAAATTTGATAACCACCCCCTCTTCTATAGATAAAGTGGACCCTGTTTTTATTTCAAAACCGTTAGGAATAATAAAATATGGTGAGTTAATTTTTGTTAATGTTTTATCTGTTTCTAGCGTAGCTGTGTTTGTAATCAAATAATTAATGCTATTTCTTTCTTTGGGAGTTCCCCCTATAGGGTCTCCGTTGGCATCAATTCCATTTAAAATATACTTATTAAGAGACGTTGACCAGTTTTCTAAATTATCACCACTTGGGAGAAGCGGATCGTACCTTTCCGCCGAGATATGGGTACTACTTGAACCAACCCCTTTTCCTTGCCAATTTGTAAAACCGGCCCTGCTTACCCTATCCACAGTAGTTGTTGCTCCATTTTTATTAAAAGCCAAAACGAGATTTTCCCCGTTGTTGTTTATGCCACTACCAAAAGAAACCCAAAGATCTGCTGGAATGTCGATTACAGAAGATTCTGTTAATTCATCTGTTTCGCTACTATTTTTTCTTTCAATCAAGTAAAAACTTTTTGCAGGAATAGAACCAGATAAAGGAATGTATGGGGATAAATCTTCTGCAAATAAGACCCAATTTTCCAGACTTATATTTTCATCTGTATTGTTATATAGCTCTATCCACTCATCATAAGCAGAAGCATCTGTTCCTGACCAAGCAATTTCATTTATCACAATAGGAAGTTGCCTTGTTGCTATTATCTGACTAGCTTCTTGAGATTTGTTTCCAAATTTGTCAGTAGCAATAACTGAGAAAGAATAATTCTGGTCACCTGAAATTATAATTTGAGTTGTCGTCGCTGTAGTGGTACTAATTGTCCCATTTTCGTTTAATGTAAAATATTCTAAATCTTCAGCTGTTGAAGACCACCTCGCATTTATTATTGTAGACGTCGCAGACAAAAGACAATTGGATTGTGAAATGGAATTTTCACAACCTTCTATTGTAAGCAAAATATCTGGGGCTTCTGAATCAACAAAAATTTCTACTATTGTTGGACTAGAAGTAACAGTTTGTTCACTATTTGAAGCATAAAAACTTAAAGTCGTAGTTCCTTGATTAAAATTATTTAGGGCTAACTCCCACTCTCCATTTTGATTGGAAGTCGTGGTCGCTTCCGAAAAATCGGTTGAAATAATATTTGTCGAAGAAGCTGTTCCTGTAAAATTTATTGAATTTGTTGAAAATTTTTGGTTATTAACTGGACTGATTATTGTTGGAGGATTGGGGATTGTTGTGGTTGGGGTGGTTGTGGAAACTATCGGAGTTGTCTTTGAATTTGATGTTGGGTCTGTATCACCACTGCTATCAGTACCGCTTTCCACACCTCCTCCGCCACCAAACCCCGGGGCGTAAGAACTCGGAAGAGTAAATTTCGGTTCTATTACACCTGAATTTTCTATTTCTTCTGTTGTTACCCCCTCGTTGTTCATGGTGTTGTCCATGGTGTTATCAACAGAGTTATCCGCTGGATTATTATTATCTATAGTGTTGTCCAACGTGTTATCCATGGAGTTGTTAGGGGTGTTATCCCCCGTGTTATCCCCCGTGTTATCCATAGGGCTATCAACAGGTTTATCAACAGAGTTATCAACATTTTCTGGGTTCTGAAGTTCTTGTGTTGCTTTTTTTGCCTCAGTATTCTCCGCTAGACTCCCCCCTACTGTGGCTAGATTGTATGAAGAAAGCTTATTTGTATTAGTAATTGTCTGATAAATTGAGGAATAAACCGACCTTGCTATTTTAACTGTTTTTTCCCCAACATCAACAACCTTACCGCCAACAAAAATAATTCCTTCTGTTACTTTGTTACCAGCATAAACAATAGCATTAGCTGTTTCTTCACCCAGGTTCACAATACTTTCTCCAATTTTTTTCGCGAAACTTTGATTTTTATTATATAAAGTTAACGTCTGTTTTTCTTTTTCAACCTCTTCAAAAAACAATTTCATAACCCCTGCTCCATGAAGAACGGCTTGTTTTGAGAGGATGTTCCAATAATCATTCAAAATTAAATCATCCCAATCATCAATAAAATAATCTTTTTCAATAACACTTTTTTCTATAATATAATTCTTTTGATACCCATCGATTCTGTAAAAATCATCATCTAGGAGAGAATATTCAAACCAAACTTCGTCTCTATTAGACAATATCTTCTTTTCTTCTTTAAAAGTATTCACGGTTTTATACTTATCATCTAAAACCGTATCTTTACTAAAAAAATTATTATTAGTAAGGATGGCTAAGCTTTTAAAATAATCATTCAAACTACTTTTTAATACAATATCTTTATCCGCCAAATCATTCGACAAGTTTCTCAAAGCGCTCATTTCAAACTTTTTAGTAAAAATTTCATAAGGAGAATCATCCACCCCCTTCAGATGCTGGTCATCTCTCACATGAGGAGGAACCGACATGTCTTGAATTAAGTGTAAAATATGCCCCAAGGATTCCATAGCTCTGTTTTTATCTCCCCAAGCATATTCGTAAATGGCTCTGTCCCAAGAATAATCAGAATTGGAACTAAACAAATCCATCATCGCAAAACCAGCTCCTGCCAAATTGCTCAGCTCAGATTGTTCATTTGTGTTTTGCGCCCAATTTTTGGCTGTCAAATTGACACCCAATAGACCTTTCTCGTAAACAGGGTCATAAAAGTGCTTTAAACAGCGGGTTTCTGGAGCGTCTTCTTCTTCGCTTCCTTTTAAAATAACACTTATAAATTCATTGCCTATTTTTAAATTAGGGTAATGGAGATTAAAAATATCAATTGTTTCTTTGGTTAGAGCTGGGTGAGTTGTTTCGTTGTTGTACCCATAACAAAATACCGGCAGTAAAAAAACCGCCAAGATTATATTAAAAAATATTATCTTTGAAGACTTTCCATTTTCCATTTGTTTGTTTCTTTGTTTAAAATAAACCTAGCAACAGAAACGTTGTCTCCGTCAAATTTAATATCTATATCACAATTATCATTTTCTTCATTGCAGAAAACCATTCTTTCATTAGAATTAGAGAACTCGATGTAATTTTTAATATTATCTTCATCTAGATTATTTAATCTATCCAACTCTCTTTCCTGATCCTCCAATTTAAAATACTTGCTGGCCAATTCGACATCCCCTGCCTTCAGGGCATCAATAAATAAGGTTAGGGTCTCCTCTGGAGTTTCTCCCCCGTAAATGTCTTGTGCATACAACTCATCTTTCTTGGCTAAATATTCTTCCAAATCCCCTTCCTCCATATTTTGCATAAATGAGGCTAGTTCTTCATCGTTTGTTATAAGTTTAAATTCTTTTTTTTGATTATAGTAAAAATTTAAATAGCTGATGACTACCAAAACAACGATTACCCCTCCAATTAAAAATTTATTTTTCATATAAATGATACAAAACGAACAAATAAATAGACTGTATTTTCCGCAAATACAATCAAAAAAACATCAATAATCCTCCTCATTTTACAACAAAACAAATAAAATTTTTACACAAAATTTGTGGATAACTCAAATTGACAGAAGCTTAGCTTCTGTCAATTTATTCTAAAAGATCAATTGTGCTTTCTTCTCTTTTCATTTTTTTATTTTCTCGGGCAGACTCAGCAACTTCTTTCGCAAATTTTTTGTAATCATTAATATTATCAAACTGACCTAGTATAATATCCTTTTTACACATATTCAAAACCTTATTTTCACCACAATATTCACTCCAACTAGAAAAAACCAAAGCCTTGTCTTCCCCACCAATCTCATGAACTCTGTCGTTTAAATTTATATAACCACTCACATACAACAGCTGTTCATTAGATTCAACATGAACTGCCTTAAATGTTCCCTGAAACAAAGAGCCGCTCCTTTTATTCTTTTCATTAAAATAGGTAGTATAACCTGAGCCTAATTTATGCATAAATTTACTAATTCCACCATCTGAAACTTGTCTAATAAGTAAATGGTAATGATTAGGGTTTAAACAAAGACATATAATTTCAACCAATTCACCACTTAATTCAATCAAATCTCCATAATTGACAGGGACTAAGTCCCTGTCAATTCTTCGCCCATTTAATTCTTCACGTATACTACCAACAGGATTCTTTCTGTTAAATATCAAAATACCTTTTATAAACCTCCAAATATCCCCCTTATCTCCAAAAATGTTTCTTTTATCAGTCCCTCGATTATATATGTGGTAGTATTCACCGTTTTCAAATTTTACATTTCTCATAGTTCTTAAATTATAACAGAAAAACTGACAGGGACTAAGTCCCTGTCAGTTTTTAATTTCTTGGCCTTGATTCCTTAAGCAAAAACCCTAATTTATCGGATTTCGTAGGTTATTGAGATATTTGAGATGATTTTGTTTTCTCCCATAGGTAATTGTGGGGCTTCGATAGCTCCTCCCATACCTACTGCATCCATTTCTGCAAAAGATGTTTTGTAGTATGTTGGATAGTCGCCTGATTCGCTGAAATTTACTATCCTAACAAGCTTTACGCCTAAATCTTTAGCCAGTTCCCCTGCCTTGCTCTTTGCGTCTTCTATGGCTAGTTTTCGAGCTTCTCGGGTCAATCCATCCTCATCATCTATCTCAAAATTCAACCCGCTTATATTGCTTACATCCAACCCTCCAATACCAGCCAAAATGGTACCAGCTTTTTCTGTATCTCTGACCTTCACAGTTACTGACTGATTTACTTCATAACCAACCAAAACTCTTTCTGTTTCGGGACTAATACATGGTGCTGCGATACAAACAATATTCCTTTTTTGCCATTCATAGCGAGGGTAAACATTATAATTTGTTGTTTTTATATCTTTATCTTCTATATTATTTTCTTTTAAGAAAGTAATTGCTTCATTTATCTTTTTTGTAGCTAGTGCTTGTGCTTCAGATGGAGTTTTGGATTCCTCAACAACAGAGAAAGAAAAACTGGCGATATCTGGAACTGCAAAAACTTCCCCTTCCCCACTAAAAGTCATGGTGTTCCCAACACCTCCTTGCCCTATAAATTTATTTTCTCGATAAACTCCCACTGTTTTAAAAATCATAAAAACAGAAGTAACGATAAGTAGCAAAGAAAAGATTCTTACAACATTTCTTTTATTTCCCACACAACATCTGTTCATATATTTATTATCTTCTGAACAACATTTGTCCATTTTTTTATTATTTTCTTCGTTCATATTATTATTAGTTTATAGTTTTTAGTTTTTAGTTTTTAGTTTTTAGTTTTTAGTTTTTAGAAAAAAATTTAAGGTGTAATTTTCTTCAACTATTGACTGCCAACTAATAGGCTATAAGCCGTTAGTTATTAATTAGTAACTTAATTATGCCACAAAAAGCAAAAAAACTCAAAGGATAGATTTTATAATCACCTCTTTGAGTTTTTTTGTTTTAATTTATTTTAAAAACTTCAGGGGACAGAAGCCACTGTCTGCCCCCTTGCCTATGTAAAAATGGGTTAAATTTATACGGATCCCTGTCTGTCAAGAATGAGGCATGCCATGGTAAAAAAATCAAAACATTTGTCCCGGAAAATATAGCGTTTGAGTTTTTTCCTTGCTTCCCCTCCGCCAGCCTTAGCCGGGGGACAGGAATCTTGTTCGTAAGCTAATTTCCACTCTTCAAAAGTATTGAACCACTGCCCGTGCCACTCGTATCTCGCCATAAAGTTCACCCCGTTTGAAGTTACGGCTATTAAAAATAGCCAGTTAACTACCCATTTTTTATACAACTTTCTCTACTTAGATTCTAAAACAAAAAACGAAACAAAGCAAAAAATTTTGGGGATTATTTTTTCTTATGAAATACAAACTCCCAGGGGCCTGGCCCCTGGGAGTTTTGTGGGTTGTTAGATAACATAAAAACTAACAGAAACTCGGTTTCTGTTAGTTTTTTTGTTCGATTTATTGAGTTAGATTTGAAATTTCTTTTTGAAATTCTGTGTAAAGAGAATTATTCTTTGTCTCTTTGGCTACTTCTGAAGCTTTTTTGTAATAAATTAGTGCGTTTTCTTTATCCCCTGCTTCTTTATAATCAATTGCTAATGGAACAAGCAAAGTAAGTTCATTCGGATAAGTTTTTAATCCTTTCGAGAGAATGCCTATAGCCTCATTTGTACTCTGTTTATATGAAAGCTTGTATAAATCATGAAGGTTTATATAATTCATCATATAACTAGAATCGACTTCCAGTGCCTTAAGAAAATATTCTTCCGCCTTTTTATAATCTTGCAAAGAATACTGATATAGATTACCTAAATTACTAAATGAAACTGTGCTTGAGGGGCTTATCTTAGAAGCATATTCCCATGCCTCTAAGGCTCCTTCAAAATCACCTATCATTTTCCTATAAGAACCAAGCTCGATCCAGTTTTCAAAAGAAGTTGTATCTTTTTTTAAAATAGAGATTATTTCTTTAATTTTTGTTATTGTTTTATCTTTTTGGTCATTAGGAAAATCGTCGCTAAAAGTTATCTTTCTATCTAAATCTGGTGCTGGGGGTAAATCTTTTTGAGAGACTTCTACAGGAGTAATTATTAATTTACCTTCTTCATCATAATTCAAAGAGACTTCTTGAGCGGAATCATCATTTGTTATAATATCAGCTTCTTTTGTTGTTTTTAATTTATCTTTATAGAAATACCCTCCTATTAAAATTAGTAGTAATAAAATTATTATTTTTATTTTTGTTTTCTTTTGCATCCCATTGGAAATAGAAAGATAATATTTCTTATCTTAAATTAATTAATAACTCTCACAATAAATCCGCTACAAAGAAAATTTTCTCTAACAGGATTCATTTGGCTATTATAACATAAGTTAGTTTTTAGTTAATAGTTTTTAAGGCTTTTTCTGAATTGCTTCTATTTTCTGGATTGCTTCGGGCTAAAGTGCTTCCTCCTCCGTTACTCTACGGCGGACACGGCGCAAAGACGAACAATTCAAAAA
Source organism: Candidatus Campbellbacteria bacterium RIFOXYC2_FULL_35_25 (assembly GCA_001774495.1). GTDB lineage: Bacteria > Patescibacteriota > Minisyncoccia > Phycocordibacterales > UBA12079 > UBA12079. The sequence goes on along the minus strand of MFAE01000010.1, from coordinate 21,323 downwards.
TTACACTACCAGAGGAGGTCGGGTCTTTCACTCCGCTTCCCAGCCAGAGGCGGACACGGCGCTTCGCAGAGACCCGGCCTCTGTTCGTAATTTCTCACAAAGACGAATTTTGCGAAGCAAAATTCGTCTAATTAAGAAAATCCTAAAATTGACAGGGACTTAGTCCCTGTCAATTTTGAGGGTTGTTTGGAGACGACAAAAACCCCGCATAAATGCAGGGTTTTTGTTTGAACCCAAACGCCACGTCTCTTTAAATTACTCCCAGGGTTTTGTTAATTTTAACTGATTTTCTAATGGTGTCCGACACCCTCACCTGCGGGCTACAGGGTGTCGGACACCCGAAAATCTAGTTAAAATTTGGAAGACAAAAAACCCCTCAAAAGAGGGGTTTTTTGCTTTACTTAAATCCACTTTGATTTGAAACCTTTGTTTAAAACATTAGTTAGAAATCTTGGTTTAGTTAAGTTCAGAGATAGCTATTACTAGTTAGCTCTTGTCCATGTCTGGATTGGGAAGGCTGCGTTAGCTGGGAAGCCAGGCAAACCATAACCATTTGTCCAGTCTAAGTTAGACTCTGTTGCTGAAGTAGCAACTGGAGTTGTTGTTGAGAATGGTGACCAGATAATGTTATCGGTATTAGCTGAACCGTTCTCAACTGTTGTAACTGTACCCATAAGATTTGCGATTGCAGGATATGAAGTATCAGCTAGCAATGCAAGGTTAATTGTTTCTGATACTGAAGCAGTATCTACAGCTGTATCAGCTCTCAAAACATATGTCTTTGAGCTATTAGCTGGAACAATCTTCGCTTGTGAAGTAACTCCGGCATTTAGTTCCAATACTCCCAAAGGAGCCTCTGCGGTACTTGTGTTAAATGCAACACCGTCACCGTAAAGTGTGAAACCAGTTACTGCTCCACCTGTTGTAGCAACTGACATTGAGAATTTCTTGAACACAACATCTCTGCTATTAGGGTTAGTTACAGTAAACTTGTACAAATCAGCACCAGCAACCAATGTTCCTCCGCTACTTGTTACTGCGATTGAAGGAACTGTTCTAAAGATCCTCAAACCAGCTGTTGTAACATCAGAAGTTGTTCCACTGCTGATTGTAGTTTGTGAACTAGCACCTGTTGCGTAGTTACCATTACTTCCAACGTTATCACCATCGTAAGTGATAGCTAGGAATGCTCCTGGTGTTCCTTCGTTTACATTATGAGCAGAAAGATCTCCTTTAATTGTAAGAACGATTGATTCTCCTGCTTCAATTCTAGGTGCAGGACTCAAAGCTGTTGAAGTTGCATTGTCTGCATTTGCTCCACCGAATTGAGCTGTACCAATTAATGTTGAACCGTTGTAAATCATAACTTTCTCTCCAACTAAATCAGCAGGTGAGTTTGAAGCAGTATTACCCAATTGTAGAGCAAGTTGTTTCAAATCTACCGCTTCTGAAGCTCCAGATGTAAATCTTAGTTTAGCAAGAGTTACGCCCGTTGAACCAGCTTGTGCAACGCTGTAAAGAAGTGATGTATCTTCTGTAACTGTGTATGAACCACTTGTAGCAGCAGTCATAGCTTGACCAGCTGCGGCTGTCATAGTTTCAGAGATTGTTTGTCCTGACTGAACTCCTGTAGCAGGAGAATCTGTTGAGGCATTGTTTGTCAATCCCCAAGTTACACTACCTGATGTAGCACTAGCTGCCAAATCACATTTCATTGATATAGCTTTTTGAGTTCCCTTAGGAATAATCAATCCACCATTATCAAATGTAAATGATACATCTCCGGCTGCTAATGTTACGCTTGTGTTGTCAGTGATAGGATCTGTTCCGTCATACAAGTTACAATTTGAAAGATTTGAAGCTGTAACTGTAGTTAACGCAAGAAGTCCTTTCATTGATATCAATCTAACATCTTCTCCTGATTGACTTGCATCAAGAACATATCTTGCAAATTCAAATCCTTTTGAACCGGCAATGACTGTTCTAGCTGTAGGTTGTGAAGAAACACTCATAGCCAAAGCACCTGCTTTAACTGTCATTGTATTAGCTGTAATAGCTGAACTAAATGATGAAAGACTAATTGTGTCTCCTGTTGTTTGCCCTGTTACTGTTGTCCACTGTGTTGAAGGTGTTGTGGACGCAGCAACGGTATCATTTGATACAAAAGCTGAACCAAGTTGACCTCTCAAGGAAAGAACTGTCTTTCCTACTGGTAAAGTAACTGTATCTGTGAAAGTAACTGTTCCGTTTGGTGAGTTTGTAGATGTGCTTACTCCATTAACTGGACCAGCAACCACTGAACCATTTCCGTCAACCAAACTAATGTTTGTTATGTTTTCTGCTTCATTTCCAGTTGCCTGGATATTGAAAACCATTTGTTGAACAGAAATCGCTTCACCTCTGATGTTAACTTCAAATCCTCCTAATGGTTGATTTGGTGACAAAATAGCAATATTTTGTGCAGCCACATCGTTTGATTTTGAAATTGAGTTAACTGTACCAGCTGAGATAGTAACATCGTAAGCTGGGTAAGCAGGTGTCAATTCATCATTGAATGTACCTTCTGTAAGAGTACCCACTGCTGAATCTTGATCATCTGCTGAAATACCATAACCGTAAGTTTCACCTGTGATGTAAATATCAGTAGCCTTATAAAGGTCAAAAGTAACAGTTCTTACTGAACCACCTACTATATCACCCTTAATTGAAATTTCTTTTGCAAGACCTTTTCCAACCACGATTCCATTTCCAAATGAAGCTGTGTAATATTTACCGTCAGCTGAAACAGAAGTTGCATAACCAGTTCCATCAACATAAACCATTACGTTAGCAAGATCATCTGATGATGCTGAACCTGATTGATTCCATCTAATTGAATGGATTCTAATTTCTTCAGCTGAACCAGCTGTGATTCTAAGTGATGAGAAAGTGTAACCTGTTGTTCCAATTTCTTTTGAACTAGCGTCAACACCTGGGTCAAGCGCACCTCTTGTAGGTGTCGCTGTACCAACTGTTAATGTAGCGTTGATTGTGTGAGCAGCTCCTGTTACAGGAAGTACTCCTGTTACAGCGGCTGATGTATTAACACCAACTACTGAAAGAGCTACAACTTGTCCAGCATTAGCTGCCATTGTTGCTGTTGCAGCCATATTTCCTGCAATAGTAACTGTTTTTGAAGTTCCAGCTTTAACTGTGAAAGTTTCACCAACTGTTGCTTGGTGATTTGAATTCAAAGTTTTAGCAATACCCAACTGTGTGCCATTCTCGTCTAATAAAACGATTCCAGCAAAGTTGTTGTCAGAACCCAAACCAGTTCTTTCAACTGTAATTGAGTTAACTGTTACATCCCCGTCATTTCCAGCGGTAAGAGTTACTCTTGTGAAAGGAACTCTGGCTGTAGATGGAGGTGCAAGTGATGCTGATGGTTGTGTAGCTGAAGAAACTGAAAGGCCTGTTCCAACTGATGGAGTTGTTGTATCCCCTCCTGTTGTAGTCCCACCGGTTGTTGTTCCACCTGTACACATTGCGTTCAACTTTGCTCTTGTTGAAGCACCAACATATCCTGTTCCATTTATAAGTCCAACTGGTGCCAAAATTTCAGAAGCATATTTGTTCTGGAATCTTACTACACCTGCGTCAGTTAAAGCACCGAAGTAACTTGTTTCGTTTCCTGGTGAACCTGCACCTGTGGAAGCAATGTTAACTCCGTCTGCGTTAAGAATCTTTTGAAGATTCAAAACATCAGCTCCTGTGCTACCTATTTTTAAATCGCTATTAAATACATATGAACTACATGTTCCTCCAGTAGTTGTCCCACCTGTTGTAGGAACTCCTGTAAGAGCAGAGTTCACATTGTTTATTGTAGCTTGATCAGCCCCGAAGGATGAAAGCAATGACAAGATCGCGGTTACTTGATCAGTTGTCAAACCTGCAGCACCAACTGGTGCGGCGATGCTTAAAACCATAGCAAGAGCTAAAGTTGTACCAAGAACTTTTGATACCATAAGCTTTAATTTTTTACTCATATATTTTTTTAATAAATTATTCCTTTTTTATTAACTAATAATAAACTAATAATCTTGAGAATTTATTCTAAACAAATAAATTTCTCGAAAGGAATTTTGGTATGAACTTTTTAAGATCCACCGCACAAAAGTTTTTAGTTTTTAGTTTTTAGTTTTTAGAAAAAATATGATTTCCAAAAATTAAAAATAAAAAAATAAAAAATGCTGTGTGGTAGACCCTAGCTTCGACAAGCAAAATCCACACCGATAAAAACTAAATTATTAATACTAACAAACTAATAATTTTCCTATTTTGAAATCAATACTGCCATTCTAAACAACATTAAAATTCAATTTCTGTTTTATCTCCCTATTCTATTGTCAAAGATCTTATCCAAAACAAACCAGGTTTTGTTTCATTAAATACCTAAAATGAAACAGGTCCATCTGTATTGAATAAATTATATATTGACTGGGTTGAATTTGAAAGAAATCTTTGTGGATAACTAAAATTCAACGAAACAAACAATATATTAAGTAGAGTTAATTATAACAATTTGACGACAAAAAGCAACGAAAAACGAAGAGACAAAGAAACAAAAGAACAGAGAAACAAAGAAACAGAAGAACTCAGAAACAAAGAAACAAAAGAACAGAGAAACAAAGAAACAGAAGAACAAAAGAACGGAGAAAACGAGAGACAAAAGAACGGAGAAACAGAGAAGCGGAAAGACAAAAGAACGGAGAAACAAAGAAACAGAGAAACTAAAAAACAATGAAATTTGCGCAGCAAATTTCATTGTTTTTTCTTCTTCTTTTCATACCCTTTTTCTCTATTTTTTGATGCTTCTTTTTAACCTGTATTTCCATTCTTTTGTTCTTCTGTTTTTTTGTTCTTTCGTTCTTCTGTTTCTTAGTTTCTTAGTTTCTCTGTTCTCTTTAAACTTTAGTTTAAAGAGTATCGACTCCACCGTCTCTCCCCTGCTTTCTTAAGGACACCTTCGACGACTAATGCTACCAATTCTCTTTGCAAAGTTTTTTCACTGCAGTCTTTTATATTTTTTGAAATGTCCTTTATGGTTACTTCTTTTTTCTTTTTTATCATACTGATAATCAAATCCTTTCTGGCAATCTTATCTTTGGCGTTCAAGTTCTTATTTTTATTTATATTTTTTTTAACGGTCAGAACAACTTGTCCTTTATTCTCCTTTTGTCCTTTATCCTGTCCTTTATCCGAAATCATTTCATTATCTCCTTCATCACAGGTATCTTTGTCTCTAAAAAAATCGTTTTCCAAAACAAGCTTGTGTCCGACACCCTCGCTTTTCCTTTCTTTTATAAAATCTAAAAATTTTCCGTACTCTTCTCCTATAATTAAATAATTCATCTCAGACAACAAATTGGACATGAGGGCAATTCTTAAAAGAGAATCTATCTCGGACATTAGAGTCGTTATCTGAAAAAAAGATTCTTCACCCAAAACAGCTTGGTCATTAGTTAAGGACATTATAAAAGACATCAATTGAATACTTTTTTTTCTCAAACAAAATTTAATCGGTTCGTCTTGAGGAAACAAATCCGTTACTAGATAGATAGCCATGGTTATCTTTTCTAACTTTCCGTACAGAAGTACAGCACAGTGATTGTTACCACAGTATTCGTCCTTTTTTACTATGTCCTTTATCGTTTTAATCATAGTGTCTTTTAAGGCGAGAGTTGTCTTTTACTTATTAAAAGACAGTTAATAATGTCCATTATAGATATATAAGACATTTAAGACAATATTGACAATAAATTCTGTAGATGTCTTATATTTTGCGGATTAATAAGGCTGTTTAAACTTATGGCTTATTTTTCTTTTTTTTTGGATTGCTTCGCTATCGCTCGCAAAGACGACGGTGCGAGGTCTCGCTAAAAATGGATTACCACAAAAATTACTTCCCGAGGCCTCACCTCCGTCCGCTTCGCTACCCGAGGAAAGGCCTCCGTCCGTAATTTTTTCGTCTTTCTTAAATCCTAAATCTTAAATCTTGCATCCTAAATCCCTTTCAACTTTATAAACCCCCACGCCTTTCTTTTTCTTTCGTAAAAGAAAGGTGTGGGGGGTAAACTTTCAACTCTACTATATGTTATAATCTCTACATACTTTAGGATTATAGTACTTATTCTTTAATCTAAAGTAATCATTAAAATTTACATTTAATCTTTTATTTTATTTATATATGGCAAGAAAGAAAAAGAAAGAAGACAAGCCAATAATAAAAGGTAGTTTAAAAGCAGAAACAGTTCATTGGGTATTAGCAATAGTTTTTTTTGTTTTAACAATCTTTTTTATTTTAGCGTCATTTAATAGTGGTGGGCTGGTAGGAAGATCAATCTACTCTTCCCTTTCATATTTATTAGGGATAGGTTATTTTTTATTACCAACGTTATTTTTTATATTAGGAATATCTTATACAAAAGCAACAAAGACGGATTTTGCAGTAATAAAAATAATTGGCTCATTGATTTTCGTTTTTTCAGGATTAGGAATTGTTGATTTAATTTTAACCAACGAGGGGGGTATCATCGGAAGTTTTATTTCATCTCCACTAGTAAAACTTTTTGACTTTACCGCAACGCTAATAATTTTATTAGCTCTTACAATAATTTCTGTTTTAATAATTCTAGACACAAGCCCCAGCTTAGATTCAATTTTATTTTGGAAAAAACTTTTCCCCAAAAAAGAAAAAGCTCTCGTTGAAAATAAAGAAGAATATGAAAAAGAAGAAGAAGAAATTGAAGACGAGGAAACCGAAGAAGCGGAAGAAGAAAAAGAAAAAAACAAAGAAACAAAAGAACAGAGAAACAGAGAAACAGACGAAAACAACGAAGAAAGTTTCGGTAAAAAAATTGAACAATTATCCAGGAAAAGATTCTTTGGGAAAAAGGATATCACCCTCCCCCTCAGCCTCCTCTCAACAGACAAAGGTAAGCCCGGCGTAGGAGACATCAAAGCAAATGCAAATATAATAAAAAGGACCCTCCAAAATTTTGGAATCATTGTTGAGATGGATGAAATTTCTATCGGACCGTCTGTTACTCGTTATGCCTTGAAACCCGCCGAGGGAGTAAAACTTTCAAGAATAGTTGCTCTTCAAAATGACCTGTCTTTGGCACTGGCCGCTCATCCACTAAGAATGGAAGCTCCCATCCCCGGGAAGGCCTTGGTAGGAATTGAAATTCCTAACAGCACAAAGACGACTGTTGGTTTGGCAACATTATTTGCATCGAGCGCATTTAGAGATTCTACTAGCCACCTCACAGTAGCATTAGGAAAAGATATCTCTGGGAATGCTCACTTCACAGACTTGATAAAGGCTCCTCACGCGCTTATTGCGGGAACAACCGGCTCGGGAAAATCAGTGACAATTCATACACTCATAACTTCCCTATTGTTCAAAAAAACTCCAGAGGAACTAAAATTTATAATGATAGACCCTAAGAGAGTTGAACTTACTCTCTATAAAGGAATCCCTCACTTACTGACCCCTGTTATTACTGACGCGAAGAAAGCCATCCTTTCTCTAAAATGGGCAATAAAAGAAATGGAAAGACGCTACGAGGTGTTGGAGAAAAGATCGGTACGAGACATACAGTCTTACCACAAAACTATCCTGATACCAGCCCAAGAGAAATTCTTAAAAAACAAAGGGGAAATGAGCCCCGACGACTTACCAGAAACAATGCCATACATAGTAGTAGTAATAGACGAGTTGGCAGACATAATGCAGGCTTACCCAAGAGAACTAGAGTCAGCGATTGTTCGTTTGGCGCAAATGAGCCGAGCTATCGGAATTCACTTAATCCTTTCAACACAAAGACCGTCTGTGAATGTTATTACAGGACTGATAAAGGCCAACATTCCTACCAGACTTGCCCTACAAGTGTCATCTCAAGTTGATTCAAGGACTATTTTAGACCAGAGCGGAGCTGAAAAACTATTAGGGGCTGGGGATATGCTCTATATGTCTGGAAGCATGTCTAAACCTCGCCGTATCCAAGCAGCCTTTGTTTCAGAAACTGAACTAAAAAATGTAGTAAGCTTCTTAAAGAAAGCATACGAAGACGAAATGCCTGATGAGATAGACATTAATATAAGCGACCCAAACAATAGTTTTGAAACTATCATGAACAGCGAAACTTTAAGTGACAGCGACGAAGATGATCTTTATGAAGCAGCTCGGGAAGAAGTTATCAAAGCAGGCAAGGGCTCTACTTCTTATCTACAGAGAAAGCTTAGCGTAGGATATTCTAGAGCGGCGAAACTTGTTGATATGCTTGAAGAGAGGGGTGTTGTTGGCCCAGGAGAAGGTTCCAAGGCGAGAGAAGTCTTAATAAAATCAAATATGGATGTAGATGACGATGGTGGTTTCTCTATTTCAGAAGAAGATGAGGAGAAGATAGCCAAAGGAGATTATTTGAAAGAAGATGAAGAGACAGAAGAACAGAGAAACTAAGAAACAAAGAAACAGAAGAACAGAGAAACTAAGAAACAGAAGAACAGAGAAACTAAGAAACAGAAGAACAGAGAAACTAAGAAACAGAAGAACGAAAGAACAAAGAGACAAAAGAATGGAGAAACAAAAACAAAATGGAGAAAAATAACAATACAATTTTAAGATTCAGAGAATTCCCTGTTTACAAAGACAGTCGGAAATTTAGAAAAGAAGTAAAACAATTGTCTAAAGATAAATTTCCTAAAGAAGAATTGTATTCTCTGCAACAACAACTATGGCGAGCATTAGATTCTATATTATTGAACATAGCGGAAGGTTCTGACAAACATTCAGACAAAGATTTTAGCCATTTCTTAAATATATCGTTAGGCTCTCTTAATGAAGTGGTAGCTTGTTTGGATTGTGCTTTTGATGATAATTATATAGAGAAAGAAGAGCATGAAAAATTTATAGTTGATAGTGAAAAAATTATTAGACAGTTAAAGGCATTTTTATCAAAAGTCAGAAAAGATAATAAAAGGGGGTAGTTTCTTTGTTTCTTTGTTTTTTGGTTTCTATGTTTAATTTTTATGATAACCGGAAATAAATTATTAAAATATGGGATTGTTGCTGCCGTAGTTATTGTTGTTCTTAGTTATGCCTTTTATCAAACAAGAAATATCATCAAGGGAGGAGTAATAACAATAGACTACCCTACTAGTGGTATGACACTAAAAGAATCTCTGGTAGAAATAAGAGGGACAATAAAAAATGCTTCTTATATTACAATGAACGGGAGACAGATTTTCGTCGACGAAGAAGGAAATTTTAAGGAAAAATTATTACTTTCCGAAGGGTACAACATAACCGAAATTGAAATACAAGACAGGTTTGAAAGGATTAAAAAAGAAGTTTTGGAATTAATTTATGAACCTAGTTTGTAGTTAGGTGAAATATAGCTTAAAAATTTTGCTCAATTTGTTTTATTTTCTCATTTAAAAAATTTATGTTAAACAAGAAAACAATCTATACAATCATCGTAATTATTTTACTAACCATGGGATCATATATTTTATTCCCCAGTACCTCAAATAATAGCAATGAAACATCCATAAGTATTAATAATATCTGTAATCTTGAAAATACCAGCTTAGAACAATGTGATAACAAAATCGTAACAATGACTGAAAGCGATACATCTAAATATGACGAAATATCATCTATGCAGTATGAGGCCTTAACAAACATACCTGGGTATTATGAATCTTTTTTCACTTCGGAATATGGCTACTTTAGATTGGTGTCAAAGAAAAGTGAGCTAAACTGTGACAAAACCGTCACTGTAACAGGGTTACTTTCGCTTGGGGAATCGCCTTGCACCGCCAACACGCCACAGACTAAAGATTGTTCTCATCTTCCCAGAATAATAGTAGAAAAATTTGAGTGCAATTAACCTCAAAATTTCTAAATGGTACGTCACGAACGGCCGGTATCTAAAATATTTCTCCAAAAATACTTCAGATATGTGCAAACGTTGTTGTGAAATTGAAAAACAACAAATATTTATAAAATAAAAAAATATTATTATAATATGGAAAAAATAAACTCGTTAAAAAAAATTATTCCAATAAGTACGTTCATTATGTTCTTAGCATATTTAATGGATACCTACCTTTTTTTACCCAATATCATCCCCTTTTCTAGAGAATTAGACTTGGTAAATTGTAGAGGATTTGGATGGGGGAATCTTTGTTTCTATAATACTAAAGGTTGGGTGGTATTATCATTAATAGTATTTATTTTTGTATCGATAGTTGTTTATTTTTTAAATTCAAGAAAACGCAAGGATTTTAAACAAAACATCGCCTAACAAGGGATATCCAAAATATTTCTCATCATCCATGTACTCTGACAATATTTTATAAATTACTTATATACCAACAAACAAATAATATCGTCAAGTATTTAAGCCATCCCCTCTTTCTGATAGAATTATAAAACCATTACTTATTATTAAATTAGATCCTAAAAAATATGGCAAAAAAATCAACAACCCCAAAAACGACAAACTCAAGTATCGAAGATACCATTTCACAAATTCAAACTAAATTTGGAGAAGGAGCAATCATAAAACTCGGAGATGCACCGAGAGTTGACGTTAAAGCAATCCCAACTGGATCAATTGGACTTGATTATGCTCTTGGCATTGGAGGTATTCCTCGTGGAAGGATCGTTGAAATTTTTGGCCCAGAATCGTCAGGAAAGACTACCTTGGCTCTACATGTGGTTGCCTCTGCACAAAAAGAAGGAGGAATTGCCGCTTTTGTGGATGCAGAGCATGCTCTTGATCCAGAATATTCGAAAAATTTAGGAGTTAACATCAACGAATTGCTTGTGTCTCAACCAGACAATGGAGAACAAGCCCTAGAAATCACAGAGAGCTTAGTCCGTTCAGGAAAAGTAGACATTATTGTGGTTGATTCAGTAGCCGCATTAACACCAAAAGACGAAATTGAAGGCGACATGGGGGCTCACCATGTGGGGAAACAGGCTAGGCTTATGTCGCAAGCATTAAGAAAACTAACCGCTATTGTAGCCAAAAGCAAAACAACCGTTATTTTCATCAATCAAATAAGAATGCAAATTGGGGTTATGTTTGGTAACCCAGAAACAACTCCTGGCGGTAAAGCTTTGAAATTCTATACTTCCGTTCGATTAGATGTTCGTCGAATCGCTCAGATAAAAAAAGGTGATGAAGTTGTAGGGGGTCGCGTAAGGGTTAAGGTAGTTAAAAATAAAGTGGCTTCCCCTTTTAAACAGACCGAGTTTGATTTGATGTACAACGAAGGAATTTCAAAAGAAGGTGAAATAATTGCTTTAGGAGAAAAATTTGGCCTGATAGAAAAAAAAGGATCTACTTATTCTTACGGAGAAGAAAAAATGGGGGTAGGATATGACAAGGCAAGAACTTTTTTGAAAGAGAATAAAAAGATTGCAAATGAAATTGTGAAGAAAATTAAAGAAGAACTAAAAAAATCGTAGATTTTTTTAGAATTTGTGAATCAAGAAGAACGAATCACGAATCAAGGGGTTGAATTTTTAGCTTCGCTAAAAATTCAACCCGTACACATTATTTAATTAATTAATATTCATGATTCATAATTCGTGATTCATGATTCTGCATTTATGCTTAACTATAACGAAATTAAAGAAAGGAAGTTTATTGTTGTCGATGGTGAGCCTTATGAGGTTCTTTCTTCTCATGTTTTTAGAAAACAAATGAGAAAACCAGTTAACCAAACCAAACTAAGAAATCTTATCAGCGGTAAGGTTATAGAAAGAGCCTTCCACCAAGCCGAGAAAGTTGACGAAGCTGACATTGAACGTAAAAAAATAAAATATCTTTACAGTAATAAAGGTGAATTTTGTTTTTGTGAGGAAAAAGACCCTAGCAAAAGATTCAACCTTTCAGAGGAAATTATCGTCGGTGCTAAATTTATGAAAGAAAACTCATTGGTAGATGTTAAATTATTCAACGAAGAGATTATCGGTGTCTCAATACCTATCAAAGTAGAACTTAAGGTGAAAGAAGCCCCTCCTGCAGTTAAGGGAAATACCGCGACTGGAGCGAACAAACAAGTAGTACTAGAGACAGGAGCCACTATCGGAGTCCCAATTTTTGTTAAAGAGGGTGATGTTATTGAAGTTAATACTGAGACGGGAGAATATTCAGGGAGAGTTTAATAACTCTAAATTTGGCACATTTCTTCGTCGATTTCGTTGCAAAAATATTCGAAGTACTATAATGTACATCTCATATTTTTGTTCCTTATCTCCTCGAACTGTACTCAAATTTAGAGTTATTAATAAAAGATACCCGCCTACAGTTTACAGTCTATAAAAAATCGCCGTGGCCCAAAAAGGGTCACGGCGATTTTGCCAAAGGCGGATTAGTCGGAGAATTTCTCAAGAAAGGAAATGAACTCCTTCATGTCATACCATTGGCTTAATTCGATTTTATCAAGCCTTTTTTTCCAAAAATCAATTGCATCAGAAAAAGTTATGCTGGTATCATCCTCCAACTCTTCAAGAACTTCTTGGATATCAATATCAAAAATGACACCAAGCCACCACTCTTCCCTTTTCACAAACTCCTTTAAAGAAGCAAAATCTTTGAATTTATTAATTTCTTCCTTCAACAAAACAATCCTTTCTTCAAGATATTTATCAAAATCAGTTAAAATACAAAGCATGGTCTCAGAGCTCATCACGAGTTTGTATAGATCCTCTCCCTCATCATCTTCAAGGGGACGACCTATACCAATTTCCGAAAGAAACCGCCCTATTTGGTCCCTGTTAGACTCAATTTTCTCGCAAAAGCGACATGCACCAGCATTTAAGACTCCCAGTCCTTCACACGGATTTTTGTCGCAAGTGGACCCATCTACAAAGCATTGCATAGCATTACCTCTTATGATGTTTGTTACCGAAGAATCAGATTCTAAGTAAGTTTATAACAAAAATTACTGGTATAAGCAACAAAAAATACCCTTTCGAGTATTTTTTGTTTAAATTTAATTTTTTGCTATAAGCTACTGGCTACAAGCTATCTTATGATATAAGGCAAAAGACCTAAAAATCTTGCTCTCTTAATGGCCTCAGCTAATTGTCTTTGATGTTTAGCGCAAAGACCAGTTCTTTTTCTAGCAATCATCCTTCCGTGAGGATTAATAGACTTCCTCAAAGCCTCCAGATCTTTGTAGTCAATTTGAGCTATATTATTTTTTGAAAAATGGCATTGTTTCATATTTTTTAAGTTTACAGCTGACAGCTAACAGTTTACAGCAATTTATATTTTCTAATTTATAATTATCTTAATTTTTAAATATTGTTCTTTTGTTCTTTTGTTTCTCTGTTCCTTTTTAACTGAGTTAAAAAGGAATGTCTTCTGGATTAATTTCTTCTTCAGGATATTCAATTGTATCAACTTGTGGAGCCTTGCTTTCGCTACTTGCGCTTGGGCTGGCTTCGCTTTGATAACCTTGTCCTGACCCCCCTTCTTTTCTTGGCCCTAATTGCATACTTTCAGCAATAATCTCGGTCATATATTTTTTAACACCCTCTTGTTCCCAACTTCTTGTCTTCAATCTTCCTTCAACCAAAACGCTACTTCCTTTTTTTAAATACTGAGCAACAATTTCAGCTGTTCTTCCAAAGAAAACTACATTGTGAAATTCAACTTCTTCTTGCTTGCTTCCTTCCTTGTCTTTCCAAACCCTATTTGTCGCAATTCCTATATTAACAACTTGCCCACCACTTGGCAAAGCTTTCAATTCAGGGTCTCTAGTTAAATTTCCTATTATAATTACTTTGTTTAAATACATGATTTTAGTTTTTTCAGCCCGAGGCTGATCAGCCCTTAGGCTGAAGTTTTAACTATTACTAGTATACCAAGACTCTATTCAATAACCAAGTCATCAATGGTTTCATCTAACTTCTTTTCTTCTTCAGCCTCTTCTTCAACTTGAACTTCTGACTTTTCTATGACTTCTTCTTTTCCTTCTTTTTTAGAATCCTCTTTACTGAAAGCAAACTTAACTGGGTTAGAAACAGGGGCTATATCTTTATTAGTTTTTATAATTAAATATCTCAAAACATTACCAGCACCATCAAGTTCCTTTTTCAAAAGATCTAATACATTAACTTCTGACTCAAATTTAATCCAACCAAAGAAAGCGTCATTAAACTTTTTGTTCTCAGAAGCAATCTTTTTGGTCATTGGATAAGCTAAAACTCTCTTTTGAGGAGCCCCCTCTGATAAGAACATTCCTTTGTTTTTTTCTATAACATTCTTTATTTTTTCAGCCTCCTTTTGAGCTTTTTCTTCATCAAGAATTGGTAACAAAAGATAGCCTACTTCGTAGACCCTTAGACCTTCCATTTTTTCGCTTATATTTCCTGTAATCATGGCTAATAGGTTAGCATAATAGAAACTAAAAATCAAATGATTTCTTGCTAGTTTGTAGTGAGTAGTGAGTAGTTGGTAGAAAGACGAATTTTGCGAAGCAAAATTCGTCCACTATACCCTAAACCCTCTACCCTATCCCCTCTAAGAGTTTTTTATACCAAAAAACCTAACTGCGTTCTCAACCATGGCTTTTTTGACAATTTCATAGTCCAAACCCTTTATTTCGGCTATTTTCTTTACAGCCTCTTCTACATACGAAGGTTCACATCTCTGCCCACGGTAAGGCACAGGGGCCACGTAGGGGGCATCTGTTTCAGACATTATTCTTTCTAGGGGAATAAATCTAACTACCTCGTCATAATCCTTCGTAAAAGTTAGCACTCCGGTAAAAGACATGGTAAACCCAAGATCGAGGTATGCTTGAGCAATATCAACGTCACCAGAAAAAAAATGAATATCCCCTCTTAATCCTGCCCCGTATTGTTCTTTCTTTTCAGTTAAAATATTTATTGCCTCAAAATGAGCATCCCGACAATGAATCATTAGTGGCTTATCGTATTTTACAGCAAAATCTATTTGTTTTTTAAAAATATCAATTTGTCTTTGCCTTTCTTGCCCGATCATTTCTAATGATTTAGGGTCTCCTTCAGAATCTTCTCCTAGTCTAGAAAATTCCAATCCACACTCCCCTATGGCGACAACTTTTAGATTTTTTACCAACTCGGCGTAATCTGTTTCGTTGAAATCTTCATTAGTGTCTGTAGGATGCAGACCAATCGAAGCAAAAATATTTTCATATTTATCTGCCAACCGAACTACTTTTTTTGAATTTTCTAAATCAGTTCCAATTGCTATAGTAAAAACTCCCTCATCTTTCATACGAGAAATAACGTCTTCCCTGTCTTCTTCAAACCTCGAGGACTCTAAGTGTGAATGAATATCAAAATAATTTATTTTCATTTTTTATGTAAGATTTATGATTTAAGATGTAAAATTTAAGAACCAAAAATTTGCAAAGTAAATTTTTCGTCTTTGCGAGGACGAAGTCCGAAGCAATCCAGAAAAACTTTGCCTATCTGTAAACTGTAAACTGTAAACTTTCTTACTACTTATTACTTATTACTTACTACAACCACAAACTCACCTTTAATTTTAACCGGGTTCCCCTCAAAATATTTTAATAACTCCCCAGCTGTACCAGAAACGATTTCTTCGTAAATTTTTGTTAGCTCTCGGGCAATCATAATTTTTCTGTCTCCCACAAATTCATTTAGAGAATTTAGTGTTTTTATTATTCTATGAGGAGACTCATAAAAAGCAACGGTTCTTTTCGTTTCGGCAATTTCTTTAAATAATGTTTCCCTCCCTTTTTTGTGAGGCAGGAAACCCAGAAATAAAAATTGGTCTGCTGTAAATCCGCTCCCGGAAAGGGCTGATATTAAAGCGCTTGGACCTGGAACGACTAAAACTTCAACATCATTGCCAAACTCCCCTCTTATTTTTGAAACAAGAACTGAGCCAGGATCTGAAATAGTAGGAGTGCCGGCATCAGAAACTAAGGCTAAATTTTTTCCTTCCTTCATTAAATCAAAAATTTTCTCTATTTTTGAAATTTTGCTATGTTGATGATAAGAAAGGGTTGGTGTTTTGATTTCATACTTATCTAAAAGCTTTTTGGTTACCCGAGTGTCTTCGCAAAGAACCAAATCAACTTCTTTTAAAATTCTAACAGCCCTAAAAGTCATATCTTCGAGGTTTCCTATGGGTGTGCCTATTATGTAGAATTTGCTCATAATTTATATATTTCTTAACCAATTAATAAGAAATAACCATCTAATAGGTAAATGATGCATTAAATGGTGGATTATATCAAATAATATATGGAATAAAAAACCAATAGCCACAAACATTAAGAAAGGAAACCTGAGGGACAAAGCTAGCAATAAAACATTAAACTCTATAGTATGGAAAAGATAAAAAACATCACTATCAAAAGCTTTGTTTGATTTTTCGTGGTTATGTTTGTCGTAAATACTCTCGTAAAGATTTTTAATTTTAGAAAAACTGAAAGCTTTTTCTTTAAAAATAAGTTGTAAATGATCAATATCGATTAAAATATTTGAAGCAATTGCAATAATAGTAGCCCCGCTAGAAAAACTAAAAAGATACGGCATAGATATCAGTAGCGGGGCGACTAAAATGTGGTTTTGAGTTTTCATCTTTTTAATTAAATTAAGTTTATCATAAATTACTTAAAATATGGGGATTACTTAGAAAAGGATAGGTGTTATTATATAAAAAAGAAACAAAAAAATTTAATTGTGAATTCAGTATCATAAACAAACAACAAAAAGCCTCCTTAAATAAAAATGCACGTAGACTTGAAAAAAAATACATTATTAAAAATTACTGGATTTCCTGTTTTTATTTTTGATATATTAATAGCTATATATTTTGCCACTTTTACATTACCTGACGCTTTTACGGTATTAATCGGATTCTTTCCTTCCGGTATATTTTTCTTGATCAATATTGTAATTTCTATATCTAGGAGAAAAAATCTTGATATTGTCGATAAAATATTCTTTGTTGCCTGCCTTATCTATCCGTTTCTTTTTTTCTTATTAGTTATGAATATTTAATTATTAACAATTTAATCTAAAAAACATGTTTAACATTCTTTTCGCTCGTACATTTATAATCGTTGGGGTGATGCTATTGATTACCGCGATAACGGCGCGCAAAAATAAACTGTTTGAAACTGCAAAAGAAATGTGGGTAACCGTTGTCAGCACTTTTGTTTTTTTGTTTGCAATAATTTACTTTGCAGATGTCTATCCGATTAATCTCTTACTAGTCGCCATTTTTTCAGGTTTAATCGGTTGGGAAATTGGTCCAACAATTGAGCATTTTGGCAAAAGATTCAAACTTAAAAAATATTTAAAAAGCCGTGGGATTGTTCTCAAAAGAGGCGAAAAAATAACAGACGAACAAAGGGAAGAATTTGAACAATCATTGGTTACTAGCCAATACAAACAAGAGTGGAATAGTATTGTTTCTCAAACATTATTTGCAACGGCTCTTTCTGTTTTTTCTACTGCAGGAATCGTATTTCTAACAAGTATTGATTTTAGTTTTCTTGGAGGGTTTTTGTTTATCTCTTTGTTGATGTTAATTGTGATGGGGCTTTTAAACATTTTCTTCTTCCGGTCAGAAATCTTTTCACTGGTTAGAGCATACTTGGGAGCTGTTATTTTTACCTTGTATCTACTTTACGATTTTAACAGACTTGAAACAATGGTTGGGGACGAGACTTGGGGTACAGCAATTGATATTGCTGTAAATATTTATTTGGATATTATCAATCTATTTTTAAGTTTGTTGGAAATTCTTGCAGGGTCGTCTGATTAAAAGTTGGGTAGTAGAAAATAAATTATTTTAGCCAATGAAAAAATCAATAACAATATTAATTAATACCTTAGCTTTATTATTTTTTCTAGTACCAGGATTAATTATTTTCGAAAGAATATTTAATTATTTTACATCGTATTTACTTTTTAGATTCTCTGAAAACTTCTTGCTAATAATTTATGCGATTATCGGTTTTGTTTTAGTTGGTATTCTTGGGGTGCTTTCTATTTATGCCCAAGAAAAGAAAAGGCAAAATATTTTTGTATTTGTCGCCATACTTTTCTCGAGTATCGGTGGCATTGTATCTGGATATTTTAATCTCCATATACCCATTCCTACAGAAGATTTGTTATTTTCCCTCTATGGTATTTCATGGTTGCTACTTATCGGGGTATTGATTCTTTTAGGCAAGGTTAAGGATATTACATTTGATATTATTAAAAAAAATATTATGAGCAAAACCTACCCTTTTTATAAAATACTTGTGTATGGGCTTGTTATTATTTTTTATATTAAAAATTTTACTGATTCTGATGGTGGAATAGCGAGTCTTTTTGATATTCAAAATAATTTTTCTATCCAGGTTTTTTCTTTTTTAGTAAGCTTTATAGTTTTCTGGAAAGCTGAAAAAATAATAGAAATCCTCGGAAGAATTATTCTAAGGATGCGGAAAAAAATTAAATCAGTACCTATAATTAAAAATCATTAATAAAAAGTATTTTTTTATTAATATATCTACTAATTATTTCTACTCACCCACCAATATACTTTTTTGAGCCCTCTGTCGGACTTGAACCGACCACCTACGATTTACGATACCGTTGCTCTTCCTCCTCTCTCGCCCTTCTGAAGGATCGTTCGGGCAAAAGGCTTAATCGTCTTTTATTCAGATAAGCAAACCAAATTATTCAAGTTTCTCTTTTATGCACAATAATGAGCCGCCTCGCAGAATCGAACTGCGGACCTATGGTTTACGATACCATTGCTCTACCTACTGAGCTAAGGCGGCGCTTCTTGAGCCGTTGAGCAGGATTGAACTGCTGACCTCGTCATTACCAATGACGTGCTCTACCAACTGAGCTACAACGGCTTACTACTATAAATTCTAACAAAAAGCTAATACTGACAAAATGACGTGCTCTTCCTCCTCTCTCGCCCTT
>MFAE01000010.1:0-2202 GCA_001774495.1 Candidatus Campbellbacteria bacterium RIFOXYC2_FULL_35_25 | reverse complement strand
ATGACGTGCTCTTCCTCCTCTCTCGCCCTTCTGGAGGCTCGTTCGGATTCGAAACAAAGTGATTTGTTTCGAATCCAACTGAGCTACAACGGCTTATTTAAAATAATCTTGACCCTGTAATTTATACCACAAAATGACGTGCTCTTCCTCCTATTGCCTGCTCGCCCTTCGGGACTCGCTTCGGCAATTTTCTACCTTTGGTAGAAACCGGACAAAAGGCTTAATTGCCTTTTGTCCAACTGAGCTACAACGGCATAATTTAAAGTTTACAGCTTACAGTTTACAGTTTACAGCCAACAGAAAAAATTTGCAAAAAACTATATTTTTTCCAATATCTGTCTTGTGGCAATAAATATTGATTCTGGTAAATTATTTTTTTCAAACCATTTAGCTTCCAAAATTTCTCCTTCATCTTTTTTGAAATTTTTGTCTTTCGTTTTGGCAACGAATAAACCGACCTTATCAAATCTAAAATGGGATCTGGCGTTATATTCTCCAACTTTCCTCGCATCATAAATATCAATACCCAATTCTTCTCTTATCTCTCTTTTAGCCGTCTCTTCTAATGATTCATTTTTATTTCTTTTTCCTCCAGGGGCTGACCAATAATTTCGATACATGTATGTATGTTTTACAAGAAGAACTTCCCTGCCATCCTCACTTTCAACTAAACATCTAACACCAAAAGTTTTTGGTCTGAAAATAAACCAGTAGATTTTGACAAGCGAATAAGCAGTTATGTACAGATATTTTTTCACAAACTTATTTTAGCACAAAAGTCTAAATGTATTCTATCTCCGACGTGAGCAAAGCGGTTTGCTCGCTGTCGACCGCGCATAATTAAAATACCACAGCAAAAGCTGTGGCATTTTAATTATGCGCGGTCGACCGGACTTGAACCGGCAACCTCTCGCGTGCACGTAATCCCAATGTTTCCAAAGGGCGTGGACTATATCATCACCCTTCCAATTAATAGGTTAGGGTGCGAGGCGCTTCCCAAAACACTTTGTGTTCCAGTACTCCCGTAGGATAGTCTCTGAACCTTCCCGTCAACTGACGGGCTTGGCTGCTGATTGCCCGTTCTTCTATTGAAGAGTGTGGGTTTCCAGACAATTCACCTCGTTTTCGACTAAGATCTCTCTTAGAAGCTGCAATTCTACAGGCGAGTGCTCTAACCAGTTGAGCTACGACCGCATTCTCTTAAACTTCTCAAAAATGATCTTTTTTCGGTTAAGAAACAAATCATTTCCACTACCATTATACATAATTTCTGATAAAATCAAAGAATTTTTTATACTATATTTTAAACAATTCGCATTCTTTCTGTTATAAATACAGCCCCCAAGTAAACCTTTTTCTTTAAGTTTACTTTTTAGATCTTTTAAAAAATTAAAAGAACACGATGTAAATGAAGTATGAATTACCAAACTTTGCTTTTTTCTGTCTTTATGTACCATCCCAACCCAAACATTACCATCTCCGTCAAAATAACCACGAACAAAATCTCCGATATATTTTTCTGGTACTTTTGGTACTTCCATTGTGTAAGTTTTTTCTTCGCTTACTCCCAATGCTCTTAAATCATCACACATCTCTCTACTTCCAATTTGTAATCGGTAACGATCTTTTTCATTTCCGACACCTTTTCTTGTTGCTATTTTATGATTTGACCCCAACGCATGTTTAATACTTTCCAAAAGTTTTTTATCACAAATTTGAATACTAAAATAATGAGAACCTCTCTTGTTTACATCTATTGACCCATCGGCCATAAAAAATCCTAAGACATACGCCATTTCGGAGGACCATTTTTTAAAAAAAATTTTATTAACTTTTTTGTATATCGGCATAATTAAATTAAAAAAAATAAAATTATTCTTCGTTTATACTCATTTATATTATATAAGGTGACAGGACATTCGCCTAACCACTTATACATAAAGAAAAAACATGCTAGTTGAGAATTTTTTATAAAAATGTTATTTTTATTGCAACTGTCGACGTAGCTCAGCTGGTTAGAGCGGGCGTCTCATACGCGCCAGGCCGGAGGTTCGAGTCCTCCCGTCGACACAAAAAAACAAAACCGACAGGAACTGAGTTCCTGTCGGTTTTGTTTTTTTTGTTGCGGGTGCCTGATTCGACTTCCAGTTCTAAGTGAAATTTTCGTCCTGCGGACTCAATTTCACTAAGAACTCGTCGTCA
>MFAE01000009.1 GCA_001774495.1 Candidatus Campbellbacteria bacterium RIFOXYC2_FULL_35_25 | reverse complement strand
ACATACCCGTGGTATTTGATTAGCTTGTAACAAAACTATTCTATACCACGGGTTTGTGTTTGGGTGCGCTTCAGGTGTTAATTCAGCAATTCTTCTTTACAAATTAGCTACGATATCGTATCTTAGTAGATGGAAACAAGCTCTAAATCAATATATTTTTGTGTTTGAGGAGGAAAGCATGATTAGGACCAGGGGTGACTTAGCGTTTTTAATGATATTTTTAGAATCCTTTCAACCTTTTGACCGCGGGGAGGAAATCGAAACAAATGTTCCTGTTGGATGGAAACTTTTACCAGGAGATAGAATTTTCTGGGAATGTGCCCAATTTGATGGCCTTGCAGAGGTGATTAGATGCAAGAATCTTGAAGAGGCGCACACTGTTTGTGTTATTAAAAAAATAAGCTGAGAAGGAGATAGCCGTGGTCGACATGATGATAGAAAGAGAATAAGGTCGTGACGAACTCATCAGAGAAGATACCAAACGGTATCTTGAATTACTCAGAAAATTGAAGGAGATGCATACTGGCGGAGTTAATCTTCCAGAGAATCTGTGCTTCGCTCCAATTTACGATTTTGATTCGAAACACCATAACTTTCATCTTCGTGCGGATATGCAACTTGAGTTGTTTGATATCGCCAACCGTCAACATGTGCCATGGGCAAAATTATCATAAGATATCCAGTTTCCTCGACCAAAAAGAGCCACCTTCACCGGTGGCTTTCCTTATATTATAAAACAAAAAACAATTTCAAAAGTTACGTAAAAAGACTATACTGTAGGTATGTTCGTAACTCAAAAACACCATCGAAACACAATTATTATTTTCTCAGGGGTACTTTTTATACTTCTTTTTTTTATTATACTCATCTTGTTTAAACCAAATTTGCTTAGTGAACAAGAAACTTCTTCACTCCAAGAGTATATTGATGACCCCTCATCAAAATATCTTGAAGCTCCAGCAAACCCATTTCTCCACGAAGAAGAAGTAGTTGTGGAAATCACATCAGAAAAGATCCTTCCTATTAAAAAAGTTCTTTTTGAGTATGTTGAAGTTATAGATGGATGTGGCCCGCACTTTGAGGAGGAGTGTTTGAATGTGCGCTCAGGCCCAGGGGTAGAATATCCAGTAGTAAGTCGTCTTAGAAATGGTATTGTGCTTAAGGTCGGAGGGAAGGTTGAGAATGAGGGACAGGTTTGGTATAAGATTATTTTTGATGAGTGGCTTCGTTATCCAGAACGGGTAAAGGGAAACTGGTATGTTTCTGCTGACCACGTTAGGGTTCTCCTTGATGAAGGTATTCGGACTATCTATGATGAAGAAAATTCTGCCGCCACAACTACAAAAAAGATTATTGTGGATCGTTCTTCTCAAACGCTTTATGCCTATGATGGGGACATTTTGTTTATGACAGAGAAAATATCTACTGGCCTAGAACTTACCCCGACACCTCGAGGGGAATTTACTATTTTTAGAAAAACCCCGAGTCGATATATGCAGGGACCGATCCCTAATATTGCTAATCAATATTATGATCTCCCTGGTGTTCCTTGGAATTTGTATTTCACGCATGGAGGAGCTGTAATTCATGGGGCTTATTGGCACACCAGTTTTGGGAAAGAATACTCACACGGCTGTGTTAATCTCTGGCCAGAAAAAGCACAGGAGCTCTATAATTGGGCCGAATTAGGAACCCTTGTAATTGTAAAAGACTAAAAAATAGGGACACAAAAAATAGCTTGATGTCCCCAGGCAGATAGTGTAAACTTTTGAGTAATTTGACGTACAGTAAAATCATTCTTGTAACCGTAGTCATGGTCGTTTTGGGGACCTTTTACAGCTTTTCTTACGCCGTAGCGGTTAATTCTGTATCTTATTTATCAATTCCCGAAAGCTTGGGGGATGTTGTTCCGTCTGTACAAGCCCCTGTTGGCCACATTCTTAAGTCTTTAAATACTCTAAAAGTTACAGAAGTAGTAGAGGAACCTAAAAATGATACTCCTAAAACAGTAAGTGTTTTTGATGTTCCATTTTTTTCGCAGTTTGAAGACATTAGTGCTGTGAAATGGCAAAAGATTGGTTGTGGGATTGCTAGCTTGGCAATGCTTGTTGAGTATTATGAACCAGGGGAAGTCTCAGTCGACACACTTTTAAATGAAGGGATTGCTTCCGGAGCATACCTGAAAGATGCTGGGTGGATACATCGAGACCTTGCGCTTCTTGCAGATGACCATGGCCTCGAAGGTATGAATTATGACCTCTCTTCAGCTAACATGGATACTGCTTTTGCTCAATTTGAAACAGCGGTAGAAGAAGGTCCCGTGATTGCTTCGGTACACTACACCTTTGACCCTCAAAATCCTATTCCTCATCTTGTTGTGATCAGTGGGATTGATGGCGACGTTGTCTATTATAATGATCCAGCTGGCAAATCAGAAGGAGGAAACTTGTCAGTAGGTGCTTTTAAAAGAGCTTGGAAAAAAAGGTATATTGAAGTTCGCCCTATTATTTAGGTAAAAGGATCTTTACAATTGAAATGTAATGATGTATATTTTTGGTAGAAAAAGAGGTAGACTTTTTAAGTAGTTTAAACAAAAATTAAGGAGTTGATTGTGAAGAAATTTTCTTTTTTTGTATTGATTACTATGATGGCTGTGTCTTTCCCCGATTTTTCTTTTGCTAATGGTGAAAATTATAAATTGTCTGGGAATCCTCGCGGTTTAATCGGAAAAATTATCAGTTTTGAGGATGGTAGAGTGCCAAGTCTTTCGTGGAGTTACCGTATCGTCGGGGTTCATTATTCTCCCGGGGCCTCAAATGGAAAAATTACTTTATTTGTTGCAAACGGAGTTAAATATCTTGGCTTCGATGTAAGAGAGATATCCTTTAACCCAAGTGCCAGTGGAGATTGGTGGCAGATAAGTTATTACTTCCCCAATTTTTATAAGAATTCCATTATAATGAAAGTTTCTTTTCATTAAACAGCCACCCAAATAAAAAACCGTCCAAATGGCAATTTTTGTTGGGCGGTTTTTTATTTTCATTTAATATTAAAATAAATTCAGATTTGGATGAAATTTGAGGAGACAAGAAAAAAACTTCCGAGCCTTATAAACATAAGGTGAGGAAGTTTTTTTCGAAGTCGACAAAGAAGTTCGTCAAATATGGATTTATTTATTTTCTTTTATTTTTTGAACGCTCAGTCTCAGTTAAATATTTTTTCCTCAATCTAACGCTCTTGGGAGTAACTTCTAAATATTCATCATTTGCCATTATTTCAAGCCCCGATTCAATCGAAAGTCCTTTTGGCGGGGTAAGCGTAATATTTTCATCAGAACCAGAGGCTCTCATGTTTGTTAATTGCTTTCCTTTGATTGGGTTGACTGCCATTTCTTCTCCCTTTGAAGTACTACCAATAACCATACCTTCGTACACTTCTACATTTGCTCCAATATATAATTCACCACGTTCCTGTAAGTTGAACAAAGAAAAACCAAGGGCTTTTCCGCTAACCATAGATATCATCGAACCTGTCGCTCTCTTTGATATTTCTCCAGCATATTTCTTAAATCCGATAACTCTGCTTGAAAGAATACCTTCTCCTTTAGTATCAACAACAAATTGTCCGCGATAACCCAAAAGACCCCTTGTTGGTATTTCAAGAATCAAACGCATTGTATTTTCGTGTTGCTTCATTTCCAAAAGCATTCCTTTTCTTTGTCCGAGTTTTTCTATTACAATCCCTTGGGATTCAACAGGCACATCAATAGTTACCTCTTCGTAGGGTTCTAGTTTTTCACCATCTTCTTCTTTTATAATTATATGGGGTTGTGATACTTGGAGTTCGTAACCTTCTCTTCTCATATTTTCAAGTAGTACCGCAATGTGTAATTCTCCTCGGCCAGCGACTTTAGCTGTTCCTTCTGAAAAATCCACTTCAAGACCAACGTTTATTTCAAGTTCCTTTTCCAAGCGTTCACGAATTTGTCGCCCAGTTACATATTTACCCTCTCGTCCTGCAAAAGGAGAATTGTTCACTAAGAAATCAAGTGTGATGGTTGGTTCATCAACTTTGATAGCGGGAAGAGTTTCTGCATTTTCGTCGGTGGTGATGGTCTCTCCAATAAAAGCATTAGGAAGTCCCGCCACCATGGCGATATCACCAGCAGTGGCTTCTTTAACTTCGTTCCTGGAAACTCCCTTAAATGTAAATAGTTTTGTTATTTTACCTTTTCTAATTTCTCCGTTTGGTTTCTTCACGAAAACAGCCCCTCCGTCTTTTAGCACACCTTCATATATTCTACAGATTGCCAATCTCCCAAGGAAATTATCATAACCAAGGTTAAATACTTGGGCTTTTGCTGGAGCATCAATATTTGCTGGGGCAGGGGAAACTACTTCCAGAATTGTATTTAAAAGAGGAGTTAAATCTTTTGAATCATCTTCCAAATTTTTCTTTGCAATACCATCACGTCCAATCGCGTAGACAGTAGAAAAGTTAAGTTGTTCGTCATTAGCGCCGAGTTCCATGAAAAGCTCAAGGACATCTTCACATGCTTGTACTGGGTCAGCGGCTGGTTTATCTATTTTGTTGATAACAACAATGGGTTTTAATCCAAGCTCTAAAGATTTCTTCAGCACAAAGCGAGTTTGAGGCATCGGTCCCTCTTGGGCATCAACTACCAAGAGAACTGAATCAATAGAACGAAGTACTCGTTCCACTTCTGATCCAAAGTCTGCGTGGCCAGGGGTATCAACAATATTAATTTTTACATTCTTATAAGTAAGGGATGTATTCTTTGCATAAATAGTAATTCCTCGCTCCTGTTCAATTTTGTCGGTATCCATACTCATCCCGTCGACAAACATACCCGTCTGTCTCATAAGAGCATCGGTGATGGCTGTTTTTCCATGGTCTACATGGGCGATGATTGCAATGTTTCTGATTTCCATAATTTTCTAGTTAGTAGTTGGTAGTGAGTAGTTTGTAGTGATTAATTTTGACTAAAGTTAAAAAATAAAAAAAACGCGCAAAGCGATTTTTGTATGGAACATAATACATTAATAAATGAATAAAATCAACCACGCATCTTAAAAATCAGTAGAAATATTCTCAAAAGATTGACATATCCCACTAATTATAATATACTCCTGCCATAAGTTATATCTCCCTGTATCCATATTATTTTATTCTTCTGGAACTAAAGAGATCCTAGTCGACTTATTTGACTAGCAAGGAACAAGTGAAGAACCTATTTTCACAAGTATCCAAGCAAAAGCAAAAAGGGTATCGAACCCTTATCTCTTAATTAAAAGACTAGAAGAAAAAATATGTATAGAAAACAAGTGAGCCGAAGCCAAAGCTTCGGTAGACGTTCTAGTGTAAGTAGTTCTGGTAGTGGCCAAGGTCAAAGATCCAGTAGACGCCCTAGTACGAGTAGATTTAGCAACAGTAACAACCAAGGTCGACGTTTCGGTGGCGGGCGTTCTGGTGCCGGGAAATCTCGTCGAGGACAAAGTCAGTTTAGTGATGTATCAAAGTTTATAAACAAGGCTGTTCCTGTTGCCGAAATTAAGCCTTATGAGGCGGTAAATACTTTTGCCAGCTTTCTCATCGATGAACGTTTAAAAAGTAATATTATAGGTGCCGGGTATATTGACCCAACACCTATTCAAGATCAGGCTATTCAGCCTGTTTTAGACGGCCGTGATATCGTGGGCATTGCCAATACCGGTACGGGGAAGACAGCCGCTTTCATTATTCCGCTTTTGGATAAGGTGGCTAAGAATAAGAAACAGAATGTAATAATTCTTGCCCCTACAAGAGAGTTGGCTCTTCAAATTAACCAAGAATTGGTAAGATTTGCTTCTGGGTTACGTATCTTTTCAGTTTGTGCTGTTGGAGGTATGCCGATTTTTCGTCAGATAAAAGACTTACGTCGTGATTATAATTTTGTTATCGGAACTCCTGGAAGAATTAAAGACCTTATCGACAGAGGAAATTTAAGATTAAATAATTTTCAGACCATCGTTTTAGATGAGTCTGATCGTATGCTTGATATGGGATTTGTGAATGACATGCGCTTCTTGATGGATGCTATGCCAAAGAATCGTCAGACACTTTTCTTTTCAGCTACGTTGTCGGATGACATCAAACGAATAATTAATGATTTCTTAAATGATCCAATTAATATTTCCGTTAAGACAGGGGACACTGCTTATAGCATTGACCAAGATGTTATTTATTCACAAAAGGAAACTAAGTTTGATCTTTTGCACGGGTTATTAATCAAGCCTGAGTTTAACAAGGTATTAATTTTTGGAAGGACAAAAATTGGTGTCGAGCGTTTGTCGGAACTTCTTACTCAAAAGGGAATTAAGACTGGCTCAATTCATGGAAACAAAAATCACGGGCAACGCCAGCACGCTTTGAAATTATTTAAAGAGAATACTGTTAGTGTTTTGGTAGCTACTGATGTAGCTGCTCGAGGACTTGATATCCCCAATGTTAGTCACGTAATTAACTACGAGCTTCCTTCTACCTACGAGGATTATATTCACCGCATTGGGCGAACTGGTCGTGGGGGAAAGACGGGTAAGGCCTTAACCTTTGTTGGATAGTAAGGGTTGCAATTCACTGGACAATCGCATATGAGGTATGGTATTATTGTAGCAATCAAATCGTAGCTGTAAGAGAATCGAAGTCGGGTTTTATCAAACAGCACTCTGCATTTGATAGTTTATTAACATAGTTTCTCTTATAGAAATGGAAAACGGAAAAATCGTTCGTTTGAATAATGGTTTTGGATTCATTACACAAGAAGGAAAAGAAAAAGATCTTTTCTTTCATGCAAATGAATTAAAGAACGTACAATTCAACGAACTTCGCGAAGGCGATGAACTTTCTTTTGAAGTAGCAGAAGGTCAAAAAGGACTTAATGCTGTTAACATCAGTAGAGTTTAAGTACAACAAAAAAACACCCTGCTTCGGCGGGGTGTTTTTTTTTATGAACATTTCCTTATTAAACTAGTTACTTCGTGTTAATAACTTCGCAGATTATCTAAAATTTTTGTTATAATATTGAACATGAAATCTAAAAAAGTTACACCGCTTGAAGCCCTGAGAATTTTTTATATAAGTAATGAGTTGCTTGGAAGTATTTTTAAAATTCCCCAAAAACATATGAAAAATAAATTGCCTAAGGCCGTAAAGGAAATCGTTAAAAAATCAAAAAAGTTATCTTTAAAGGAACTTTCCAAATATGATTTCGGCGCCTACCATAAAAAAGCCGATGCTAGATATGAAGGTTATTTAAATTCAACTTGGAAATTAGAAGAGATTGATCTAAAAGATTGCGGAGCATGGCCTCGGATGGGAGGATTGCCTGACGTGGCAACCAAAGGGTCAATTTTGGACACTGTTAATTTTATTAAACCATATTTAGAAGATAAGAATAAGCTTACTTTAAGGACTAGCAGGGTTTTGTATATAGAAGAGATGATGAAATATGCTGACGAAATAGTGAAATATATTCCTATTATTGTCATGAAAGGAGGTGTCATTCGTAATAAACTTCGGCGAGCTTCTTTAAGGAAGGGATACAAAAAATGTAAATATGATATTGACGATGGTAATCACAGAGTTTTGGCTTATGGTATGCTTGGAAATACGAAGATACAGGCACTTGTTGGTACAAGGACTGGTAAGAAAAATTTTTTGAAATAGTTTCAGGGTGTTATAATTGAATTTGAATTATGAAATTTTCTTTTGAAGTCGTAGTATTTTTTATTTTGCTGATTGACAGTGTCACTGTTAGTCTAATAGCTTGGTTAGGTGGGGGATATCGTTGGTACCCGAAAGCACTTTCAAGGTATTTCCCCTTAGTAAAAGGTTGGTCAACTTATTATTTAATCTTAGTTTTGTGGGTAGGTTTTCTTTTGTATAGATTCAGAATACTAACTTTTTAAATTGAGTCTATTATTTCGCGTAAATATTTTTTAGTTTCTTCTGGGTCTTTTACTGAGAGTGTTTCTACTTTTGTTTTTTTAACTGCGTAATCATTTCCTCCTGGAAAGAGAGCATCGCCTACAAATAGAATTTGGCTATTTCCCAAATCAAAGACTCTTTTTATTTGCTCAATCCCAAAAGATTTATCAAGACCTTTTTTATTTATATCTATAGAAGTTGACCCACCGATTCTTGTTTCAAAGTCGGGGGATAATTTTTCAAAAAGTTTTACGATTTTTTTTCGTAAAGTCCTCTGTGGGTCCCAAGCAAGTTTGGCTTCTAACGGAGCTTTTTGTCCTAATCCTGAAAAAGTTATTTGAGTTTTTCTGTTTTCGATTATTTCTCCATAAGTAGTTCTTGGTTTCTTGTACCCAGCCTCTGAGAGTGATTTTCTCAGATTTCCTATGATTTTTTCCATCTCTTCTTTGCTTAATTTTTGGCTGTAAATTTTCTTCCATTTTTTATTTTCGTATTGGAAAAAACTAGAACCACTTGTGGGAAGAATAGATAAATTTGAAATCTTTTTTTGATTTAAATTTAGTTTGGATACGACGGCTTTTTTAATTTGGGAGAAGGTTCCTCCTGATATTACTGCAATTTTTTTCTTTGTGAGTATTTTTTCTAAAAGGGTGGCAGTTTCTTTGTCGATGTTACTTTTACTTTCTGCCAGGGTCCCGTCTAAATCGAAAACAAAGATTTCTTTAGTTTCATAATTTTTCATATTCACTAATCAAACATTTTTATTAAATCATCCAGTTTTATTGTAGCTACTGCGACAACGCTATCCGCTCCTCCATAATAGATATAAACCACGTTATCTTTTAACACTGTTCCACAAGGAAAAACCACATTTGGTATCTGTCCGTTTTTTTCGTAATCAAGTTCTGGTTCAAGGATCGGAGCAGACGTTGTAGCAATAAGATTGGAGGGGTCATCTTTATCAAAGAGAGCTACCCCCACTTTGTAAGCGTTGTCATCTCCTACTCCGTGATAAATTAAAATCCAACCAGCATCACATAAAAAAGGAGGGGCAGAGATTCCTACTTTCTTACTATCCCACATGCCGAAACGCGGTAAGAGAAGTTGTATACATTTTTTTAATTTATCAAAGTGTAAACTTTTTACGAAGTCACAGCAAATGCTGTCTCCCATTCTATGAAAAACCATATAGCCCTTGGATGTTTTTTGTGGAAGAATACAGGCATCTTTGTCCATATATTTTGTCTGAGATATTAAAGTGGGGATTTCCCAGTCCCATTTCTTTTCTATAAAATCCTTTGTGGCTATTGATGTTACCGCTATTTTAGGGACATTTATCCCATCAAAAGCCGTATAAGTCATATGAAGACGTTCCCCAATCTCTACTATTCTCGCATCTTCGCATCCTTTTGATTCAAAAAGCTCTCTTGGTTTATATATAGGTTCTGGTAATCTTTCATCAATATGAAAACCATCATTGCTCTTTGCTAATCCAATTACTGATATTTCCTCATCTCCCATTGCCCTGTAGAGAATATTAAATTTTCCGTCTAGATATATTGATGTTGGATTAAAGACGTATTTATTTTCCCAGAGGTGTTCTTTTATAGGTTCAAGGATTGGGTTACCTTCAAATCTTTTAATTTTTTCTGAAACCATTTCTGGTATCATACTTTCCATTAAATTTTTTAAGTTAACTTTTGCTCGACAAGAAAGGGTGTCAGTCGAACCATAATAAATTTCAAGATTTTCTCCCCTAACCATAGCACCAGAAGGGAAGATGATGTCAGAAAGATGACCATATTTTTCGTAGGTCGTTTCTGGGACCATTATTGGTCCACTAGTCCTTCCTATAATTTTCTTAGGATCATTTAAGTCTAATAGTAATGCTTCTATCCCAAAAACTCTATTTTTTTCATTAAAATAATCTTTTATATAAGAGTATACCAACAGCCATCCATGTTCCGTCTTTATTGGAGGGGCTCCTACCTCAACATGATCTCTTTCACTACGCCTAGGATCTATTGTGTGCTCATCAATATTTTCGTACCATTTATTCCAAATTTTTTCATTCCACAGGTCCTCTTCTTTATCAAATTCAGCAATAGCAATTTTAGCAGGAGGGTTGTCGGTATTTACTCCGAAGATGACTACTGTTTTCCCGTTAATTTTTTCAGGGAACATTGCCATCGCTTTTGCGTTGAAGGGGGTAACTAGGTGCCTTTCTTCTATTGTTTCTAAATCTTTTGATATAGCTACGGCTACTTTTATTCCTTCTGCCCTAAAAGGGAACTCTGACAAGGCGGTGTAAAAAATATAGTATTTTCCGTCAAGTTTTGTTACACGAGGGTCTTCACACCCATATTTTTCCCAGCTCTCTTCTGGAACGATAAAAGGAAGTCTATTGTCAAACTCTATTCCGTCGTCACTACTTGCGTGTCCAATTACAGACATACTTATCTTCTCACCATTTTCTAATGGTTCTGGTAAAGACATTGCACGGTAAACACAATGTAGCTTGTCTTCTATTTGAATAGGGGACCAATTAAAAGTCGCAAAGGACTCCCAATTATGTTGTCGGACAGGCGAGAGGATTGGGTTGTATTTTGATCTTCTTAAAACAAACATTTTTATTTTTTAATTTGGTTATTTTTGATAAGTTTTTTTAAAAATTTATTTAAGTCGACAGAAGCCACACAAGAGTATGTATCTGATCCCCCATAATAAATAAATAATTTTTCATCTTTAACTATTGCTCCGCAACAAAAAGCTACCCCATGTTTAAGCCCGTTATTTTCGTAATCCTCTTCTGGTTCTAAGATAGGGTAATTACTTATTGCGATTATTTTTTCTGGATTATCTAAATCCAAAAGAATGGCCCCTAGTTTATATTTGTTAGGGTCGCGAACATCCATAACATGACAAATCAAGAGCCAACCCTCTTTTGTTTTTATAGGAGGAGCCCCGGAGGCTCTTAGCCAAAGGTTTTCGCAACCTTTAGGGGCAACTCGAAGCCCAGGAACACTATTTATATAGTTACCTTCGCCCAAGCTGTCTAAATCATCAACATAGTCTATTAAAATGTTGGGCCTAAGGGTATGTAGAACAGCATACTTTCCTTTGATTTTTTCTGGGAAAATAATCCAATTTTTGTGCATTTCTCCGGGTTTAGATATAAGAACAGGTTCCTTCCAATTCCATTTTTGTTGGAGAAAGTCTCTCATGCTTATTGATGATAACCCTATTCTTATTGAACCCCATCCATCAAAGGCTGTGTAAGATAAGTATATTTTACCTTCGATTAAAGTAATTCTGGGGTCTTCGCAACCACCATTCCAACTTCCTCCAGAGGTATAAAGAACAGGTTTCACCCCCTCTCTTTTTTCCGCAGTCATATTTGGCTTGGAATAGATAGGATAAGACAACCTCTCTGTAATGTTGATACCGTCCTCACTTGAAACATACCCTAAAACTGACATATCGCTATGTCCTATCGCTCTGTAAAGTAGGTGAACTTTCCCCCCTATATAAATAGCTGCTGGGTTGAAGGTAGCTTTGGATTCCCAAGCGTTTTCTTCTCGTGGTTTAATGATGGGATTCTCTGTGTGTTTTTTTACACTTAATTTTCTTACTTCTTTTTTGTGTTTTTCTTCAAAACAAAAATAAGGGCAAGGTATTTTAGCTTTTATTTTTTCGAGGGGACCAAGTTTCCAAGAGAGGACTATTTCGTCTTTAACTTTCTTTGCCTCCCCAGAGTTTATATATTTTGTTGTCTTTACTTCCTTTTCAAATACAGGTTCAGCGCTTCTCCAAAGAAGGTTCATTGGATTCTTTAAATCAAACAGGGCCATTCCTACTTTTATTTTAGTAACTTTATCTAATTGACTAGGGCTATTGTAGATAACTAAAATTCCTTTAGGTGTAGTAAAAACCCCCATAACAGCAATAGGATTATAATCAAAATTATTGTCTCTTGGTCCCAAAATAATACATTTTGAGTCCAACCATTTTTTCCCATCATCAGATAGAGCGATGTGCATGAAAAAATCACCGTAATA
The DNA here is from genome assembly GCA_001774495.1 of Candidatus Campbellbacteria bacterium RIFOXYC2_FULL_35_25. Lineage (GTDB taxonomy): Bacteria > Patescibacteriota > Minisyncoccia > Phycocordibacterales > UBA12079 > UBA12079. Next base: position 26,891 of record MFAE01000009.1, on the reverse strand, counting down.
CCTTACATGTTTTTTTTCGTATAAATAATCTTTTACATCAGCCCCTGGAGTGAGCTCTTTCTTCTGCAAGAATTTTGTTGCTTTCGTTTTCTTTTCCATAAGAATTAAATACACAGACACATGGCATTTCATGCGACTAAGAAATATATAAATTTAGATAAATTATATCACTAGATTTCATTTTTCTTTAACAAAACTGTGCAAAAACTCACCTCGTAATCTTAGTTATTAACACAAATTAAATAGCAAAATGATTTTTAAATTAGTATACTAAGGTTTAAACTGTTTATTTATGAATATGAAAAAGATTTTAATTATAGATGATAACAAAATATACCATGACGCCCTAGGAGATTTACTCAAAGAGGACGGGTACGAAGTGATTTCTGCCTTTGATGGGATAGAAGGATACAAAAAGTTTGAATCAGAAAACCCAGATCTGATTGTGTTGGATATAATTATGACGGGGGAAAATGGATTTTTTGTTTTAGAAAAGCTGAAAGACAAAAAAATACCAATAATTGTTTCCTCTAATTACGTGGGGGCATGGGATTTAGTGAAAGATTTTAGAGTTACTGATTTTATTCTGAAAGCGGATACGAGCAGCGAAGTTATCTTGAAAAAGATAAACGAAATATTAAAGTAAAAGGTCGTGTTTATTAAAAGTTAATAATGAAAAGATTGTAGCTCACGTTTGATAGTCAATAATGAAAAAAATTTAAAATATATTTTTTTCTAAAAACTAAAATTACAAGCTATAAACTAAAAAAAATTATGGAAGATAATGAAAAATATAAGGTTTTATTAACCGAAATTATTAAAAAACAAATAGTTATTCTTGGTCCTGATATTTCCGTTTTAAAAGCACGTAACATATCAGAATTATCTGTTGAGGATGACGGAACTGTGACAGGGATAGCCGGTGATCCTAAAGAGATTCTGCAGAAACTTATAGATGAGTATGTTAGCTTGTCTGGACTTATTGTTAAGAACATAGTGGGAATAATAATGACAAAGTACCCAGAGATTGACATAACCGTTTAGTTTTTATTAGTAGATAATATAATGATATGTTATATATGACTAAGATTATAATTTTGACTGTTGGTTGGCCAGTTTTGGTTGCAGGGAGTATTTACTTATTTACTCAAGGAAGGAAGGTTTATAGGATGGTAGAAGGATCTTTGGTGGGAAAAATCACCAAAGTACTTGTAATATCAATGTTGGCCCAGATGTATTGTTTGGGAGCTATTACAACTGTTTATATGCTAGAAAATATAGACAAAGCGGTGTACTGGGGACTAGCGGTTTTTGGTGTTTGGTTTGTTGTTTTTGTTTGGTCACTAAGCGCAATAAAATCTGCACAGAAAGAAATAGGAGGTCTTTCACCAGAACCGAAGGAAGAATAAAAAAGATTATCTATGGAGTTTTTTTTAATTATAGCTTTGGCAATCATTGCTCTGTCGTCGTGGCTTTATGTCCTCAGAAAGGATAGTCTTTTTAGGTTTGACCTAACAAAGAAGAAAGAGGAGATGGATCACAAGATGTACGAGTTGGCTATCCTTAAAGAATTGGGAGACAGAGTTGGTTATTCTCTTGATGTAAAACAAATCGTCGATATTATTACGGGTTCTCTCCATCAATTTATTGAATACAGTGCAGTTTCTTATATGTTGCTAGAACCAGAGAAAGTAATCTTTAGGGTTCATTTGGAAAAATCAGTTAACCGTAAGTTTGTTAATGATATTCGTAATAGAATGCTGGGTTCTCTTTCGGCTTTGCTCGATAGGGACTTTAAAGAGGATCACGTGGAGGAAATTTTATCTGGGGCGATTATAATCGATGAGGTTGAAGAACCAGTTCGCTCTTTTTTTAACATTCCTATAGTTATTGGGGGGAAGGTTGAGGGAATTCTTACTGTTGCGCATACCCAAGCAGGTTTATACAAGGAAGATGAGATGACTATCTTGTATAAAATCACCAATCAAGCGTCTCAAGCTGTAACCAGATTACAAGAGGTTGTCGAAGCCGAACAGAAAAAGTTAAATGCGATGGTTGAAAGCATGACGGACGGAGTCTTTATGACCGATTTGGATTATCGTATCGGGGTTATAAATCCCGCTGCCCAAAAAGCTATTGGTTTGCAGGACAAAGATGATATCACCATCTTTGATTTTATTGATAATCTAGGAGGAAAGTTTGATATAAGGGGGAGGCTTGAGGAGAGCTTAAAGTTAAATAAAACCTACGCATCTGAAAGAGTTCTTTTGGGCGACCGTTTTTTTCAGATTTTTGTCTCTCCAGTTAAAAGTATTTCCGAAATAGGCAAAGAAGCTATTTTGGGAGGAGTAGTTATTTTCCATGATGTTACTACAGAAGTAGAGTTAGAAAAGATTAGGAAAGATTTTACTTCTATGCTTGTTCATGAACTTCGCTCGCCACTGGACGGTATAAAAAAGATTAGTAGTCTTCTTGTTAAAAAAACATTGGACCCCAATTCGGAGAGATATGATGAATATATAAAAATGGTTTATCAAAATTCTTCTAACATGCTTGATTTGGTGACTGATATTTTAGATGTTGCTAAGTTAGAGTCTGAAAATTTTGAAGTCAATAAGGAACCCGTAGATATAAAAGATCTTGCTGAAGAAAGGGTGAGTTTTTATGATGTTTCTGCAAAAAATTCTAATATAAAACTTAGTTTAATGTTAAGTGAAGGAATCCCCGATAACATTTTAGTTGATTCTGAAGGAATAAAGCACGCTCTTAATAATTTGATTTCTAATGCTTTAAAATTTACAAGAGAAAGCGGGGAGGTAAAAGTTATTGTGTTCCCACACAGGGAAGGAGAGGACTTGCAAGTAGAAGCCAGAAACGCTGGGTATTCTTTGGGAGAATATATTCCTATAGAAAAATTAGCAGGTAAACCCGCCTTGATTGTATTGATTTCTGACAATGGTTTTGGGATAAAAGAATCTGAAATGAAAAATCTTTTTGGAAAGTTTAAACAACTTAAACAAAATGCTGAAGTTCTAAAGAAACAAAAAGGTACAGGATTGGGTCTGGTTATAACCAAGGGAATTGTAGAGGGACATGGAGGTGAAATAGGGGCTGTCTCAAAAGAAGGGGAAGGGACTACTTTCTTTTTCACATTACCGTTGATATAATTATTTTAATAATTCTAATTTTTATTGACTATGAAAAAAATACTAATAATTGATGATAGCGAAACCTTTGTAAAAATACTTTCTGATTATTTACCAGAAGATAGGTATATGGTTCTCTCTGCAGAAAATGGAAAAGTTGGTTTACAAAAAATAAAAGAAGAAAAACCAGATTTAATAATTCTTGATATGTTAATGCCAGAGATGGGTGGTTGGGACTTTTTGCAAGAAATTAATAAAGAAGATGGAGAATCACGTACCCCTATTCTCATTGCTTCTCAAACTTCTGAAATGGATAAAGTTAGTAAGGAGATTGAGCTTAGTGTACAAGCGGGGGTAAAGGGATATATCGTGAAAGCCGATGAAAGCTTGGAAAGCATCTTAAGAAAAATAGATAAAACTTTCGAAGAAGAAGAAAAGGGAGAATAGTCTTTGTTTTTTGTCTAGCGGTAGTCCTTGTTGTTTTATAGAAATGTTTGTATTCTTTCGGCAATTTTTTTGTACCCCTCATTATTGGGATGGGCTCCATCACTTAAATCTCCTTTTCCCATCAAATCATATATAGGTATATATTGTAAGTTATTTTTTTCGCAAAAATTTTTAATTTCAGAGTCATATTTCTCTAAATTTTTATTGCAGAAATGCCAAGCAAAATTCCACTTAGTTGTCACCGAATCATTCATTCTAGGTAATCCCACAAAAATAATTTCAGGGGTTATTTTTTTTGCATATGTAAAAAGTTTCTCTAGGTTTTCTTTGAAGGTTTTTAATTTTATAAAATTTACTTCTTCCTTTTCTTTATACTGAGAATCATTGGCTCCAATAGAAAAAATTATTATATCAGGTTTTTTTTCTTTGCATTCTTCATCGATTCTCTCTAACAAGTCTCCGGAATGATCCCCTGGAATTCCATAGTTTCGCAAATTATATTTTTCTTTTAATTTCGATTGTAAGCGACTAACCCAGCCTCCTTCTTGCGAATCACCTACGCCATAAACCAAACTATCACCGAATACACATATTGTCTTTAGATTCATGAAAATAAGTATAAAGTATCAAGTATCAAGTATCAAGGTTTTTTACTTAGTAGTTAGAGTATAGTGGTTGGTTTTAGTGAGTAGTGGTGCCGTTGCTTTAAATAAAAATTAATAGAACCCCCTTAATAGGTATCTTTGTCGTTTTTACGTCCGAAGATAGCGCAACATTAACGTTTGTTGTATAGTATTTTAAGTATGAAAGTTAATTTTAAAGTTTTCTCGGAATATAAACCCGCCGGGGATCAAGAAGCAGCGATAACCTCCTTGGTAAAGGGAGTAAAATCTGGTGAGAGACATCAGACTCTCTTAGGCGTGACTGGTTCCGGGAAAACCTTTACCGTAGCGAATGTCATTTCTCAGATAAATAAACCTACTTTGGTAATAGCCCATAACAAAACTCTTGCTGCTCAATTAGCACAAGAATATAAAGAATTTTTTCCAGAAAATGCGGTGCATTATTTTGTTTCTTATTACGATTATTATCAGCCAGAAGCTTATGTGTCGGTGTCTGATACTTATATAGAAAAAGAAGCAAGTATCAACGTCGAGGTTGAAAGGTTGCGACATGCGACAACCCAATCCTTGCTGACAAGAAAAGATGTGATTGTGGTGGCGACTGTCTCTTGTATTTACGGATTGGGAAATCCAAAAGAATACGAAAATATTCATTTAAAAATTCAAAAAAATGCAAAAATAATTCAGGCTAATTTTATTAGAGATTTAGTAAGACTTTATTTTGAAAGAACCAATGTTGATTTAACTCCGGGAAAATTTAGAGTGGTGGGTGGTGCTATAGAAATAATGCCAGTAAACGAAAAATGTGTTTATCGAATTCAAATAGAAAATGGCATTATTTTTTCTATTCAAAAAATAGATGGTATTTCCCAATCTATTTTAGAGGAAAAAGATCTTTATTTTCTGTTTCCCGCAAAACATTTTGTCACTAATCTAGAAAAAAAAGAAAAGGCATTAAAAAAAATTGAAGTAGATTTAGAAAGGCAGTTGAAAAAATTTGAAAAAGAAGGGAAGCCTTTGGAAGCTGAAAGAATAAAAAGGAGAACAAAATATGATATAGCCTTGATGAGAGAGGTGGGATACGTGAGTGGTATTGAAAATTATTCTCGGTATTTTGACGAGAGAAAAGAAGGAGAACCCCCTTATACGTTGCTCGATTATTTTCCTGGGGAATTTTTAACTATTATAGACGAGTCTCACGTGGCTGTTCCACAAATCGGAGGAATGTATGCTGGAGACCGTTCTCGAAAAAATACTTTGGTAGAGTTTGGTTTCCGGTTACCGAGCGCCAAGGACAACCGACCTCTTACTTTTGAAGAATTTGATAGTAAAATTGGTCAAGTGATTTATACTTCTGCTACTCCTGGAAAATATGAAATAGAAAATTCTACTAATGTGGCCGAACAAATCATTCGTCCAACAGGCTTGATTGACCCAGAAATAGTTATTAAATCTATCCAAGAGACCAAAAAACAAAAGAGTCAGGTACAAGATTTTATTGAAGAAGCCGAAAAAACTATCAAAGGAGGAGGGCGAGTTTTGGCGACTACCCTTACGAAAAGGATGGCAGAAGATTTGGCAGAGTATTTGGAGGAGAAAGGGATAAAGTCTGTGTACATTCATAGTGATATCGGAACAGTAGAAAGAATAGACATAATCACTGACTTCAGAAAGGGGAAATACGATGTTTTAGTGGGGGTTAACTTGCTTCGTGAAGGACTTGATATGCCAGAAGTAGAGTTGATAGGAATCTTGGATGCAGATAAAGAAGGGTTTTTGCGTTCAAGCACTGCTCTTATCCAAACTATTGGACGGGCGGCGAGAAATGTGAAAGGAAGAGTCCTTTTATATGCAGACAAAATCACGGGTTCTATTCAGAAAGCGATAGAAGAAACAGATAGAAGAAGGAAAATACAACTTGCTTATAACAAAAAGCACGGCATTACCCCAAAGACGATTCAAAAGAAAATTACCAGTATTAGTGACCAAATGAAAAGTGAGCATCAAAAAACGGTTGAACAACTTTTATTGATAGATGCAGATTTTCTCAGAAAAAATCCAAAAAGATTTATCAATGAAAAGAAAAAGAAAATGGACGCCTCAGTTAAAATCTTAGATTTTGAAACGGCAGCAATTTTGAGAGATGAAATCCGTGAATTGGAAAGAATTGTCAATGAACCAAACAAAAATAAAAAAAGAAATGATAAAAAAAGATCAAAATAAAAAGATAGATGTTTCTAAAAACGAAAATCAAAAACAAGATTGGATTGTTGTTCGTGGTGCCAGGACTCATAATTTGAAAAATATTAATGTTAAGATGCCCCGAAATAAAATGGTGGCGGTAACCGGACTTTCTGGTTCTGGGAAATCTTCCCTTGTTTTCGATACGATTTTTGCGGAAGGACAGAGGAGATACATAGAATCTTTGTCGGCTTATGCTAGGCAATTTATTTCTCAGATGCAAAAACCAGATGTAGACGAAATCTCGGGGCTTTCGCCAGCTATCTCTATTGACCAAAAATCTCGTTCCAATAATCCTCGTTCTACTGTAGCGACCATTACCGAAATATACGATTATATGCGTATTTTGTATGCTCGAGTGGGACACCCTTATTGTTTAGAATGTAACCGAAAAATAGAAAAACTTTCTAATGAGGAAATTCAACAATTTATAATTAAGAAAATAGAAAGTAAAGAGAAAGAAAAAGTTGAAAAGATTGAAATTTTGTCTCCTGTGGTTCGGGGGAGAAAAGGTGAATATTATCAACTTCTTTATGATTTACTTGGAAAAGGGTACTCCGAAGTAATGGTTGATGGAAAAAGAAAAAAATTAAGAGAACAAATAATTCTTACAAAAACAAAAAAACATAACATTGATGTTGTTGTCGATACTTTTTACCTTTCTGATTTTAAGAAAAATAAAAAAGATATTTCAAAAGGGGTTAGGGAATCAATCGAGAAGGCAATATTAGAGAGGTTGAGGGACTCAATTGAAAGAGCTATCGCGGAATCAGATGGTTTAGTAAAAAATATTTTTTCAGATGGTGAAGAGTTACTACTTTCAACAAAATTTTCTTGTCCTCACGATGGTTATTCTTATCCCGAAATAGAACCACGTCTTTTTTCTTTCAATTCTCCTTATGGAGCCTGCTCAGAATGTAATGGATTGGGGACAGAGGACTTTTGGGTAAAAGATCCTTGTCCTGCGTGCAAAGGTGCGAGACTTCGTCCTGAAGCTTTAAATGTGTTTCTGGATTCAGCAAATAAAAAGAAAAATATTGTAGAGGTTACCTCTCTTACTATTTCTGATGCAAAAGATTTTTTTGAAAATATAAAAATGACAGACAAGGAAAAAGAAATCTCTGAAATGCTTATTCTAGAAATTTTGGAGAGATTACAGTTTATGATAAATGTAGGGATTGAATATCTTAGCTTAGATAGACGAGCCAATACTCTTTCAGGAGGAGAAGCACAGAGAATTCGTCTTGCGAGTCAGCTTGGCTCTGGTCTAGTGGGGGCTCTGTACGTTTTAGATGAACCGACAATCGGACTTCATTCAAAAGATAATGCTAGGTTGGTAAAAACTCTTTTAAAACTGAAAGACTTAGGCAACACTATTATAGTAGTGGAACATGACGAAGATACTATTTTTTCATCAGATTATTTGGTAGATATTGGACCAAAAGCAGGCATTCATGGAGGGGAAGTGGTTGTCACAGGTTATCTGGAGGATTTATTGATGGCAGATAAAAATGATTCAAAATCAAGCACCCTTGCATATTTGAGAGGAGAAAAGAAGATTGAAATTCCCGAAACAAGAAGAACGAGTGACAAAGGTTCTCTCAAAATAGAGGGAGGTAAAATTTTTAATATTAAAAATATAAAAGCTGAAGTGCCCTTAGGTAAATTTGTCACAATCACTGGAGTTTCTGGGTCAGGAAAATCTTCTTTTATGTATGAAATATTGCATAAAAACTTACGGGCAAGATTTGACCGAAAATACCGTTCGGCTCAGATTTTTAACTGTTCAAAATTTACTGGTTCAGAATACTTGAGCCGAGCAATTCTTATTAATCAATCTCCTATTGGAAGAACTAGTCGTTCTAATCCGGCTACTTACACGGGCGCTTTTACTCATATTCGAGACATGTTTGCTGCCACGAGCGAAGCAAGAGCTAGAGGCTGGAAAGCGAACCGTTTTTCTTTTAATGTAAAAGGGGGTAGATGTGAAGCTTGTGAAGGAAAGGGTGAGGTTGCCGTAGAGATGCACTTCCTTCCAACTGTTCATGTTAACTGTGATATTTGTAATGGGAAAAGGTTTACTAAAGAGACTTTGGAAATAAAGTATCGAGGGAAAAATATTCACGAGGTTCTTTCGATGACCGCCGAAGAAGCCCTAAGCTTTTTTGAAGAGATTCCTTCTATTTATGACAGGTTGAAAACATTGTGTGACGTGGGTCTGGGGTATCTGGAGTTGGGACAGCCCGCTTCTACTTTGTCAGGGGGAGAATCTCAAAGAGTAAAAATATCTTCTGAGTTATACCGCCCGATTACTCACAAAACAATTTATCTCTTAGATGAGCCGACTATTGGTTTGCATTATGACGATGTTAAAAAATTGATTGAGATTTTGCAAAAGTTAGTGGTCCGTGGGAATACTGTGGTAGTGATAGAACATAATATGGATTTAATAAAATCTTCTGATTATATTATAGATATCGGGCCGGACGGGGGAATAAATGGTGGAAAAATCGTAGCGAAAGGCACCCCAGAGGAGGTTGCCAATACGAAGGGCTCTTATACGGGAGAGTATTTGAAGAAGCACTTGAAGTAGTTAAAAATTTTTAAAAAATGAAAATTTCTTCACTACAATTAAATAATCTTCCCGATAAACCAGGTGTTTATTTTTTTAAAAAAGAAAAAAATATTTTGTATGTTGGAAAAGCAACTTCTTTAAGGGACCGAGTAAAGAGTTATTTTGGTGATGATTTGGATTTTCGTCGGGGTTTAAAAATTGTAAAAATGGTCCAAGGTGCCACAGCAATAGACTGGAAACAAACCGATTCTGTTTTAGAAGCATTGATTTTGGAGGCAAATTTAATCAAAAAATTTTTGCCAGAAGCGAACACTCTTGGTAAAGACAACAAAAGTTATAATCATGTGATTATCACAGACGAAGACTACCCTCGGGTTATTTTGGTGCGAGAACATGATTTGAAATATCAGGAAAGTCTTGGTTTTAATATAAAGTATCAGTTTGGGCCTTTTCCTCACGCATTACAACTTAAAGAAGCGTTAAAAATTGTTAGAAAGATTTTCCCATTTAGGGGAGAAAAAGACGGCCTTAATTTAAAAGAGGTAGGTCTTCGCAAAATAAAAAGTGTAAGAAAATCAAATTTAAATGTCGAGCTGGGTTTGTCACCAGATTTTTCTGTGGTCTCAAGAAATGATTATAAAAAAACTATTAGAAATATAAAAATGTTTTTTGAAGGAAAGAAAAATTTCCTTTTGAAAAAGCTGGAAGCAGAGATGAAGCAGTTTATAAAAGGTCAAGAGTTTGAAAGAGCTGGGCAAATCAAAAATCAACTTTTTGCACTTTCACATATCCAAGATATCGCACTTTTGAAAGAACAAAATATATCTAATTCTGGTCGAATCGAAGCTTATGATGTGGCGCATACTTCCGAGACAAACAAAGTCGGCGTGATGGTCGTGATAAACGGGGGAGTCTTGGAGACATCAGAATATCGGAAATTCAATATCCGCCAAAAAGGGGGAGGAGATGTGGGTGCCTTGAGGGAAATTTTAGGAAGAAGATTTGAGCATACCGAATGGCCTTTGCCAAAGTTAATAGTAGTAGATGGAGGAAAGGCCCAGAAAAATATAGCGGAAAAAGTTTTGACAGAATTTGGATTTAAGATAGCCGTGGTTGCCGCGACAAAAGATGAACGACATAGAGTGCGAGGATTTTTAGGTAACCCAGATATTATTTTAAAAAATGAAAGAGATATTCTTCTTGCCAATAGTGAATCCCATCGATTCGCAATCCGTTTTCATAAACAAAAAAGAAAAAAAGATTTATTAGGCTAACTTTAGAGATTTTGTCACATAACATTCTATCATTCTATAGAATGATAGAATGTTTTTGATAAAAAAGTTGTCTTGCTACTTGCTACTCGTTATCAGCTACTTTATACTGAATCATATGAAAACTGAAAATGCTACTTTTATAAAGGGAATTAGGGGAACTGATGATATCATCTTTGATTTAAAACCAAAGGTTGCTTTTATCGGTCGTTCTAACGTTGGCAAGTCTAGCGTTATTAACTCTTTGGTAGGGAGTAAGAAGTTGGTTAAATCTAGCTCTATGCCAGGCAAAACAAGAGAGATAAACTTTTTCCTTATCAATGAGGAGACTTACTTTGTTGATTTGCCAGGATACGGTTTTGCAAAAATAAAATCTGACCAAAGAGAAAAGTTGAGAAAATTAATCGTTTGGTATTTATTTTCTGGCGAAGCCGAAAATAAAAAAGTAGTTTTAATTATTGATTTTAAAATTGGGCCATCAGAGTTTGATTTAGAAATGCTTCGTTTGTTACAAGAAAATAATATAGATTATATAGTAGTGGCTAATAAAATTGATAAGATTAGTAAAGGTGCTAGAATAAAACAAGTAAAGAAGATAGAAAAGGATTTAGGGGAAGGAAATATAATTTTGTATTCAGCGAAGACAGGAGAAGGGAGGGATGTTTTGTTGAATGAAGTTATAAATTTTTAACTAATAATTATAGAAAATAAAAAATATGTTATTTTATATACTCATAGCCGCAATAATAGAATCTCTTGTCTCTCTAGCCGGGATTTTGTTTATTTTTTTGGGATACGATAACTTTAAAAAGTATTTACCACATCTACTTAGTTTTTCTGCTGGAACTTTTCTAGCTGTTATATTTTTTAATATCTTACCAGAAGCGATTGAAAAATCAGATATTGAGACCGTCTCAATTTTTACGCTAATTGGTTTTTTATTTTTCTTTTTATTCGCTCGCTTTTTGCAGTGGTACCACCACCATGAAGGAAATTGTGAAGAGCACGAAAAGATTAAAGTAGGTGGGCACTTAGTTTTAGCGGGGGATTTTATTCATAATTTCGTGGACGGCGTTATTATTGCTTTGGCCTTCTTGGTTGATAAGAACATAGGAATCGTCACAACTACTGCCGTCCTTTTCCACGAATTTCCTCAGGAGATATCTGATTTTTTTGTGTTGATAAATTCAGGATTTTCTAAAGGCAAAGCGATTTTCTTTAATTTTTTGGTTTCCCTTTCAACTATTTTAGGGGCTTTGGTGGCTTATTTCGCTGCTGTAAATATCGATAAAATAATTGGGCCAGCATTAGGAATTGTGGCTGGAAACTTTTTATATATTTCAATGTCCGACTTAATTCCGGAGCTAAATGCAAGTAAGAAAGAGGGAAATGGCACAGTAAAACAATTCTTTTTTATTGTAATGGGTATTCTCGTTATATATTTAGTAACAAGTTTGATTCCAGAATAAAAATAAAAAAATTTTTAAATTACGAACGGGTGTCGTTCACCCGTAGTGGAGCGAAGCGGAACGGGGGTGTGCGACACCCTGAGAGTATTTTAAAATTAATTTTATTTAATCTTTTATCTTGAGAGCTGATTTTATATTTCTTTTTGCTTCTGATGTCTTGACCACGTCTAACCATTTTCTAGTGGGCTTGCTAGATTTGTTTGTAACAATCTCAACAATATCTCCATCTCTTAACTTTGTATCTAAAGATGCCATTTTTCCGTTCACTTTTGCACCCGATAAATGCTTCCCGATGTCTGTATGGATAGTATAAGCAAAATCAATAGGGCTTGAGTTTATTGGTAAATCAATAACATCTCCATTAGGCGTAAAGACAAAAACTCTGTGTTCAAAAAAGTCTGTTTTTAGTTCGTCAAAAAGTTTTTCCCCTTCTTCGTTGTCACACTCGCTTCCTAATTTTTTTACCCAGTCAGGAGTCGTCCCATTAGTTTTTCCGTCTTCAGGAGATTTCTTTAGATATTCTATTTGGGGTAAAAATCTTTTAAACCACAACAACTGTGATTGAGCCGCCCCACGATTGCTCTCTTTATATGAAATATGAGAAGCTACTCCAAGTTCTGCTTCCTCGTGCATTTCATTTGTTCTTATTTGAATTTCCAAAATTCCACCGTTACCAGTGAATATCGTTGTGTGAAGACTTTGGTAAGCGTTTGGTTTTGGTAAAGCGATGTAATCTTTGAGGCGACCAGGAAGGGGTTTCCAAGTATTATGAATTATTCCTAATATTTTATAACAATCACCCACTGAGTCGGTTATGATTCGCAAAGCCGTTATGTCGTAAATTTTTTCTATATCTCCATCTTTTCGTTGTAATTTTTTGTATAAAGAGTAGAGCCCTTTTACCCTAAAGCTAGTTCTTATATTTCTTAATTTTTCTTTGGCTAAAGTTTTTTTAATAGATCTATCAAATTTTTCCAAAAATTTCATATCTCTTTTTGTAATTTGTTTGGCTAGGAGTTGAGTTTCTTTATATTTTTCTGGATTAATAAAAGAAAAAGCTAAGTCCTCAAGATCTTTGCTTATAACTCTCATTCCTAATCTATAAGCTAGGGGGGCAAAAATTTCCAATGTTTCACTGGATTTTCTTATTTGTTTTTCCTTGGACAAATATTTTAGTGTTTGCATGTTGTGCAGTCGGTCTGCCAATCTAACGATAAGCACTCTAATATCTTGTGATGTTGCTATGAAAAATTTTCTCAAACTCTCGGTGTGTCTTTTCAGTCCGCGATATTTTAATTTTCCTAATTTTGTTACTCCTTCAATAAGAAACAATATCTCTTTTCCAAATTCTGCTTCAATTTCTTCTTTTGTTATAGCAGTATCTTCAATAACATCGTGAAGAAGCCCTGTTGCTACAACTACAGGTCCCATTCCTAGTTCTGCTAGAATTTTTGCTGTTTCAAATACATGAAAAAAATAAGGTTCCTTAGATTCCCGGAATTGGCCTTCGTGAGCTTTTTTTGCAAAGTCAAAAGCCTTGGTTACTAACTGACGGTCTTCAGTGTTGGCATATTCCATTGCATCGATTAGGTCTTTTGCCGTTTTTTCTTTTTGATTTCCTCCGTTGTCCATACTAAGAATATTACTTGTTTGTTTTTAAAAAAGCTAGCGGGGGAATAGTGGGTAGTTGGTAGTGAGTAGTAACGACGGATTTTGCCTTTGGCAAAATCCGTCGTCTTTTCAAAAAATTCAAATAATTTTATTTTTAGTATATAATAAAACAATTATGGAGGAGAATAAGGACCCACAAAACAAAAAGCATATTCACCCAATAACTCGAGTAATTCAAGATGTAGTTTCAATTCTTACTGAATTGGGCTTTGAGGTGGCGCAGGGGCCTGAAATTGAAGATGAGCATTATAACTTCGACGCGTTGAATGTTCCCAAGGATCACCCTGCTAGAGATATGCATGATACTTTTTGGTTGAAACCGTTAGATTTAAGAAAACTTTTACGAACTCAGACCTCTGACGTACAAATCCGTTTTATGGAAAAAAATAAGCCTCCTTTTAGAATTGTTTCTCCTGGAAAAGTTTTTCGAAACGAGGCTACTGATTCAACTCACGAAACCCAATTCCACCAGGTGGAAGGCTTGACGGTGGGGAAGGACGTTTCGCTGGCCCAACTAAAAGGAGTTTTGGAAACAGTCTTGAAAAAACTTTTTGGAGAGGATGTTCAAATCAGACTTCGCCCTGGATATTTTCCATTTGTTGAACCCGGGGTTGAGATTGATATGATTTGTTCTAAGTGTAATGCAAAAGGATGTCCTTCTTGCGGACACAATGGTTGGATTGAAGTTTTGGGTGCCGGAATGGTTAACCCAAAAGTTTTGAATGGTGTAGGGATTGATTCTCGTGAATTTCAGGGGTTTGCTTTTGGTATTGGAGTAGAAAGATTGGCAATGTTGAAATATGGAATTGATGACGTGAGGTTGTTATACTCCGGAGACTTAAGATTTGGGGAACAGTTTTGATTGAGGAAGAAAGGTAAGGTGTTGGGGTGAGCTGACAGCTTACAGCTAACAGCCGACAGCATAACAGGACGAATTTCTCTAAAGAGAAATTCGTCCCAAAGATTTAAAATAAATTTATGAAAAAAATATTTATAATTCATGGTTGGGATGGAACAGATTGGCTTTCCTATGCGGAAAAGTCTTTTAAGAAGCTTGGTTTTGAAGTTTTTGCTCCTGAAATGCCTGACCCAGAAACTCCTAAAATAGATGAATGGATTAATTACCTTAAAAATATTACTAAAGATATTGATGAGAAAACTATTTTTATAGGTCATAGTATTGGTTGTCAGACAATTATGAGATTTTTGTCTGAACAAGATAAAAAAGTTGCTGGGTGTGTTTTTGTTGCTGGTTGGTTCAATCTGGAGAACTTAGAGGATGCTACGGCTGAAAAAATTGCAGAGCCATGGATTAAAATTCCAATTAATGTAGAAAGAGTAAAAAATAATTGTGGTAAGATAATCACAATCTTAGGAGACGATGACGAATGGGTTCCTTATGCACAAACTAGAAAAGACTTTGAAGAAAAATTAGGTTCCGAAGTTATAACTTTAGAGGGAGTTGGGCATATTACAAAGGAAGATGGGTATGAACAATTTCCAGAACTCATAGAAATTATTAAAAAGGAATTCTAAAAACTATCAACTAAAAACTATAAACTAAATCATGCTTTTTTCACACAATTGGTTACAAAAATATTTTAATGAAAAATTACCTGATCCTCAGGGCCTTTCTGATTTGTTAATGACTCATTCTTTTGAAGTAGAAAAAGTTGAGGAAGTAACCCTGGCAAACGAAAAGGAAGATACTCTTTTGGATGTGGACGTTCTCCCTAACCGAGCGCACGATTGTTTGTCTCACTACGGTATGGCAAAAGAAATCGCGACACTTACAAATTTAACTTTAAATAAAATTAAAAATGAAAGTTGGAAAACATCTGAAGAGGTAAAAACTATTGATATAAAGGTTGAAGATACAAAAGCTTGCCCTCGTTACTTGTCTGTAGTCGTTGAAGGTATAAAAATTGGACCATCACCAGAGTGGCTTAAGGAAAGCTTGGAAGCTATCGGGCAAAAATCAATTAATAACATCGTGGATGCTACTAATTATGTGATGTTTAGCATTGGACAACCACTGCACGCTTTTGACAGAGACAAATTGAGCGGTGGACAGATTTTTGTAAGATGGGCCAAGGCTGGGGAGAAGATCACAACACTAGACAATAAAGAAGTTGAATTAGGAGAAACTAATTTGATTATTGCAGACGGTGAATCCCCGCTAGCAATTGCCGGAGTTAAAGGTGGTAAAAAAGCCGAGGTAGATGGAAACACAACTAGTCTTGTTTTGGAAGCAGCAAATTTTAAACCAGTTGTGGTAAGAAAAACATCTCGCGGTTTTGCTATTCTCACAGACTCTTCTAAGAGATTTGAAAATGAAATTAGCCCAGAATTAGCAGAGGTTGGAATGAATGAGTTGGTATCTTTGATAAAAGAAATTGCTAGTACAGAAAAAACAAAATTCTCTGCAAAGGCTGATATCTATCCAAGAAAACCAGATTTCTACAAAGTCGGCTTTGCCACAGAAGATGTAAATAAAATTTTGGGGATAAATATTTCTGACAAAGAAGTAGAAGGTATTTTGAATAAATTAAATTTTGAATATGAGAAAGTTAATTCACTAAAGAAAGTTTTGGAAACAGCACCCAGCTTTGTAGGTGTCCCTTATGAAAGCGGAGCTAGTATCATTTATGATGCCCCAAATAAATTTGATTGTTCGTCTTTCACTTCCTATTTATTTGCCCAAGCAGGGGTCGCTATTCCTAGAATTTCAGTAGACCAATATGTTTTTGGAAAACCTGTTGAGAAAGAAAATTTGCAAGCAGGGGATTTGGTTTTTGCAAATACAGGGGAAGGAAAAATACATTATGAATCCATCGAATTTTTGCCAGGAATAAAGGTGAATGAGGGAGTTGATCATGTTGGAATTTATCTCGGCGGTGACAAAGTAATCCACTCTTCTCGTTATAATAAAATAGGAACTGAAATTTCAGAATTATCAGAAACTAAGCAATTTGAAAATATTATCGGTTATCGAAGAATGATAGAAGATGATAAAGAAAGGTTTGTTGTAACTGCTCCTTTTGAAAGATTGGACCTAAGAATAAAACAAGATTTGGTTGAAGAGATTGGGAGAATCTATGGTTTCAAAAATATTAAATCCGTTGCTATTAACCCTAATCTTTCAGACGGGCAAGGAAAAGAAGATGATGCCAAGGCACACAAAATTTTTTACTATACAAACAAGATTAGAAAAATCTTAACAGATTTAAATTTTAATGAAGTTTATAATTATTCTTTGGTTGAAAGTGGAAAAGTGGAAATAGAAAATCCTTTGGCAAGTAATCGTGGCTTTATGCGAACTAATCTTGTCGACGCAATGGTAGAAAAGTTGGAGTTTAATGCTAAAAATGCCCCGTTGCTAGGACTAGAAGAAATTAAATTATTTGAAATTGGAAAAGTATTTCCTTCAATTGATGGGGAATATAATGCTTTAGCGATTGGCGTTCTTCCTACAAGAAAAATGAAACAGTCAAAAATTGAAGAGTTTCAAAAATTAACTTTGGAAAATGTTGTTTCTGTTTTGAATAGTGAGTTAAAGACTAATAAATTACAGAAAGGGGATTTTAATATGATTTTAGAACTTAGCCTCGACGAACTTATTGAAAAACTTCCCGAGGTAGAAAGTTATGAAAATGTTTTGGAGGGCGATAATAAAAAAATACGATTTGAAAAAATTTCACCTTATCCATTCATGTTGCGAGATATCGCAGTCTGGACCAACGAGGGAACTACCGAGCAAGATGTATTAGCCTTAATTAAAGAGAATGGAGGAGAGTTGCTTGTAAGAACAGCTTTATTTGATGTATTTGAGAAAACCCTAGAAGATGGTGCCAAGAAGACTTCTTATGCTTTTAACATGGTATTTCAGTCCAATGGAAGGACTTTGACCGACATAGAGGTGAATGTAATAATGGAGAAAATTACGGGGGAGATGAGTAAACAAGGTTGGGAGGTAAGGTAAATTTTATAAAGCTCACAGCCTACAGCTAACAGTCGACAGCTATTAAAATTTAAAAAAAGTGGGTGAAGGGAAGTTGTTTTTTTTGGAATTAAAATTCTCTTGCTATTTTGTACTAGGTGTAATAATCTAACTTGAGAAAGTTAATTAAAATATAGTTAATTAAACACAGAGGTGTTTTATGGAAATCAAACAAGGTTCTTCTCGTTTTGTTATTATTTTGGGTTGTTTTGTTTTTAAATTTCCCAAGATAATGGTTTGGGTGTGTTTAAAAGATGTCTTCTTTATCATTAAAAAAGATAGGAGATGGAAACATTTAAAATTTTATCTGTCGAGGACTTGTTATTCAAAAGATTTTCCCGGGTTGAGATATTATCTTTTAAACGGAATTATTTCTAATTTTAAAGAGTATTTATTTTGGCTTAAATACAAAAATAATTTTTGTGAGCCCACCTTTTTTTCGCTACTTGGTTTTGTAAATATCCAAAGATTTTCACCTCCTTATAATTTGTTGAATAAAAAAGATTTTTGGTTAAAGATTAGGATGGTTCAAAACTATGATTGGGACGACGGCCATCATTTTTGCAATTCAAACAATTTTAATATTCGGGATGGAAAAATTTTGATTGTTGATTATGCTAGCTCAAAAACTCAAAGAGTGATATTGAAACATGGGCAAAACATAATAAGACATTTCTCTGTTCTCTAAAGGGTGCTTTCAGCACCCTTTGTTTTTTTCTCTTGAGTCAAAATTTAAAAAAGGAACGAGAAAGTCTAAATAAATTAGGAATTAGAAAAGCCCCGACCGAAATCGGGGCTTTGGTGCTACAGGATAAGCACGAGGCGAGGTTCTTGTTCTCCGCTTGCTCCAAAATTGGAGGAGCCAGAATTACCCCTTTAGGAAACTAGATAGTTTCACCTTGGTGTTTAGCCTGGTTGAGGTTTAAGATTCTTTTTCTTTCCCTGGCATTGGGAAGCATTCTTGAAAGAGCCGGAACATCATGTCGTGCACGAACTCTTGTGCCTCTTCTGCTGGGATTTCAAGCTCCGTGGCCGTGTTGCAAATTTGCCTCTTGATGTCGTTTGGTTTGAGAGTCCCAACCCCATCCTTTCTCCTCTGGTTGAGAAGAAAGAGATAGGCGATTTCATTTCGGCGAGCTTCTGTCATTGGTGTCTGGACCATGATATAAACCTCCTTGCAAAGAACATTACCGTAAACCCTACGGTGTGGGATAGTTAGAAGTCTTTCTAACTATATATATTATACTATGAAAAGATACTTTATGTCAATGTTTTGATAAATCTAATTTTATTTAAAAATGGGTATAGATAGAAAAATAGGAATAAAAAAAGTGCCGCCCAGTAACCAAAAGGTCTGGACGGCACTACTATTGTTGCCTGGAACGTCAGGGGGCGGGAACGACTAAGGACACAGAATTGACACTGATTGCCTTTCCTCCAAACTTGTCGAAAATGCACCATAATTGACTCGGGGACGAATAAGAACACTTTTCTGCTTCGGGGGGTGCTACACCTACGGCGTAACCTACGCCGGCAAGAGGGTGTCAAACACGTTGACCAGGACTCGCTCCAAAGGCTTGGCATGCCTCTGCTGAGCTATTTACCTGAACCATTTGGCCAGAAACTGACAGGATTGATTTCGAAGTCATAAATTGCTCCTTGGTAAATTTGTTGGAAATACTGAGTCTCTCACTATTTATACATATTCCCCTACTAAGGTCAAGAGGTAGTTTGTTTTATATTATTTAAAATTAAAACCCAGGCCTTGCCGAAATCGGCGGGGCCTGGGTTTTCTTGGAGGGGATGGCTATGCAAACCCTGGATGGAAGGGAAGTCTTGGGCTATCTGCCCCCATAAAGTGTGAAGATGTATGAGGGAGAATCTTCCCAACGATTTTTAAGGTAGCTTGGTCAGTATGATGCCCTCGCATTAGCAGATATTCGGGATAATCCGGATTCTGGCTGATTTGGGTCTCAAGGAATTTACTGAGCAGGGAAACCTCGAGCGGTTTCCATGCTCCTCCCTTGCGGCGAAGAGCGGTGATCTTGCAAATACTTCCGTTTTCTTTTTTCTTTTGTTTTTTAGAAGCCATAACTTCTTTTTCTCCTTTACTAAAAAGTTAAAAGATTTACAACCCTAGCTCGTTTCCGTTAAGGATAATAAACTCAATTTGTAACAATGTCAACATAAAAAATAAAGACAAAAAGAAAAAAAAGTGTATAATTAGGTAAATTTATAAAAATCTGTTGGCTGTAAACCCCCACACCTTTTTTAAAAAAAGAAAGATGTGGGGGTAAACTGTCAACTGTAAGCTTAAAAAATATTATGGCAAAAAGAATAACAGGAATAGAAAAGGGGAGGACATCAAGGTCAACAAAGACAAAAAAAAGACTTGAGGTAAAACGTGAGATGTTGGCAGTAAAAGCTAGCAAAAAACATAAATAAACTTTTTTCTAGAATAAATAAAAATCCACAGTAGCCCAGCTACTGTGGATTTTTATTTATATGAGCATTCCGCGAGAAAAGCCCTAGTTTTTAAAGGGGTTTGAAGCAAAAGTATTGACAATTACATCAATTATTGCTATAATTTATAATAGAAATGTAGTTTATATAAACATCAACGAGGTGAGAGATATGACATGGAATAGATTCTTCACAGGTTTGTGGAACATCATCTGGGCAATCTTCCGTTTTTTTGGGAGGATGCTCAGGGATATGGTTCTCCAGATCTGGAGGCCCGTTAGAAGGTTCCTGATCAAGTGGTCCCCGCTTTATTTAGGGGTCATTGCTGCAATGGGTTTGCATAAGCTGAACCCAAAGGGAACAGAAGATCTCCTTCAATCAATCTTGACCATTGGAATCGTCTTTATCGGTATAAAGATTATCATCCTTGGTTTCAAGAAGTGATTAACCCGCAAACGAGAAAGCTCGTTCTGCGGGTTTTCTTATTCTATACATTTAAATTTGTGTTATTATTTATTTTGTGAGAAAAAAAATAAATATAAAAAAGATTATTATAGTTTGTTTGGTTTTTGCTCTTTTGGTTTTTATGACCATAATTCTTTTAAGAAAACCGAGCCATGATAGAAGCTGGGAAGAGGGACAAGAACAGTTACCAAAAATTGATGTTGTTGATAATACTATCAGTATTACAAATTTTAGAGATTTTATCTGGAAAGAAGACGGGAGTGTGGATAAAAATTATATTACCCAAGAGTATAAACTAAGTGACATACAAAATGTTGATGTTGTTATTTCTCATTTTTCTGATTTTGAAGGATTGGCACATATTTTTTTAAGTTTTGGTTTTCTTGATGGCAGACACATCGTAATTTCGATGGAAACTAGAAGGGAGTTAGGGGAAGAATTTTCTCCTTTTTGGGGATTATTTAGAACATTTGAAATAATATATGTAGTTGGTAGTGAAAGGGATATTGTTGGGTTACGAACAAATGTACGAGGAGAGAGGGTTTATATTTATCCTACAATCGCTGATGATGAAAAAGCAAAAGAACTTTTCTTAAAAATAGCAGAAGACATCAATGGAATTTATGCTCAGCCAAAGTTTTATAATACATTGTTTAGTAATTGTACTAATGTATTAACCAGAAGAGTCGAAGATATCTCTGATTTGGATTTTCCCCTTACGTACAAGTCTCTTTTACCGGGGTATTTTGATGATGTGTTATATGAAATGAAGTTAATTTCAACGGACATGGAGTTTAAAGAAGTTAAAGAATGTCACCATGTGAATAACCAGGATGTTGATTACGAGGATGTTGATTTTGAAAAACAGGTACGGCAATTTTGTGATTTGTAGTTTATTTTATAATTAATTTATAGACACGTGAAAAAAGGATTTGGTTTGATTGGAATTTTAATCGTTGTGGCGATTATAGCGATAGCCGTTAGTGGTGGTTTTTATTACGCCAGTCCAGGGAATCAAGCCATAAAAGAGAGTGGTGGAATTGATAATGTTTTAGAAAATGCAGAGAATGCAAAGAGCCAACAGGAAGAAGGGAATCAGGATATTAATAACCTTTTGAATGAAATTTAAATATGATAAAAAAATTAGATATTCCATATTATTCTCAATACGATGACGTAAAAGATGAACATTGGAAACCGCGAGCTTGTGGGGCTGTTTGTTTAAAAATGGTTTTAGATTTTATGAAGCCAAGCGAGACGTCTGTAAGTGATTTTGTTTTATCTGCAAATGAGAGAGGGGCTTTTGGTGAGTATGGGTGGATTCATCAAGAACTTATTAATGTAGCGAAAAATTTTGGGGTGAGTTTAGAAAGAAAAGAATTTAAGTCAGAAGATAAAATTAAATCAGAAAAACTTTTAGAGCAAGGAATCGAGGAAATAATTTCTTCACTAAGAGGAGACAAGCCAGTTTTGATTTCTACTATAAGGAAATGGACTGAAGAAAAAAAATTTCACACGGTGGTTTTAACTGGGTTTAAGGAAGACGAACAAGAATTAAAAGGCTTCTATTATAATGATCCAGATTATGAAGGAGAAGACCCTAATCCTTCGGGCGGGCAAGGAGGGGAAAATCTTTTTGTTGATATAAATACCTTCAAAAAATATTGGCGTCGATTAGCTATTTTTGTAAAATAATTTTTTAATAAAAAATTATTTTCTATCCCCTTAATCCTATACCCTAACCCCTCTAAAAAGTGGATAATTCGCTAGTAAAAATAACCCTTTTTTGCTATAATATCTTTAATTAGGCGAATGCTTCGCTTATATTTTTTGACTAAAAAACACTTAAAATATGGTAAAAAAACCTGAAGAAAAAACAAAAAAATCCTCATACGGAGCTCAAGATATCACAATTCTTGAAGGTCTTGAACCGGTAAGAAAACGTCCAGGAATGTATATTGGTACGACAGGGCTAGAGGGGTTGCATCACTTGATTTGGGAAATTTTTGACAATGCTCGAGATGAAGCTATGGGTGGGCATGCCAATATTGCCGAAGTAGTTCTTTTGCCAGGAAATAGAGTTAGAGTTACTGATAACGGACGAGGTATTCCGGTAGATATTCACAAACAAACAAAAGTTTCAGCTCTTGAAACGATTATGACAACTCTTCATGCCGGGGGTAAATTCGGAGGAGAGGGTTACCAAGTTTCTGGTGGTTTACACGGGGTAGGTGCTTCTGTTGTAAACGCACTCTCTTCTTATACAAAAGTTGTGGTTCACCGCGATGGCGGAGTCCACATGCAGGAGTATGGTGCAGGAAAAAAGAAAGCCAGTGTTAAAAAGATTGGTTCTTCTAAAGAACATGGAACTATTGTTACCTTTGAAGCAGACCCACTAATTTTCCCAGAAATAGAATACGATTGGAAAAAAATTACCGGCCATTTGCGACAACAGGCTTATCTTGTGAAGGGAATGAAAATCGTTGTTGTTGATGCTCGTGAATACGAGGGAAAGATTGATGACAGCAAAGCTTTCCTTTTCAGTGAGCTGGGGCTAGAAGTTCCTTCCACAACTTTTTATTTTGAAGGAGGGCTTTTGTCTTTGGTTGAATTTTATAATCAAAATCAAAAACCAGTACATAAGAATATTTTTTATGTTGAAAAAAGTCCTGACGGAGTAGAAGGAGTCGAGGTGGCTTTGCAATATGTAGATGACATTTCTTCAAGGATAGTTTCTTTTGCTAATAATACTTCAACACCAGAAGGGGGAACTCACCTAACTGGGTTTAAGACCGCTTTGACTCGGGCCCTAAATTCATACGGTAGAAAAAATAATCTTATCAAAGAAAAAGAAGAAAACTTTACCGGGGATGATGTTCTCGAAGGTCTTACGGCTGTAGTTTCTGTTAAATTGAGAGACGTCCAATTTGAAGGGCAAACTAAATCAAAACTTGGTACAGTTGAAGCTAGAGGTTTGGTAGAAAGTGTTTTTAGCGAAGCCTTCAACTCTTTCTTAGAGGAGAATCCTGACGACGCTAAAGCCATGATAAATAAGGTTGTTTTGGCTTTGAAGGCGCGAAAAGCAGCGAAAGCAGCAAAAGACAGCGTCTTAAGAAAGGGTGCACTGGAAGGGTGGACTTTACCAGGGAAGTTGGCCGATTGCCAGACAAGAAAAGCTGAAGAATCTGAATTATTTATTGTTGAGGGAGATTCTGCGGGTGGTTCTGCAAAACAAGGAAGAGACAGAAGGACCCAGGCTATTTTGCCTTTGCGAGGAAAAATTTTAAATGTTGAAAGAGCCAGACTCGATAGAATGTTGGCTTCTCAAGAAATAAAAAATTTAGTAGTAGCTCTAGGAACTGCTATTGGTGATACTTTTGATATAGAAAAATTGAGATATCATAAAGTTATTATCGCGACCGATGCCGACGTTGATGGTGAACATATCATGGCCTTGCTTCTAACTTTGTTTTATCGCCACTTTAAGTCACTTATAGAAAACGGCTACATCTATGTTGCTCAACCGCCTTTGTATAAAATCAAACAAGGAAAAACAGTTAAGTATGTTTACACTGATGAAGAAAAAGAAAGTTATTTGAAAGAAATAGGTGTTGATTTGTCTGCGGTGGAAGAAATTGCCGAAGAGGGGCCAAGTGATGGAGATATAGATGAGGAGGAGAAAGAAGATGAAGAAGAAGGGTCTGAAAAAGAGGGTGGTAAAAAGGGTGACAAATCAAAAAAGACACAGAAAGTTTCTATTCAAAGGTATAAGGGTCTTGGTGAGATGAATCCAGAGGAATTATTTGAAACTACGATGGATATAGATAAGAGAATTTTGAAAAGAATTACTATTGAAGATGCGGAAGAAGCCGATAGAGTTTTTGATAAATTAATGGGTTCCGAAGTGGCTCCAAGGAAAAATTTCATTCAAACGAATGCTAAGATGGCGAATATTAATGTTTAGTTGTGCGAAATTAAAATTTATGACGACGGCGATAGTAATTTGGTAGAGTATGTTAATAGACTTTTAGATTTGTTGATCATTTAGCCGTTTAATGTCTTTGATTCTAACATCACACAACACTGCATATCTGGTTTCGCTACGCTTTATTCAAATTGTTATGCAACTTCAGATGATGCTGAAACGTTAAAAATTCCACAATTGACGCATCTAAAAGTTTTGTTTCTATAATTAATGAAGGGGCCCGCCTAAGCGTGCCCCTTTGTTCGTTTCCCTTATGGGATTAATGCTGGAGTGAACCAGGAAGTAGTTCGCCAAACTGCCCTTTGCCGATTTCTTTGAGAAATTCTTGCCATTCCCCCTCGGAAGCTACCACACGGCAGCCATCGTTGCTGTTGCAAACGAGGAAAAGATCACCTTTTTTGGGGTCTCTTCCTCTTTCGAGCTTGAACCCCCATTCTTGGTAAACATCTCTTCTCCAAGAGGATGTTTTCGTCACGACTCCAAAGAAAGCGGCAAGATTTCTGGCAGAAATCTTGAGCAACTTGCTCGGATTATTCGTGTTCAGGATCGCGAACCCTCCGCCTTCGCGAGGTTGAATTGCTAGGCAACCCATACCGGTGCCTCCACATGCCACGAATGTTGGCAAACCTTCTACTTGCATCTTTTTCATGTTTTCCCCCTAACAACTTTTTTATTTCGGTGCCAATCACCGAAATATTTTGTACATCTGAAAAAAATCATATAGGAGTTGTTTACTTTTGTCAACTTTTTTGTTTAGGATCGTTTGTTATAATTTTAGGGTAAAAACCTTTACTTTCGTCCCTATTTGTGATATATATAGGTTAAATAAAGGTTTAGGGCTTGTTTTTTAATATTTTATTAAGTGTATTAAAAATTATGAAAAATTCACAACATAAAGTGAGTCCTACCAGACTCTCTTTGATTATTTTAGGTTTCATTTCTTTCGGTTCTTTTTTTGTACCTGTTCTTTTGACTCACGCAACGACGGTTGCTCCTGCTTGTTCCGATCCTGCACCTACCTGCACAATGACAGCTAGTCCATCAACCATAGTAGACGGAAACTCCTCAACCCTTTCCTGGACCTCAGCCAACGTTACTTCCGTAACTATCAACCAAGGCATCGGTTCAGTTTCTGCTAACAGTTCAAAAAACGTCTCACCAAGTACCACCACGACCTACACAGGAACCTTTACTGGCCCTGGAGGGAGTACTACTTGTTCTAAGACTATCACAGTGACCCCTGTTAAACCTTCTTGTCCTTTTACGGCAGGACCAAACGATGTCATTGTCAATTTTAGTAAAACCCTTCTTTCTAATGGTAGTTTAAGCTCTGCTTACGAAGCTGTTTCTAAATCAGTTCCTGCAGGTAATTATATTGTAAAGTTAATGTCTTATGACGGTTCTTCCAATCGGGCGACAGCCACAGCACAGCCTAACGAAAAGTTCTATGTTAAATTAATAAGTAGTTCTGGCTCGACCTTGCAAACAACTTCTAGCACCCCTGATTTACAAGATTATGTGACCAGTGCTTCTTGGTCAGGAACTGTCGATAATAATCTTTCTATTCCTTCAGGCGTAGTTACTGTTAAGTCCTGGCATACTGTTTATCCAGATACATCAATTTCTAATAGTATTATACCAATTTGTGCTTTATTTCAAAAAATACCATCACCAGCTCCGACTTGTACCATGAATGCTAGTCCATCAACCATAGTAGACGGAAACTCCTCAACCCTTTCCTGGACCTCAGCCAACGTTACTTCCGTAACTATCAACCAAGGCATCGGTTCAGTTTCTGCTAACAGTTCAAAAAACGTCTCACCAAGTACCACCACGACCTACACAGGAACCTTTACTGGCCCTGGAGGGAGTACTACTTGTTCTAAGACTATCACAGTGACCCCTGTTAAACCTTCTTGTCCTTTCGTAGCAGGAGCTAATGATATTCTTGTGAATTATACCGCGACAACTAAGCTTTTATCTAGTGGTAGTTTGAGTTCTGCAAGACAGGTTGCTGCTAAAATAATACCTGCTGGTAATTATAGAGTAGAGTTAATGTCTTACGATGGTTACAGTACTCGTGTAAGCGTCACTCAACCCAATGAAAGATTTTATGTTGAATTGACTGATAGCAGTGGAAATTT
Organism: Candidatus Campbellbacteria bacterium RIFOXYC2_FULL_35_25; assembly: GCA_001774495.1. Lineage (GTDB taxonomy): Bacteria > Patescibacteriota > Minisyncoccia > Phycocordibacterales > UBA12079 > UBA12079. The sequence continues at coordinate 391 of MFAE01000009.1, read as the reverse complement.
ATTACAAAAAACTTCTAGTACGCAGGACCTGCAAGATAAAGTAGCTGTTGCTAGTTGGTCTGGAGTAGTTGATAATAATTTAATTGTTCCTGCAGGAGTTGCTTATGCAAATGCTTTCCATAGCGTTTACCCCGATACGTCAAGTGCTAATAGTGTTTATCCAATCTGTGCTTTATTTAAATATATACCACCTGTCGCCCCTACCTGTAATATGACAGTTAGCCCTTCCACTATCACAGCCGGAGGCTCTTCTACTTTGTCTTGGACTTCTACTAACGTAACCTCAGTTTCGATCAACCAAGGCATCGGTTCAGTTTCTGCTAACAGTTCAAAAAACGTCTCACCAAGTACCACCACGACCTACACAGGAACCTTTACTGGCCCTGGAGGG
>MFAE01000008.1:57240-74963 GCA_001774495.1 Candidatus Campbellbacteria bacterium RIFOXYC2_FULL_35_25 | reverse complement strand
AGTCCCCCGCAAGTAAAATAGTAAAACCCTAATGCTATCACATTAGGGTTAAACTATTTCATGTTGCGGGTGCCTGATTCGAACAGGCGTCTGGAGGTTATGAGCCTCCCGAGGTACCACTCCTCTAACCCGCGATATTGGGTATAAATATATAACTAAAATCAACAAAAAGCAATGACCTTCTATTTTATAACATATATGATTTCTTCTTATATGAATTCAAATTCTTCAAATACCTGGCGATACAAATCGATAACTCTCTTTGCTTCTCTTTTTGAAATAGAGTATTCGGATCCCTCGTGAGCAATTATGTTTCTAATTTTATGAGCTTCCCAGGCCAAATCAATCGTGAGAAAATCACTTTTTTCAACCCCTGTAAGCCTTTCCCCCAAACTTTCACCATGATAACCCATCTTGGTTGTCATCTCATTTAAAATAATATCGGCATCCAAAATTGCAGACTTCCATTCAGTCTCAGAATCAAAGTCTAATCTTCTTAAAATACTTAACCAGCGCTCGTTCTTAGAATCGGCGTCATGGCTATCATCATAGACAACAACAGTATCAAAAATCTTTGCATCTTTTTTTGCCACTTCCTTCAACTTAATATGCAAATAAATTATTCCAATAAAAACAAATGCACTCAGAAGCAAAGAGATAAAAATAACCAATGACCAATGAGAAGTAATCCAACCAATCAAACCATCTGAGTTAAGAGTTTTTATATAAGTAAAAATTCTATAAAAAAGATCTTCAATATTTAAAAAACTTACGAGGGGTGAGTGTTGCATATAGTAAGTATAATGGAGAAGGTACAAAGTTAAAAGTTTATAATTTCAATCAAAGGTAGATAAAAAAAATAAAAAAATTATTTTTCTCCCAAAAAATCTTTTCCTATTTCAAATAAAATATTCTCTCCCATCCAAGGAGCCATAAATTGAATTCCTAACGGAAGTTGTTTTGAATCTCTTTCTGTAAAACCTGACGGCACAGCCAAAGCGGGCACTCCTACCATGTTAGCCGAAACTGTAAAAATATCTGACAAATACATCTGTACTGGGTCATCTGATTTTTCCCCGATTTTGAAAGCCGGAGTAGGAGCTGTAGGTGTTAATATGATATCCACTTCTTCGAAAGCTTTTGTAAAATCTTTTTTCATTACCTCTCTCAAGGCTGTAGCCTTGTCGTAATAAGCATCATAATAACCAGCGGACAAGACATAAGTGCCCAAAATTATTCTTCTTCTAGCTTCGGGACCAAAACCTTCCGCCCTAGTTTTCATATAATCCTGTAAAAGATTTTCCCCCCCATCTTTATAAAGACCAAATCTTACTCCATCAAACCGGGATAAATTTGTGGAAACTTCTGCTGGCATAATTATGTAATAAGTTGCTAAAGCATAATCAATATTTGGTATCTCAATATCTTTTATTACGTGCCCCAATGATTTTAATTTTTCTATCGACTCATCAAAATTTTTCATCACATCTTCATCAATCCCCTCCTTCATAAAATGTCGTGGGATACCAATTGTCATTTTCTCTTTTACTTTCAGTTCTTTAATTAAATTTTCTGGAATAGTAGTACTGTCCATATCATCATCACCCTTGATACAATCAAAAATAATTTCTGCATCAGCAACATTTTTCGTAACTGGACCTATCTGATCCAACGAAGACCCCATAGCAATAGCACCGTAGCGAGAAACTCTCCCGTAAGTTGTTTTTAATCCAACTGTCCCACAAAAACTAGACGGCTGTCTAATAGACCCGCCAGTATCTGTACCAAGAGACGCCAAAGATCCATCCATAGCAACAGCCACAACCGAACCACCAGAAGAACCTCCAGAGACTCTGGTGTCATCGTAAGGGTTTTTTGTAACGCCATATGCTGAATTTTCTGTTGAACCACCCATAGCAAATTCATCCATATTTGTCCCCCCAAGAAAAACAGCACCAGCCTTTCTTAATTTTTCTATTACAGTTGCATCATAGATGGCTCTATAATTTTCCAAAATTTTTGAGGCGGCCGTTGTAATTTCTCCCTTAATACAAATATTATTTTTAATAGCCATCGGAATACCTGTCAAAAGTTCGGCAGTTCCATCTTTGAACCTTTTATCGGCTTCATCGGCTTGTTTCAAAGCGCCATCAAAAAGGTGTAAATAAGCATTCAAGTTTGGATTTACTTCTGTGATTTTGTTTAAATAAGTTTGGGTTAATTCCCGCGCAGAAAAATCACCAGTTTTCATCGCCTCATGTGCTTTTCTTATAGTTAAATCTGTTAAATTTATTTTTGTCATTTTTATAAAATCTTTTTAACCTCAACATACCCATCTCTAGTTTTTGGGGCCCCTTTCAGGATATCCTTCGTATACTTTCCGCTCTCGTGAGGGTCTCCATCTTCTCTCATTATGTTCCTAACTTCTCCAGCCTCTCTTCCATTTATATCAACTTTGGCACCCTGAATCTGGTCAATAAAACCTAAAATAGAATCCATTTCTCCAAGGATTTTTTCTTTTTCTTGTTGAGACATTTCAATCCTCGCAAGTTCAGCCAATTTTTCGATGTCTTTTATTTCCATAATAAAACTAAGTATAAAGTATTAAGTAGTAAGTATAAAGTATTGACAAACTGCCTGTATGATGCTAACCTAAAAAACAGGAAATTTGTTATCTAAAAAAGTTAAACTCTGGAGAAACCACAATGAAAAGACAGACGAAGTTAACCTTGAAGGAATTGCTGGCTCAACTTTCATCCCCTCGGGTTTTTTCCGAGGGTTGTTGCGAGGGGAAATGGTCTCTCCCGGTGGGACTCTTGGCAAACGAGGTCGGCACCATTTTTTGCACAGGAGGAGAAGATTCCTCAGCGGCAGAAGAAATCCTCATTAAGATTCTGGCCGAGGACCATAACCCAAACACCCAAGTGGCGGCTTATGGCTTCCTGTCGCTGGGAGAACCCACAGAGCAAGGACTGGAAGCTCTGACTGTCTTCAAAAACAATCCGGAAAATGCCGAGATTGTCCGATTCGCCGAAAGGGTGACCCAGGAGATGAAAGAGGCTTCTTGACTAAGAGGCCGGAATGAATTCTACTGGCTGTTAGCCACGGTTCTTCTGCCCAATCCCTCCAAAGCCCCGCATCTCGCGGGGCTTTCATTTTTTAAATAACTTAACTCACTAATTAAATTGTTTAGGATAAATTCTGGATTGCTTCGAAAATTACTACCCGAGGCCTTGCCTCGCCGAAACTCTGGATTGCTTCGGGCTTCGTCCTCGCAAAGACGTTGAGACGAATTTTGCGAAGTAAAATTCATCTCCATAATTCATAATTCATAATTCATGATTCTTGATTCTTGATTCTAAAATTACTCCAGTAATTTTAGAAATTCTTCTTCATCCAAAACCTCCACTCCCAACTCTGTCGCCTTATCTAGCTTGCTTCCTGGGTTATCCCCTACTACCAAGAAATCTATTGATTTTGAAATTGCCCCAGAAATGCTTCCACCCAAAGCACGAATTTTATCTTTCGCTTCATCTCGTGTCATTTTTTCCATGGTCCCTGTTAAAACAAATTTTTTACCTTTCAATTTATTTCCCGTGGCACTTCCCTCAATAACCCGGTTACTGCGAATTTTTACTTCCCGGAGAAGTCTCTCGAGCAAGTGTTGATTTTTTTCATTTCTAAACCAATCATAAATTGATTTTGCTACCACGTCTCCAATACCATAGACGCTTTCAAGTTCTTCTAAGCTAGCATTTTTTATTTTTTCTAAAGAACCAAAATGATTTGCCAAATCAATAGTTGTTTCTTCGCCCACTTGGTCAATCGAAAGACCAACTAAAAATTTTGCCAAGTCTACTTTCCTTGCATTCTCAATGGCTTCCAATAAATTATCGACTGATTTTTCAGCAAATCTGGGCAAGACCAAGAGGTCTCCTTTTTTTAGAGAAAAAATATCATCAAAAGAAGAAATTAAATTTTCTTCTAACAACACATCGATGATACTTGGGCCCAAACCATCAATGTCATATGCTTTCTTAGAAACAAAATGGTGAAATTTTCGTTTTTGCTGTTCAAAAGAATTTTTATTTACACAACGATAAGCCACTTGCCCTGGAATTTTTTCAATTCTCCCATCTCCACCGCAAGCCTCAACAAATGCAGGAAATTTAAAAACTTTTTCTTTACCGATCCTCATTTCTTTTAACACAGAAACGATTTGAGGAATAACATCTCCTGCCTTCTGCAAAACAACAGTATCCCCTATTCTAACGTCTAAACGCTTGATTTCGTCTTCATTATGAAGAGTGGCTCGAGAAACAACAGAAACCGCCACAGAAACTGGTTTTAGGTGCGCTACAGGGGTCAAAACGCCCGTTCTGCCCACTTGTAGAACAATATCCTCAACAACTGTCGTAACTTGCTCAGCTGGAAACTTAAACGCAATTGCAAAGCGTGGAGCTTTCCCCGTATAACCCAACTTGTCTTGTAATTCCTTTTCATTTACTTTAATAACAACTCCGTCAATCCAATAGTCCTCTTTGTCTTTTTTCTTTTGCCAGTCTTTCCAAAAATTAATAACTTCCTGAATATCTTTACAATATTTAAAATGTTTATTAACTTTAAAACCCAGCTCTCCCAGCAACTCTAATTCTTTAAATTGCTCCCCAGGGACTCCCCCTTCTAAACGAGCAATATCATAAATGAAACAATCTAACTTTCTTTGAGCTACTATTCTCGAATCAAGTTGGCGGATAGTACCCGCGGCAACATTACGAGGATTAGCAAAAAGTGCTTCTTTATTTTTTGATTTTTCTTTATTTAACGATTCAAAAACTTTTTTTCCCATCCAGACTTCTCCCTCCACAATAATATCTGTGTCTTTATTTAGTCTGAGTGGAATAGATTCAATAGTTTTTATATTGGTGGTTACATCTTCCCCCACCTTACCATTCCCCCGAGTCGCAGCGGTTTTTAGTATTCCATTTTTGTATTCCAAAACAACTTTCAAACCATCTATTTTCAACTCGCAAGTATAAATTACTTTTTTGTTTTCCCCTAAAAATCTTTTTACCCGTGCATCGAAATCAAAAATATCTTCCTCAGTAAAGGCGTCATTGAAAGACCATTGTGGGATTTTGTGAACTATCTTTTTAAATTCTTTCAAAGGTTCTCCCGCAACTCTTTGGGTAGGAGAATCGAGGGTGATAAGTTCTGGATATTCCTGTTCTATTTTATAGAGCTCATTTTTTAATGAATCCAGTGCTTCTTCGGAAATTTCTTGTTTATCCAAAACATGATAAAGATAACGGTGGTAATTTATCGTTTTTTTAAGTTTATTTAGTCTTTCTAAGATATCTTCATTTACTTTCATTTTAATAACCAAATACTATACCCCTTTCTACTCTTCTAGGATTGGTGATATCACAAGTATTATACCCCCGAGACTCGATGCGGGTAGTAGAAGGCAAAACACCTACTTTTTCTTTTGTCACAACAACTGAAGCACAAGGACCCCCTACTGGTCCAACATCGAAAACTATTTCGACACCATCAGCAATAGGGGTAACTACCCAACCAGTAGGCAACCACCCAACTGCAGGATTCGTGATGTCAGCACCCAAACAAGGGGCAACACTATTTATCGCCACTGGGTCTTGAAAAACATCCGACACATCCCAATAACCAAAAATACTCTCTGCAAATCCATTAGGATTTAAATCCCACATCAAAGCACATTCCATAGCCGTGTCTGCGGCAAAAAAAGCAATCTGGGATTCTTTGCTCCCTGAAGTTAAGGCTAACTCCTTTATTGAAATATTAAAAATGGAATACCCTATGAGCAAAAAAAGACTTGATATTATCGAGGCAAACAATAATACAAACCCTCGCTTACTTCTCAGGGAAGTACCAGTTTTTGATGCAGGGTTATTTTTTTGTTTATTTATAAAAATCATTTTTTAATCTTTTAATTGAAATAGTGTTTCTTTTAAAACAAGATTTTTGGTGGCAGTTCCTTGCGTCCACTTTACCTCAACCACCACAGTCATTTCTTGGGGTAGCCCTGAATTATCAATTGTTATGTCTCTAGTAAAATTTGTAGGGGCCCAAGTTCCTGGATAACCATAACGACCATCCGTAGCATTCTTTCTTAAAACTTCACAAGTGGCACCACAAGATGAAACACCAACTCCAAATGGTGCAATTCTGCACTTATTAGCACCGAAACAATTAGCCAATCCAGAAGACATCGCATTATCATTTATAAAATTTTGATCTCGAATATTTTTTATATATTCAACACCTTCTTGAGCAAGATAGGATGCGATTAATTGATTTTTAACAGTTACGGAGGTAGAAATTCCTTGTTTAGCTAATAACAGAGGACCAGTGATAGATAAAAGTAAAACACCAATCGCCACCAACGTTTCAATTAAAGTAAAACCAGAACTAGTTGGTAGTTGGTAGTTGGTAGTTGGTAGTGTTGAATTTTGATAAAACCAAAATATTTTTTTTATTTTTTTGTTTTTATACATAAATTAAGAGCTTATAAATCTCTGTGAAACTGATGTTTGTAGAGCAAAATAAGTTTTCTCCCCACTCTCATAACCAGCATAACCATTAATAACTATAATAACTTTTGGCTGTAAATTATCTCCAACCGGGGCTCCTTTCACATAAAAAGAAAGGTTCTCAATAACAATATCTACGGCGGTAATGCTAGCCGCAGGAAAACCTGAAACTGTTTTGAAGACACTTCCCCCAGACAAAGAATAAGTAACATTTACCCCTCCTGGCCTAGTAAAAGTAAACGAGTTTGCACCATATACATCTTCATAATCATACCCAAACCTTATATCCCTAGACATACTCTCCAGTGCTAAATTTAAATTATTCGCAACAATCTTAAAAGACTGAGCTCTTTTATTAGCATTAACTATATTAAGTAAAGAAACCATTCCAATTGTCATAACAACACTAAAAAGCCCAACAGAGACTATCATCTCAAGTAACATGAATCCCTTCTTGTTATTCCTTTTTTTGAAAAAATTAAATAAAGACATAATATGTAAAACTAATAGACAGAAATAGAAATCTGCCCCGTATTCGTAACATTAATAACTCTTTTTTTGAGGGAACTATCGGATGAGGATACATAAATTTCAGCCATCCCTCGAAGGCCTGCTACCCCACTTTTTCTTATAAGAGCATCTGGATTAGGACGACGAAAGGTAATATCAACTTGCCCATCTGATGCCGTTTCGGGGTTACTACATTGTGCATCAACACACAACCACTCAATAAAATTACCTTGGGTAATATTGTAAGTATCTAAATACTCAGAGGGACCATTATAAACACCATCAGCAGTGCTATCGACAAATAAAATAAAAGACTGTGAATTGGCCGGGGTAGTATTATCAAAATGAACCCCGTAGGCATAATCGAAATCCCCTGCACCAGCTCCAGAACCTTTAACATTCATTCCATAAGACTGCGCCTGTCTTATTGTCAAAGCCACTTGGTAAGATAAATCCTCCAAAGTAATGTTATTCCCAAAACGGGAGTGGTTAAACAAAAGAACAGTAGAAATAATAACCATAATAGAAATAGTGACCATTAATTCAACCATGGTAAAACCGGATTTAGTTGGTAGTGAGTAGTGAGTAGTGAGTAGTTTTTTTTCTGATTTATTATTTGGCATCTATTTATTTGTTATTATCTTCTAACCCACTTATAAGTTTATTTAACATTTTCATTACTTCATTTAATATACCATCAATTTTAACAAATTCCTTCTCATCAACCAATAATAATTCTTTCGAAATTTTAATCTGTGTTTCTAGTTCTGCTCCTGAACCAAAAGAGTTAAGTAGGAAGTGTCTAAAATCTTTTTTTGTTCCCCTTCTGCTTCCTTCTGCAATATTTGAAGAAATAGAAACTCCAGCTCTTTTCATCTGAGATGATAACCCGTACATTTCTTCTTTCGGAAATTTTTTAGTCAATTTATAAATTAATATAACTAAATCAATTGATTTTTGCCAAACGATTAAATCTTTATACGATTTGATTTTCATATTTAAAATAAAAATTTTAATTTCTACTCACTACTCACTACCAACTACTCACTAGAAGCTTCAGGCCCAAAACATCCCAACCAAAAAAGAAAACCAAAACCATTCCCAGAATCAAAAAAGGGGCAAAAGGTATTTCACTCTTAATTGTAAAATTTTTGTCCTTAAAAAACAATGAGGGTAACTTTGAAGAAAGAATCAGTGCGAGACCAAAAATAGAACCAATCCAAAACGCTAAAATAATAGAAGAGATTCCATCGGTTAATCCCATGAACCAACCAATTCCCAAGGCTAGCTTGGCGTCTCCCAATCCTATCCAACAACCCTTTGATACTAACCAAAGAAGCGCAAAAGGCGTCGCTAAAATTAATCCTGACAAAAGATTTAGTGTTGTAATAGGAATTGTTCCTAAAAATAACAAACCTAAGAAAGACAGACCTGCAAAAATAAAAGCCAAACTATCAGGGATTATCTTGTGCTGAATATCATAAATAGTTATGGCAATGAGAATAGAGAAAATTGTCCAAAGATAAAATACTGGGATTAATAGCTTATAGCTAATAGCTGATAGCTGGATAAATTCATTGCCATTAACTGTAAGTTGTAAATTATAGATGGCCAAAAACATTATCCCGGTTAAGATCTCTACTGTAGGATATTGCCAAGACACTTTTTCCCCACACCCGCGACATTTTCCTTTTTGAATTAGAAAACTAATTACTGGAATAAGTTCATACCAAGACAATGTCTTGTCACAAGAAACACAAGCTGACCTCCCTGCCAGGGTTTTTTTTCCAATACGGAGGATGACAACGTTGAGGAAACTCCCTATAATAAGGCCGAAGATAAATACACTAATTTGTGGATAAAACATATTTAAAAAAACTTATTCTTTCATTTAAAAATTTTAATGTGTAAGTTTACAGTTTACAGATAACAGTTTACAGATGTGATTTTAGTAAAGCTAAAATTTGTTTAATTTAAAAACTGTTTACTGTTAACTGTCTTCTGTAAACTTCTTTGTTATTATACCTTTATTTCACAAAAAATATCTGTTTAAAACCTTGTTTTTTCTAAATATAGACTAAAGCCCTTAAGCATAATAAAAAGCCTAACATATTCAATAAATTTTCCAGCAAACAAAAAAACACCGCTTCCACGGTGTTTTTTTTGTTTTGAAAATAAATTTCCTAAAAGTTAGGGAGCTACGGAATAAATTTGGGCTCCTGCTAGACAATCTGCATCATTATCAGGAATATTTGTTCCTTCTATTGTTGCACTTAAACAATAATCAGTAGCAACTGTTGCCGTGTAAACGTAAGCAACGTTTAGGGGATCTGTTGGGATAGCTGGAAGGTAGTCTGCCATGTTTGCGGCTGTAAAAGCAGCTGTCAATGGATAACCTGAGTTATCATCATAGTACATTTCCAAAGCCAATTGCATTTGTTGAAGATCAGCTATTCTCTTAGCATCTCTTGCTTTTTCTCTGGCACTGTTTAAAGAAGCCATAACCACGGATGAAAGGATACCTATGATAGCAATAACTACCAAAAGCTCAATCAATGTAAAACCTTTTTGTTTTTGCATAATATTTTTTATAAAAAATTATTAATAATAAATTTGTTAAATCTTGGGGTAAACCCCCTCCTCAATTTTAATAACTAAATTAAAACTAAGGAGGGGCTTTTTTATCAAGATTTTTTATTTGCTTTTAACAAATAACAAAATTCGACCTCCTTCCACCTTAAACCGTATAAAACAATTTAAAGCTTCTTATTTTTATCTGTTTATTATATAACAAAATAAGACTTTTTTAAACGAAATTGTGGATAAGCCAATTAGGTAGAAAGTTTGTCCACATGCCTTTCTTTTGGGAAAGAAAGGTGAGGGGTAAAAATAAAAATTATGAATTATGAATCAGGAATCGTGAATTATGGAGATGAATTTGGGCGGAACCAAAATTCATCTATTTAAGACCTTCGCAAGAACTCCTTGAAACTCCACCTCTGTTAGCCACGAAAAACAGTCTCTATTAAGGAATAGTGTCAAACTAGACGCAAAAATTTGCTTCGCAAATTTTTCTTTGTCAATTCGTGACTCACAATTCTTGATTCATGATTCGTTTTCCCCTACATTCCCCCCGAAATATTATATATAGGAATAAGTACGGCGGACAAAAGAACTCCTACCCCAAGAGCAAGGGCCACAATCAAAATTGGCTCAATTAAGCTTACCAAAGTGTTGACAGCATTATCAACCTCTCTTTCGTAAAACTTAGACAAAGTGGCAAGGATTCTTCCCAATTCGCCAGTTTCTTCTCCTATCTTCATCATTTGAATCATAATACTAGGGATTTCTGGGTAATCGCCTAGTGCCTCTGATATTAATTTTCCATCTTTTATTTTCTGTGCAGATTCCAACAATATATTTTTATAAACCGCATTATCTACAACACTGGCGGTACTCTCTAAGGTTTTAACAATAGGGATACCACTAACAACCATTGTGTTTATATTTCCGGCAATCCTGGCCAAGTAAAGTTTCTGGTATAAACCACCAATATAGGGAATAGATATTTTAAACCTGGAGAAAGATAAACTCCCAACGTTGGACTTTGTAAATCGGTACAAAAAGAAACCTCCTATGACTAGAGCGACGAGTAGGAAAATACCATAATCTATCAAAAAATTACTGACGGACAGGACCATCTGCGTAAAGAAAGGTATTTCTTGCCCCGACTCAACCAAAATAGCACTAATTTTGGGGATAACAACAGTAAACATCAGTATCATAACAATAGCAAAAACACCAATAACAAAAAGTGGGTAAATTAAAGCATTTTTAGCTTTTGACATTAATTCGTAAGACCTGTCGAGGTGATCGGCCAAATACATAAATGTTTTACTTAATTGACCAGACTCTTCCCCCGCGGCCACCATGCTTACATAAAAATCAGAAAAAACTTTTGGGTGTCTCGCAAGGGATGCTGCAATAGAACTTCCTGCTTGGATATCATCAGCAATTATAGAAAGTTTTTTTCTCAACAAAGGATTATCCGACTCAGACGAGAGCAAACGGAAGATACGAAGAATTGAAACCTGGGCTTCAAACAAAGTAGATATTTGCCTCGATAAAATAACAATTTCCTTATTTGATACTTTTTCAAAAAGAGAAATATTTATAAATTCTTTTTTTTCTGCTGAGTTAATAGCAACAACAACAAACCCCCTGTCTTGTAAGGAATTAATAGCAATATCAACATTGACGGCCTCGATTTGGCCCTCTTTATTTTCTCCGTCTTTATCTACAATTTTATATTTAAATAACATAAATTAAATTAATTTTTCAAGCATATTTACATTGGTGGAATGCTTGTAAGCATTTTCGATAGTTATCTCCCCATTTCTAACTAAATCAGCCAAAGATTTATTTAAACTCATCATTCCTTTCTGAGAACTGGTCTCTATAACGGAGTCGATTTCGTAAGTCCTTCTTTCCCTTATCAAGTTAGCTATCGCCTTATTATTTATAAGCAATTCATAAGCTGGAATTAACCCACCAGAAATTCTCGGAATTAACCTCTGCGACAAAATACCAGTAAGGCTGTTAGATAATTGGACGCAGATTTGATTTTGTTGTTCAGCAGGAAAAGAATCTATGATTCTGTCGATCGTCTGGGAAGCTGTATTAGTGTGGAGGGTTGAAAAAATTAAGTGTCCTGTCTCTGCGGCAGTCACTGCGGCAGCGATTGTTTCAGGCCCTCTCATCTCTCCGATTAAGGCGACATCCACATCTTGTCTAAACATTGATTTTAGCCCTTGGGCAAAATCCTTTGTATCAATCCCCACCTCTCTTTGGTCAATGATTGATTTTTTAGCTTCGTAGACGTACTCAATCGGGTCTTCAATCGTTACAATATGTTCAGATCTCTCTCTGTTTATAAGCTCAATCAAAGAGGCCAATGTTGTCGATTTTCCTTGTCCAACAGGACCCGCCACTAAGAAAAAGCCTTGTTGTTTCTGGGCAAAACTTTCTAAAATGCTTGGTAAATGGAGATCCTCAATTGTTTTTATTTGCTTTGGAATAAGTCTCAGGGCGATACCAATGAGACCTCTCTGAAAAAAACAGTTCCCTCTAAATCTAACATCGGAACTCGTATAAGAAAAATCTACTTCTTTTTCCAGTAAGAATTTTTCCTTATTTTTCGGGGTCAACATTTCAGACAAAAATTCCATAATATCTGCTTGGGTCAAAGGGTCATACTTAATTAATTGAACCAACGACCCAGTAACCCTAATAGCTGGGCGCTTCTCCTCTGCAAGGTGCAAATCAGAGCCACCTTCCTTAACAACGTGATCAATTAAATCCTCTAATTTTTTTTTACCATTCATATAAAATTTATTTACCAAACTTATTATCTGCTATTTCTAAAACCTTAGTTAAAACCTCAGAAGGAATTGTACTAGCCTTTATAATATAACCGTCTACATTAAACTTCTCCGCGCAGTCAATGTCTGATCTCTGCCCTTGATTAGATAAGACTATCAAAACGGAATTTTCGGCTAACTTTTTCTTTCTTATATTTTCCAGTAGACCAAATCCGTCCATTCCGGGCATAATTAAATCAAGAATAATAATATCAAAATTATCATTTTCCCTAATTCTTTCTAATGCTTCCTGGGCTCCAAAAACAGCCTCGACTTCTAAGCCACTCTCTTTAAATTTAAGAGAATACATATCAACTAAAAATTTATCGTCATCAACAAGCAGTATTTTATATTTTTTATTTTTATCCATAGTATGTAATGATTATATTATAATTTGCTGACTTCTTCAAAGGGTATTTTCTTATCAAAAGCTTTGAAGATAGCGTCTTCTTTCATGGTGAAGACACCCTGGCTTCTTACTAATTTCTCAATTTCGGTGCTATTTGGGGTCTTTAGAATAGCGTTCTCTAATTCTTTGTTCATTTCTATAACTTCAAAAACGGCCAACCTTCCCTTTGTCCCCGAAGGGCATTCTGCGGTAGAAGAAGCTTTGTAAACATTTTCAGGAATTTTAATTTTTTCCCTCACTTCTTTTGGTAAATTACTAAACTCCTTTTCTATCATTAACTTAATGCTCCCCTCGATAGGCATGGCTTCACCAGAACCTGGACAAAGTTCACGGGCAAGCCTTTGTGCCATCGCTAATACTAAGGTAGGAGCAATTAAAAAAGGATCAACCCCCATTTCAATCAAACGAGGGATAACCCCAACCGCGTCATTGGTGTGTATTGTTGATAAAACAAGGTGCCCAGTAAGAGCAGCTTGAACAGCAAGGGCTGCTGTTTCTTTATCTCGTATCTCCCCAACCATTATAACATCAGGGTCTTGTCTCAAAACAGTTCTTAAACCACTTGCAAAAGTATAACCTATTTCAGGCTTAACTTGTGACTGGCTAACCCCTTCAATATTAAACTCTACAGGATCTTCCAAGCTCAAGACATTTTTTCCCTCCCTGTCCATTTCATTCAGCATTGAGTAAAGAGTGGTTGATTTACCAGAACCAGTAGGGCCTGAAATAAGAATTATGCCGTAAGGCCTGCTCAAAGCCCTTTTAACTTTCTCCAGGTTATCCTTGGTCAAACCAGTTTCTTCTAGTTTTTTTACCCCTTTTTCTGACTCTAAGATTCTCATAACCACCTTCTCTCCATAATAAGCAGGAAAGGTTGAGACTCTGAAATCAACTTTTCTATTTTCGATACGGGCGGAAAAACGGCCATCCTGTGGTTTTCTTTTTTCATCTAATTTCATGTTAGATAAAACCTTAATTCTTGCAACAACAGCACTGTGGACAGAAACTGGCAAAACCAAGCTAGTATGCAACAATCCATCAACCCTAAATCTAACCCTGACTTTATCACCAACATGCTCAACGTGGATATCTGAGGCGTTCCCATCAGCCGCGTATCTTAATATTGTTGCAACAATTTTCGTTACCGGTGCCTCTTCTATTATTTTTGTATCTAATTTTTTTTCTGACTTAGTTAAACTTTTGTTAAGTTCTTCATCAGCTGATAATTCAGAGCCAAACTCGTCTAAAGCCTGGTTAACCTCTCCGTGCAGACTACTGTAACCTTCAAAAATAGAATTATAATCGCCAACAGTTATCAGGAAAAGCTTAAATGGCATATTATTTTTAGAAGAAATAAATTGCAAAGCGTCACGTGCCTCCATATTATCTGGGTCAACAATACCTACCTCCAAGAAACCCTCGGCATCAACCGCTAAGGGAACAAATTTATAATATTCAGCCGATTTCTCTGGAATTTTTTCTAATATACCTAGAGAGAGATTTTTGACATCAATTCTCCTAGAAGGGAGCTTAAAATATTTTTCTTTGGCGCTTAGGATGTCCTCAGGGCTAACCCCTATTTCGGATAAGACATCATCAATAAATCGATGAGATGAAGTAATCTCTTTCTCTAAAGAAGGGATTACTTCTTTATCAATAATCCCTCTTTCTGATAATATATCTAAAATCTCCATAAAAATAAAAAATTGGTTTGCAAATAAGTCACAAGCTATAAACCTTTAAATCCCCTCGTCGATAAGCATAAAAAATGAATCATTGTTATCAGCTGGAACGACTTCCAACTCTGGTGCTGGTACTGTCAAAACGACCTCTTCAGCAACATCATCCACCCCAACAACTCTGAACGGGTTTATTCTTCCTACGGGCTGTTTTACAATCTCAATCCCAAAATCCTTTAAACCAATAAAAGCTTTGTCTTCAAAAATACTCCCATCCAATTCAAGATTTTTAACTTGCAAGACCAAGGTAACCAGGCTCTCTTCTCCTAAAATTGTATTATTGCTTTCTGCTACCAACAACGGTTCCGTACTGGCCCTGGTTGCAAAAATCCCCATACTCAAAAAAGTAAGTGTTAAAATAATTATTAATCCTGGTGTTGTTTTTTTATTTTTCATATTTTTATTTTAACCAATAGGTTCTTACACTAAGATTATATTTATAAACCTCTTCCTCATCGCCTACTGTACTCATTCCTAAAGAAACTATGTCTACCAATCTTAAACTACTTTTGATATCTGAAATGAAAGCCATAAAGTCATCATAAGAAGCGGTGAAAGAAAAATCTAATGTTACAAAACCGTATTCCAAAGGATCATTAAATTGGGCGTCGCTATTCCCCTGGTTTTGTCCATCTGATGTGTGAACTTCGGTGTCTTTTATTACAATGTCATGACTTAGAGCAAGGTTATTAATATCCATAACTAATCTAACATTATCCACAGTATCGGGTAACATTTTTTTCAACTTTTCTAAATCCTCACTAGTGAAAGAGTTGTATATTTCAACTTTTTGATCACGGATAGCCCCAAGTTCTTTTGATGTGTTGAGGGCTGTAGAATATTTAGAATTTTCTAAATTTAAATCTTTTATCTTTTTGTAAGTAGGGTTTACGTACAGAACAATAAGTCCGATTGAAATTAGTATTAAAAATATTTGAAATATAAATCGGTTAAACATAAAAATTTATTTAATTCTCTCTCTATATGAAATTAGTAAGCCATCAATTTTTGCAGAAAAATCAAAATTAACCCCCCCCAAATCATCGACACTAAGATTGGAAAAGATGGGATCTTTAATAAGCGGATGTTCTCCAAAAACATCAGATTGTAAAGCTATAGCAGCATAATTCCTCGAAACGCCCTTCATATTTACAGTTGCGCTGTTGTCTTCGTTTAATTTAAGGTCCAAATCCATGAATTGAATATTTTTTAAAGTGTGTACTTCAAGAGCCTCAAAGAATCCAATTAAATCAACATGTTCGTCTAATAATCTTTTTGTAGACTTAATTCTTTTGTCTAGCAGTGAAAGTTGTTTTATTGTGGAAACATCAAAATTTTCCCTCTCTCCCTCGAGTAAGTCTGAACTTTGCACAATTTTATTTTCCAAAATATTTTTATACAAGAAAACTCCTAAAGCCGAAATAACGGACAAAGAAAATAAAAGCAAAGCAATAACAAAAACCAAATCAATAGACCTAACAGGTTTTGCTCCTGTCGAATAAGCTTTTTGGGGTATAAAAGATGAGTTTGAATTAATCCTATCCATTTATATTATTATACAACAAAAAAGGATGTATACAATTGTGCAAAACTTATTTAAACTAATCTTTAAACTGTTGGAGCCCTCTTGTTGCGAGACCTATGGCTACTGCAAATTCTGGGCCAACCTGTTTAAGGAGCGTGTCTAGGAAAGCAGGGGTTTCTATTTTTCCAAAAGGATCAGCAATTTCAATATCGACATCAACAATAGATGCAGAAAAAGGTGTCAGCCCTTTCGCGATAGCTCCTCCACCAGTAATGAACAGCTTGTCTATACTTTTTTTGCGTTTCTTTTGATAATTTAATAAAATTCTATTAGCACTTATCAAAATATATTCCATGTTAGAAGAAACAATGTCTGACACTTCTTTTTCAAAAGGCTGGGAATACTCAACCCCGATTTTTCTTTTTTGTTCTTCAGCATCAGCAACACTAATTCCCAAAGATCTAGATATATTTAAAGTAATATCTTGGGACCCCCTATCAATAATGTGTGAGTCTTGTATTATGCCTTTTTCGATAATATATAATTTAGAAACACTAGAGCCCATGTCTAAGATTGAAAAAACTGATATATTCTGCCCGGCAACAGATCTGATTGTGCTAAAGATTTCAATTTCAAGGAAAGCTAAGTTTAAACCAGCTCCCTCAATAATTTCTTTCTGTTTTAAAATCGTATCTTTGTGAATGGCTACAACCAAAACATCGATTTTTTCTTTTTTCCCAGAGCTTTCATATCCAAGAGGTTTATCATCCGAGTTATCATCAGACATAAAACTAGAAACTTTGGTTTCTTCATGGTGGATAACCCTCCAATCGAGATCAACCTCGGCAATAGGAACGGGGATGTATTTTCTGGCCTCAATCGGTATCATCTGGGCTAATTGTTTTTCCGAAACATTAGGCAAACTCATTACAAAAATCAAACTAGACTTTAATGGAATAGAAACCCCACAATCGTTAGTGTTTATACTAGACTCTTTGATTAAAGTGACCAAAGCTTTGGCGATATCACTGGAAGATAAACTCGTAGCTCTTCCTTTTTCTATATTTGCATAAGGGCCCAAGGCTAACTCACCGTAAGTATCTAAAACAACAACCCCTTTTACTTTTTTTAACTGAACAACCTTAATGGAAGAATCGCCAATATCAACACCTAAAAAGCTATCACCCTTTTTAGCGAATAAGTTTTTTAAAAGATTTCCCATAAAATTTTCAGTAATTTATAATAAATTACAAATAAAGTATAACACAAAAAATATTTTGTATTATATTATATTATTAACAATAGTATTAATAAGTTGAACTATTTCACATGAATATAAAGACAATGTTTGATAATTTCTTGGATTTAATTTTTCCACGGAATACCCTACAAAGAAGATTGGATATACTTACTGCTGAGGAGTTATTTTTAGAAGTGCGACATGCCGTGCACGATGATGACGATGTTTTGGCGATTTTTGAATATGAAAACGAACTAATCAAACAAGCTATTTGGTCGCTAAAATTTAGAGGAAAAAAAAGATTTGCG
>MFAE01000008.1:16149-57218 GCA_001774495.1 Candidatus Campbellbacteria bacterium RIFOXYC2_FULL_35_25 | reverse complement strand
ACGACCGCCTGTTGGAAAAAATGTCGGATTTACAAACCTTCTCAAACTTCGCAGACCCAATCCTTATCCCCATTCCCCTTTCAAAGTCCCGCCTCAGGGAAAGAGGGTTTAACCAATCTGAATTAATTGCTGAAGAAATGAGTTTGCTAGATAATAATTCTTCTTTTATTTTTAAAAAAAATATTTTAATAAAAATAAAAAATACTCCACCTCAATCCCGCTCGAAAAATAAAAAAGAAAGATTAAACAATTTGAAGAATTGCTTTACAGTAAGAAATCCGCACGAAATCAGAAAAAGAAATATAATTTTACTTGATGATGTTACAACCACAGGAGCAACAATTAAAGAAGCGAGCAAAACCCTCAAGAGGTATGGTGCAAAAAAGATATTTGTAATAACGGTGGCGCATTGAAAAAGCCTACAGCTGACAGCTAACAGCAAAAACAACGAACGGCGGAGCCGTTCGTTGTTTTTGTTTCTCTGTTTATGTGTTTTTTGTCTAAAACTTATGGATTTTAATAGTAAAATATGTTATTTTATGGGAGGTCAAATAAATATGAAGGGGCAGATTGAGAGTATAATATAAATATACGGAGAGGTGGGTGAAACCAGCACACTGCTAACGTGCCGAGGCTTGATTTAAGTTCTGATAAATATTTTTTATCTTTTATAAAAAATATTTATCAGAAAAGAAAGCAAACTGCTTTGTTTTCTGTCTGAAATCAAGGGACGGAGTTATGTCGAGCGAAGCGAGACAGACGAGTCGGGGTCGCGAAAATTTTTCAAAGAAAAATTATTTGTGACCAAATCCCTCCCTAAAAATATAATTTGACGAACACACGGAGAGGTGGGTGAGTGGTTTAAACCAGCACACTGCTAACGTGCCGAGGTGTAAAAGCCTCCGAGGGTTCAAATCCCTCCCTCTCCGCAACAGCAATTTCAAATACCGATTAAGGTATTTGAATATTGATGTCTTGACGGTAGAGAGGTCGGGATTTGAACAAGGGTGAGTATATTTTTCTGAAAGAAAAATACGAACGCCGAGCCTACGAGTTCTTAATGAGGGCGAGCCTGTAGGGCGAAGTCCGAACTTAGAACTGGGAGGTCAAATCCAAATATTTCAAACTCGGATGTTCAAGAATTGCTACGAACTACTAAAAGAAGTGCAACAAGATACTTAAATATTCTTGAAAAAGAGCAAAAGATAATTCAAGTTGGAAATGCTGGTAGGGGTGTAAAATACATCAAAAAACCATAAAAATATCAAATCTCCACAAAGCTAAAAGGGACAAATACACCATTTGTCCCTTTTATCATACAAAACCACACGAAGTGTGGTTTTTGTCTGTTTGGGAGCTTTTTTGTGTGCGCTGGGAGGGTTGGGGCAAACACAAGATAAATAGCGTTTTAGTTTCTTTTGTTTTCGTGAGAGAGCGAGTTGTAAAAAACACATTGCCAAAGGCAATGTGTTTTTTACAACAGAGCGAGCGACGAAAACAAAATGAATCTAAAACATCCGACTAAGAAACGACTTTCTGTGAAGTATGAGCAGAAACCAACCCAAAAAATTCTTTTCCTTACAAAACTTTCCTCCAAAGCATTCCGGGGTATCCATCATCTGGATCGTTAATAATTCCGTGCTTTTTAAATCCAAGCTTCTCATAAAATTTCCACGAACTATTGTGAGTCTCGGGGCTATAACACTCTATTTCTGTAAAATTCATTTTTTTTGCTTTTTCAATAATTTTTTGTGCAAGAGTGTTTCCAAAACCTTTGTTTTTCTCTTTAGAAGCTATTATATACAACTCCACAGGATTTTCTGTTTCTGCATAATCACGAAGATATTTTGGAGCTTTTCTAAAACCTGCAACACCGATTATTTCGTCGTATTTTTCAGCAACGTAAAAATAAACTTCGCCCCCGTCCAAATTTTTCTCAAGCTCATCTAAAAATTCTCTATCTGTCCAATATTTAGCAAAAATATGTTGCACAGCAACTTTATCTTTTTTATTATAATTTCTTATTTCCATATTGATAATAAAGATAATGACATAAAACAATAAAAAACACCACAGGATTCGTTCCTGTGGTGTGTCGGGTTGAGGTTTGAGGTATCAAAGCAAAATGTGACATGCCTCAATTTGAATTGAGAATGGTGTAATTTTGCTCACCAAAAACATGCCGTATTTTTCACTACTGGTCATCATCGTCACAACCAATCCTTTGCGAAGTTCAACGGCATCACGACCGTTGATAAGTATTTTTTGGCATAAGTTTACCAACTCTTTTTCGTTTTTATTAGCCTGCAATTTCATAAATTGCTTGGCTGTAAGGTTAGTTGGGGCGAACCAGATGTCATCAAAATCGATTTTTGTCTTTCCTCTCTGTAGTAAGCCGAGATTATTTGCTGTTTTTATCGAGATGATCTTTTGATCCGTCTCATTAAACCGGAAGAAGGCATTAGCTTCTAAACCTAAATCAACAATCTCGCTTACAGGTCGATCTTTGTTGGATTTACACTTCATTAGTGCATAAAGGGGCCTTTCTCTTGTAAATACAGAAGAATAGCCATAATACTCGCCATGAACCGCTGGGATGATTTCTCGACCGAGAGTTGGTTGTTGTTTGGTATCAAACAACTGAACGGTTTTTACTTGAGGAACAAAATTTTGAGCTTGAGCTACTTGCATGTTACCACCTCATAATGTTTTAAAAGAACTTTAAAAAAATACTACTGAGTGACCACCACTCAGTTTTGTTATTATTCCATAATCTTCTTGTTTTTTCAATAAAAATTTTTATATTTCAATAAAGACAACACAAGATAAATAGCGTTTTAGTTTCGTTTTGTTTTCGTGAGAGAGCGAGTTGTAAAAAACACATTGCCAAAGGCAATGTGTTTTTTACAACAGAGCGAGCGACGAAAACAAAATGAATCTAAAACATCCGACTAAGAAACGACTTTCTGTGAAGTATGAGCAGAAACCAACCCAAAAAAATTTCTTTGCGTTTTTTCCTTTCTTTTTTCGCCCCCCAAAATTTTTTAGAGAAAAGGAAAAGAATTTTTTTTGGAGTTGGTTGTCGTTGGAACGAAGTGGAAACGACAAGTCGTTTCGTTTGTTTCAAACTTCCGATTTAGTCGAGCGTAAGTTATGGTTTGAAATTATCTTTTGCTCGGAGCGTAAGATTTAAACTTCAATCGCTTCGCGATTGCTTTTCAAAATAGGTTCGAGCGAAGTGGACAATCTCTCCGCACGACCAAAATAAAAACACTGCCAAAGCAGTGTTTTTATTTTGTGTCGCTGTTAAAGTGAGGGAGGGATTTGAACAAGAGCGAATATATTTTTCTGTAGCGAAGCGAAAGAAAAATTTGAGCGACGAGCCTACGAGTTCTTAGTGAAGACGAGTCCCGAAGGGGCGAAGTCTGAAATTAGAACTGGGAGGTCAAATCCCTCCCCATCGAAACCTAAACTTTGTGACCAAATCCCTCCAAACTTTGCAATCCGAAAGGCGAAGTCCGAACTTAGAACTGGGAGGTCAAATCCCTCCCTCTCCGCACAATAAAAAATACCAACTTGCGTTGGTATTTTTTATTTAATCTTTTCTTAATTTAAGATTTCTATATCAGCATCCTCTCGTAACTTTTGAATATGCAGGGAAAATAATTCTTGTTGTTTTTGTTGAACAATAAATGCTTCTATTTGACCTTTGATTTCGGAAAGAGCCGGCAAATCTTTATCAACAGAAGCTTCTTGTTTATACAAAGCATCAACTTCTTCTTCAGTTACGGTGATTGAATCGAGATCAAGTACTGACTCCAAATATGTTTGTGCGGCAATGTCCAAAACAACCTGAGAACGCAATTCTGTTTCTGAAATACCTTGTTCTGAAAGAACTTTCAGAAAAGCTGCCTCATCTTCAAATTGACTCTTTATAAGATCTATCTGTGCGTCGACATCTTCATCTGATACCTTCACCTTACTTTCTTTAGTAGCTTGCTGAACTAGAGAATTATTGATAAGAGAATCAAGAACTTGTGTATTTAGTTGGTTAAGGGTTTCTTCGTCAAGAGACGCCACTTCAATGTTTTGGGTGGTAATAAATTGAGCCTTGGCTGTCTCGAAAGCTTCTTTGTTTATCTCCTCACCATTTACTTGAGCTAAAATATCGATTGAATCTGAAGCGGTTTTTGACTCTTTATTATCTCCACCAGATAAATAAAACCAAGTTCCGGCAAAAATTATAAGAACTCCTATAACTATTGGTATTAATGTTTTTTGTTGCATATTTATATGTAAATTAAATTTTAAAATTAAACCATCAAGAAAATTTCCGACAACAAATCTTCTCATCCTGTTTATTATCTCTATAATATAACATACTTGAATATTCGGACACAAACTTATTTAATCTTATCAAATTATAGACTTTCAACTTTAGAGACTTTATACTTCTCTATATGCAACTAAACTCAAAAATTGAAGAGATTTTTCCTCGCCTCGCAGATAGCCGAAAAAAAGCCCTCAAAAAAATTGGTTTAAAAACTATTGAGGATTTGCTTTACTATTTCCCTCCTCGCCACGGAGATACAGACGAAACAAAAAACACAAAAGATTTAAAGATAGGAGACAAAATCATTATCTACGCTAAGGTAAAAAAAATAAAAGCCAGTAAAGCTTATTACAAAAAGATTACAATGACAGAGGCGGTTCTCGAAGATAGCGAGGGTACCATCCCAGCTGTTTGGTTTCGCCAACCCTATATATCTAAAATGTTGCCCGAAGGAACTTTTGCTAAATTTAGCGGAACTATCAGCGACAGAAAAGGTAAGCCCTATTTAGCCAATCCTGCATACGAAATAACAGAGTCTATCCCTACGGGAATATTCAAAGAAGAATCAGACAATCATTTTTTCTCTCCTATTTATCCAGAAAGCAGAGGTGTGAGTTCTCAATGGATTCACCACAGTATCAAAAAAATTTTTAACTCGGGCCTTTTAGATGAAATTGCTGACCCTATCCCTCAAGAAATTTTAAAAAAATATAACCTCCCTTCCCTGAAAACCGCCCTGATTTGGATTCACACTCCGCAAAAAAAATCTGATGCTGTTTCCGCTCGTAAAAGATTTGCTTTCGAAGAAATTTTCTTTATTCAGTTATCCCGCCAAAGTCAAAAGAAAAAATTTCAACAACAGCCCTCATTTAAAATAAAAAAGACAAAAGAAGAGATTAAAAAAATATTAGACAGTTTCCCTTTCAAGCTTACCAAGGCCCAAGAAAAATCAATCGAGCAAATCTTAAAAGATATTGGAGGTAACCATCCAATGTCTCGATTACTTGAAGGTGATGTTGGTTCAGGAAAAACAGCCGTGGCGGCCGCTGTTTCTAATGCTGTTGTTACGACCAGGCCAAATGAACAGAGCTTTGGAAATCTTCAAATTGCTTATATGTCACCAACAGAAGTTTTGTCTAAACAACTTTTTGAATCATTCATACAATATTTTTCTGAAAAAAATATAAGTATCGGATTGATAACCTCAAGTGGGTGCAGAAAATTTCCCTCAAAAACTAACCCAAATAACTGGACTGGTATTTCTCGCCCTCAACTATTGAAATGGGTTGCCAATGGAGAAATCCCCATCTTAATAGGGACTCATTCTCTTATACAAAAAGGTGTTGTATTCAAAGACCTCGCCTGTGTAATCATCGATGAGCAACACAAGTTTGGAACAAACCAGAGAATGAAAATTACAAAAAAGAGCGAAGTAATCCCCCACCTGCTATCTATGACAGCAACACCAATACCCCGAACATTAGCTTTGACTATTTATGGTGACCTAGATTTAACCTTGCTGGACCAAATGCCAACAGGAAGAAAGTCTGTTATCACAGAAATTGTTACTCCAGCCAAGAGAGAAAAAACTTATGAAACTATTCGGGAAGAATTAAAAGAGGGACGACAAATGTATGTTATTTGCCCGAGGATAGAAGAGCCCGACCCAGAAAAAGCTCAGGCTCTTCGAGTTAAGTCCGTAAGAGCGGAAGCCCAACGATTAAAGGAAGAGGTTTTTCCAGAATACGAAATTGATATCTTACACAGCAAGATGACTCCAGCTGACAAAGAAGCTACTATGTCTCAATTTGAAAATAAAGAAATCGATATTCTTGTCGCCACCTCTGTTGTAGAAGTTGGAGTAAATGTCCCCAATGCTACAATAATAATTATTGAAGGGGCGGAAAGATTTGGGCTAGCTCAACTCCATCAATTAAGGGGTCGGGTGATTCGAAGTAACCATCAAGCTTTTTGCTATGTATTTAGCGACACAAAAGCAGAACAAACATTAGATAGATTAAAAGCTCTACAGTCTGCTAAAAATGGTTTTGAATTAGCAGAAAAAGATTTACTTCTCAGAGGGTCAGGCGAATTGTCGGGCAAAAAACAATGGGGTATTTCTGATATCGGGATGGAAGCAATAAAAAATATAAAAATGGTAGAAGCCGCCCGCACCGAAGCTCAAGAAATAATTAAAGAAGATGCTAATTTAAAAAATTACCCAGTGGTAAAAGAAAAGCTAAAAAAAATTGAGGTACATTTTGAATAAAAATACAAAATAGAAACAAAAAATAGACAGAATCTATACAATAATATATTATTTAGCGCAGAAATTTAGACAAGTTGGTCGGCAATAATCTCAACAAAGGAAAACAAACCATGGCAAAAGGCAGAGGCGGTTGGGGAAGAAGTGCTAGGGGCAGCTCCCACAAAGCGAGGTCCTGCGGAAACATGCATACATTACCAGGAGGAACCAGAATCTCAAAGGGAACAAATGCCCCAGCTGTAGTTGTCGGTGGAAGAGGAGAACACCCCCTGGGGTGTGAGTGTGAGTTTTGTCGCGAAGAGAAAAAATAAAAATCTTTGCGAAAATATTTTCCCAAAATGGGACCAAGGCCACCGCCCGTACGGTGGCCTTCTCTAAATCACAAGAAATTAAATAAAAAAATGCCCCTTCTCTCGCGAGAAAGGGGTGGGCTCTGTTCTGGACCATTAACAATTTCCTGTTGAGAAGACATGGACGGTCCCATCCAACTCCGAAATGTCACATACATTTTGAGACGAGTATCTTTCAATGATTTCAACAGGATCATTCCTTGTCCCGAGTCCAACAAAAATAACAGCGGGTCTCTTTTTGCCTGGCGTGTGTAAGATAACAGCTTCTACCAAAGACGGGTTGATTCTGACAAAATGTCGCATAATCGATCCTCCTCTTTTGGTTGAATACTATTTAATACCCCAATACTTCTAACTTAATTGAACCATGATATAGAAAATAATACAACTTAAAGTATAATTTTAAAAACTTGGTGCGCGCGCCAGGACTCGAACCTCTTTAAATTGTTTTAATTTAAAAACAATTTAAAGCAACGGCAAACCACAGAGATATATCTTCGATATAATTCCATCACTCGGACAATACAAAAATAAATAAAATAACAAAAAAATTATTTTATTTATTTTTATGTCGTCCTCGCTTGAAATTATAAGCTCTGCACTCTTCCTCCTATTTCCTATCTCGCTTCGCTCGATAACGAAAATTTTTTGCTTTCAACAAAAACCGGACAAAAAGCAAAGAAATTTGCTTTTTGTCCAACTGAGCTACCACACATTTTAAAAACTTTGTGCGCGCGCCAGGACTCGAACCTGGGACCACAGAGGTATAAGCTCTGCGCTCTACCAACTGAGCTACACGCGCACAAAATTTTCAAAAATTTATGTATAAATACGACCAAACAACTAAAAGTATATCAAACTTTACCTAAAAATCATTATTTAATCAACCCAACTAACTTTTTCATTAAAAATAATTAGAGCTTATTATTATGCAATTCATCCCAAACAATTACCTCTTGTTCGTCGTAAGGATAAGCCCAGCCATAACCCCAACGCCAAGGAGCTGGGACCCATTTATTTCCACCCAAACGAACAGCATAATACATAACGTCTCCAACAAATGGTGAAATTTTATTTACGCCATCTCTGAATTTTTGGTCAGCCTCAAGTCTTTCTTGTTCTGTCCCTCCCATCCAATAAGCAATGTCATGTTCTATACATAATTCTTCCCAAGAATAACCAGCCGTTGAGTTCGGCCACATTGAACAACCGTCCGTTGTAAATTTTTTTGTTGGCAATACTCTATCTTTATAAATCTCCTCTGCTTGTTTTTGGAAAGAACCTAAATTATCAGGAATATAGGCTTGATCCCAAACAATCAGTGCCGTTACAATTAAAATAAGTATTAGTCTTTTTTTCATAATTTGATACCTTATATTTAATTCTATCAGAATTAAATGGAATTATGAATAAAGAATTATGAATCCTGAATAAAAAAATTCAAGGATACCAAAATTTTCGCGACCGCGAAAATTTTGGTATTTTAGTATTATTGAATTTTTTTAGAAATTAGAAATTAGAAATTCCGAAGAAATAAGATGCCTCTTATTTCTTCGGTGTTATTCCGTTTGCAATCAAAAGATTTTCAAACTCTTCTCTTTCAAGAGTTTCCACCTCTACGAGCCGCTTAGTTATATTATCAAGAGCTTTTTTGTTTTCAATTAAAGTTTGTTTGGCTCTTTCTAGGGCATGATTCATAATTTTTGAAACCTCGGTGTCTATCAAATAAGTAGTTTTTTCTGAATGGTCTTTACTAGAAACCCCAGCACCACCCATCATGATTCTTCCTCCTTGTTCCTCGAGAGCAATAGGTCCAATTTCGTCTGACATCCCATACTTTGTAACCATGTCACGGGCTACAGCAGTCGCTACTTGCAAGTCATTGGAAGAACCGGTCGTAACATCATCAAAAATCATTTTTTCTGCTGTGTATCCCCCCAAAGAAACGACAATATCATCAAGGAAATCTTTTTTGGAATGTAATCTTTTCTCAATCAAAGGAAGATGCAAAGTGTAGCCGGCAGCTCGTCCCCTGGAAATAATAGAAACTTTGTGCACAGGGTCCGCATGTTTTAAAACAGAAGAAATCAAAGCATGCCCAACTTCGTGATAAGCTGTAATTTCTTTTTCTTTTACAGAAAGAATGTGGCTTTTTCTTTCTGGACCGAGCATCACTTTTTCGATGGCTCGGATAAAATCAAATTGGGAAACCTTAGTTCTGTCTTCTCTTGCCGCCAATATGGCGCCCTCGTTCATTAAGGAATACAAATCTGCACCAGAAAATCCAGGGGTTCTTTGTGCAATAACCTCCAAGTTTACATCTTCTGCTAATGGTTTTTTACGAGCGTGAATTTTTAAAATTGCTTCTCTATCCTCACGATCAGGCAAATCAACCACCACCCTTCTGTCAAATCTTCCTGTTCTTAAAAGTGCGGGGTCCAAAACGTCAGGTCTGTTGGTTGCCGCTACTACGATAACTTTTTCATTCGGCTCAAAACCATCCATCTCAACTAATATCTGATTTAAAGTTTGTTCCCTTTCGTCATTTCCTCCTCCGACACCAGTTCCTCTCACACGTCCAACAGCATCAATTTCATCGATAAAAACAATAGAAGGAGCTGTCTTTTTAGCCATCTTAAACAAGTCACGAACTCGCGAAGCTCCCACCCCCACAAACATCTCAACAAATTCTGAACCAGAGATTGAGAAAAATGGGACACCGGCTTCACCAGCTACAGCTCTCGCTAAAAGAGTTTTTCCTGTTCCAGGAGCACCCATTAAGATAACCCCCTTTGGTATTTCAGCCCCAATACTCAAAAACTTTTTAGGGTTTTTTAAGAAATCAACAATTTCTAGCAATTCTTGTTTGGCTTCTTTTACTCCAGCCACATCCTTAAAAGTAACTCTTTGTTTTTTGTCATTTGGATCTATGAAACGAGCTTTTGACTGTCCAAAATTAAAAGCTTGCATCCCTGCTCCTTTGACTTGCCGAGACATATACCAAATAAGAACGGCGATGAAAAGAATTGGAATAAGAAAAGGAGCAAGTGCTGATAGCCAAAAAGAAAAACCTGTTGGGCGTTTTACATCTATATTAATTTGACTCAACTCTTCTGTAGTCACCCCATAATTTACCAAAGTTTCTAAAAGAGAAGATTCCACTTCTTTCTTTGTAAATTTTTCCTGTCCATCTGTATATGCAATATTTAATTTTTCTCCTTCAACAACAATAGATTCTACTTCATCGGCCTTTATAGATGTCACAAGGTCAGAGATTGATATTTCTTCAATGTCTTTATTCTCTTCAGAAACCGAAAGATAGACCGTCAAGATAATCATAAAAATTAACAGGGTGCTCAAAAAATTGCCAAAAAACTGCATTGGTACAGATTTTTTGGGCAACTTCTTACCCCCCTTCTTTTTGTCTGTTTCTTTGTTGTTAAAAATATCTTTCATATAAAACTATTATACACAAAGCCAATAGACAAATAAAGAAAACTTTAATTTTTTTAAAAAAAAGAAAAACCCCATGGCGATGAAACCGTGGGGCTTTTTTTAAATAAAGAGCTTATCATTTAAATAACCATTTGGCCCAAGCCGGCGAAAGGCTGATGTGTAAGTCGGTCTTTAGGAGAGGCTTTGACCAATGTTTGGTCAATCTGCTCCAAGACACCCGCCTCGTTGTCATCGTACTCGGCAGCCGTCAAAATAATTTCCTTGTTCAGGTTGTGCCGAGGTTCGACAACAAAGAGAACGACCAATTTTTTGCCAGGGATGAAGAACTCGGCAGTCGTCCCCGTCACCGAGTGGTGGCTGGGAGACCTCATTGCCATAATAACCTGCCCATACTGAGAGCGAGCCCAATCTTCGACGACCTTGGTCGCCCACTCCTTCTTTTCCAGCAGGCTAGAAAAACCGTGCTGAGGAAAAGAAACCCTTGCCTGCTCCAATCCATCTCTGAAAATGTCGCGCAGTGCCATACCGATCTCCTTCAATAAGAAATTAATAAAGAATAACAAACCCTAAATCTCTGCGCAAAGGATAGCACAAGCACAAGTGCTTGTCAAGTTAGGTTTCTACTGCTATTATAGGGCTAATGGCAACATTAATAAGAAACAAAAAAGCAACCTTTAATTATGAGGTTATGGAAAAATTTGAAGCTGGAATTGAACTCTTCGGCTTTGAAGTAAAATCCATAAAATCAAAGCACGGAAATATTGAGGGTTCTCATATAACTATCCGAGGAGGAGAGGCTTTTTTACTGAACTCTAATATTCCCCCCTACCAACCAGTAAATACACCCGCTAGTTACGATAGAGAGAGGAATAGACGCCTACTTTTAACAAAGAAAGAACTGAAGGAACTGCAAAGTTTTGAGGAGAAGAGAGGATTGACAATAGTACCTATTTCGATGTATACTAAAGGCAACAAAATCAAGGTTGAAATCGCCGTTGTCCGTGGAAAAAAGAAATTTGATAAAAGAGAGGACATCAAGAAACGTGACACTGAGCGGGATATTCAAAGAGAGGTAAAAATTGGTTAGCAGTTGGTAGTAAGTAGAAAATGTTCATTGAAATAAAAAATCGGTCATTCATTTTAAGCATTTTATTAAAATAAATAAAATTCTTTAGGGGGATGATCGGCTTAGATAAATAAGTCACTTTTTTATATGCATTGAAAGCTGAGTTAACTTTTAAAACTGATTCACAAAGATAAGTGCAAACTTGTCACAAAAAGCAAAGGCGATTTTATCTCCTTATGCTCCAGCATTAGCTTTAGCTTAAGCTGGCGGGCAATCTGTTGATGTTTGATAGATAGATTGTTTGCTATAAATTTCAGACTAGGAAATAAGCTTTCTCTGACTCAATTCCGAAACTAAAGAGATCGAGGTTGTAGGGTTTTGTTTGTTTCATACCTATTTCCTCTAAACACAAAAAATAAAATAACAATGTAGAATTATTAAAAAGCCTTGTTTACACGCGAGTTCGATTCTCGCCATCTCCACATAATATAAAAACCGCCAGCAATAAGCTGGCGGTTTTTATATTATGTGGAGATGAGCAAAGTACCTGCGTACTTTGCGAGCGAGAATCGAAAGCCGGAACATGTTGCGACGCAGGAGCAACAGTGAGGCGGGGTCGAGAGCACTTAGCAGATTTGAGTGCGAAGCACGAAAAATATGCTTAGTGACTCGTGACCAATTCTCCCCATCTCCACAGCTTTTACCTGATAACGTCTCTTAATTCAAGACTGTATTCGATTATTTTTTCTTGATTATCAGAGGAATCTTCATCTCCATAATAATCCGAGAGGTTATATTTAACGATTTTATTTTCTTTATCAATTTCACAATCCAATGTCATATATTCAAGAGTCTCTCCATTTTTAAAAATATCATAAATCTCTCTAAAATCAGGGAGGGTTAAGACCTTTCCATAATAATCCCCCGCCATTGGGCTAGAAGCACAAGTTATCAAAAACTTTTCATCTGAAGTAAATTCTAAAAAATTAGACATAGGGAAAGTTGCTACTTTCTCTTTTTTTTCAATATCATAAATATTCTTACCTTCATACTCCCAACCTGTACTTGAGTAAGTTAAATAGCTTCCTTTGGGAGAAAAGTTTAGTTTATTAAAAGTGCCTCGTGATACAATGTTTCCTCCGAATGTATTTCTTTCGTCAACAACTATTTCTTTACTATTCTCGTCCAGAATCACATAACTATTTGGACCTTCTATTTTTACAAAAGATTCTTTTCCTTTAAATACAACCCTTTTTTCATCAACCATATCTTTGGCTTCTTCCTCAGTTTCCTTATTTAAATCATATTCATGGTACCCAGAAATTATATTCTCAGGTTTTACTTGAGTATAGTAATAACCACTGCCCGCTACGACAAGGAGTATCCCCGCTGTTATTAATATACCTATTAATCTAAAATCTTTATTTTTCATATTAAATTTAATATTATCTTACTTTATGTTCTATTACTACCATATAAACTGTTGATTAACTGCTTTCTTTCTGTATTTCCCCTTCAACAACTTATACGTGTCAGAGATATAAATTCCCAATTTCCCCCCTCCCCCAAAAACATGTTATTATAATGAGTATGAAAAAGTCTCTCATAATCATATTAATCGTTCTAGCCCTAGCCACAATTTTGCGTATCGTATCTACCCTGCGTCCAACACAGCAGGTAATTCAAGATACCCCTGAAGACCCCCTCGGTATTTTACCTTTTGATTCAGGAGTCACTGGAAAAGTTTTACTCGGACCAGTTTGTCCAGTTATGCAATATCCTCCAGACCCAGCTTGTGACGACAGGCCTTATGAAACAACAGTACAAGTTATCTCTGTAGGTAGCCCAAAAAGCTCACCTTTCGCGACTGTAAAAACAAACAAAGATGGAGAATACACACTAATGCTCCCTCCGGGTAAATATGGTTTGCAAGCAATAGGAGGAAACCCTCTCCCTTGGTGCGCGACAAAAGAAATCACAATAAAACCAAGTGTAATACTACAAATAAATCTATCTTGTGATACTGGGATTAGATAAAAATTTATTCTAGAACCTTTTCTAAAACAACGTCGTACTCATCACAACCTAATTTTTTATAAAGCTTAATTGCTTCTTTGTTTCTAGAAGAAGCCACATATCTTAATCTTTTAATCCCCTTTTCTCTTGCCCACTCTTCAAATAGTTTCATAAACTGGGTACCAATTCCTTTTCCCCTATATTCTTTTTCTACAAAAGCAGTTTCCCCTTCTCCAATCTTTGTTGGGGTTCTATAATCTTCGACACCGCTTACCCCGCCAATAAAATAACCAATAATTTTATCATTATCAGTAGCCACGTAAGAAAAACTTTCTTCACTATTTTCGATTCGATACTTGAAATAGTCTTTCCCTTTTTGAGTCATCGGGTAATTAGGGTTAATTGTGTCATCAAATTCTTCAAACTCTTTCACACAAAGTTTCGTATTCAATTCTTGAATTTTTTCTAAATCTTCTATTACTGCTTTTCTTATTTTATATTCCATATCAATTTAATTATATGCTATTCATGATAACCAAAATATTTTATTTAAGCTACCAAAATCATTGACTCAAACACCCTTCTCGTAGTAAGGTTACTCTCGGAAATAGAGTATTCTCGAATAACTCGAGGTATTAAAAAACTGTACATTCAACAAGGAGAATCACTCATGGGAGCGAAAATTCCAATCGCGGTCAAAGAAACAGAGCTCAGTCTTTATCTGCTCAGGAAAATGATGATGTTAACTTACCGAGGAAAAACAAGGGATATGTACGCTCTCTTGAAAAATTTCCTCATTGTTGCCACGGACAGAATCAGCATTTTTGACTTCGTCCTAAACGCACTGATTCCTTACAAGGGAGAAGTTCTCACCGCCATGGTACATTTCTGGCTAAATACGGTGTTGAAAGATTTCCCCAACCATCTGGTATTTTCGAACAAGTACCCTAGCCAGAATGCTGCGATGGATCTTTTGTCGCAATTCCCTTCACTTGATCTGAAAAGATCTCTAGTCGTAAAGGCTGTAGATATTTTGCCCTATGAATTCATTTTTAGGCATCATCTCGGAGGGTCAGTCTTCAAAGGATACCAACGAACAGGAACGGCGGGCGGACAAAAACTTCCCCCGAATCTCCCAAAATGGTCACGCCTCATGGTTCCTCTTTTTACACCCTCAACCAAAGAAGAATCTGGGCACGATGAAAACATTAATGCCTCGAGCTTTCTGGATAATCATGGTGAAGAAGGCCGTGAGCTTGTGGGGATGCTCCAAAGAGCTTACGAAAGAGTTTATGCCTTTGCCAAAGAACGAGGTATCCTCGTTCTTGATACAAAGCTTGAGGCTGATTTCGGCATAATTGCCGATGAAGTCTTCACTCCAGACTCTTCCCGCTTCTGCGACGAAAAAGATTGGGAACAAGCCATGAGAGATGGCCGTGAGCCGAACTTTTTAGACAAGCAAGTTGTTCGGCAATGGGGAGAAAAAATAATCACTCCTTTTACAAAGGAGGGTGAAAACATTATTGGCCTCAAAGGGCTCGACCCCGAAAATAAAGAGCATGTCGAATGGGTTCACCAATTGAAGCTCCCTGAAGAGATTATCGCAGAAACAACCCGACGGTATCTTGAGATTTTTGAACGCCTCACTGGGAAGTCTCTTCCCGAGTATCAAAAATTCAACATGGGTATCATCATCTAACCTAACGACCCAGCCCCACGAAAGAAGCCCCGCGCTTCACTTCGTGGGGCTTCTTTTTTTATACAAATTTTCTATTTTCTTTATTTAAACCACTTCCCTTGCTCCTACACCAGGATATATGCTAGATTAAATAAAGGAAGTCCTATCAAAAAAAGAACAAGGGGGGGTCAATCATGGATAATAAAACTGTTTGTATCCAAATAACTGTCCAAGAAATTGTTGAGGGCAAAAGTTACAAAATAATACTAAGGGTCTACGAAAAAAAATTTAGCGAAAGCTTTACTCTCGATTTTCTTTTTCATATTTCTCAATTAAATTATGAAGAATCAGAGATGCAAGGAGCTTACTTAAGAGAAATTTTTAAAATTAAAAAAGAAGGAGAGCGCGAGCAAATTCCTTGGGAAGAATTTTGCTTCATGTACAACACAGCAGTAAGATGCACGATTGATTTTTATCATGGTTTAAAAGAGCAAAGAGAAAGAGGGAGTATCTTGGACCCATCGAGAAAAAATGTAAAAAAAATAGGTCGTTTCCCCGAAGGAATTCTAGACGCTAAACTTTATCTCTCTAGAGTTCCTTTGAGAAATGTCCCCAGATCTTTCAAACCAGAAAAAATGGAACAACAAACTGTTGGTGATGCCCAAAATCATCGCTAAGGAGACAGGGTTATGAAAAATATCCTACTTATTTTGCGTGACATCAAAAACAACCCAACCCATAAAGACAGTACCTCTTACCACAGATTCGTCGACGAGCTAACCTTGGCAGTAAACAAGGAAACTGTGCTGAACACCAAACAGGAGAAATTCCTAAGAAGAAGAATCTTTCCTCTCATGAATGAACCCACCGAAGAAACCAGCCAGATACTATCAATAGCCACATGGATTAATTCCTGCTACTAACCCAGTCCCACGAAAGAAGCCCCCCGCTTCACTTCGTGGGGCTTTTTTTTATACAACAAAAAGGTCCGGCCTTTATTAACCCGATGAAGAAACAAGGGTAACGGGGGATTTTCTCGATTGATATTTCATAAAATGTATTCTACACTAAATATAGTTTGGGTAGTTTTTCCCATACGTAATCTCAAAAAATTATCCCAAAGGCAAAGAAATCTGCCATAATAACAAAAATATGCAATATCCATATCTTACATTACTAGAAATTATTACTTTATTCTTAACATTAGCTATAGGAACAATCATTTTTTATTTTTTAATAAAAAAAGGGCGAGAAACTAAATTTTCAACAGCAATTAAAGCTATTGCTTTGTACGAATTAATAAGTCTTGTTATCTACTTAATATATCCAGCATCACTATTACCCAAAATTTTACACAATAATAATTCCGAACTTTTAAATTTATTAATTTTAGGGGTTATCTTATTTTTTATTTTTCATTTTGTAATGAAAAAAATTCTTTCAACCAACTGGAAAAAAACTATAATATCATTTTTGTTGGTAATCATTATAATATTTCCATTTTTAAACTTCCTCAGAGTATTTTTAATTCGTGAAATTATCACTTTTCCAGTTTTTTCTGCAGAAAGTACAAAAATGGAAACTGAATTAAAAGCATATTTTGAAGAATATGGATTTGGAGCTCTTCTTTCTGACCCAGTTAATCCACCGCTACCTGGTCCATCGGCTTTCAAAGTAACTGGGGTAATAGAACGAGCAACTCTTTCGTGGCCCACAGAGAATATAGCGGAGATTTTATTGAATCTCCAAAGATAATAAATATTAAATAATTTTTTTAAAAATTATTTATCTCCAACAATTATATCCAAAACGTCTTGTGCTGATGAGCGACCAACCATTTCTTCGTAAAAAGTTAAGTGATTTAGTTTCCAGAGCATTATAACTACGGAAATTATAGAGGTAGAGAAAGCAGCTTTTACTATTGAACCCAAGAAAGCTCCTGAAGAAGGAATCGACGAAACGGTAGTTATTAATATAAGGGTCAAAAATATAACAAGCACCCACTGAAAACGTGGAATTTTTTCTTGATACAATGCTATAAGATTTTTCCTTATTTTTTGCATTTCCCCTAACCCAACAAAGGCTCTTGATACAAAATAGTTTTGAGCTGGATTTAAACTTCCGGGCTCAGCATATTTTACAATCAAAGCATTTGTATCTGTGAGTGTTATTGTTTTTTGTAAAAAATAGAAATTCCAATCCCCATGCTCTATAATTGCTGAATAATGTTTTCTCAAAATTTCAGCAAACTCACCTTGGGCTTTTTCTCCAAAAACACCAATAGACCTATATATAAATGACATAGTGCCATCAAAGTCAGTTACCTTTAAAATAATTTGCCCGTAACGTGTGGCTTGTCTTGAAATAAAAAACCCCACAAGTATAGCAAATAAGAAAATAGTTATTGAAATAAAGATTGTATCAAGTTCTGCTAAATAAACTGGTGCTATGTAATACACAGGCAAAAAAAATAAAAATAATATAGGAACAACAAATAATGCTTTTTCTTTCTTCATATAAAAAATAAATGATTAATTTGTAAAATATGCTTCATAAATATTTTCGTACTCCCCACTTTCTTGCAAACCAATAATTGCTTGGTCAATTTGCTCTAACAATTCTTCATTGTCTTTCTTTCTTGGTGAAGCAAAAGCATAAGTTTGTCTGGCAAAGGCTCCTCCAACTAAAACAAAATCCCTTTCTCGCATTTGATCTTGTAAAACAGGCAAATCGGCTACCACAGCATCTATAGACTGAGATTCTAAAGCGTCATATGCTTCGCTGAGACTCTCGAACTCAATAACGTGACCATGCTTTGCCTTAACAACATCTTTTGCTGTTGTTCCTTTTTTAACACCAATTTTTTTATTAGCGAGATCTCCTGCTGAAGAAATTTTTGATTTCATTTTTGTCAGCGTCAGAGAAGAACTTAACTGCCCAATATATAAACCAAAAATGGCAAGGCCAGATAATATTGAAAACATACCAAAAACTTTACCACCAAAAGAAGCAGGAATTACATCCCCGTAACCAATCGTGCTAAAGGTTACAATACTCCACCACAGAGATTCAAACACGCCTTGAGAATATTTAGCAGATACAGATAACCCTGACTCAATAAACCAATAGATGTTAGCGCTTATTAAGGAAAAAAGAATAAGTATAAATAATAAAATTGCTGTTTGTTTAGAAAAAAGTCCCCTAAATAAGTCTTTAGCAGAAAATGATTGGGTTGGTATCGTGGCAATTCCGAGCCCAGTATCAAGAGTAAAAAACGACATATCAAGTTTCTTGGTTCTTTCAAGCGTCCTAGTGATTCCAGCAATAGCTAAATCGTATTCCCCCTCAGATGTTTTGGTGAGTAAATCAGGAAAACTTTTATCTTCAACAAACTCATATTGTAGATTTAATGTTTGAGCTATTTTCTCCCAAACCTCAATTTCAAATCCCGTCCATTTCCCATCTTTTTGAAAAACTACTGGCTTAAAATCGTGCACCCCTATTTTTAATTTTTTATCATATACCATCTGAATAATGATATCAGTAGCTAGGTAAAATTACCATTGAATATGTTTATCATTGCTTTTTTACCCCCGCAAAGTCATAATGTCTCTAATGACAAAGCTTAAGGGAAACCAAAAGGAATATGACTTAATCGTAATCGGCGGAGGACCGAGCGGTATGATGATGGCTGGGAGAGCTGGAGAAATGGGGGCTAGGGTTTTAATTTTGGAAAAAAACAAAGGATTAGGGACAAAACTCCAAATAACAGGGGGTGGCCGTTGCAATCTTACTAATGCGGAGTTTGATATACAAAAATTTCTAGCTAATTTTCCTCAATCAAAACAATTCCTCTTTTCTCCTTTCTCAAAATTTTCTTCAGAAAATACTTTCACTTTTTTTGAAAAAAAGAGGCTCCCTCTTGTTGTTGAAGCCAGAAAAAGAGTTTTCCCAGAAAGTCAGAAAGCTAATGACGTTTTTAAAACACTGGAAAGATATGTACGTTCAGGTGGAGGAGAAATAAAAACAGACTCACAAGTAACAA
Source organism: Candidatus Campbellbacteria bacterium RIFOXYC2_FULL_35_25 (assembly GCA_001774495.1). Classification (GTDB taxonomy): domain Bacteria; phylum Patescibacteriota; class Minisyncoccia; order Phycocordibacterales; family UBA12079; genus UBA12079. The sequence continues at coordinate 38,008 of MFAE01000008.1, read as the reverse complement.
AAATCAACAAAGAAAACAACAAAATTGTTTCCGTAGAAACTAAAAAGGGAGAAAAATATTTTGCTCATAATTTTGCCCTAGCAACAGGAGGAGCGTCCGCCTCATGGACAGGCTCAACTGGGGACGGTTTTAAATGGTTAAACAAACTAGGGCACACAGTGAAGGAGCCCACTGCCAACCTTGTTCCTTTAACAACAAATGATAGATGGGTTCACAAACTGTCGGGAATAACCCTCTCTTTTATGACGATTCGTTTTATCCAAAATGGGAAAACTAAACTGAAAAAAACTGGGAAAATTCTTTTTACTCACTTCGGAGTTTCTGGTCCTTTAATTATCAATTCTTCTTTCGAAGTAAAAGAGCTTATGAAAAAGGGTCATGTAACCGCATCAATCGATATGTTCCCCGATACCGAAGAAAATCTGTTGGACCAACGAGTACTAAAACTCTTTGAAAAAAATAAAAATAAAGTTATTAAAAATATTCTCCCTGAAATACTACCAAAAAAAGTAGCTCAAGAAATATTACAGCTACCCGATATTAACCTACTTGAAAGAGAGGTTAATTCCATAACTAAAGAAGAAAGAAAGGCCTTGGTTAAAAAAATGAAGGGCTTAAGTTTTGATATTTCAGGAACCCTTGGATTGGAGAAATCGATTATTGCTGACGGAGGAATTGCCTTAGAAGAAGTAAATTTCAAGAATATGACTTCAAAAATTTACCCAAACTTATATCTACTTGGGGATATTCTAAACATTAATCGTCCGTCAGGAGGATTCTCTCTCCAACTTTGTTGGACAACTGGTTGGGTAGCTGGCTCTGATGTAGGCGAAAAATTAAATAATTAATTACCCCTTTTTTACTCCACAGATTCGATTATATTTGTCTGTTTAATCTTGACAGAAGGAAAATGAAAAATCGTTGATAACTCTTTTGTGTTCAGTAAAACTCGAGTATTGTTATCAAATATTCTAAAAGAAAAATTATATAAAAAATTTTTCAGTTTTTTATCGAGAGATTCGACAAAAATTATATTATTTCCGTATGGTTTGGTAAATTGGTTAAATGAGGACTCTATTTCATTCAAAATCATATCTGCTCGTACTTCACCTTTAGCTGAAACAACCACTCTAATGTTTACTGGTAATATCGGGTGAGAAATTTTCTCTTGAATATTATTAATCGCATCTTGGTCAACAGACTTAACTTTATTTTTTTCTGCCTCTTTTAAATCTTTTGGGGCCTCAACTTTTTTAGGACTAGAAAAAAAAGAATTCAATAACTTATTAGTAAGATTTAAAACAAGATGATATTCACCAAAAGCTTCCGTGACAGACTTTCCGGCCTGAAGTTCTCTAATGCCATTTTGAAATTTAGAATTAAAATTATTTTTCCTTGTGTCTACAACAAATTGAATCGCTGCCCCTTCGTCTCTGGTTAGCCTGGAAAAAGAACTTAGAACCACATTTATAGGATCGTTAGAAAAATTCTCGTATGTTTTTAGACCCCAAAAAGGTCTTTTATGCAAAAGCACGTTAGCTCCTTTTATAGAATAATCTTTTCTAAAAATATTAAAGTCATCCTTTTTTTCTTTTATTTTTGCTCCAGGGAAAACAGCCGAGATTTGTTTTTCAAATAATCCAATTTTATTGTCAGGGACGGTGCAATAAACAACCAAATCATCACTATTATTAGAAGCGGCAATTTCCAACGAAAAGTATCCAAGATTTTCTTGATCAGCAATTGATAACATTCCTGCATAAAATTGTTCCATTGGAGCAATTAAAGACTGAATATCAGGTCTTTCCCCCCCTCTTGAGAACTCAGGCAATACAATCTCAAAAAGAGTCATTCTTAATTCTTTGTGCTTTTCTTTCGACCCAGACTTTTCAATATAACCATTTTTCACATATTGAATTAAAACTCGGTGAAAATCATCCTCTATATGCGGATTATTTAATTCCTCGACAGCCATTAATGCATTTTTAATTCCTTTTTCCTCCAACAACCCCAATAGCTTCGTCATGGTTTCGTCATGCTCTTCGGGAGGAAGGTTCAATACTATTTTTTCAATCTCACCTGCCCCTAACCTAAATTCTTCAGTAATAACTTCCTCCGGCTTTGCCTCTTTATACTGTTGAATTGTTTCCATGATACTTCGCTCTTCTCTCTTTGGCTCAAAATTTTCCTGATTTCCTGACAAACGTTCAGCTTGTTGTCTGTCCGACAACTCTTTTCTTAAATATTGTAATTCTTCTTCTGGATTATTAAATTTTCTCTGCTCAAAATTTTCCATTTCTTAATTATACATGATTTTTTAAAAAAAATTAAAAACAAGGTTTCTTTTCTTTCTTACTTAAAAAGCCCAGGAAAATAAAATAACTGGCATAAACAAATACCATCAACCAGAACGGGAAATAAGGAATATGGATTGAGGCAAAAGGTAATGAAGAAAAAATATCAACTACCTTCAACTCATAAGAGAGAAGAAAGTAAGAAATATAAGCAAAAGGTAGGGCGACGGCTGTGCTCAAAAAGGCCAGCACCCCTGTAAAAAAACCAAATAACATTGTGATTGGTATAAACATCAAAACCAAAAGATTAACCACAATAGCAATAATAGAAAAATCCCCCATCATATATAAAATGAGTGGCAAAACAAAAATTTGGGTGGAAATTGTAGCCACGGCTAATTCGCGTAACTGAAATTTGGTTGGTAAAAAATGGAAATATTTTTCAATTTTTGGGGAAAGGATGATAAGCCCCAAGGTTGCCATGAAAGAAAGTTGGAAAGACGGGTCAAAAACTAAAATTTTAGGATTATGTAAAAGCATCAAAAAACCCGCCAAGAAAAGAGTTCGGGTAACTTGATTAGTTCGCCCTGTTAGCCTTGCTAGCATAACTAGCAGGGCCATTATCGAAGCTCTAACAATAGTTGCCGAAGCTCCTGTCATCAAAGTAAATAAAATTATACCTAGGGCACCAAAAATCATAGCAAAACTGCTCGGCAAAAAAACTAGAATTTTCATTATAGAATCAGCTACAATGGTTAAATTGTAACCCGATAAAACAACGATGTGGATTAAACCAACCTTTCTAAAATCTTCCTGCAAGCCTTTACCTAAGGATTCTTTTGCCCCAACGACCAAACCACCCAAAAGAGCTGAGTGGGGTTCTGGAACTAACTTTCTAACTTGTTGTATAAAAGAATTTTTAAGAGCAAACAGTTTTTCTTTTATAAAATTTCCATTTCCGTCTGAAATAAATGTGACGGTGGGATTAAGCATTTGATAATAAATTCCATCTTTAGCTAAATAAGAAACATAGTCAAATTCCATTCCTCCATCATCGTCTGTATTAAAATTTTTTGGTTTTTGCAAAATCCCAGTTATATTAATTTCATCACCATAGCTAAATTGAGGATAATGATTAACTGTAATAATCACCTTCCCGCCAACACCCCCCTCTATTTGGGGGTTGAACCCCCAAATAGAGGGCATGTCTTCAAATTTTATTGTTAAACGAGTATTGGTTTCTCTTACATCTGGTTCATCTACGACCAAAGCCGTAGCAACAATTTTTTCACCAACTAAATTACCTAAGATTGAATTATTTTTACCAAAATCATCTATATCAAAACGTAACATCCCCATTCCCATAAAAAACAACAATAACCCGGTTATCAAAATTTTTTCTTGCTCATGTTTTTTATCACCTCCCTTTTTAAAATACCAGAATACAAAAATTGTACTTCCCACAAATAAAAACAACAATGAAAATGGTATTCCAAAATTAAAAAACGAGCGAAGAAATATTCCGCCCGCAAAACCCAATAGGACGATGTAGAAAAAATCTTTTTGCATAGCTACCCATCTTTAAAATTTTTTAAGTGAAGTCTTCTTCCTTAAATTCAACGGTAGACCCATTTTTTATTTTTCCTGAAATCAACATCTTAGCAATTTTTATTTCAACCTTGTCTTGAATAGCCCGGTTCATGGGACGAGCGCCAAATTTAGGGTCTGAACCCTGCTTCATAAGGTAATCAACAAGGACTTCATTTATTAACAAATCAATCCCTTGGTTTTTTAAGCGTTTTCTTAGTCCTCCAAGCATAAGAACGGCAATTTGTCTTAATTCATCACTCTTAAGAGGTTGAAAGGTAACAACAGCATCAAACCTGTTAAGAAACTCTGGTTTAAAAATACCCCTATCTATAATAGTGTCGACTAATTCCTTTTTAAAATTTTCGTAGGGAACATTGTTCTGTGACATTTTCCATATCAAATCACTCCCTGCATTTGATGTAGCTATCAAGACAACATTTCGGGCATTTACCTTTTTTCCTTTCATATCAGAAAAGACCCCCTCATCAATAATTTGTAAAAATAAATCGTGGACACCCTTACTGGCCTTCTCGAGCTCATCTAACAACAAAACTCCGTAAGGTTTTTCTCTTAAAATATTTGCAAGTAAACCAGATCGACCGTTTTCAAAAGACCCAATAAGTTTATCTACGGCGTCCTCTCCTTGGTATTCAGACATATCAAGCCTTGAGATAGCCTCTTCATTCTTAAAGAATATTTCGGCCAGAGCCTTGGCTGTTTCTGTTTTTCCCACTCCTGTAGAACCAATAAAAAGGAAAGTTCCCATTGGTCGCTTAGAATTTTGTATCCCTGACCTGGCACGGCGAACAGCATCGCTCACCACCTTGATAGCCTCATCCTGCCCAATCACTCTTTTGTGCAAAATATCTTCCATATCAACTAACCCGGCGCGCTCTTCTTCTTTTATTTCTCCCACAGGAATATTTGTTTTGGCACGAACCAAATTAAAAACATCTTCTTTTTCAACCAAATATTTATCATTTTTAACAAGAACCGAAACAAGCTCAACCGCTAGATCAATAGCTTTATCTGGTATAACCCCATCGGTGAAATACCTGTCAGCACTTGTAATCACTTCTTCTAGGGCCAAATACGTAAAAAATACTGGGTAGCTGTGTTCTAAATCACGAGCAGCTTCCTGTAACACAATCATTGCTTCTTCCAAAGCTGGCTGTTCCATAATAATTTTTTCGAACCGGCGAACAACAATTGGGTCTTGCTCTAAAAATTGATGGAACTTGTCGATGTCACTTAAAACAATTAACTGTAGTCTGTCTGAGGCGAGATAAGAATCAATAAGAGTAAGGACCTCAACACCAAGTTTTCTGGCATTTAATAAAAAGTCTGCAAATTTATCAATAGCCAAAATAATATTCCCTGCGTCAACGGACTCTTTTAAGATTTTAAGAAAAGTTTGTTCAAATTCCTGTTTTTCTTTAACAGAAGAGATGAACAATCCTGAATCAAAAAGTACGATAATCTTGTGTTCCAGCTGTGGGACAGTTGTTCTTTGTGTGATAATTTTGGCAAAATCTTGCAGCACCTCAATCTTCCCAACTCCCTCTTCTCCAACTAATATAACGTTGGCTTCACGGGCTCTGGATAGTACGGTCTCAATATTATTAACAATTTCTTTTGTTTTAGCGGTAGAGACCTTGTCGATGGAACCCCCGTAACCAGAAATAGTAACGCTAAACTGGCCAAGGGTATAAGTAACGCCCTGGGCCAAACCAATACCAATACAAGGAACTCTTTCTAAACTCTCACGAGACCACCACTGTTCTTTTTTCTTTTTTAATTCTGTTTCTCTTATTATCCATTCAGCAGAACCGACTAATTGTTTTTCTCTAATGCCATTTCGAAATAAGAAATCTTCAAATTCCTGATTATTTTCATATAAAAATAAGACAAGATCCTTTACTGTAAATATATTTTGAGGATCAAAAGAGATTTCTTTATCAATAATTTTGTTTTTTCTCTCTGCAAGAAAATTTTGAACCTTATCACCATAGATACCGCAACGAGACATAATTTTCCCTCCCGCTTTTGAAAATAAGAAGCTTTCGACGAGATCGTTATTTCTTGTATCTCTAAAAATCTTTAAAACCTCAAAACCAATTAGGCTTTCCTCTTTTTCCTTGAAATATAATGACCTGAAAAATAACTCGGATAAGTAAACAGCAAGCCAAAGAGGCAGAAGAATAAGGAGAATTCCTATGATTTTTAATGTTTCATAAACTAGAAAATCAAGATTAACCGAATTAAATTTTTCTAAAACGAAAGGGGCGATCAGGAGCGCGATGGCAACAAAAATTAAAAAGGAAAGAAGATTATTAATTCTGTGACGCCATTTGTGCACAAAAATTTTCTCCAGAATCAAAACTGAGTATAAATCACTTTCTTTAACTGTTTTGCATAAATCTAAAATCATATAATAAATTGCACCCCTGTAATAATAGAAACGATTAAAAGAATCGGTAAAAAAGCCCAGGCAATTAAAACAGCCAAGCCTAAAATAAATACTAACAAAATAACAAATGTACCTATAATAATTATTATGGATTTAACCAAAAGGCCTACTAACCGCATGATAGTATTCACAAGAAGGACAGAAAAGAGGTCTTCAAAATTAAGCCCTGGCTTGCGTTCTTCGTGCATTTTTTTAAGAGGAGAAAAGAGTGTGGCAAGAAGAACTTTTATGGAAAAGAAATTATAAAAAAATTGCAGAAAATTTTTCCACACAGAAACAATATCTTTATAGGCCTTCGTATAATGCCAACCGATATAATCAAACATCAATGTAAAAATCATATGGTAATTATACAATAAAGAATCCTTGGGGTGAACCCCGATGGGTTGTGGAGTTCTCTAAATTTAGACGGAGTTTGAGAAGACGAAAGAAAATTTTTTGAGCCTTATAAACGACGTAGAGTGAGGTTAATTAAAAAACGAAACGAAGTATAGTTTTTAAATTAACGAGCCGAGGAGTTTATATAAGATGAAATGCTTTTATTTCAGATAAGGTGAGGAAAATTTTCTTGAAGTTGACGAAGAAATTCGCTAAATTTAATTTATTATCAAGTAATCTAAATTTAAATTCAGTTCGAGGAGCAAGAACAAAATAGAAGAAGGTGTATTTCTAATACAGCGACTGATATTTTGTGAATTGCGACAAAGAAATGGATTAAATTTAAATTACTTAGCGTCCATTGCTTCGTTTGCGAGTCGGTCTGCTTCTTTATTTTCTGCACGAGGAATATGCACAAATTGAATATGCGGAAAATTTACTTTCAAATTATTCACTTTTACAAACTGCTGAAAAAGAGAAGGTTCTTTCACCCGATACTCTCCATTTATTTGGCGAACAATCAACTGACTATCCATTCGAACTTCAACTTCTGTATTCCCTATCTCTGAGCCGAGCAAACCTTTTGCTTTCTCTAAACCTATTATAAGAGCTTCGTATTCTGCCCAATTGTTTGTTTGTATCCCTAAAAATTTTTTTGCTTTCTTTAATTCATTTCCTTTTTCATCAGAAATAAAAACTCCCGCCCCAGCAATCCCTGGGTTATTACGAGAACCACCATCAGTGTAGATTATGATCTTTTTCATGACAATGATTATAACATACCTAAATAAGCTAACTGCCAACAGCTGACAGCTAACAGCAAAGAAACGACGAAACCCTTCGGGTTTCGTCGTTTTGGGCTATAAACTATAAACTTTTTTCTACTCACTACTCACTATCAACTACTCACTAAACTAATATATATTCAAATCTTTTAATTTTCTTCCCATCTCTTTCAATTGTTTCCAAAAACATAACTACAGGTCTCACCCACATTGTATTTGCCCCTTTCCCTTTTACTGGATCAGGGTGATTATAAACAACCATTTTTTCCATAGTCTCGCTGTCTAGTGCAATCCCTATCACCTCAACAATCATCCCTTTAAAATGTTTATATTTTCCTAATTTAACTTCTTGCATAGATTTTTTTACTTAAATTAATACTAGTATTATATCATAGAGACATTTATACCCCGCACCGAAAAAATCTGGGCGGGGTATTTAACAACGAGACAGAGTTGTTATTGAAGGGTCTTCTCGAGCCTCTTCCTTTGCTGAGAATTAATGTACTGCGTTGATTTGAGAGTCTCGGCCAAAAAATCCCCGAGCTCGCTATCCGTCATATCAGAAACTTTCCTCCGATGCCCAGAACCACAAATCACTTCACCAAAAACTCCTATAACAGCGTTCCTTACACTTTCCTGAGCCATTGGTTCCCCCTCCTTATTAAAAATTAGTTTCTGAAACGTTTCTAACAACGATTTAACCAAAATCCCCAGATAAAGTCAAACTCATAGATAAATAATCGTAAATTTGAATGCGGGACGAGGAGGTAAAGAAAAATTTTTTGAGCCCTATAAAAATAGTGCGAAGAAAATTTTTCTGAAACCGACAAAGTCCAGCGTCAAATTTGCGATTATTTAAACAAAGTCAACTATTCTCAAGCGTAACTCATTCACATTTCTAAAAGTAGATTTTTCTAAGTTTACAAGAATATTTATTTTATCACCTTTTTTGAAGCTTGTTTCCCCTGCGGATATTTCATCCGCAAAAAATTTTATTGCAGAAATTATTTGCCCACTTTTTTTTCTAAAGTCCAAACCTAGATGATTATTCTGTTTACCAAAAATTTTTACATTAAAAATTTTCACTCCTTCAAGAAAAAACAGGGGCTTTTCATTTCCCGTCCCAAAAGGAGCGAGTTGGTCAACGATTTTATAAGTATCCCAACTAACATCATCCATAAAAATTTTTTTGTCTGCAACCAAGTTAACATCTACATTTAAATTATCATCTTTTTTATACACTTCTAAAAGTTTTTCCTCAAGGATGTGAATTCCTTCTTTTGAGACACTGAATCCCCCAGCCATTTTATGCCCACCAATATCAGAAAAAACTCCTTTTTCAACGCTACTCATTAACTCAAAAACATCCACGATACCGCAAGAACGACAAGACCCCTTTATACTTCCGTCCCCTCCCCGGCCCCAAACAAAAGCTGTTTTTTTATATTTTTCAGCCAAAGAATTAGCAATCAACCCCAACAACCCTGGATTCCATTGTGGGTTCCCAACAACAATAAGATCCTTCTCCTCTCTTTCTTTTAATTTTTTAATCGCCTCTTTCACCATAACTGCCACCATCGTTTTTCTTTTTGCATTTATGGTATCTAAATATAGAGACATCTCTCTGGCTTCAACTTCATCATCCGTAGACAAAAGTCTAAAGGCTTTATCAGGATTATCAATCCTAGAAGCCACATTTATTCTTGGAGTAATCATAAAACTCAAATCATCCTCTGTTAGAGTTTTTTGGTCAATTTTTAGATGACTCAATAAATGCATTAGGCCATAACGAGGAGATTTTCTTAATACCTGCATCCCAAAATAAGAAAAGACCCTATTTTCGTCGGTTAGAGGAACCATGTCAGAAATGGTCGCTAAGCCAACCATATCAAGAAGCCATTTTTCCCAGCCTTTTTTTATTAAAAAGGTTCTCCCCGAGGCCTCACCTCTGTCCGCTTCGCTCCCCGAGGAAAGGCCTCCTTCCGAACCTTTCGTTATAAGAGCTTGCACCAGCTTAAAGGCAACCCCGGCCCCAGCTAGAACATCATCTGGGTAATTACAATCTTTCTGTTTTGGATTTAAAACAGCAAAAGCAGGAGGGAGATTTTCCCCTACAATATGATGGTCAGTGACGATAACATCTACCCCCATTTTTTGGGCCTCTTTAACCTCTTTACTATCTGAGATTCCGCAATCAATAGTGATAATCAAGCTAGCTCCATTTTTTGAAAATTTTTTTATAGCTTCTTTATTCAAACCATACCCCTCGTCATGTCTGTGAGGAATATAATTTTCAAAATTTTCATAGTTAATTTTTTTAAAAAAATCGTGCAAAACTACTGCACCGGGAATTCCGTCAGCATCATAATCACTATAAATAATTATTTTTTCTTTTTGCTCAATCGCTTTTAAAATTCTTTCAACTGCCTTGCCCATATCTTTCATCAAAAAAGGATCGTGCGTATCCCGATAATAATCTGGTTTAAGAAATTTTTCTGCTTTTTCTCTTGTTTCTATTCCACGATAATAGAGAAGTAAACCAAGCAACTCAGAGTAAACGTTAAATTCCTTCTTTACCTCTTCTGGTAAATTACTATCTCTTAAGGTAAATTTAATGTCTTTCTTTTGCATTTGTGCATTTTAACATATAATTAACTGTATAATTAACTATACAAAACTATGAAAGATTGTTTATTTTGCAAAATAATAAAAGGTGAAATTCCTTGCACAAAAGTTTACGAGGATGAAAAAACTTTGGCTTTCCTAGATATTAACCCAACCAACATTGGCCACACCTTAGTAATACCAAAAAACCACTCAAGAAATATTTTTGATATCAAAAAAGAAGACCTTGAGTCTGTATATAATACTAGCCAGAGAATCGCCCAAGCAATAAAAAATAGCCTTGGAGTAGACGGGGTAAATATAATTTCAAACAACGAGTCTGCGGCAGGTCAACTAGTTTTTCATACTCACATTCATATCGTTCCGCGATTAGAAAATGATGGCTTCAGACACTGGAAAGGAAAAAGGGGGTATGAAGACGGAGAAGCCGAGGAAACGGCTCTAAAAATTCAGAATGACCTGAATATGTGATAAACTTTATTGAAACCGTTCTTCTTGTCTTTCAAAAACAAAACTGAGGTAAAAAAAGATGGAGCAAACATTTTGTAAGATAACAATTTTTCTGATTACAGACTGGGATTCCTTCCAAAAGGCGATGAGAAAATGTCTATGAACAGAAAAAGTGGCCATGTGGGTTTCCTACAGGGCCACTTTTCTTTTAATTTTCTATAGAAAGTCAAATAATTCAAAAATTGAATGCGTAACGAGGAATTCCAGAAAAAATTTTCTGAGCCGTATTAAACATACGGTGAGTGGAAATTTTTTCTGAAACGACGAAGTTAGGCCTTAATTTTGGAATTATTTAAAGCTTTTATTCCTGGGAGGTCTTCATTTAACAAAAACTCTAGCATAGCTCCTCCGCCAGTTGAAACAAAACCAATTTTATCTTCAAGGCCTAGCTCCGAAATACAAGCAACAGTGTCTCCTCCGCCAATAACAGATTCTGCCCCAGAGTTAGCAATGATTTCTACTAAACTAGAAGTAGCTCTATCAAAGCCCTTGGTGTAATCACCTAAAGGTCCGTTAAACAAAATAAACTTTGCACCCTCAATTATTTTTTTCAATTTTAAAATTGTCTCATGTCCAATATCTAAAATAATTTCGTCACTAGCAATTTCATTAACCGGCTTTACAACGACGCTTCCGTTCTTGTTAACAACTAAATCTACCGGCAAAACTAATTTTTTATTACTCAATAGACCGCTTAAATCAAACTTCCCTTCTGCCACCAAAGACATACCGACTTCAAGACCTTTGCTTATTAGTAAATTATTTACCAGCGCTCCTCCTACAAAAACAAAATCGGCACGATTTAAGAACTTTTCTATCAATGGTAATTTTGTATTAAACTTGTTCCCACCTAAGATAAAAATAGATGGGTGGGGAGAATTAAAACTTTGTGACAACATTTCAACTTCTTTTTTAAACAAAATGCCAGAATAACTAGGAAGATATTGTGGCAAACCAACGACAGAGGAAGCTTCCCTGTGAGAGAAAGCAAAGGCTTCATTAATATAGACGTCTCCGAATGCTGCCAACGTCTTCGTGAAACTATCATCATTTTTGTCCTCACCATCATATTTTCTTAGGTTCTCGAACAGTATGATGTCACCATTATTCATCTTTTCAACAATCTTCTTCGTTTCGTCACACAAAATATCTTCAACGAAAGTCAGATTTATCTTATTTTTTAAATAATTAAAAACTGGCTCTAACGTATTTGTTTTTTCCCTACCAATATGGCTTAAAATTATAATCTTTGCCCCTTGTTTCTGCAAAAAATCAATCGTGGGTAATATTTTTCTTATTCGAAAGTCACTTTTTATAGCCCCATTTTCTATTGGTACATTTAAATCAAGTCTTAGTAAAACTTTCTTTCCTTTCAAATTTTCAACTTCTAATATATTTTTCATAAAAGACTATAATTTATTAACTATGCTCAAAATCTCTCCAAATTTTTTGGCATCTAAACTTGCCTTGCCGACAAGTAAACCGTCTACATTCCCATTCAAGATTAAATCTTCCGCATTTTTAGGATTAGCAGAGCCTCCGTATAATATTTTAGGCATTACTTTCACTCTATATTGATCGTGTAAAATCTTTTTAATAAAAATTGTTATTTCATGAACATCCGCTGATGACATGGATTTATTTCCGCTATTCCCACTCAGCGCCCAGATAGGTTCATAAGCGATAAAGAGATTGTGCAAAGAATTTTTGGGAACTCCCTCCAAAGAGTCTAGGAGCTGTTTTTTTAGGAAATTAAAATAATGTCCGTGGTCATCCCTTTCCTTTTCACCAATACATAAAATTACCTTTAAGCCTGACTTAATAGCGCTTTTTATTTTTTTATTTACAAGAATATTATCCTCACACAAAGCTCTTCTTTCCGAGTGGCCAATTATTACATACTCGACTCCTTTATTTTTTAACATATTAGGAGAAATCATCCCTGTGAAAGCACCTTTGTTTTCCGAAAATACATTTTGAGACCCAAAAGCTATTCGATGCCCTTTATGTGAATCGACTAACTTAGCTATGTAGATAAAAGGGGGACAAACAATCGTTTGCACATTTAACAACTTACTGGCAATTTTTTTGATTCCAGAAAAAATTACTTGGACTTCTTTTTCACTATCTGGATTCATTTTCCAATTAGCAATAATTATTTTTTTATCTTTTTGCATATTAATATAATATCATATTTCAGTTTTTAGTTGATAGTTTTTAGTTTTTAGAAAAAATGGACAAATTTTACCAAAGGCAAAATTTGTTTTTTAAATAATTCTGTGCCTATATACTACAACGAAACCTACCCGACATTGCGAGAAGAAATCCATGTAGGTGGGTACGAACAAAGATGTTCGTTATGCAGCCTTTCGCGAGAAATCACTTTTTAAAAAGTGATTTCTACTCTATCTCCCTCCATGAATCAATCGCCCAAGAACCACTGGGACCTGAAGAAAAATTAACATTGGTTAACCCCATCTCATATTCTAAAATAACATTTTCTTCTATCTTTAATTTGTCCGCAACCAAATCTACAACAAAAACATTCTGATTCACTCTGATTAATCCATTAGGGGCGACTAAAACATCAGCATCAGTCCCGTTGAAAACAGTAATTGTGGCTCCTTCACCATTGCATTGAGGCTCATAAACTGTGCCGTCACAGGCAGCCAGAGCTAACATCATTATATGCCCGACCCCTACCCTAGGGCTATTAATACTGACTCCATTACTTATAGAAAACCACTTATCAGTTAATATCATCGCCGAATTAGCTGGATTACTTATATTAATTTCTGCTCCATTACCGATCTGAACATTTCCTTTGACATACACCACTCCTGATAAATTAACACTAATACTTGGGGTTATTACTAAATTCCCTTCAATAACCCCGGGGCCAAGGGTCTGACCATCTACAGGCGTAAAATTACCCGCACTAATAGTTCCGCCATCTTGCGCATCACCTTTCCAACTATCTATATTGGCATCAGAGATTGGTGTAACAATGAAGGGAGGGTCGCTGGGTGGTGTTGTTGGAGAAGTTTGTGTTCCCCCAACCGAACAACTTGTCGAAGAATTATAACTAGCATTTCCTGTTATTACACAATTAGAAATACTATCAGCAATTATATTACCTCCCACACTTCCGTTTGAAAAAGAGCTAGCGTAAACATCCCCTGTCACATTTGTATTATTTATAGAATTAGCATGCGCGGAAAAAATTCCACCCAAACCATCGTCAATGTGAACACTGTCTAACACTCCATTACCCTCACTAAGCCACAACTTGAAATCAAAATCTCCCCCAATATTTATGAAGCTACTGGTTGTCCAATTACTACTATACTTACCTTCTCCGTTTGAAAATCCTCCGAGACTATCCATACCCCAAACATAATAGTTGCTATCATCCCTCGACATGTCAGCCACCAACCAATATAAATTCCCCGACACAAGATTTGGGTTATCATCAAAACTAACTCCTATAAAAGAGTAGCTGGTTCCAACCAAACTGGAAGAAATAGACCCTGAAGCAAGAACTCCATTTTTATCTGGCTTACCACTCTTGTCAGAAACAACTTTAATACTCAGATTAGCCGGTGAACCAACCCTTTTTAAATATAAATCCATTTTACTCAAAAAACCACCAGAGGCAGTTGGGCGAAAACTCTGGACAGCATCTGTGTGATCTTCACTTCCAACTTTGCGACCAAAAAGAAAATCAGCATTATAAACAAGCCATTCTGCATTAGGGTTTTCTGGTAATTCATTAGCAACGTAAACATCTCCTGCGATGTAGACACCAGATCCCCCAATGATGCTACCGTTAGAGTAGATGGAGCCATTTATTCTTGTGTTATTATCAAGCTTTATCCCCCCTTGCCCAGAATAAAGACCATAATTAAAACTCGCTCCTGTAGAAATTCTTATCCTATTTTTTAATTTTCTGATCCTCCCATCAGTATTAGCAGAACTAATAATTTCTTTCAAACCGGTTCCGACATCAGTAATTGTTGTTGAAACAATAGAATTGTTTGTATTAATTCCGCTGATACTCAAGGTATCCATTCCATTTTTCAATCGATAGGCAACATCCTCGTTTCCATTTTCGGCGGAAAAAAAACTGTGTTTAGATTTTGATAAATCACGAGATATTTTTAATTGACTTACTGTGTGGGACGAGATTATAGAAAAAATCGCGGAAAAAATAAAAAGAGAAAAAAGAGCTGCAATTATTATCACCTGCCCTTCATTTGTTTTTGTTTTTTTAAAATCTTTCATAATGTTTTAGTTTGTAGTTTGTGGTGAGTAGTGAGTAGAATGAATTTTTGCTTCGCGAAAATTCATTTTCATTCCTACTTTTAACTTTTTACCGATCTTTGGAACATCTTATAATAAAATAACTTTCATATCTTTTTCTTTAATTTAATAATTTTTAAACTTTTTCTACTCACGACTCACTACAAACTACTCACCAACATTCAATAGGACTCTCTTAAAATAATCGAGTCATAGAATGTTTCCATTTTTATTCTGTCCTTCAACATCCCTCTTAATTCAATTTCAATCTTTACCATTTCTGATATCCCGCTATCAATCCTTGTTACAAAAAATTTATCAACAAAAACCTTACCTGGCGCGTTCAAAGCCACAGCATCAGACAACCCTTCTTTTATCACCAAACTACCATTTTCAATATAAAACCTAATTTCAGTTGTCACTTCCGACTCATCAATTCTATTCAAAACTAAGAGGCCAGAATTATTATTCAAAATACTATCCGTGGTATTAACACTAGAAGACCACCGCGCCTCACGACTCATTCTTTCTAAAATACTTACGGCGGAATTATTCATGTTTACTGACAACCTCATTTCCTGATAAGCTTTAGTCATGAGTAACGCGGTATTAACAACAATAAGCAGAACGATAACCATAACCGCTATATAAACCAAAACCTCTATTAATGAAAATCCTTTTTTATATGACATATTTATTCACTGAATAAATCCGTTAAAATTATATTGATTGATCTCGTCGATGTGGCCCCTGAACTCAACCAAGAAACAAAAACCTCGATATCCTTTGTCCCTATATCGAGAGCCCCCATACCGGCAATATTATCATCAACATCTCGATAGACATCAGAAATGACAAACTTTCTCTCATAAGTATCGTCAATGTAAACATTAGTGTTTGAAACACTCCAGAGACTGCCGTCAAACGACAAATAATAATCAGAACCAGAGGAAAGACTTGAGATATTAGTCCAATCAGAATCTCTTACAAATTTTAAAACCTCAACCCCCTCTTCTAACAAAAACTCAGCTTTTATTACTTTCGTGTTATTTTTAGCAACCTTAAAGAAAAAATTATAAGAAGAAACAACGGAAGTGAGGGCCACAAAAATTATTGATAAGCCGATTATCAACTCTACAAATCCTGAACCTTTTGTTTTATCTATATTTTTAAGCATGATTTAGTAAGAGATTCCTGTTGATAAAATTGTAACTATTTCATTCACAGATAAATCAGAGACGAGAGAAATAGTTACCGTCCCATGATGATCAGTTGTCCCTATTAATTTATTGAAGACGACATCAGCCCCTCCTCCAGCAAGGCTTATATTTGAAAGATTAACATTTTCATTTAAAATTATTTCTCTGTTATTTGGATCAACTGCAGAAAAAGTTTCTCCCTTAAATAGGGTTAGGGTTGTTGTTTCAAAATGAACTCCATACTGAGAAGAACCTACAGCCGAGGATGTCATTGATTTTGCTTCATTTAATAAATTTAAAACAATAACGACGGCATTATCAACTTTATACTTTGGACTCGAATTTGAAAAAATTTTTGTTCCTATCAAAAAAAGAATTGCCATAATTCCAATCACAAACAACATTTCTAACAAGCTAAATCCGGATTTAGTTTGTAGTGAGTAGTGAGTAGTGAGTAGATTTAAGTTTTTTCTCATCATAATATTTATTATTTTTTGTTTCTTTGTTTCTTTGTTTCTTTGTTTCTTTGTTTCTTTGTTTTTTTGTTTCTTTGTTTCTTTGTTTCTTTGTTTCTTTGTTTCTTTGTTTCTTTGTCCTAAATTATATATTCGCCATTACCGAATACATTGGGGTAATCATAGAAACCGCAAAAAAGCCAACAGCCAAACCAATAAACACCATTAAAACAGGTTCAATGATTACTGACATGTTTTTTGTTTTTTGGGCAACTTCTTTTTCGTAAAAATCTGCCACACTTAGAAGCATGGTTGGTAATTTTCCAGTTTCTTCTCCAACCTCAACCATGGCACTAACAATCGGAGGAAACAAGTCTTCATTCTTAAGAAAAACATCCGCCACAGGATCTCCTTTTTGAATTCCCTCCCTCGCTTTTCCGAGAACCTCTTTATAAAATGAATTCTGCAAAACATCTTCAGTAATCTCAAAAGCACTTAAAACATCAACCCCCGAAGAAAGAAGGGAAGATAATGTCCTCGCGGTATAAGCAGAATTTATCTCTTTGGTAATAGAAGAAATCATGGGAGTTTTCAAAGATATGATATCAATAATTCTCTGACCTTTTTTGGTTTTAAAAGCAAGAATAATAAGAAAAACAATAGCAAAAACAATAGCAATAAAAAGAATCGAATGATTCTTTAAAAGATCACTAGTAGAAATTATAATCTGAGTACTAAACGGTAAATCGGTCCCTAAATCAGCAAAAGTAGCCTGAAGAGTTGGTACTATAAAAATAAGCATCAACACTCCAATAATCATCATAACAATGAAGATTATTGTTGGATAAATTAATGCCCCCTTCACTCTTTTTTTTAAAGCATAAGAATTTTCCATTTGTTCGCAAACAATCATTAAAGAATTTGAAATATTTCCGCTTTCCTCTCCCGCCCTTACCATAGAAACAAATAGTGGAGAAAAAACTTTTGGATGATCTTTCATTGAAGCACCTATAGTTTGCCCCCCTTTAATCTTTACATTTATCTCGCCTATGACTTTTTTAAATAATGGATTTTTAAATTGTTTTTCTAAAGTAGTTAATGATTTTGAAACAGAAAGCCCCGCACTAATCATAGCCGCTAAATTTTTCGCAAATATAATTTTGTCCTGCATTTTTACAGAACCCCCAAAAGAAATATTTTTAAGGGAACCCCATCCTCCCATCCCCTTCTCACAACTAATAAGTGACCCTCCTTGATCTCTTATTATCTTTTTCAGCTCCTCCTCGTCTTTTGCACCGGTTGAGCTATTGTAAACCTCCCCTGTTTCTTTTATTGCTTTATATTTAAATACGGGCATATATTCATAAGTATAAGGTAGAAAGCATAAAGTTAAAAGTGAATAGATTGGTTTAGTGAGTAGTTTGTAGTTGGTAGTGAGTAGAAAAAAATTCACAACAAAAAATTAGGCTGTCGGACAGCCTTTTTTTGTTTTATTTTGTTTTTAGTTTCTTTGTATTTATATTTTTCCATCGCTTTAAAATAATTTAATCCTATTTTGAAATTATTTACTCGGAAATAACTCGCAAAACTTCCTCAATAGTCGTAATCCCCTGACTAGCTTTAAAAATACCATCTTCAATCATCGTCATCATCCCTTCGTCTTTCGCTTGTTCCTCTATCTTCTCTGATGTCGCATTTTTAATGATCAAATCTTTTATCGTGCTAGAAACCGGCAAAATCTCATGAATACCAACTCTTCCTGCATATCCATCGGAACCTTCTTTTACTTTTGGTTTATAAAAAGGGATATTGGCCCAAGTCTCAGTTTGCCCAATAATTTTTTCTTTCCTCAAAAAAAATAACATCCTGTCCAAATCAACAAGCTTGCCCAGAGAAGTAATTTCTGATTTCGATAAGAAATATTTTTCCCCATCATCATTCAAGCGACGAACAAGTCTCTGCCCAATAATTACCCCCAAAGTCGACACGAGTAAAAACGGGTCTATTTTCATATCAATAAATCTAGGCATCGCTCCTGCGGCTGAGTTTGTGTGGAGTGTCGATAAAACTAAGTGTCCTGTTAGGGCTGCATTGACTGCCAAAGAGGCAGTTTCATTATCTCTAATCTCACCCACCATGATAATATCGGGGTCCTGACGAACAAGGGACCTTAATCCGCTTGAAAAAGTAAAACCAATATCTGGCTTAACTTGAGTTTGATTTATTCTGGGCATTTGATATTCTATCGGGTCTTCTATTGTAGAAATATTTACACTGGGTTCATTCAAGTTATCTAAAAGTGTATAAAGAGTGGTAGTTTTACCTGACCCAGTCGGACCAGTTGTTAAAATCATACCAGTTTTTCGTTTCATAGCAGAATAAATTCTCTCCAAACCATCGCCATGGAAACCAAGAACTTCTAGGGTAAGGCCCGAAACGCTTTCCTTCAAAAGTCTCAAAACGGCTTTCTCACCGTGATAAACAGGAAGAATAGAAACTCTAAAAGAAACTTCTTGGTCTTCTGCTTTTACCTTAAAACGGCCGTCCTGGGGCAACCTCTTTTCATCAAGTTTTAGGTTGGACAAAACCTTTATTCTCGCAGTGATACTAGCTGCCGCATTTTTTGGTAAAATCATGGCGTCGTGAAGCATTCCATCTATTCTATAGCGGACGAGAAGTTTGTCCTCCATTGGTTCAATATGAATATCTGAAGCGTCTTGTATTATCGCGTGTTTTAATAATGTATCTACTATACGAATAACAGGCAAATCTTCTGCTATTTTTTTTAAATCTTCTTTAGAGATATTGTCCATATTCTCCACCGGAATGGTTTCAAGTGATTGAGATTGTTTTTGAATTATGTCACCGAACTCTGCCTTCAAAGTTTTTTGATATTGAAGGAGTGTGTTCTTGATGGAGTCTTCTCCAGTTAAACGAGGGAGAATCTTTAGGTCTACTTTCTTTTTTATAAAGTTTATTGCTTCCAAGTCGTCTACATTCAACATAGCAACTTCAAGTTCTGTGTCTGTTTTCTTAAATGCAATAATATTATGGTTTCTCGCAATAGGCTCTGGAATAATAGACAAAACATCAAAATCAATTTTTTTCCCAACGAGATTTATAAAAGGAATCCCTAAAATATAGGCTTTAATCCTTCTTACTTCATCTTCGGTGAGCTTCCCCATCCCAACCAAAATATTAGCAACATCGGAATCACTTTTTTCTGCCTCTACTATTGCCATTTCTAAATCAGATTTAGAAACAAGACCTGAGTCTTTAATAAATTCTTCGAGCTTTTTTTTGTCTATTCGCATATACTCCTTATATAATACTCTAATTTAATTATTCTTTCTATGTGTTTATTATCAACATTTAATTTTAAACATTAAGAACCCGAAACAAAACAACCCCTGCTGAAACGGAAACGTTGAGAGATTCTTTTTTGCCGAGCATAGAAATTTCAATAATTTTGTCTACATCTCCGAGGATACTTTTATCTACTCCATCAACCTCGTTCCCGAAAATAAAAGCTGTGGATTTATTTATTTTTAATTTTTTATAATCAATGGAATCTTTTGATTGTTCAACAGCAACTATTTGAATTTTTTGTTCTTTTAATTCTCTTAATAATTCTGATACTTTGGGAAGATGTTCCCATGGAATATTTTTCTCTGCGCCCAAAGCTGATTTGCTAATATCTTTCCTGGCTCGTCCAAATCTGTCTGTCGGAGAAGGGGTATATCCAGTTAAAAATATTTTTGAAACCCCACAAGCATCAGCTGTTCGAAAAATAGCCCCAACATTATAAACACTTCTGATGTTGTGCAAAATTAAAAAAATTTCTTTGTTATTATCCATATCTAACATGATACATTAAAAATTTAAAAAATAAATTTTATTTCTTAAAACCCAAAACCATTGACAAAAAATATTTTTTTTATATTATGAGTATCAGGATGTTCAAAATTGTTTAACCTCAACGGGGGTGGAGGATAACGATGG
This sequence comes from Candidatus Campbellbacteria bacterium RIFOXYC2_FULL_35_25, assembly GCA_001774495.1. Classification (GTDB taxonomy): domain Bacteria; phylum Patescibacteriota; class Minisyncoccia; order Phycocordibacterales; family UBA12079; genus UBA12079. The sequence goes on along the minus strand of MFAE01000008.1, from coordinate 17,398 downwards.
GAAGAAGAACAAACGGGCTAAAAGACTTCAGAAGAGGGCCTCTATACAATGATCGGACTATGGGGGTTCAGGTTTTTGGAGAATGCACTAAATGCACAGAGCATTTTTCAGGAAGAGAAATCGACATAAGGTGCCGACAGCCATGGGACCCAAGGAGGCCCAAAACTACTCTAGCAAAGGAACTTCAACAACTTATTGCCAGAATGCTCGGGGTCGATTCAACAGTGATTGAAATTTTTACATTGATGGGAACGCCTTTGTATTCTTCCACAGGGGCTAGTGCAAGGATAATCTTTGACAGCATCGAAGTAAGTATCCGTGCGGTTATCAACCCTGACCAAAACTACGCGGAACAAATTGACGTCTTAATGGATGGAGGAGTCGATGTTCCGCTAGAAAAAACAGCAGAACAAGTGATTGATATCATCAAATTAAGGCAGAAAAAAAGACTGGCGGGGAGAAGAAGAATTTACCCCTAACCGGTTCTTGAACAATGAGGCGTAGCGCGGATATCTCGCGCTACGCCATCTTTTTATTTTAAATTAGCACTTGATACCTGCCTACCATCCGGCTTGAGCCGTCAGGCAATTGACGGGCAGGCTTGATACTTGATACTTGATACCATATACTTATTTATATATGTTATCTACATTCCCAGCATTATTAACCTTCGGGCTACTAGCCCCTACGATTCTACGAATAACCGTTGGTTTAATTTTTTTCTATTTTGGATGGTTAAAACTAACCAAAGACAGAGAAAGTAAAATGAATTTTTTTAATATTATTGGATTAAAGCCAGCTATTATCTTTTTATGGCTAGTGGCCTCAACAGAAATTATTACCGGAACGATGATTACGGTGGGATTTCTAACTCAAATAGCATCAATAATTGCTTCAATAATAATGCTCATTTCTATTTTTATAAAAATAAAAGTACCAAAAGCTCTCCCCAATAGCCTAGATTTTTATGTTTTATTTTTTGTAGTATTTTTATCCCTTATTTTCTCTGGGCCAGGAATTTTTGCTTTTGATTTACCTTTATAGTTGATAGTTGATAGTTTGTAGTTTGTAGTGAGTAGATTTGTTGGACTTTTTTCTATTTTTTGGTATAGTCTTTTACATTGATTTCATCCGTCTATAGGTTAGCCGGTATTGAAAATTAAATAAAATATCCGCTCGTAGCTCAGTCTGTGGAGATGAGAAGCGTTGAAGCTTCGAATGGCTTTTAAGGAACTTAAAAGGCGATTCA
>MFAE01000008.1:0-16099 GCA_001774495.1 Candidatus Campbellbacteria bacterium RIFOXYC2_FULL_35_25 | reverse complement strand
CGAATGGCTTTTAAGGAACTTAAAAGGCGATTCATGGATTAGTTACGAAAATTGAAAAGTTAATAAAATATCCGCTCGTAGCTCAGTCGGTAGAGCAGCAGCCTTTTAAGCTGACGGTCGTAGGTTCGATTCCTACCGGGCGGACAAAAATATTAAAACCCTAAAGCAATTGCTTTAGGGTTTTAATATTTTTGTCCGCCCGGAGAAAAGTGCCTGTGCACTTTTCGTTAGGAATCGAACGGCGGAGGCATATTTTCCGTAGCGCAGCGAAGGAAAAAGCCGAGCCGCGTCCAGCGATACTTTGTAAATTTTGAGGTACGAAAAAATTTATTTAGTAATCGCGGGACGATTCCTACTAAATAAAGTATTCCCCTATAAAAACTGCGGTGGGTCTCGCGAATTCTTAATAAAAATGAATTGTAACGAAGTGAAGATGATATTTTTATTTAGAACTGGAGACCGATTCCTATTTCGTTAATAATCGCGGGACGATTCCTTTTAGACAAGACAATCCCCACTAAACTAAACCCCCAAAATAAACCTTTCCATCACAGTATCAAAATCAATAATTCCCCTCCTTGCATCATGATAAATAGAAATTAATTTTGATGATAATTCTTCCACTTCTCCTTCTTTAAAATTTTTTGCAAAACGGATGGATTTGTTATAAACAAAAGGTTTCAGCCCTGACTCGTCGACACTTTTTGAATTTTGAGCAGTTAAGATACTTTTTACCTGCCACATCAATATTCCGTGCATTTCTTCTGCGGGTATATTGTGCCTTTTTGCTTTTTGATATAAAACCCAAAGATTTTTTTTGTCTTTATTTCCAAAAGCATCAGCTAAATTAAAAATATTAAATTCACCTAAATTTAGTTCTCCCCCACCAACTACACCAAACTTCCTCCCTTCACTTTCCTGTACTCTAAATTCTTGTACCTTTTGAGCAACTTTTTCAATTCTTTTCAAAGTGGGTTTATCTATTTTTTCTTCTATAAAAAAGAAAATGTTTTCTGATTTTGAAATTTCTTCCAGTTTATCTAAAACTGTTTCTTTTGATTTTTTATCTTCAAACAAACCATCTACTTGTACAATATATTTTTTTTCAAAAAGCCCTTGGCTTGAAATTAACTCGTCCAACTGAGTCTCGCTAAAACCAGAACTTTCCATCTTAAAAAAACTCGCCTCAGGTTTTTTTTTCAGTAAAGAATCAATCATGGAATGAAGTTTCTCTCTGGATTTCTTAAAATCTGAACCATATAGAAGATATAACATATCTTTTAGTATAAACCCCCACACCTTTTGTTGCAAAAGGTGTGGGGGTAAAGTAGCGAGTAGCGAGTATCAAGGATTTTGTTGCTAAAAATAACATAATTTGATATGGTCTAGCAAGAAAGATTTTTTTGTTTTAAAACTATTATGTGTGGAGGGGTAAAGCATGAAAAAGAAGATGGTGGAGAAAATCACAGCAGTAAAGTTACAAGATCTCCCAGAGCTGGTGTCTTTCAAAAGAGTCATCATTCAAGCGGGAAAGGAATCTATCGTGTTCAAAACAGACGGGTGCTCAGTCTCTATTGTGAAGAAATCTGGTTTTGGTTGCTTTAGGGAACCTCAGATTAAAGAACTTGGGTACTTTCTAAACACATTTACCGAAGTTACGACTACGCATAATAAAGGTGAGTTTCTTCTTACGTGTGAGGATGGATCCAAAGATCCGCTCGAAGTAATCATAATGTGGTTTAATTTTCGTTAACATTAGCGCTTTCAAAAAGACCCGCACCCCCGCCGAAAGGTGGCGGTATGGGTCTTTAATTTTTTGGATTACTACTCCAAAAAATAATTTTAAATTTTGATGCAGAACGACAAAGTTATTCACTAAATTTAAATTTATTTAAATTTCCCCAATCCTCTCCAACACTCGCATCCACCACAAACTTAATTCCGAAAGCATCCTTCGGTAAAATAACGTCTTCCATAATTTTTTGTATTTCTGGCACAATCTTTTTAACCAAATCTTCTCTAACTTCTAGAATTAATTCGTCATGAACTTGCAATAAAATAAAAACATCTTCCGCAAGACCTTTTTTTACGATATATTCATTTACTCGCCCCATAGCAATTTTAGTCATGTCAGCGCTCGTCCCTTGAATAGGGGCATTGATTGCCATTCTTTCTGTCATAGCTCGAACAAAAGGAATTCTTGAGTCTATCCCTTCAAAATATCTCCTTCTGCCAAAGAAAGTTTTTGTGTAGCCCAACTCTTTTGTTTCTCTTTTTATATTTTCAATGTATTCCGCCAATTTGGAGAATTTATCAAAATATTCATTATAAAAAATTTGTGCTTCTTCTCTCTTAACATCATCCCCTAAACTTTTTCTTAAAGAATTAACTCCCATCCCATACAAAATTCCAAAATTTATAACCTTAGCTTTTCTTCTCATCTCTTTATCAACCTGATCAAAAGGAACACCAAAAACTTCTGATGCGACCGCGGTGTGAACATCTCTCCCCTCTTTGAAAATATTTATTAACTTTCCATCTCCGGACAAAAGAGCGGCTAATCTTAATTCTATTTGAGAATAATCAAAGGCAACTAATTTAAAACCTTTTTCTGTCACAAAAGCACTTCTAATTTTTTGCCCTAATTCTGTTTTAGTAGGAATATTTTGCAGATTCGGTTCTTGAGAAGCCATTCTCCCTGTAGTAGTTCCTGCCTGTAAAAAAGTTGTATGCAAACGGTTGTTCTCGTCCAACATTTTAGGAATATTATCTATATAGGTTGAAAGCAGTTTTTGAAACTCTCTATATCTTAAAATATCAGAAACAATCGGATACTCTTCTTTTAATTGTTCTAACACTGCTATATTTGTAGACTTAGCCCCTGTCGAGGTTTTTTTATGATTTTTAAGAACAATCCCCATTTTATCAAAGAGAAGTTCTCCGACCTGTTTCGGAGAATTAATATTAAATTCTTCTCCAGCAATTTTCCAAATTTTTTGTTGGAATTTATCTAATTCTTTATGATACTCTTTTGAAAGTTTTTCCAGATAATTTTTATCAACCTTAATTCCTTTCTCACCTATTTTTTTTATAACCGGAATGATTGGTAATTCGACTTCTTTCCAAACACTTTCGAGCTCTTTCTCTTTTAACTCATTCAGTATTTTATTTTTGGCAACATCAAAATCCTGCGTATTAGCATAATTTAAAATATCCTCTAGCGTTGGGTTGGTGATGTTAGAATTTGTCAGCCATAAAGCAATCGCGATTTCACCCAATTCCTTTTCATCCACCTCACTTGGAGGCTCGGCCTCCAAGTCGTCGGGACCTTGTAAAAATAATTGGTCTTGTACATCAAAAATCTTTTTTACTCTTTCTACGAGAGACCTAAATCCTAGATCCATTAAAAGCCCATTCACTTTTTCAAAATCGGCTAAACTTTTCCAACTAGCGCCTTCCAAATCCAATTTAACAGGAACATCTATTCTAATAGTCGCGAGCTCTTTCGAAAACAAAGCTTCTTCTTCCCCTTCTTTTAATAAGCCTATCATTCTTGGGGTTATCCCAGCTTTTTTAAAAGATTCTTCATCCTTTTTAAGTTTCTTATAGATGTCTTCTATAGACCCAAAATTTTGAATTAAAATTGTGGCGGTTTTTTCCCCAATACCCACAATCCCAATAATATTGTCAGAAGGGTCTCCTCTCAATCCTTTATAATCTGGTAAAAGTTTTGGCCCAAAACCAAATTTTTCAATCACTCCTTTTTCATCGTATAAAATAGTATCTTTGATTCCTTTTTTTAAAGTGTAAACTTGAACCTTTTTATCGTCCACCAACTGCATTGTATCCATATCGCCAGAAGCGATGATTACGTCGACTTCGCCTTTTCCTTGTTCAGCTAGAGCCCCTAAAATATCATCGGCTTCAAACCCGGATTTTTCATAAATAGGAATATTAAAAACTTTAAAAATATCACGGGAGCGGTCAATCTGATGTTTCAACTCATCATCTTTTTCTTTTCTCCCGGCTTTATATCCATCATAGGCTTCCTTTCTAAAAGTTGGTTCGGCCATATCATAGCAAGCAATAATGTAGTCTGGCTTTAATTCGTCAATTATTTTAACCAACATCAAAACTGTTCCGTACAATCCACCTGTTGGTTCTCCTTTGGCCGATGAAAAGTCTGGTAAAGCATGATAGGCTCGGTGAAGAATAGCAAAAACATCAAGCAGTACTAATTTTTTCTTATTTTGTTGTTTTTTTTCTTTTTTCATATCTTTAACACAAAATACCCCCCATTAAAAACATTCCAACATTCTCAAGAATGTTGGAATGTTTTTATAAATTTAACAAATTGTTTACCGTATGGAGAAAGTGAGTGTAGAACCGTTCTCCCCATATAATTTTTATTTAACAAACCTGCGTGGGCAAGCCTCCTGGTATGCTCAGATATTGTTCTAAAATCACCTTTTAAAATTTCGGTAAGTTGGTCTAAGGTAATATCCTCTTCTTTATCTAAAATAAGTAAAATATCAATTCTTCTATAATTAGCAATTCCTTTAAAATGCCTTTCCATTTGTTTACTATTTTTTAATCTATTATTCTTCTCCATATATAAATATATTAACATAATAATTGACATTCCAACGTTCTCAAGAATATTGGAATATTGGAATGTTAATTATTATTTGTCACTTAACTATTTGTTTATTACTTATCATTTATCATTTATGATAAATTTTTTACTTAATCCAACAACTTTTTCTTGTAAACCATAGGTATTTCCATGACTCAATATACCTAAATAAGATTGTATCGTTTCCTCTTTTCTTTCCTCGCCCAATTTATTTTGGTTTATTTCAATAATTCTTTTCAAAATTCTTTTCTTTGTAGAATTTCTTAATACTCTATGTGTAGAAAAATGAACCCAACCAAGATAATCAATTCCTGAAGCAAAGGTTTCTATCGAAACTTTGTGTGGGTGTAAATTCAACTTTAACTCATTAGTCAAAAATTCTTTAATTTTTGGTAAAATACTTTCTAAATATTTTATATCTCGTGACAAAATAACAAAATCATCAGCATAACGAATATAATATTTAGTCTTAATTTTGTGTTTCATAAATTGGTCAAATTTATTCATATAAATATTAACCAATAATTGCGAAGTTAGGTTTCCTAAAGGTAAACCAACACCAATTCTTGTCGAATTGAAACTCCAAATAATTTGAGATAAAAGCCAGACGATATCTTTGTCTTTAATATTTTCCTCTAAAATTTCAATCAAAATTTTATGATCAATTGAAGCAAAAAATTTGCTCACATCACATTTTAAAACACAAACTGTTTTCGTGTTATTTTTTGATTCTTTTCTTGCAAAATCTCTAAATCTATTTAAAGCTCTGTGTGTTCCTTTTCTTTTTCGACAAGAATATGAGTCATTTATAAATTTTTTATCAAAGAAAGGATAAAACTTTCTGTAAACAGCATGGTGCAATAATCTATCTCTAACACTAGCTTTATGAATATTTCTTGGCTTAGGATCAGAGATATTAAAAGCTTCATATTTCCCGTGTTTGTATATTTTGCTTGTCCTTTCATTTTGTAAAAAATGTCTCGGATTTTTTAAATCTTTATGCAAAGAAAAAATATTATCCATCAAATTTCTTTCAAATTCCCAAACTTCTTCTCTTTTGCTTTTTCCTTTTTTAAATTCTTTCCATGCTTTCAGTAAATTTTCAACAGATGTGATATCATCGTATTTATGAATAAATTTGATCATAGAAGTAATACTACCCCCCCCCCAGAAAAATTCTACCCCTCTTACAAAAAACTAAAGATGTTTATATAGTTTGGTATAGTTATTATCAAACATTACCCAAAAGCCACAGATACTCTCTTGGTTTAAAAATAGATAAATTATTGGTAGAAATTATTGAAGCAATAGCGATTGCCAGCTTTTTGTCACCAACAGAAAAACAACCTTGGGTTAAATTAGCAATTAGGAAAACAGACACGCTTAAAATATTTTTGATAATTTTATGGGAAACAAAATCACTGGACACAAAAAAATATATTTCTCTTTCTGAAAAAATAGATGAAATTGGTAGAATGCTTGGAGGTTGGAATGGTCAACTGACAAAACAAAACTCTCCCAAATAATTGGGAGAGAAATGAAGAGATTTGCGGAGACCGACAAAACGACAGTTGTCATTCCAGTCATTATCAAGCCAATTCAAGTTCAGATTACGTTCGCCAGCATTCTCGTAGAGATAAGCCACGTGACGATAACCGTCGAGGGTACAGTCAGAAATGTATAAAATATCATCCAAACCACCACCCTTTGATTACTCTCGGGGTTGAATATTATTTAGTATCTAAAATACTTCAATATTTTACACCAAGTATCTTCATTTTTTGAGTAGTCTCATACATCACTCTATTCAAAACCTTGGTCGTGAATATTCTCAATGTATGGATACTGGATTCGGTAGCGAGAAACCGTAATCGCTCACGTATTCACCTAATACCGTTTTGTATTTTAACATAAAAAAATCGCTGAAGTTTTTCCGCAAGGAAAAACTTCAGCGATTCAAGAACAAAGGGCTAAGTATCAATAAAGATCAAAGGCACAAAGCCCAAAGGACTACCTGCGGAGACCGACAAAACGACAGTAGTCATTCCAGTCATTATCAAGCCAAAGCAAGTGCAGATTACGTCCGCCAGCACTCTCGTAGAGATAAGCCACGTGACGAGAACCGTCGAAGGTACAGTCAGAACCAAGGGCTATAATAGGAAATCCCCTCTGAAGCTCTGGTTGGGTAACACCCAGTGCCAGAAGTTCAAAGATTGTCGCGGGTCTGTACCCGTCTTTTTTCATTTCAGCGATAACATCTTCCGATGTCATCGTCTTGTTGAAATGAAAAAGTGCGACTTCCTTTTTATCCTTCGTTCCTTCCTCGGAACGAGGGAAGTTTTTTGAAGTAACATTACTGTCACTCCAATCATAGTTCCCTTCGACAACCAGCTCCTCCACAGTCTTGGTCTCGTCGACCAAAATTGTGAAGGTGTGGGTGATGTAGGAAACAACAGTAACAGCCTCTTTCATCGCTCCCTGCAGAATTGCTGTAACAGCATTCATCCCACCGAGCTTGTTAACGAGAGCTTCGATCTGTCCAAGGTTCAGGTTTCCATATTTCATAGCTTCCTCCTTTTGGCTATTTGCCAATAGTATTCTCACTCTCCGTGAGTTTAAGAGCTACAAACCATTATTGGTCATAGCTAAAAAATTTCACTTGCCCGTTCATTTTTTATGAATTAGGGGTTTTTAAAAATCTTTTAGCTATGACCACTCGCAAGTAGTTAAATCAAAGAGCTGAACTACGTATAATATTATATATTATTGTTAGATTTTTGTCAAGCATTTTTTAATAAATTACTTCTCTTTTCTTTTCATCGATAAACTTGAATTTAATTTTCTTTGCATTTTTCGGCAATATTTCAAAAATTTTTTTTGGCCACTCTACCAGTATTATGTTTTGGGGGTCATTGTAAATTTGCTCCCAACCTAAATCTTTCATTTCTTCCCCATTATTTAAACGGTAAGCATCGATATGAATAATATATTTAAAATTTTTATTTTGGTTTATTTTATTATTCGGTAATTTATATATTTTTTCAATAACAAAAGTTGGACTAGTCACGGTTTGCTTTACCCCAAAGGCACTAATAAAACTTTTTGTAAAAGTAGTTTTTCCAGAACCCAAATCTCCATACAAAGATAAAATCACAGCTTTGGCAGTAGCCTTATCTCTATTAATTTTACTTGCAACAGAAATTGCAAATTTTTCCATCTCTCCCAAATTTTTTATCATCTTTTTCATTAATGCTATTTTAACACATCCTGTCTTTTAAATTACAAAATTAAAAACTAGTGGTAATCTTAAAAAAGTGGCAAAGAACACAACAAAACAATTAAAAAACAACATCTACACAAAAATCTCAAAAAAAGCTATTATTAATATGGTATTAGATCGCTTTGCTACAACTCGCGAAGACAAATTTTGGTTTTAACCAAAATTCATTACTTAATACTTATTACTTATTACTTATTACTAATCTCATGCCTGAATTCAATAACGAAGAAAAACAAGAGAAAAAAATAGAAGAATTTCTTATAAAAGAAGAGGAGGATTTAGCACAAATTCTTTCAACTAAACATGGTGTGCAATATATTGATCTAAGCGGTACCGCCATAAATACAGACGCTTTGGTGCTTCTCCCTGAAAAAGAAGCCCGAGCAAATAAATTGGCTGTTTTTGATATTGTAAGAAAAAAAATAAAAATTGCAGTAATCTCTCCTGCAAACAATGATACAAAAAAATTAATAGAAGAATTAGAAAAAAAAGGTTACCAACCAACAATATTTATGGTTTCTAGCCAAAGTCTCGAAAGAGCTTGGGAAAGATATAAGGACGTTTCTTTTTCTGTCAGAACAGAGGAAGGGCTTCTAAGTATTAGTGAGGAGACAATAGAAAAATTTAAAGACAAAACGCAAGGGTTAGAAGGGGTAAGAGAATCTCTAAAGTTTGTTTTAGAAAAAGAAAAAATAAGTAAGGTTTCAAAATTTTTTGATGTTTTATTAGCAGGGGCTCTTTCATTAGGGGCTTCCGATATACACATCGAAGGAGAAGAAGAATTCGCAAGACTAAGATTTAGACTAGATGGAATGTTAACCGAGATTATCCAATTTGACCCAAAAACTTACCACCTTCTTACCTCAAGAATAAAATTAATCTCTGGGTTAAAGCTAAACATAAACAATAATGCACAGGACGGAAGGCTTAGTATCAAAGTGGGGGATGTAGAAATTGAAATAAGAACATCAACAATGCCTGGTACATATGGAGAGTCATCTGTAATGAGAATATTGGATCCTGATGCTATCTCGGTTTCAATCCAAGACCTAGGAATCGAACCTGATTTATTAAAAACTCTTGAGAGAGAAATGAGTAAACCTAACGGAATGATTTTAAATACAGGGCCGACTGGTTCTGGTAAAACCACCACACTGTATGCATTCCTAAGTAAAATCCACAATCCTGAAATAAAAATAGTAACTATTGAAGACCCTGTGGAATATCACCTTGAAGGAATAACGCAGACACAAATAGATAAAGAAAAAGGATACACCTTCGCGCAAGGGCTTAGAGCCGCTCTTAGACAAGACCCTGATGTTGTCATGGTTGGAGAGATCAGAGACACCGAAACAGCTGAAATTGCCATAAACTCAGCCCTAACAGGTCACTTAGTGCTTTCTACCCTGCACACCAACACAGCAGCGGGAACATTTCCTCGTTTTGTTGACTTAGGGATTGACCCCAAAGTTCTTGGTTCAGCTATAAATGTAACAATGGCACAAAGACTTGTTAGAAAACTATGCAAGGAATGTAAAAAAGAAGTTGAGATTATTGGCGAAGATAAGATTATAATAGATAAAATCTATGAAGGTATCTTAAATAAAGAAAAATTTGAAGTACCTAATAAAACCAAAATGTTCGCCCCTGTTGGTTGTGTTAAATGCAATGAAAGTGGATACAAAGGACGATTAGGTGTATTTGAGGCCATCGTGGTGGATGAAGAAATTGAAAATATAATAAGAGAAAACCCAAGCGAGAGAGAAATAAAAAGAGCGGCCCAAAAACAAGGAATATTGGACATGCAACAAGATGGGGTACTTAAAGTATTAAGAGGAACAACCTCTTTAGATGAACTGAGGAGGGTAATAGAATTGGAATAAAGGAATAGATTTTAAAATCATATAGACAAAAATACAGCCCACAGATCTCTAAGTAAAGTAAATGAATTTAAAAAAGTTTTTAAACAAGGATAATTTCAGCGATTTATTCAAAGAATAAAAAACCAAAATGTCCTCTTCAAAAACCTTAATTTACTTAGAGATCTGTGAGCTGTAAAACTATGTGATAAGATTAGCACATATAAAAAAATATGTCAAGTAAATTAGACAAAACAGAAAAAGATGATTTGTTTTTAGATAATGCTCTAAGGCCGGCTGAGTGGGACGAATATATCGGACAAAAAATTATAAAAGATAACTTAAAAATACTTTTGACCGCCGCCAAGGAAAGAAACCATCAACCAGAACATATTCTTTTTTATGGACCACCCGGTTTAGGAAAAACAACTCTAGCTCATCTTGTCGCAAAAGAAATTGGAGCCCAAATGAAAATAACCTCGGGCCCTGCTATTGAAAAAGTTGGTGACCTCGCCTCAATCTTAACCAACCTATCTGCGGGAGACTTATTATTTATAGACGAAATCCATCGTCTTAATAAAGCCATTGAAGAAATATTATATCCTGCCATGGAATCAGGCTCTTTAGATATAATTATAGGGAAAGGACCTTCTGCAAGAACAATCCAACTAGAGTTACCCCCTTTCACATTAATCTCGGCAACAACCAGAATAGCCCTTCTCTCATCTCCCCTTCGTTCGCGTTTCTCTGGAGGAACTTTCCGATTAGAGTTTTATAATGATGAAGAAATTAGCAAGATAATAAAACAATCAGCAAAAATTTTAAAAATAGACATTGATGCTAAGACCTCTCTAGAAATCGCCAAGAGAAGCCGTTTTACCCCAAGAACAGCCAATTTTTTGCTAAAAAGATGTAGGGATTTTGCCCAAGTAAATAAAAGTGATTTAAACAAAGATACCGTTGATAAAACCTTACTTCTGCTAGGAATTGATGAATTAGGTTTAAATGAATCAGATAGAAAATTATTAGAAACTATCATAAACAAATTTAAAGGAGGACCAGTTGGTTTAAACACGCTTGCGGCTGCCCTTTCGGAAGAACAAGCCACTATTGAAGAAGTAAACGAACCCTATTTGATACAATTGGGTCTTTTAGATAGAACCCCACGCGGAAGAATCGCGACAGAAAAAGCTTATGGGCATTTGAACATTGACTACCCGAAAGAATAAGCCCAAGATACTTGATACTTGATACTTTACCCCCACACCTTTTGCAATAAAAGGTGTGGGGGTTTATACTATTATTTATAGATTATGAGCAACAATCATCTCATTTTTCATTTTGAGATTTTAATTTTACATTTTTATGTCCGGTCACAATAAATGGTCAAAAATAAAGAACAAGAAAGCAGCTACCGACTCTCAAAAGAGTAAGGTTTTTTCTAAATTAGTAAAACTTATTCAAAATGAATCAAAAGCCTCTAAAGGAAATATTGATTCCCCAAGTTTAAAAGCAGCGATTGAAAAAGCAAAAAAGGCCAATATGCCCTCTGACAATATTGATAGAGCTGTTAAAAAAGGAACAACTGACGATACAGTTATGGAAGAAATGGTTTACGAAGCTTATGGCCCAGGAGGTGTCGCTATGATAATCATAGGATTAAGTAATAATAAAAATAAAACGGCGCAAGAAGTTCGCCATGCTTTAACAAAAAATGGTTTATCTTTGGCTGGAAATGGTTCCGCTTCATGGGCTTTCACAAAAGTAGGAGCTGAATATGAACCACAAACAATGACAGAGGTTTCTGAAGCTGACGGAGAAAAATTAGATGCGGTTATAGAAGATTTGGAAGATTTGGAAGATGTACAGGATGTTTATACCAACGCAGAGTAAAATAAAATTTGAGGTTACTTAAACGGCTAAACTTTATCGAATTTTAGCCGTTTTAGATTTTTAAAAAGATACTTGATACTTGGTAATAGCTACTCTATACTTTATATTATGAAAATAATATCAATCGACCCCGGTTACGAACGAGTTGGAATTGCTATTTTAGAAAAAAATGACAGAGGTAAAGAAGAATTAATTTACTCTGATTGCTTTAAGACCTCATCAAAAATTCCCCTCACGGAAAGACTTTTTTTAATTGGGCAAGAAATTGATAAACTTATTAAGGAATACGCACCAAAAGCGCTAGCGATCGAAACGCTCTTTTTTACCACAAACCAAAAAACTGTTATGGGGGTCTCTGAAGCTCGAGGAGTTATTATGTATCAAGCTTTATTCAATAAAATTCCTGTTTTTGAATATAGTCCCCTACAGATTAAAATAGCCACCACAGGTTACGGAAAAAGCGATAAAAAACAGGTTATTTCAATGGTAAATAAGTTAATAAAGATAAATAAAGATATAAAATATGATGATGAATATGATGCAATTGCCACAGGATTAACCCACCTTGCTAGTAATAAAAAATATGATATTCTTAAGCAGAATTAAGTAAGGGTTATCGATAAATTGTATTTAGTTTGTTATCAATTACCAAAAATAATCTACATTATAAATGTAATTTAAATTGTGGATAAAGGTATTGCACTAAATAGTTTAATTTGTTAAAAATTAGATAATCCTTAGATTAAGAGAAGTGGTCGTTTAAAAATTTATTTTTAATTTATAACAAATATGAGTGAAGATATTTTAAGTGAAGACACAGTGGAAGATGAAATGGATATATGTGATTGCGGAGAGTGTGAAGATTGTATAAAAGAAAGTGGAGAATGTACTTGCGGAGACTGTGATGTTTGTCTAGCCACCGCAGAAGATTTAGACGACATCGATGATATTGAAGATATCTATAGTGATGTAATATAAACACAATAGAAAAACCAAAAAGCCCGCTAAATTTAGCGGGCTTTTTGGTTTTTATTTAAAAATTTCATTGCGGTGTTTTGTATTTTTTAGTATTCTTAATCAATATGGCAAAAAAGAAAAATGTAAAAAGAAAACTACCTATAAAAAAAATCATTACTTTATTTACTGCTCTTTGTATTTTTGGATTGAGTATAATAATTTTGTGGGTATCAACTCTTAAAATTCCAGATTTGAGCGGTTTTGATGAGAGAATAGTAGCTCAATCAACAAAAATTTATGACAGAACTGGTGAAATACTTCTCTATGACGTGCATGAAGATATCAGAAGAACAGTTGTTTCTTACGACGAAATTTCTCTCAATATTAAAAATGCAGCAGTAGCGATAGAAGATGCTGAGTTTTATCAACATAATGGGATAAAAATAGCTTCAATAATAAGAGCGGTTTTTAGTAATATCCTTGCGGGGAGCTACACCCAAGGGCAAGGCGGGTCCACAATAACTCAACAAGTTGTAAAAAACTCTATCTTAACTCAAGAGAAAAAAATTTCTAGAAAAATAAAAGAGTGGGTCTTAGCCGTTAAACTAGAAAAAGTTTTAAGTAAAGAGGAAATTTTAACTCTTTATTTAAATGAATCTCCTTATGGTGGAAATCTCTACGGAATAGAAGAGGCGAGTTTGTCTTTTTTTGGAAAAAATTCTAAAGATCTAACTTTGTCTGAAGCCGCTTATCTAGCCGCCATTCCTCAGGCCCCAACTTATTATTCCCCTTATGGAGACAATGTGGAGGCACTAGAAAAAAGAAAAAACTTGGTTTTATTAAAAATGTTAGAAAATAAATTTATTAAACAGGACGAATATGACGAAGCAAAAAATGAAAAAAAAACATTCAGAGAGAAAGAAACAAAAGGGATAAAAGCTCCTCATTTTGTAATGTATATTAAACAATACTTAGAGGAAAAATATGGGGAAAGTGCTTCTGAAGAAGGAGGTCTAAAAGTAATAACAACCCTAGACTACGACCTGCAAAAAAAAGCGGAGGAAATCGCAAAGAAATATGCTCTGGAAAATGATGAGAAGTTTAGTGCTGAAAATATTGCCATGGCCGTGATTGATATAAAGAATGGCCAAATCCTGACAATGGTTGGCTCTCGTGATTATTTTGATGAAGAAATAGATGGTAATTTTAATGTAGCGACATCACACAGACAGCCCGGCTCAGCTTTTAAACCTTTCGTCTATGCAGCTGCTTTCAATGAAGGATACACTCCTGACACTGTAGTATTTAATGTAAGGACTGAATTCTCTACCTATTGTAGTTATGACGGGAAACCTCTCCTCTCTCAATACGAAGGACGATGTTATTACCCAGAAAATTACGACTATCAATACACAGGGCCTATGACACTAAGAAATGCTCTCGCCCAATCTGTTAATATCCCAGCCATAAAAACTCTTTATTTGGTAGGAATAAAAGATGCTTTAAAAACAGCCAAAGACCTAGGAATTGATAGCTTAACAAATGTTGACCAATATGGATTAACTTTGGTTTTGGGAGGCGGAGAGGTTTCCCCTCTCGACATAACCAGTGCCTACTCAGTCTTTGCAAATAATGGTTTAAGAAACCCCCACACCGGAATATTAAAAATAGAAAATAGTGAAGGAGAAGTAATTGAAGAATTTGAGCAAAAACAAACAAGGGTTTTGCCAGAACAAACAGCTCTCTATATCACAGACATATTGTCTGACAACGAAGCGAGGACCCCTGCCTTTGGCACAAATTCTCCTTTATATTTTCCAGGGAGAGACGTCGCTGCAAAAACAGGAACAACTAATGATTATAGAGACGCTTGGACTGTAGGGTACACAGCCCAAGTAGCCCTAGGTGTTTGGGCAGGAAATAATGATAACAGCTCGATGGAAAAAAAGGTGGCGGGATTTATCGTGGCTCCTGTTTGGAATGCTTTTATGCAAGAAATATTAACAAAATACCCAGACGAAAAATTTAAAAAAATCGAGATAAAATATGACGAATCACTAAAGCCTGTTTTAAGAGGTCTCTGGAAAGGGGGAACGAGTTATTTTGTTGATAAAATATCAGGTAAGTTAGCAACAGAATACACTCCCGAAGAATTAAAGGAAGAGAGGGTCATAGAAGACTTCCACTCAATTTTATATTGGATAGACAAAAATAATCCCTTAGGAGAAAAACCTGCTAATCCTTCTAATGACCCCCAATTTGGGAGGTGGGAATATAGTGTCCAGAAATGGATACAAGCGAATAACTTGTATGCTAACAACACTACAATGCCAACAAGCTATGACGACATACATACTCCGGAATTATCTCCAAAAATAAAAATGATATACCCGGATGCAAACACAACTTACAATCCTAACGACAAAATTAATGTTGTTACCTCTAGTGTTGGAGTTACCAGATATCCATTAACAACATTTAATTATTATCTAAACGGAAATTATATAGGATCCTCAAAAACAGGAGTATTTTCGTTTACCCCTTCAGAAACAAGCGAAGTAAAGGGGGACAACGAATTAAAAGTTATTGTTTTTGACTCTGTATTAAACAAAGGAGAAACCACGACGAGGCTGAAGGTGAATATATATTAATTTAGTGAGTAGTTGGTAGTAAGTAGTGAGTAGTTTAAAAACAAAAATCGCCTCTGGCGATTTTTGTTTTAGAGTTCTTTTGTTTCTCCGTTCTTCTGTTTCTTTGTTTCTCCGTTCTTTTGTTCTTCTGTCTTTCTGTTTCTCTGTTCTTCTGTCTCTTAGTTTCTCTGTTTAGTTCTGGTTTAAGATTTGTCTAGTTTTCGGCCCCACCACTCCCCAACCGGTTTCTGTAGGTGTGCCGGTACAAACAATGTTCTGGGCACACTGGAAGTCTTTGACTGATTGTTCTGTGACTGTCCCGTAGTAACCTGTGTTAGTTGGATAAGTGAAGAAACCTAATGTTCGGAGTTTTTGTTGGAGTTGTTTAATTGTTTCGTTGTTGTTTCTTTTTTTCAAAGTTTGGGTAAAGGTTGTTGTTGTGTTTTCTGTTTCTTCGTTCTTTTGTTTCTCTGTTTCTATGTTCTTCTGTTCTTCTGTCTTTGTTCCGTTAAGTGCTTCTCTAGTTTGTGGGCCCACCATTCCTAGAGTTTCTATGTTGTGAGCTTGTTGGAAAGCTTTGACCGCTTCTTCGGTGACGGTGCCGTAATAACCAGTGTTGGTAGGGTAAGTGAAAAAACCTAGTTCTCTTAGTTTCTGTTGGAGTTGGGTGACTTCTGAATTGGTGAGGCCTTTGTGGAGGTTGGTGGTGAAAGTGTGTTGGTTTTGGTTCTTTGTTTCTATGTTCTTTTGTTCTTCTGTTTTTGTGTTTGTTTGTTCTTCTGTCTTTGTGTCTTTTGGTTCTTCGTAGTAAACAATCGTTCCATCTGGGTAGACTGTTTGTAGA
>MFAE01000007.1 GCA_001774495.1 Candidatus Campbellbacteria bacterium RIFOXYC2_FULL_35_25 | reverse complement strand
GTGCATTCTCTTGCTGGTAGATGTTTTCTTCGTTCAATACAAGAGGAGAGGTTTTGAGTAAATTGGAGATGTTGTTTTTTAGGTGGGAGAAAGAAAAGCTTTGAGTTTCACCCCAAGAAACACCCACATAACTCCAAGTGAGAAAAACGATTAGAAAAACTATAATGGGTTTAATTTTTGACATAAAATCTACCGCAAAAAATCCTTGCAATGCTTCACATTCAGGGTAAAACCTTTCTCTTTTTATACATTGTTGATTATACCATTACAACCCATCTTTTTATAATGAAAACTGTTGAAAAACAAAGATGTTTTTGTTTATAAAAAAGGGCTGTCCGACAGCCCTTTTTTATTCATTACCATACCTCATCTCTCTTATTTCTTTTAGTGTTTCTTCTGCAAATTTTTTATAATCCTTAATATCTTTAAATTGATCTAAAATGGTACCTTTTTTACAAAAACCTTTCTTCCCTTTTATGTGATACTCATCCCAACTAGATCTGTTTGGATTTAAGTCCAAAAAATGTTTTTTAATTCCATCAAATTTTTTATGAACTTTATTATTTAAATTTACATAAACACTATCATGCAATAACTGCTCATTTGATTCTATATGTACTGATTTAAATTTTCCCTGAAACAAAACTCCACTTCTTTTGTACTTCAAATTGAAAGCTTGGGTGTAACCTCCCCCCAACCTTTTCATGAATTCACTTATTCCACCGTCAACTAATTGTTCAAGGATAAAGTGATAATGATTTGGATTAAAGCAATAGCATACAATATTAACTAATTTTTTATTCAAATTTCTAGGGCTGTCGGACAGCCCTTTTTTTGTTTGTTCTTTAATTTTTAAATCAAAAATACTCCCTATTGGTTCAATATTATTAAATAACTTCACACTTTGAAGAAATCTTTCTGCGTCATATTTATCCAAAAATACATCACATTTTCCAGCTCCTCTGTTATAGATATGATAAAATTCTCCATTTTCTAATGCTACTTTTCTCATACTTATTATTGTTACATAAAAAAGGGCTGTCCGACAGCCCTTTTTTCTGAATTTTCTGACAACACTAAATTGACAACACTAGGTGCTACCTAACTCGTTTATAGGCAACAAAAAAACTACCCATCGGTAGTTTTTTTGTTTTATTTTTTATTTAGTTAAGCAACCTTCTCTTTCTTGAAAGGCCAACCTAAATTGGTCAACAAAGCAATCGCTTCTTCTTTCGTTTTTGCAGAAGTAACAATTGTTACAGACATACCAAAAACATTCTTTAATTCTTCATCAGCTGCTTCGGTAAAAATAGTGTGGTCTTTTATTCCTAAAGTATAATTACCCATTTCATCAACTCCTTTTTTTGAAAGACCACGGAAATCTTTTGTTCGAGGAAGTGCCATGTTAACAATCTTATCAAAAAAACTACTCATTCTTGAACCTCTTAATGTAATTTGAAAACCAACGTCACTTCCCTCTCTTAATTTAAAAGCTGCGATAGATTGTTTTGCTTTTCTTACAGACGGTTTTTGTCCAGTTATTTTTCTTAGCCTGTCTTCCATAAGTTCCACTTTCTTTTTATCAACAGTTGAACCAGTACCAACACTAACAACAATCTTTTCTATCTTAGGTGTTTGCATTACATTTTTGTAACCAAAATCAGCCTTCATAAGATTAAAAATTTTATTCTTTTTTTCTTTTAACAATTCCATAATATTTTAGTTTTTAGTCGATAGTTTTTAGTTTTTAGGATTAAATTTTGCTTCGCAGATTTTTTCTTACTACTTATTACTTAATACTTACTACTTAATAACTGTATCACTTTTTTTTGCTACTCTAACATATTTACCATCAACTAGTTTCTTTCCAACCCTTGTTGGTTTACCTGATTTAGGATCAATTAGCATAACGTTTGAAACTTGAATTGGGAAAATCTTATCAATAATCTGACCTTTTTGTCCGCTTCTGGTTGGCTTTTGATGCTTCTTTCTTATGTTTACACCGTCAACAATAATTTTATTTTCAGCAGGAGAAACCTTCAAAACTTTCCCAGTTTTTCCCTTATCTTTTCCTGATATTATTATTACTTTGTCGTTTTTCTTGATTTTCATAATTTTCTTAAATTTTTACATTTACTAGACGATTTCTGGTGCTAGAGAAGCAATTTTTTGGTAACCCAAATCAGATATTTCTCTTGGAATTGGACCGAACACTCTACCTGCTTTTGGTTCCTTTTTGTCTTTATCTATAATAACAACAGAATTTTCATCAAAATAAATATAAGAACCATCCTTTCTTCTGAAAGGCTTTTTTTGCCTAACAACAACAGCTCTCAGAATATCCTTTTTCTTAACTTGTTTTCTTGGTTCAGCAGACTGAACAGACAAGACAACAATGTCCCCGATTTGAGCGTATCTCCTTTTAGAACCACCGATAACCTTAAAAACTCTACCGATTTTACCGCCGGAGTTGTCAGTTATTTTTACTATTGTTTGTGGTTGAATCATTTTTTTAAGTTTACAGTAAACAGTTTACAGTTTACAGAATTATTTATTTTATTATTTCGAAGCTCTTATCTTTTGAAATTGGTCTTGTTTCTTTTATTCTTACGTTGTCACCTATCTTTGCTGTATTTCCGGCGTCATGTACCTTAAATTTTTTAGCAATCTTTGTATACTTGCCATACTTAGGGTGTTTAACGAACCTTTGTACCTTAACAACAATAGTATCTTTCATTTTATCCGAAACAACTATCCCCTCAAGAATTTTACCTCCTGTTTCTTTTTTGATATTATTTTTTGAAATTTTTTCTGTCATGTTTTAAATAATCTTTACAGTTATTTGCTTTTTATTTCTCTAATTCTTAGTTCTGTTAAAATTCTTGCGGTTTCTTTTCTTATGTTTACTCTTCCTTTAACATTCTTATCTTTACTCCCTGAAGAACCAAATCTAACCTCTCTCAAATCCTTCCTTTTATCAGCAAGTATTTTTTCTAATTCCTTTTCTGTTTTTTTATTTAAATCTTTCATAAATATCGCTTTATATTATCTATTTTTTGAATTAAGTCAACCTAAGCTATCTTTCTAGCACAAATTAGTACTAAATATTCTCGATATCTTCCCTACTAACAACCTTAGTTTTAACAGGTAATTTTGTCCCAGCTTTCCTTAAAGCTTCTCTTGCAACTTCTTCAGTAACACCATCTACTTCAAAAAGTATTCTTCCTGGCTTTACTTCAAAACAATATCCCTTAGGATCTCCCTTTCCCTTTCCCATACCAACCTCAGCTGCTTTAGCTGTGAAAGGCCTGTCAGGAAAAAGTCTTATCCACATTTTACCCAACTTACCCATCTTTCTGTTAGCCGCAACCCTGGCTGATTCGATTTGATTTGACCTCACCCTAGCAGCTGTTGTTGCCTTAAGACCGTAAGAACCAAAGGAGACTTTTGTTCCACGAGAAGCAACCCCTATTTTATTAGGATTTTTTCTGGCAGTTTGCCATTTTCTAAATTTTGCTTTTTTGGGAAACAACATAATTATATTTGTCTAAGCTTTATTATTAAAAACGTCACCTCTGTATATCCAAACCTTTACACCGATAACACCGTAAGCCAAATTAGCTCTTTTTCTCGTAAAATCAATATCAGCTCTTAGTGTTTGAAGTGGGACTCTGCCTTTTTTTATTTCTTCCTTTCTAGCCATTTCTGCTCCTCCAAGTCTTCCAGAAATGACAATTCTTACCCCCATCACTTCCCTACTTGCCATAACCTTATCTGCTGTCATTTTTAGAACTCTCCTGAAAGGCATTCTCTTTTCCAAACCTTCCACAACCATGGATCCAACAATACCAGCATCAGCCTCTGGATAACGAACCTCTTCAACATCAATGCTCATATCTTCAGGAATGATTAATTTTCTTTTCTTAGCGAAAGCGATAATCTCGTTCTTTATCTTCTTCATACCATCCCCGCTTCGTCCGATAATCATACCAGCTCTAGAAGTTTTTATTATAATTTTTATTTTCTTCTCGTCTCTTTCAACATCAATAGAGCTAACGTACATATCTCTTAGTTTCTTCTCTAAATATTCTCTAATTAAAATATCAGCCTTTAAATAATCTTGGTATTTTTTACCACTAAAAAACCATCGGGATTTCCAGTCTCTTAATATCTTCAATCTTTGCGCGTATGGATGGGCTACATGTGTCATATTGTTAAGCTTATAGCTGACAGCTTACAGCCGACAGCTTTTTTAATTATTTTTTAATTTTTGTTTCTGTGTTCTTCTGTTCTTTTGTTTCTTTGTTTTTAACAACCTCTTTTTTTGTTGTTTTCTTTGATTTTTTCAATTCCTTTTCTCCTTTAGTCTCTAAGTTCACAAAAATGTGACTAGTTCTCTTTTTAATGGGAAAAGCTCTTCCTTTTGATCCCGCAAGTCTTCTCTTTAAAGTAGCCCCTTCATCTACCATAATCTCTTTTACAAATAAATTTGCTTTTTCAATATTAAAATTATGTTTTGCGTTAGCGACAGCAGACTCCAAAAGCTTTTTTATAACTAAAGAAGCTTTTTTATTCAAAAAATTTAACTCTATCAAAGCACGGCTTACGTCTTTTCCTCTCACCAAATCAGCAATGAGACGAACTTTTCTCGGTGATTGTCTATAATTTTTTAATTCTGCTTTAATCATGGTTTATTTTATTACTTAGCTGAAGCTTTAGCTGCTTTTGCTGCAGAAATTTCAGCTTCTTTTTTCTTCTGGTCTTGTTCCTTCTGCATCTTACCTCCGTGTCTGTAGAATTTTTTAGTTGGTGAAAATTCTCCCAATCTGTGTCCCACCATATCTTCAGAAACAAAAACGTCTAAGTGATCTTTTCCATTGTGAACACCAAAAGTGAACCCAACCATCTCTGGAGCTATCTGACTAGCTCTCGCCCATGTCTTAATAACACCATCTGTTGGCTTTTTGCTAACTACCTTTTTTAAAAGTTTTTCGTCCACATAGGGACCTTTTTTAACTGATCTTGTCATAATGTAAAAAGCTCCAACACGAGAGCTTGGTATATACTACCAAAACAAAAAAAATATGCAAGTTATAAGTAAATAATCCTCTAGATGAACCATAAAATATTTAGATTCTTTGTTGGTTCATCGACTCGGTAACCATAAAAACTCGGCTTATCAACTTCTTTATGATGGCTCTCACTCTACGTCGCCAATAAAAAAACAACCCGTCTGGGACGGATTGTTTTTTTATTTGAACCTTTTTTTAGAAACTATCTTCCATCTTCTCTAGGATTCTCTTAGCAGTATCTTTTCCTCCCAAGCCAAAAGATAAACCTAAAGCCAAGGCAAGAGCCACAATAAATCCTGTAAACAAAGTTTGCAAGAAAGGTGCAGCAACACCTAATTGGAAAAGAGCCATCAAAATAGCGAATACCCAAATTGACCATTTTGTAACACTACCAAGGAAATTTGCTGATTTAACTTCAGCTGCTTTAGCTGAACCTACAACAAGACTCTGCATTGCGTCGGCAATCAAAGCTGTCACTAACAAAATAAGAACAGCAACGATAACCTGTGGCAAATATAGAAGTACAACTTGTTGGAGAAAATCATTTACTTGATTAAGACCCAAGACATCAAAGGAAGCCACCAAAAAAACGATTATGACAAACCATTTTACAAGTGCCCCTAGGAATTTACCTGAATCAAGTCTGAATCCAGCCTTGTTCAAAATAGATTCTGTCCCCGCACTCTTCAAAGCATTATCAACTTTCAGAGATTTCACAATCTGAGAAACAACTCTTCCAAATAATGAACCCACAACCCACCCAGCAATAAAGATAATTATTGCGATGATCAAATTAGGGACGAAGTCTACAACTCCTATCGATAAACTTTGAAAAGAAGTTGTTAATACTTCACCCCAAGTATTTAATATCATATATTTAATAACAAAAAATTAATAAAATTAAAAACGACCAACTATATTTTAAATCAATATAACTATTAATAATGATACAACAAATTAACTAAATTTTTATTAAATTTGTGGAAAACTTTGAGAAAGCTAACCGCTCACAGCTCACAGCTTACAGCAAAAAACAACGAACTCCCGTTCGTTGTTTTTGTTTTGTTGTTTTGAGCTTTTCTTTTTTCCATTCTTCTGTCTTTCTGTTTCTCCGTTCTTCTGTCTCTTAGTTTCTCTGTTTAGTTCTGGTTTAAGATTTGTCTAGTTTTCGGCCCCACCACTCCCCAACCGGTCTCGGTAGGTGTGCCGGTGCAAACAATGTTCTGGGCGCACTGGAAGTCTTTGACTGCTTGTTCGGTGACTGTCCCGTAGTAACCAGTGTTGGTAGGATAAGAGAAGAAACCTAGTGTTCGGAGTTTTTGTTGGAGTTGTTTAATTGTTTCGTTATTGTTTCCTTTTTTCAAAGTTTGGGTAAAGGTTGTTGTTGTGTTTTCTGTTCCTTCGTTCTTTTGTTTCTCTGTTTCTATGTTCTTCTGTTCTTCTGTCTTTGTTCCGTTAAGTGCTTCTCTAGTTTGTGGACCCACCATGCCTAGGGCTTCTATGTTGTGAGCTTTCTGGAAAGCTTTCACTGATTCTTCGGTGACTGTGCCGTAGTAACCGGTGTTGGTGGGGTAAGTGAAGAAACCTAGTTCTCGCAGTCTCAGTTGGAGTTTTACTACTTCTTGATTGTTTAATCCTTTGTGTAAGGAAGTTGTGAATTGGTAGCTGTTGACTGTTAGTTGTGGGATGTTTGTTCCTTCGTTCTTTTGTTTCTCTGTTTCTGTGTTCTTCTGTTCTTCTGTTTTTGTGTTTGTTTGTTCTTCTGTCTTTGTGTCTTTTGGTTCTTCGTAGTAAACA
>MFAE01000006.1 GCA_001774495.1 Candidatus Campbellbacteria bacterium RIFOXYC2_FULL_35_25 | reverse complement strand
CTGGCACTGGGTGTTACCCAACCAGAGCTTCAGAGGGGATTTCCTATTATAGCCCTTGGTTCTGACTGTACCCTCGACGGTTCTCGTCCCGTGGCTTGTCTCTGCGGGAGTGCTGGCGTTCGTGATCTGTACTTGAGTTGGCTTGGTCTTGACTGGAGTGACCGCTGTCGTTTTGTCGGTCTCCGCAGGTAGTCCTTTGGGCTTTCTGCCTTTGATCTTTATTGATACTTAGCCCTTTGTTCTTGAATCGCTGAAGTTTTTCCTTGCGGAAAAACTTCAGCGTTTTTTTATGTTAAAATACAAAACGGTATTAGGTGAATACGCGAGCGATTACGGTTTCTCGCTACCGAATCCAGTATCCATACATTGAGAATATTCACGACCAAGGTTTTGAATAGAGTGATGTATGAGACTACTCAAAAAATGAAGATACTTGGTGTAAAATATTGAAGTATTTTAGATACTAAATAATATTCAACCCCGAGAGTAATCTAAGGGTGGTGGTTTGGATGATATTTTAAGAATTACAAATTTGTGAGAGAATAATAAAAACTGTACCCTAAACCATGCACCCTATCCCCTAAAGATTAAATAATAAAAAAACTGGCTTAGCCAGTTTTTTTATTATTTAATCTTTAGTCCTAGTGTTTTATTTAATTTCTCGTATCTTTTCTCGTCAGTTCCTTTTAAATATTTTAAATGTTTTCTTCTGTCAGCTACCATTTGGAGTAAACCTTTTCTTGAGTGGTTATCTTTATTATTTTTTTTCAAGTGGTTTGCTAATTCATCAATTTTTTTGGTCAAAATAGAAACCTGCGCCTCTGGAGAACCAGTATCTGTAGCGTGTATTTGTGTCTTTCTCAAGGCATTTAACTTTTTAGTCTTTGTTAACATAAGCAAAATATTATCACATACTGTTGAAAAACGCAAGTATTTTGGTGTTTTAGCGGTTTTTCTCGTTAGGACTGATCTTAGTGTTTTTTTTATGCTGTTATTTTGTTTTTTTCTAATTATACCCCTATAAATTTATAGTTTCTGGGGGTATAATTATCTTATGTCGCACAATATTTTAGATTTAAAAAAGCAATTTCTTGAATATCTCGAAATAGAAAAAGGTAGGAGCTTAAAAACTATTAATAATTATGATAGGTATTTGATTAGGTTCTTTGAATTTGCCAAAATAAAGGGCCCTGAAGACATAAATGATGATAATGTCAGGGAATTTCGTCTTTGGTTAAACCGCCAGTTTTCTAATGTTGAAAAACGTGAGACTTTAAAAAAGAAGACCCAAAACTACTATTTAATCGCTCTACGCGTTTTTCTCAAGTATTTAGTTAAGAGGGATATTAGCTCTTTAGCTCCTGATAAGATTGAATTGGCAAAAGTCCCAGAGCGGTCCATTGATTTAATCTCTTCTGATGAGTTAATTCGCTTAATGGATGCCCCGGACACAAAAGACATAAAAGGCTTAAGAGATAAGGCTATTCTTGAACTACTCTTCTCAACAGGTCTGCGTGTTTCCGAGCTTTGCTCATTAAATATTGATATTGATTTAAAAAAAGATGAAATGCCTATTCGTGGGAAAGGTGAAAAAGTCAGAGTAGTTTTCTTGTCGCAAGAAGCAAAAGACGCTGTGGCTGAGTATTTAAGAAATCGCAAGGATATGGAGGAGCCTCTTTTTATATCACCCGGGCAAAACGGAGGGAAGAGATTAGACCCTCGTTCAATACAAAGAATTGTGAAACATTACGCTATAAAAGCAGGAATAACAAAAAATGTTACCCCACATGTGATAAGGCACTCTTTTGCGACAGATTTATTGCAAAATGGGGCTGATTTACGCTCCGTTCAGATGATGTTGGGGCATTCAAGTATCACTACAACTCAGATTTATACCCATATTACAGATAAACAGCTAAGAGACGTGCATAAGAAGTTTCATAATAGAAGGAGCTGATAGCTTGTAGCCGGTAGCTGATAGTACTATGATGGATTTTGACTTGATTTAATTTTATGTTTGTTTATAGTTAAGTTAGAAAAAATTAGTGTTGGGATTGTTTATAAAAAATGGTTCTGTAAAGAAGTTAAAAAACAAAAAAGGAGTATTTGGTGATGGCTAATTTAACAATAGTTCTTTCAGAAGAAAATCAACGAGAACTACAGGAGATGGTGAATGGGCTTCAAAATGGGTATAATTTTAAGGATACTGCTCCAGGAAATGCTGAGCTTGTTGTAAGTATTGGGCTATTGCATGTGACGCTGGTGGAATGGGGAATTCCTTTAGAGGAATGGAGTATGATGAAGCCTGGGTAATCTGTTAAATTTACAAGTAGTTTTTATAGCGTAGCTTGTGTTTTTAGCAAGCTACGCTACTTCTTTTTTTCAGAAAAAAGTTTCTAGTAAAATATTAAAAAATAAAAAACCCGCTGAAACGGGCTTTTCTTCCGTTTGGCGGGTTTGTTTCACATGCGAAAGGTTTGGTACGGTTCATTAAATCCAGTGCTAGGTTCGTATATAAAAACGATTTTCTTGTCTTTTGGTACTTCGTGCAAACGAATTTCAAAATACTCATCGTCTAGATAGTTATATTGTTTGCACAAATATTCCTGAGCCACTGGGTCTTTTTCGGGAAGAATTTTACGAATTTCTTCCAGAGCTTTTTCTCTGTCCTCAGCGTCAATAACAAAAGTTTGGCTAGTAAAACTGAGCCACCTGTGTTGCCCTATACTTGGAAATTGAATGGATGCGATGAACATTAGCGTGTTCCTCCTGTATTGTAGGTTGACTTAAAACAAGATTAATTTTTTCTATCAAAAATATATATGATTATAACAGTTTGTAAAGAGATTGTGTTTTTTCCTTGATACTTGATACCTTACCCCCACACCTTTTTTTTTGGAAAAGAAAGGTGTGGGGGTTTACCAGCCCACACCTTTTAAAAAAAGATGTGGGGGTTTATACTTGAGCTATGCGAATTATCTCTTGGAACGTAAATGGAATAAGGGCTTGGTATAAAAAAGATAAGCTTGATTGGGTTATTCAATATGATCCAGATATTTTTTGTTTACAAGAAACCAAGGCCCACCCAGAACAACTCCCAGAAGAGTTAAAGAATCTTCATGGTTATTTCTCTTATTTCTCTTCTTCTCAATTAAAGAAGGGGTATAGCGGTGTTGCTGTTTATACCAAGGTAGAGCCAGAAAAGGTTGAATATGGAATGGGGGTAGAAAAATTTGACCAAGAGGGCCGATTTTTAGCTTTATATTTTAAAAATTTTGTTTTGATTAACTGTTATTTTCCTAACGGAGGGATGGGCCCGCACAGATTGGAATACAAGATGGAGTTCTATGAAACCTTTTTGAAATTTATTAAGAAGCTTGAGAAACAAGGCTCGAATGTTGTTTTTTGTGGTGACGTTAATACCGCCCACAAAGAAATTGATTTAGCTAGACCAAAGCAAAATGAGAAAAACACAGGCTTTTTACCAGAAGAAAGAGCTTGGATTGATAAGGTTATTCAAAACAATTTCGTTGATGTTTACAGAGTTCTCTATCCTGAGAAACTGGATACCTATACATATTGGGATATGAAGACCGTGGCCAGGGATAGGAATGTTGGGTGGAGGATAGACTATTTTTTTGTTTCTCAAGATTTTGTGAAACAAGTTGATGATATAAAAATACTAGGAGATGTCTATGGGTCGGACCATTGCCCTATCGTTTTAGAATTAAAATAGAAAGGCTTGATTTTATAAGTATTTTTGTTTATCTTTAATAAAGACATTGTTTTCTTGCAGAATAAAAATTTAGCAATGGAGAGGTGCCATGGGAAACAAAAAGAATTTTGTTATTTGGCTTTTGTGTCCGGTTATTTTAATCTTCTTTGCGACGATTGGAGCACAGTCTATCCCTATTAAGGAAGGGGCCCCATTTATTATTATTTTTCTTGTAAAAGCTCCTATCTACATTGTGGCCATTGCCTTTTGGGTGATGCTTATTATCCCAACAAAAAAAGACAAGAAGTCGTCGCGGTGAAGAAAGGGGTTAATAATTAAAGAGAGTTATGGGTGGCCGAAAGGCCACCCTATTTTTTATAAAGGACACGCCATAGTTATCCACACTTGTCCTTTACAATGTCCTTTAGAATGATAATATATTACCAGAAAGATTTTTGGCCAAAAAATAAACTGTTCTTTTATGTTCTTTTAAAATTTTTACCTTTGTTAAAAAGGTCACTCATAAAACCGTCTATTCGTAATATTTTTTTATTTGCGAGTCATAATCTCTATTTAGACTTCGCTATTTTGTGGTTTGTTTTTGCCATTCTCAAACCATACTTTTCTTTTTTACGATGAGGCGGTTTTTTTATACCCAAAAATCCCAAAATTAACGAATTTCTTTGTCGTGATTTGCAAAATTTTGTTCACTGTATATCAAATACACCTCACAAAATTTTTCAAACTACTCCTCGAAATCCATTTAATTTTGGGATTTTTGTATGATATGAAAAAGATTTGATTTATATATTAAAAACGACCAGTCTAGCTATAAAAGCTAGCTGGTCGCTAGAAACAACACCCAATCTTTGTAAGACCGATTGAAAGGTGATCTTCCTTTCGGCACGACTTTCGCTCGCCGCTACTGACCGCATCGTTGACAGTGTTGCTCCCACTGTTTATATTATATGAATACAAACAAAAAATCAAACAAAAAAGTTTTACCTTCGCAAAACTTTTTAGCTGTTGACTGTTGGCTGTAAGCTTTTATATTATTTTACTCCAAACTTTTTTCTTATTTCTTCCACCTCCTTTGCTTCCTCAACATCTTTCTTATCCCTCCCCTCTTCCCCAAGCTTTTTTAATTTCTCATAAGGTAACTCTAATAGTTCTTTTGCTCTTTTTTGTAGGTATTCCTCGGTGTTTAGTTTTGGGTCATCCAATACCTCTTCTAATAAAGCGTGCAAAGTATAGCCAAGCTTAGGTCCTGGTTTTTCTTTTAAAACATTTATTAAAACTAAGCCGTCTATTTTAAGCATCCCTACTGACACAGGATCTTTCATTGCTTCTTCAATCATTGAATGGTATTTTCTTAATCGATAAGGGTTTTCTACAGGTCTTCCCATTCCTATTCGGTCACAAAAACGAACTTTCATTAAATCCCAAACAAGTTCTGGCCCAACATTTTTGATTATTCTTCGTACAGCAGAAAGTGTGATCTTTTCAATGTCTGAAAAGAATAAATGATTTCTAACTAATTTTGTTACAATTTCTGTTGTATTTTTATCAAACTTTAATCTTCCCATTATTTCCTTTGTCATTTTTTCTCCCACCACATCATGACCATAAAAAGTATTTTCATTTTTTATCTTATCAAATCTCTTTGATTTTGGTTTCCCAATATCATGAAATAGAGCCGCTAATCTAACATGTAGTGGCCAATCTTTGTCGGCTGAGTGTTGCAAAGCGCGAAGGTTATGTTCCCAAATGGTGTATATATGGGCCCCTTTTTGGGTATTATCAACCCCCTCCTCTAATTCTGGGATGATATATTTGAGGATATTTAAATCATGGGCTGTTTCGATAGCCTTCATCGGATTTTTTGACATTATAATTTTAACAAACTCATCCTTGATTCTCTCTTTGGAGATTTTCTCCAATTTGTCGGACAGTTTTTTTATTGATTCTTTTGTTTTGTTTTCTATTTCAAAATTTAACTCTGCTTCGAAACGCACAGCCCGTAGCATCCTAAGGGCGTCTTCTGAAAAACGATTATCGGATTCCCCTACAGTTTTTATTATTTTATTTTTTATATCTTCTTGTCCGCCAAATAAATCAACAATATTTTTATTTGTTGGGTTGTAAGCGATGGCGTTCATCGTAAAATCTCTTCTTTTTAAGTCATCTTCCAGTTTGTTGCTGAATAAAACCGAGTCTGGATGACGGCTATCAGAGTATTTTGTTTCTAAGCGATAAGGTGTTACCTCAACATTTTTCAGTGTCTCGTCTTTTGATTCATCATTAACAACCCCTACTGTCCCGTAGGTATTTTCATAGTAAGTATGCTCAAAAAGCCCTTGTATTTGTTCCGGAGTGGCATTGGTTGTTATATCCCAATCCTTAGGAACTCTTTTTAGAATAAGGTCTCTTACACAACCCCCTACTAGGTAGGCGTCAAAACCAGCCTTTTCTAGGGTTTCTGTGATTTTTAATATTTCTTTAGGGATTACAAAATTAGTCATGTATCTTTAATTATAACTAAATTATTCTTTTTGGCTAAATTATTTTTACTGCTGTTGATAGTTTTTTAAAACTATGTGATATAATAATTTTAATTATGAATGATTTTAAACAAAAAAAATCTAAAAATAAAGTTTGGATGGAAGAGAATATTGTCTACTATATTCTGTCTACTGAAGTAGATGAACAAGAGGCAATTCTTCTGAATGATATAGGGGGAAGTTATATTAATAGTGGTCAAGCTTCTTATGTTTTAATTGGTCTTCAGAAACAATCCAGCAAATTCTCTTCGTCAGCCAGAAAAATCTGGGTTAGATTTTTACAGAATGAGAATATAAAACGGGTAGCAATGT
This sequence comes from Candidatus Campbellbacteria bacterium RIFOXYC2_FULL_35_25, assembly GCA_001774495.1. Classification (GTDB taxonomy): domain Bacteria; phylum Patescibacteriota; class Minisyncoccia; order Phycocordibacterales; family UBA12079; genus UBA12079. The sequence goes on along the minus strand of MFAE01000006.1, from coordinate 133,144 downwards.
TTGGTGGAAATGTGGTCGTTCGGACACTGGCATCATTTGTTATTGCCGCTACCGGTAAGAAAAATATAAAATTTTTTAGTGAGAAGGATAAGGCTTTAGAATGGTTATTGGGAAAGTAAATTATTAACAATTAGTAATTAATAAAATAAAAATATGAGTGAAAACAAAGAGTTAAAGGAAGCATTTAAGTTAACATGTCATGATGTGGGGGTTGACTGTGATGTTGAGTTTATAGGAAAAGATTTTGAAGAGATTATGAAGAAAGCTTCTGTCCATGCAGCGGCTGAACATAATTTGCCTATTATTCCTCCAAATATTATGAAAAAATGTGCCCTCGCACTTAGAGGAATTTATTTGGATGAGAATGGGAATGAGGTAAAAAAATAATTTTTTTTAATTAATTTATGAAAAAAAAGGAAATCTCAACCCTTTTGTCTTTTATTGCAGAAGGACTTATTTTGTTTGATAAAAATGGGTTAATAACCTTGGTTAATCCTCACGCTACTTTATTATTAGATTATACTAGCGGTGAGCTATTGGGTAAAAAACTTTGCAATGTTGTTGATATTTACATTAACAAAACAAAGATAGGTAAAAATACAATCACAGAGGTTATTTTTAAAGAAGGGAAAGCCTTTAATACTCCACCAGGAAAAGTAGTTTCTTTTAAATCAAGGGGGGGTAGGATATTTCCTGTTTTTATTTCAGCTAAGTCTATTGGATCAACTATAGGTTTGGGTGATAGTTTGGGAGGAGTTTTAATCTTTAGGGACATCACAACGGAGAAAGAATTGGAAAATTACAAATTAAACACAGCCAAAAGGTTGGCTAGACTTACTCCAGTATTGCAAAAGACATCAATAGGGAATTTAGATGTTAGAGTAAATGTTCCTTCTAAAGAAGATGAGTTTACCGAACTTTTTGTGGGGCTAAACCTTATGATGGATGACTTGGAGGAATTGGAAAAAACAAGGAGGGAAAGTGAGCAAGAAAAAATGACAGCTGTTTTTGCAGCGGAAAGCGAGAAAAGAAAATTAACCGAAAAATATTCTAAAGAATTAGAAAAACAGGTAAAAGAGAAAACAAGAGAATTAAATCAGTCCAAGCTTCACATAGAAACTATCATTGAAAATTTGACTAATGGTCTTCTTGAATTTGATAATGATTATCAATTAGTCAGAATAAACAGAACTGCTGAGGCTCTTTTGGGAGTGGAGAGAAAAGCCGTCGTTGGTAAAAAAATTAATTTTGAAGGGAAAGACCCTACTTTGGCTTCCTTGGTAGAGGTTATTGGCCCTAAACCAAGTAAGGGTATAAAGAATTATTTAGGGAAAGAAAAAAGCTCAAGAGAGATAAGTACCAATTATCCGATAGAGAGAGATCTTAATATTTCCACCGTTCCTATCTTTTCGAATTTACCGAGTAAAAAGAACATAGGTTTCATTAAGATAATCAGGGATATAACCAGAGAAAAAATTATTTCTAAGAGCAAGAGTGAGTTTATTTCAATAGCAGCTCATCAACTTAGAACCCCACTTTCTGGAATAAAATGGGCACTCCAAACCTTGATACAAGATAAGAAAATTGATGATAAACAAAGAGACTTACTAAATAAGAGTCTTGAGACAAACAACAGAATGATTAATCTCGTTGGTGATTTGTTAAATGTGGCCAGAATCGAGGAAGGCAGGTTTGGTTATGAATTTAAAAAGAATAATATTGAAGACTTAATTTCTTCGATTATTTCTAACTCAGAGATAGTTGCAAAAGAGAAAAAAATAAAAATTATTTTTAGAAATTCAAAAAGTTTCAAGCCTTTTATTTTTGATGAAAACAAGATATCTTTAGCCATTCAAAATCTTATAGACAACGCCATAAAATATACTCCAGTTAATGGCTTTATTACGATAAAGTTATTTGAAAAAGATGATTACGTTAATATAGAAATAACCGACACTGGGATAGGAATCCCAGAAAACCAACTAGATAGGATGTTTACGAAGTTTTTTAGAGCCAAAAATGTTATGAAAATATCAACTTCTGGTTCTGGTTTAGGTTTGTTTATTGCAAAAAATGTTGTTGACAAACACGAAGGTTTCATTAATTTTGTTTCAAAGGAGGGAGAAGGATCGACTTTTACCCTTGGTTTGCCGTTAAACAAGAATTTTATCCACAAAGAAGATGAAGTAATCGCTGGATAAATTAGTTTTTATTGATTATTATATACAACATGAATAATAAAAAAGTTTTATTGGTAGAAGATGATGACTTTTTAAGACAATTAGTCGGATCAAAATTAACAGATGATGGATTCGCTTTAAATGTAGCTGTCGACTCTGTTGGAGTTTTTACTCTCTTGGAAAAAGAAAAGCCAGACCTTATCCTTTTGGATGTTATGTTACCCGGTCTTGATGGCTTTCAAATTCTTGAAAAGATTAAGAGTGACAAATCAAACGAGGCTATCCCAGTTGTTATTTTAAGTAACCTTGGTCAAAAAGAAGATAAAGATAAAGCCTTTTCTTTGGGGGCAAAAGATTTTTGGATAAAAGCTTATCTTGATTTAGACGAAATTGTTGAGAAGATAAATAAAATTTTTGAAGAAAAAAAATAAATTTATTCAAAATAATTACAAAAACAAAAAGAGGTGCATATGCATCTCTTTTTGTTTTTGATAGATTTTTGAACTTTTTAATGTATAATTCAATTTGTGATATACGTCCTTATGGTGAAATGGATATCACAACGGTCTTCGGAACCGTCGTTGGGGGTTCGAATCCCTCTAAGGACACAAAAATACAAAATCAGAGCGAATAGCTCTGGTTTTGTATATTTTTGTAGTCCTTAGAGGGATTCGAACGGCGCAAGGTGGTATATAAGATAAATTTTCTAAGGAAAATTTAGGCTTGTCGCCGCGCCGCGTCCAGCGATACTTTGTAAATTTTGAGGCACGAAAAAATTTACTTAGTAACCGCGGGACGAATCCTTCTACAGACACTTAAGTTTTTGGAGTGCGAAGCACGAAGATATACTTAGTGACTTGGAGGGCCGAGTCTTTAGGTTAAAATTTATTTAATTAGTTTACAGCTATCGGCTGTGAGCTGTAAACTATAAGCTGTGGGCTCTTCTCTACCCCCTAGTCTTCATATAACATTCTCGGCAAGTAAGATTGTTCGTACTCTTTGGTTCAAAAGGAAGTTGGTTTATCTCTCCTCCACAGGTATTGCACTTCCAATTCCCTTGGAATATTTTCTTTTCTCCTAGGGGCTTTTTTACAACCTTGCCCGAAGAATAACAGTCTCTACAGGTTAAATTGCTTGTATTTTTAGGCTCAAAAGGTAGTTCTGTTATAGATTTACCACAGCCACTACACTTCCAGTCCCCTTTGAACATTTGCTTATTTTCCATGTTAATATAAATTACTTTTAATTTTTAAATTGTATCATAATATTTTTAAAATTTGGTGTTAATATTAAATTATTAAACTATAAATTATATTCGCACTTTATATAATCGTATGTTATCATATAAATGATATGAGAAAAGAAGAAAAAGAAGAGTCTATAAAACTAAGAAAAAAAGGTTATTCATATAGCTATATTTCAGAGCAACTTAATATTGCAAAAGGAACATTGAGTTATTGGTTGTCTGATATTCCTTATACCCCTAATCAAGAAACAGAAATAAGAATAAAAGAATCTCGCCTAAAAATGATTGAGTACAAAAAAGAAGAAAAGAAGAAAACTTTTTTGAAAGCAAAAGAAATCGCGATTGATGATATTGGGGAAATAAATGAAAGGGATTTATTTATGTTAGGATTAGGGTTATATATAGGAGAAGGTTCTAAAAGTCATGATATTATAAGGGTAATAAATGCAAATCCGGCAGTAATAAATTTGTCAATTAAATGGTTTGAAGTTATTTGTGGCCTAAAAAAAGAAAATTTTTCTGTGGGGTTGCATATTTATCCAGATAATAATAAGAAAGAATGCTTGAGTTTTTGGTCAAAATACACTAAAATACCTATAAGTCAGTTTGGGAAAGTTCAGGTTGATAAAAGAAAGAAAAAAGAATCCAAAAGAGGCAAATTACCTCATGGAACCATACACTTAACAGTAAAGAGTAATGGGAGGAAAGAGTTAGGTGTTTTTTTGTTCCGTAGAATAAACTATTGGATGAAAATTGTCTTAGGTGAAAAATAAATGCGGGTGTGGTTTAGTGGTAGAATACGACCCTTCCAAGGTTGGGGCGAGAGTTCGATTCTCTCCACCCGCACAAAACCAAAAAAGAACCTTTTCTTCAAGGTTCTTTTTTGGTTTTTAGTGCGAGGTGGAGAAAAGTACCTGCGTACTTTTCGTGGAGAATCGAACAGCGGAGCATGCCGAGCGAAGCGAGACAGCGAGCTTTCGATTTCAACCTTAATAAAAAAAGCTGAAACGAAAGAAATATGTCCAGCGATACTTTGTAAATTTTGAGGTACGAAAAAATTTACTTAGTAATCGCGGGACGATTCTCCCCACCCGCACATCTGAATTTAGAACTGGGGTTGATTCTTTTCTCTTGTAAACAAAAGACTTGGCGATTTGTGGCCGATTCTCTGCCTAAGTGATTAATGGCTTGCAATCGATTATCCCCACCCTAAATAACCCTTATTTATAGATATTCACCCTATTATTTTAGATATTTTTACCCAAAATATAGCTAATTTTGTGCAAAACTGTGGATAACTCTGTGTATAGAAAGGATAACTTGTCCATTAAAACAGACTATTTCTGTCTTTTAGAATTAGTTTTTTTCTTGTAAATAGGGCTTAAAATAAGCTTATTTAGGAAAAAGACACAGTTAAAGACAGTATTTTCCGTGAAAAAAGTTTATAAAAACACCAAAAAGGTTTCGTAGAAACCTTTTTGGTGTTTCACGTGAAATGTTTTTGGTATTTTTTCTTTAATTTTTGATTAAAAATTATTAAAAATTTTGTATTTCTCGTTGAGTTTGGTTAAGTTACACGTGACACTTTTTATTAGAAAATTTTGTACTAAGTTAACTTGTGGTTGTTTAAAACATTTTTTGGTATGTTATTATATTTAATATTATTTATTTTTTAAATTGTAAAATCACTAAAGTAAAAAATGAAAACTCAGAAGCAAATAATAGGTGATCTTGGAGAAGGTGTCACGTGTAACTATCTACAAGATAAGGGATTTAAAATAATAGGTATAAATTATTTGAAACCTTGGGGGGAGATAGATATTATTGCTGAGAACCCAAAACCTCTGTTCGGGCGAGGAAAAGAAATAATTCATTTCATAGAAGTTAAGACTGTTTCTCGGGATTTGTTTGATTTTGAGTTGGGTAAACAGCAGGATGTTATTCGTGAAACACAAAATATGGCTAAGAATGGTAAAAAAGATGTTATTCGTGAAACAAAAAAGGGTGAAAATAGTGTTATTCGTGAAACAATAACTGATGGAAATAGTAATAATAATGAAGAAAATGATCAATACCAGGCCGAAGATAATCTACACCCGTGGAAATTAAAGAGATTATCAAAGGTAATCCAGACTTATTTGATGGAGAATAACACCAATGAAGAAAAAGAATGGCAGTTTGATGTTGCAATTGTTTATTTAGATACAAAAAATAAGTTAGCCAGAGTGAAATATATAGAAGATGTTGTTTTATAATAAAAGGTGTCTTTAACCCCCCACTTTTTATTTTAGAGTAGGAGAGTTTAAAGGACAGTAAAATGAAAGGTGTGGGGGTTTATAGAAATGTCCTTTACCCCCACACCTTTTGTTGTCCTTTATGAGATAATCTTGCTAATTATTTTTATGAAGATGATTTTGTGGATAATAAAGTAATAAAAGGTGTGGGGGTTTATAGTGTGTCTTTTATAATCAAAGATTGTCGGAGTGCCGGGATTCCTCTTCCCCCAAATATTTTCAATCGCAGAGCGATATAGAAAATATTTTCCTCCAGAGCCACGGACTTTTGCTCAGACCATTGGCGCAAAAGTTCCGTTCGAATCCCGGCACTCCTAAAAAAAAGAAAAAACACCAAATAATTGGTGCCCTTTCTCTTTTTGTCGGAGTGCCGGGATTCGAACCCGGAGTCGCTCGCTCCCAAAGCGAGAATGTTAGCCGTTACACTACACTCCGATATTATAAAATTACAGATTGTATTATAACAGCTTTTCGGAAATTTACCATAATTTTTATTTTATGATAACCTATGAAAAGTAAGTTAAAAAAATAAAAATATGAATTCAGAAACTATTATACTAGGAAATACTTTATTAGATTACAGCTACGCACTGGGGATTTTCCTTGTGCTTTTTTTTGCTTTCAGAATATTTCAATTTTTTATACTAAGAAGATTAGAAAAATTAGCTAAAAAAACCAAAACAGATATAGACGATACTTTGATAGGAATTATTAAAAGTTTGAAACCCTCTTTTTATTATTTTCTCGCTTTTTATTTAGCCACATATTCTATTGTCGTTAGTGATTTATTTAAAAAGATTTCAGAGGGTATTCTATTATTTTTGATTGTGTATCAAGTTATTCTTGTGGTTCAAATTTTCATTGATTATGTTTTAGAAAAGAGTCTTAAAAACAAAGATGGTGATAGTGATTCTAGAACAGCAATTAACAGTATTAGCAAAATAGCAAAATTTATTTTATGGGTATTGGGGTTGTTGCTCATACTTTCTAACCTTGGTGTAAATATTACTTCTTTAGTTGCTGGGCTTGGTGTGGGGGGTATCGCTATTGCTTTTGCTTTGCAAAATATTTTGGCTGATTTGTTTAGCTCCTTTGCTATTTATTTTGATAAGCCTTTCAAGGTGGGAGATTTTATTGTGATTGGTACAGACAAGGGGGTTGTTGAAAAGATTGGTATTAAAACTTCTCGTTTGAAAACTCTTCAAGGTGAAGAGTTGGTAATTTCTAATCAAGAGTTAACTTCGGCTAGAATTCAGAATTTTAAAAAGATGCAAGAAAGGAGGTGTTCGTTTACGTTTGGTGTTACTTATGAAACACCCTCAGACAAGCTGAGAGCTATTCCTAGCTACATTACGGCTATAGTTGGGTCTTTGGAGGGAGTTCGCTTTGATAGGGCTCATTTTAACAAATTTGATGATTCAGCTCTTACTTATGAAGTGATTTATTTTGTTGACTCCGGTGACTATACTCTTTATATGGACGTTCAGCAGGAAATTAATTTCGAGATAGTTGAGAAGTTTGAGAAAGAGGGGATTGATATGGCGTATCCAACAAGGACTGTTTATATGAAAAATGTTTCTTAGTTGGGAGGAACAAGAAATAGAAAACAAAAAAAGAGCTATTCGCTTTGGTGGGGAGAATCGTCCACAGGTTTCTAAATATTTTATTCGCCCTATGGGCTTTAAAATATTAAGAACCTTCGGCCCCGGCTCGTCTGTTTTGCTTCGCAAAACATGACTCCGCCTTCCGATTCTCCACGAAAAGTACGCAGGTAGAATCGGGGTCAAGTTTCTAAACAAAAATTTCGTCCTATGGACTCATTTTTGTTAAGAACTTCCTCCCCGGACTCGGCGACAAGCCTAAATTTTATTTCGCTACGCTCCATAAAATTTATCTTGTATACCGCCTCCGTCTTCCGATTCTCCCTACCCGCACAAAAATGTAAAACCGGAGCTAGTCGCTCCGGTTTTACATTTTTGTGCGGGTAGGGAGAATCGGACTCCCGTCTCATCCTTGGCAAGGACGTGTCATACCACTAAACTATACCCGCGATTTTTAAGTTTTTAGTCGATAGTTTTTAGTTTTTAGATAAATGAATTTTTGCTTCGCAAAAATTCATTACTACAAACTACTCACTATCAACTAAAAACTGAGCTAAGTATAATTTATTTTTGGTTGTTTTTCAACTTTAAATAAACCTAATAACCTTTATTTACAAAGTGTTTAAATTTATGCTACTGTTTTTGTAGGTGTTCTAGCAGACAATAAAAAACATAAGGAGTCTTTCCTATGAATAGAGAAAAAAAAAGATGTTTTTGGGTGGCTAGGGAGAGGAAAAAACGTTCCGACAAAATATTAATTTTCTCAGAAAAACCAGTAAAACAAAAAGGGTGTTGGGTTGGCGGTGATCTCAGCAGGTTTAGTGTTGTTACCAACTCGTTTCAGAATCTTTTTACTTTGAAGAAAGGGAAGTGTCTATTTATCAGTATTTTTTTAGACACCCGGCCCCAAGGAATTTTTGTTTGGGTTTTAAAGGATGGGCTCGGAACTTTTGTCTATTCTGCTGATCCAAGAGTAGTTTCTCCTAAAAAAATTTCATCCAAAGTGATCCTGTATTTTACAGGAAATACTTTTGACTTGAAGGAAGGGGAGATCCTGCAAATGAAGATAGAACGTTTGGGAATATTTTCCCATTAAGCCCTGCTAATCGCGAGATTGGTAGGGCTTTAAAAAAACAAAAACCGCTATCAAATTTTGATAGCGGTTTTTGTTTTTTTTGTAAAAAGATTAACCTCTTACTGCATCCTTCAAAGCTTTGCCAGCTTTAAATTTAGGTACTTTCATTGCTGCAACTTGGATAGCCTCACCTGTTCTTGGGTTTCTAGCTGTTCTAGCTGCTCTCATTTTTGCTGAAAAAATTCCGAATCCCGCAACCGATACATCCTCTCCTTTTATTAAAGAACCTGCGATTGTATCAAATACTGTTTCAACAGCTCTTTCTGCTTCAGCTTTTGTTGTTCCTAATTTTTCGCTTAATACTTCTACTATTGCTTGTTTATTCATATTATTTATTTTTGATTATTACTCTAAGTTTTTAAAAAATTCAGAGTAGTTTATTTTTGATAAAAAACGACCTATTAATAAGCTAATATACTAACTATTATATATTACACCGTTTTTTGTGCAATACCCTATTAATAACAGCAAATTTGACGATCTTCTTTGTCGTGATTCGCAAAATTTTACTTCCCCCCTTTTAGTTACTCCAAATTCCCCCACATTATTTCGAACATGCTTTTATAGGTAGTTGCGACATCATCGCTTTCGATAACTACAGCCATTGGGATGTCTTTATAAGAGAAGATAACCAGTTTGTTTTCGTAAAGAATGTTATCACTTGGAAAAATAACACTTTCTGGGGCAATTTTTATTTTATGGTTTTCTGAGGAGTATTTCTTTGCATAATCAATCGATTCTTTATCTGCTTGTAAAACCTCTCTAACTTCAATTTTATTTTTTCTTACTTTTTCTAAGCTCCACCAAATTTTATCTAATATACTAGCACTAATAGAATTAATTGAACCAAATATATCTACCTTTTTACTTTTGAAAATATCATCATACAAGTCAACAAGTCTATCTTCGCTTTCATAAAATCTAACCTTAGGTTTTTCTTTTTGCGTATTAAAAATGGCTAATAGTTCAGGGAGATTCTCTTTCATAATTTTTTCTTTCTTTTGCTGGGCTTCTAATATTTTTTTAGGGGATTCAGCTGTGTAGGTTACTTTTTCTGATTCGTTAATTAATGACACCAAACCTTTCTTCCTTAGATCTTCTAAGACTACATATGTATTAGGTCTTTTTGTTTCAGCTTTCTGTGAAATTGATTGAACTGTTCCTCTGCCAATTTCTAATACAGCCAAATATATTTTGGCCTCTTTTTCGTTTAAACCTATTTCTTTTAAAGCTTCTTCTAATTTCATAAGGGTAGTATAGCAATTTGAAAAAGTGTTGTCAATAATTTTGACAACTAAATTACAATTTGGCTTAGAAAAAAGATAAGATAATATATAATTACGACAAAAAGCTTGACAAATTATTCAACATATGCTAAACTATGTTTAGAAAGTTAAGGAGTCCTTTGAAACTTAATCAATCATTAAAAAACAAGGAGAATATTATGAAGATTCAATTAGATGCTCTTATTGGACTTATTGGTCGGCCGTCAAGGGAGATAGGCGCTGCGTATTTGGAGAATTTGGACCACTGGAGAAATTGGAGTAAAAGTCACGGTCACGGGGAAGCAATGGTCCGGATAATTACTCCAAATCAAACATTAATTCTTACCCTTGATGAGCTTGCAGCCATCAAGAATCTGCTTAATGCATGATTGATTAAGTAGTTTAAGGGCAAGAAGATTAAAAACCTTCTTGCCCCTTCAATCAAGACTATAAATGATTTGTAGTTTTGTAGAAGTTTATTTCTTTAAAATTTAATCATTTAAAAGAGGAGAGAAAAGATGAGCACCGAAAAAAGCGAAATTAAAGAATGCTATTGTCTTGGCACTGGAGTTTTAGTTGTTGAAATAGATAATAGGTCAAAAGAAGAGAGTCTCAAGGGAGAAGAATTCATAGAATTCTTTGCCGCAAAAAGAAGGGGTGGATTAAGATCTTGTGTCCCTTCTTTCCCTCGAGATATTCAAATTCGTGTGCATCTTTCTTCCAAGGGTTGTTATAAGGGATCGTTTCAGATTAATTACAATATGATTACTGAGTTGGCAAAAAAAACAAATAAGAGCCCTTGGATCACGGAAGAATACGCGGAAGAAATTACTCAAAAATTAGTTGAAATGATTAATGTAGAGTTGTAAAAATTTGGGCAAGAAGATTTAAACCCTTCTTGCCCAAATCCCCGAACAGATTTGTTTATCTGTTCGGGGATTTTTTTATTAAAAAGCCGGTTTGCTAAGGCAAACCGGCTTTTCCCTATTAATACTAATAGGTGATTTAAAATTTGAATGCAGAACAAGGAGATAACAAAAAATCCCTTGAGCCGTAAATCTGTTACGGCGAGAGGGATTTTTTGGAAATCGACGAAGTTACGCGTCAAATTTAAAATTACCTAGCGTATTCTATGACTTTAGTCTCACGAATTACATTAACCTTAATCTCCCCCGGATACTTCAAATCCTTTTCTATCTTCAAGGCAATTTCACGAGCTAGTTTTTTAGCCTCAACGTCCGAAATATCATCAGGTCTAACAAAGATTCTTATTTCTCTCCCTGCTTGTAGGGCATAAGCTTTGTCTATTCCTTCAAAAGAGTTGGCGATTGACTCTAATTCTTCTAATCTCTTTAGGTAGTTTTCTACAGTATCTCTTCTCGCTCCTGGGCGTCCTCCTGAAATAGAATCAGCTACTTGAACGATTACTGCCTCAATACTTTGGAAAGGAGTTTCTCCGTGGTGAGATTCCATCGCTTTGATAATATCTTCGTTTGATCCAAATTTTTGAAGAATCCTTTTTCCTATTTCTGCGTGGGTTCCTTGTATTTCATGATCAACAGCTTTTCCTATATCGTGCACCAAGGCTCCGGTCTTTGCTATTTCAACATTAGCTCCAAGCTCTTGAGCCAAAATACCAGCAATATGTGACATTTCTATGGAGTGTTGCAATACATTTTGCCCATAACTTGTTCTGAAATGAAGTCTCCCTAAAATAGAAATAATTCTAGGATCAAGGTTATAAATACCACATTCATATACAGCCTGTTCACCTTTTTCTTTAATTGTTTTGTTTACTTTTTCTTTTGCGTCTTCAACAAATTTTTCGATTCTGGCTGGTTGTATTCTTCCGTCTATGATTAAGTCTTCTAGTGCAATTCTGGCTATTTGACGACGTATCGGGTCAAAAGAAGATATAGTAATAGCGCCAGGCGTATCATCAACAATCAACTCAACCCCAGTCTCTTTTTCAAAAGCTCGAATATTTTTTCCTTCTTTACCAATAATTTTTCCTTTAATATCATCTGAAGGAATAGAAATAGTTGTTGAAAGAACATCTGAGGCAACAGAATTACCCATTCTATGAATGGCTGAAACCAGAATATCCCGAGCTTTTCTCTCGAGCTTTTCTTCTCCAAAAATTTCTAGCTTTTGGATTCTAACAGCAAGGTCTTCCTCACTATTTTTTTCGATTGTTTCTAAAAGAAGATTCTTAGCGTCTTCTTTGTTTAACCCGGCTATTTTTTGTAATTTTTCTTCTTCTTCTTTTTTGGTTTTCTCTAATTCTTCTTTGTTTTTTTCTAGTTCTTCTTTTATTTTCTTCACTTCCTCTTCTTCTTTCTTTATATCAATCTGCCTCTTATCCAACAATTCTTCTTTTTTTATCAATCTTTCTTCTGTTTTCTTTGACTGGATTTCCTTCTCTTTTTCTTCTTCTTTTGCTTTTACTCTTATTTCTTCTACTTTTTTTTCTGCTTCAACAAGTATCTTTTTTGCGTCTTTTTCTCCGTCTAATAACATTTGCTGAATTTTTAGTTCAGCCGAGCCCTTTTTTCCAAAAGTAAGTGCCCATCTTATAAAATACCCTAAAGCAATCCCCACAAGACCTGCCAGCCCCGTGAAAAGTACTAATATTTGTAATTGTCCCATAAGCGTTTAGCCCGCTTAAAATAGAGGTTTTTTAGAGGTTCCCCAAAATATTTATATCTTTATTCTTTAATATAGTATTTTTTATCATAGTTTATTCCGTAAATTCAATCAAACTCTACTTAAACAGGATTATTTAATTAATTTTTCAATAATAATTAAATAATACACTTTCGCTCAAAAATTGTCCAATTTTTGAAAAGATTCAAGATTCAAGAATTAGGATTTAAAAAACAGTGGATTTGCTAACCAAAACCTACTGTTTTTACATCGAAGTATTAAAATAACTTACCTCTCCTTTCCTTTTTTAATTTAATTTTTGAAATATTCCTCAAACTTCGGTACAATTTGTTTTTTTCTTGAGATTAGATTGTCTACAAACAAAATACCGTTTTGGTTTTCTGCGTTGAAGATTTTTGTAAATAATGCAGATTCTTCCTCCCCTGGAGTAATCGTGTAATTCTCTTCATTTAAAATATCAATAATTGAAAAGAAAATTCCTGCCAAAGCGTCTTTTTCTTTAATTTCTTTCATCTTTGCGACGATTTCTTCTTTTCTATTTATTCCGTAGTCTTTATGGGTAGTTTCCATTACCCCGATTCCGTAATTTTTACCGCCAAAATCAAAAACCTTGTAATCCAATTTTATGACTTCTTCAATAGGCATTTCTCCTAAATCGCTTTTAGCATTAAACATTTCTAAACTAAATTTTTCTAAATCTTCTATTTGAGCAATTTCATTTAATTTTTCAACCAGGTCTTTATCTGTTTGAGTTGTGGTGGGTGAGCGGAAAAACAAAGTGTCGGAAAGTATTCCAGCAATAAGTAGAATCGCATTAGTTTTTAATAAAGTTGGGTGTCCGACACCCAACTTTTCAAAATATTTTTCTGCAATAATTGAACATGATGATCCGAGTGGTTTAACCAAGATGGAAATAGGTTTGTCCGTTTCAATTTTTACTTTATGATGGTCAATAATCTCAACAATATCTAAATCGTTAATATTTTTGATACTTTGTTTTTCTTCGTTGTGGTCAAGAAGAATAATTTCAGAGCCATGGGGAAGTTCGTGGACATGGTCTGGCGCAGTAATACCAAATTTTTCAAAAATAAATTTTGTTTCGTTGTTCAAATGACCTAAGGAGAGGGCTTTAGATTCAACACCTTTCTGACTTAAAAAGTCTTGATAGACAATTGCGGAGCAGATGGTATCAGTGTCGGGGTTAGTGTGACCAATAATATATTTCATATTTTTTGAGTTTATAGCTAACAGCTTACAGTTTACAGCAACGATGAACTAATTTTAACGAAGTTAAAATTAGTCTTTGTGGGCTGTTAAGCGAAGCAATCCAGTTAATAATAACTAATCAAAATCTTACCAATTTTAAAGGGAAGTATAAAGGGTTGACATTGTATTTATATTTATGTTAAATTTTCTACTAGAAAGAGGGGATCATAAATTCATTAAGAATTTAATTTTGAGGAGATTTTTTATGATCAATATAAATAGAATTGTAGGTAGGGTTCTGGAACTTTTCCTGATTGCGTTTATTGGTGGAATTTTTACGGTTGGAGCAAAGGCTTTTGTATCTCGCAGTTCGGATATTCATTTGTTAGCGCCTTATTTCCCTATAGGTTTTCTTTTTTCTTTAGTTTACATCTTTGTAAGGTATAAATTTAAAAGATAGTGGTCGTCGCTGTTATTGTCCATCGTAAAAGCCGTTGCTGGTATTTTACAGCAACGGTTTTTCTTTTTGTTTTCCTAAAAACTATAAACTAAAGACTAAAAACTAAGTCAAAAAAGTAAACTAAAAAAGCATCGCCTGGGCGATGCTTTTTAGTTTATTTTTTTGGCTTCGGTTTTAGGACTTGGTCAACAATCCCGTATTTCTTTGCCTCATCAGCTGACATCCAGTAATCTCTATCGCCATCTTTTTCAATTTGATCCTTGGTTTTTCCTGTTGCCTTTGCCATTATTTCATAAAGTTTATTTTTTAAGGAGATAATGTGTTTAGCTGTAATCTCAATATCTGATGCTTGTCCTTCAACACCAGTAAGAGGTTGATGAATCATTACCTCAGCGTTTGGTAGGATATATCTTTTTCCTTTTGTTCCCTGAGAAAGTATCACAGCTCCCATTGAAGCAGACATACCCATACACACAGTGGCAACATCCGGTTTAATATGGTTCATTGCGTCGATAATAGCCAACCCTGCTTGAATTTGACCTCCTGGGGAATTTACATAAAGAGTAATATCTTTCTTTGCATCTTCTGACTCAAGGAAAAGAAGTTGAGCAATAACAATATTTGCCATGTAGTCATCAATTGGACCTCCGACAAAAATAATACGGTCTCGAAGCAGGCGAGAGTAGATATCATAAGCTCTTTCTCCAAATTGTGATTTTTCTATAACTGTTGGAATAAGCATAATAGTTTAAAGTTAAAAGTTTATAAAGTTGAAAGTAACGAATTTTTTTTGTGAGTCGTCTTTGCGAACGAAGTGAAGCAATCCAGAATCTTTAATAATGATAGTAGAAATATAACAGTTTTGAGGTGTTTTATAAAGACTTGACTTATTGGTGTTGTTGTATTATTCTTAAAAGTGGAATTTTCAACCACCAGGTTTAATTATTTTTTTAACAAAGGGAGGAAGGCTATGGAAACGATTACTATGTTTGTTTTTTTAACAGACTCTGATGAGGTTACTATATTTGATAAGTTAATAAATCTAAGGGCCTCTGTGCCTTTAGGCGGACAAAACCGTTATGGCGTTGTTCGGCATAATCAAATAGAGGGAACTATTTGTTTTGAGAATCTTTATTATCGAGATAATCAGGGACAAAAGGTGGGCGTTGCCGGTAATAAGATAATTGTCCACAGTAGTTTTGCTCACGTCGTCTCGGATTGGCTCCCAAGGCTTGGAATTAAGGTTGAGTCAGTAAGGGAAAAGGTGTTTTTTTCGGCGAGCTCGATTAGAGATTTTTTAAAAAAAGAAAAACTAAAGAAAATTTAAGAAATTTGTAAAATTTTGGAAAAGGTTTTGATAACTTTTCTGTTTCTAATTTTTATAAACCCGCAAGGAAAACCTGCAAAGGCAGTTCCTTGCGGGTTTTCTTTATTATTAAATTTACCCTAAAAACTCCTTATTTTAAGCCACCTAAAGGGCTCACATATGTGAGCCATTTAAATTTTAATTCAAAAATCACCCCGAGAGGTGATTTTTGCTTTTGTGTTTTGTTTGGTTTTTGTGTTTTCGAGCTTGTGTTTTTCTAGGTTAATCTACTCTTATTGTAAAGAAAAATTATTTTTGTTCTTCTAGTAATTTAAAAACCATTTCATTCGACATCATCATTTTTACATATATTTCGACATTCTCTCTTTTTGCGTTTTCATATTGGCTCATGAGAACATCAATATTTTTCTTCGCCTCTTCTTCATTAGGGAGTATTTTTTCTTCTTTTGATATTTCATTTAAGACTAATTGTCCTTTTACTCTATTTTCTGCATCAGGTCTCCATTCTTTTTTCAAATCATCCTCAGTTTTTTTGATGTGTTCTAGATACTTATCAAATTGAAGTCCCATTCTTGAGATATTGTCACTCATTTCAGCTAACATTTTTCTTAGTTCGCCTTCTATAAGAATCTCTGGTAATTCTATTTGTGATTCTTTTTGAATTGCGCTTAGTGTGCCCAATCTTCTTTTCTCTGATTGCTGGCGAGTTTTTTCCTGCAACATGTTTTCTTTAAGTTTAACTTTAAAGTCTTCCACGTCCTTAAAATCACCTAGTTTTTTTACCATTTCATCAGTCAGTTCTTCTGTTTCTGTGTTCTTTTGTTTCTCCGTCTCTTTGTTTTCCTGTTCTTCATCTTCTTCGCAAACCTCTCCTTCAGCATGTTCGTGTTTGATATGTTTTTGGTTTTTTATAACTTGCTCGATTGTTTTTGCGATTTCTTCCTCGGTTACTTCTATTTTTTCTTCTTTCTTACTATTTTCCTTCAAAGCAATTTTTTTGTAATCAGGTAGTTTAATCTCTGGCATAACAGCCACTTTGATTTTAAATTCTAATGGGTTATTAGGAGCCAACTTTGTTATTGTTATTTCTGGTGAGGTAATAGCATCAATTTTGTTTATTAAAAGAATGTCTAGATAAGAAGCTTGGAGAGCTTTTTCAGCCATTTCGTTTAAAATCGACATTTCTCCCACTTTTTCTACAATAACTTTTTCTGGTACATGCCCTTTTCTGAATCCATCAACTGAAATATTTTCACCGAGTCTTTTCATAGATTCAGCCCTATGTTTTTCCAATTCTTCAAAAGGAATTGCTCCGGTTATTTCTACCTCTGAATTTTTTAATTTTTCTATTTTTACGTCTATTTTTTTATCCATATTTTATTATTTATTTTGAATTACAACTCTATAATTCAAAGTGTTTAATCTAGCAATATAAGTTACATACTATACAAAACATAATTAAAAGTCCATTCCTAGTTGATAGTTTGTAGTGAGTAGTTGGTAGAAATGAAATATGCTAAGCTTACTTTGAACAATAAAATTCAGCTAAAAAATGTGTAATGATTAAATAAGAAAACCCGCTCAACGAGGGGCTTCCTCATTGGCGGGCTGTTTAATCATCAAGGCCTTGAACATGTTTGATGCCACGGCTCCTGGCTTCTTGCTGGGCTCGCTTTTCAAAAGCAGACTCAGTTTCATCTTCACCTTGAATAAGGCTGAACAATGCATCATCAATCATTTCTTCGAGAAGATAATTTCCTTTTCCTTTCTCTTTTGAAAACTGAGAACTTTTCCAAGAGTAATGAGTCCCATCATCTTTACGTTCGACATGAATAGAATTTACCCTTTTATGTTCAACATGAATAGAATTTATCACCTGTTTTCACCTCAGTTTCTTTTTGATAGAGAGATAATTCTATGTAGATAACTACAAAAAGCAAGCCCATACACAGCCGTAATTCCTCCGATGGTGGCAAACAAAAGTGTGAGGGTAGAATCACCCACATTTATTGCTGGGTTACCCTTAGTCATTTCATAGCTACGATACTTATTAATTCATGCATGCGATTTCTCCATGTTAAGGTTGAGAAAGCCTTGTCTTAAAACAATAATTCTTGTGAAATCATATATTATATCAAATAGTTTGTAAAGGGGGACCGTACTAATTTGTAAGGCCTTGCCTTACTTTTCTTCTTCAAAACTCAACCACTCATCTACAAACTTATTAAATTCCTCGAAAGTTTCAAAATAATTGGGAAAGTTTTTTCCGTCTAATATTTTCTCTTCAATTCTATTGTTTTTACCAATAAAATCTAAATAACTGGAGTATTCATAATTTTCTAAAAATTTTTTGGTTTTCTTTTTATCTTTAATTCCATTTTCTTTCCATTTAGAATCAATTAGTTTAACAGGGTTTAAATGTATATATGCAAATAGATATTCTAAATAATTATCTTTAGCCACATGAGTAGCTTTAAATTTTCCTTCAAACAAAGAACCCGTTCTTTGATACTTACTGTTGTAATACATAGAATAAGCTGTTGCTAATTTTTGCATAAAATTACTAATACCACCTTCAACTTTTTCACGAATTAATAAATGAAAGTGGTTCGGCATTAAGCAATAGGCCCCGATTTCGACTAATGTGTTTTCCTTCTGTACTTTTAAAAGAGACAGTAAATTAAACCCTTTTTTAGCATACTCATTTATGTGGATTTTTTCAGTATTATTACAAAGATAAAGTAAGGTTATAAAGCGAAGATAATCTCTTTTCTCGTCAAAAATAATTCTTTTATCAGTACCCCTATTATAAATATGATAAAATTCTCCTTCCGAAAATATTATATTTCTAATTCCCATGTTTATATTATATAGTTTTATTCACCCGAGGCAAGGCCTCGAGGCCTTGCCTCGGGTACTCGGGTAATGCTTAAAAGTCCAATAACACTAAATAAGTAAAATAAAAGGCCGTGTATAGAATACACGGTCTTTTATTTTATACTACACAGAGAATTATTGGTTCAATTCTGCTTGTATTGCATCTATTTCAGCGCCTAAATCATCAACATTATTTTCTAAATTTCCCAAGTCTGCTTCAATGTCAACAACTTCGTCTGCTGTTGTGTCTATTATTACTGTTGTTGTCTCTTCTCCTCCATTCTCTACTTTATCCAATCTTTGTCCCCAGAAGTAAAATGCTCCTAAAAGAAGAATAATAACAACGATAATTATTCCTACGATTGATCCTGTTGATTTTTCTGTTTTTTCTACAGGATTTTCCTGTGTTGATTCTGTAGGATTTCCCATGTCCATATTTGTTTCTTCCATAATATTTTTTAATTAATGATTAATATTTTTAATTAGACTCTGTTGTTGTAGCTGTTTCTTCAGATTCAGTTGTCCCTTGGTTTGTTTTTGTAGAAGCTTTTATTGCTTTTATGACCTCAACCAAACTTGCATGTACTTCTTTTATACTGTCTCTTGCTGATTCTATAAATTCTTTAGAGATTTCGAAAAGATTTTTTGGTTCATCGGAGTCCAGTGCTGTTTCTAGAGATTCTTTTAGTATCGCAATTTCTTCTTGAGCTTGGGTAACCTTTGTGGGTACTTCTGTCATTAATGATTTAGAGTTTGCCATATCAAATCCTTTTTCTTCCATTTTTTCTATTCTCGCTGCTAGTTTCTCATTAACTTTTCCAAGATTTTCTAAGAATTTGTTGAACCTATCAACTATTCTATTTACATGATTTTGAACTATCTCGCGTTGTTTTTCTTTTAATTTTTCTTTTCTTTCTGCAATTTTTTCTGTGGTTGATGCTTTTCTAGTTTCAATTTGCTCTTTTTTCTCAGCCATTTTTTCTGTGGTTGAGGCGATTCTGTTTTGAATTTCTTCTTTCTTTTCTTGTTGTTTTTCTTTTATCTCGCTTAGTCTTTCTTCATATTTTTCTCTTACTCCGTCTCTTTTTTCTATGTTTCTATTTTGAATCTCTTCTCTTTTCGTTGTGGCAGTAGTTCCTTCTGTTGTTGAAGCAATGTCTTCATCAGCTGATGCAATTACAATTCCAGAAAAAAGAAAGGTAAAGATTAGTAATGGTGTTAATATTTTTTTCATAATTTTAAGTGAGGACGAATAAAAATAAGTAAAGAGTTTTATTTATTTTTATATTTTATTATTTTAAATAAACTTAAGATGTAATTTTTGGGTTTTTAATTTTCAACGATCAATCTAATCAGAATAAAAAAGCCTTTGTTTTCTAACTATCTTTAATTATACACCAAAAAAATTTTTAACAAAAATTTGCTGTTGATAGAGATAGTCTAAATTATTCTTAAATTTTATAGAAAAAGGCCAAACACCTAGTGCTTGGCCTTTCTCCAGATGTTTTTATTAAAGAGTTTCTTCTTCTTTTTTATCAGTAGCACTTTCCTTTGAAATCTTTACCTCATCTTCCTTAATTTCCTCATTAGAAACTACCTCTTCTGAAATTTCTTCTTCTTCACCTTTTGTTGAGTCCTCTTTGTTTTCTTCACCAGTTTCTTTACCGCCAATCCCTTTTATATCAATCTTCCATCCAGTTAGCCTAGCAGCCAATCTAACATTTTGCCCTCCTTTTCCAATAGCTAATGATTGTTGGTCCTCAGAAACTTCCACGAAAGCAGTTTTTTCATCCTCATTTAGTGTAATGCTTACTATTTTAGCAGGGGACAGAGCATCTTCTATGAATTTCTTGATATCCTCTGACCATTCAATTATGTCAATTTTTTCTCCACCAAGTTCGCTCACTATTGTTGAAACACGAACTCCTCTTTGACCAACTAGTGAACCAATCGGGTCGATGTGTTCATCGTGTGAAAATACGGCAATTTTAGAACGAGAACCAGCTTCTCTTACAATTGCTTTTATTTCTACTATTCCACTGGCTATTTCTGGAGCTTCTATTTCAAAAAGTTTTTTTAGAAATTGAGGGTGAGTTCGGGATAGTCTTAAAAATATTCCCTTAGGGGTTTCTTCTACCGAATAAAGATAAGCCCTAACTCTTTCTCCTTGCTTGTATTTTTCACTTCGGATTTGTTCTTCATAAGGAAGAATTCCAGTGGCTCTTCCTAAGTCTACGAAAATATTACCTCTTTCTATTCTCTGAACTGTCCCACTTATGATTTCTTCTTGTTTTCCTCCAAATTCATGAAAAACAGAAGACTTTTCAGCCTCTCTTATTTTTTGGATGATTGTTTGTTTAGCGGTTTGAGCAGCAATTCTACCAAAATCATCTTTTGGTTCTAGCGGGAAAACAATTTCTTCTTCTAATTCTGCATTCTTTTTTATTTTTTGAGCATCCTCTATCATGATGTGCTGTTCTGGGTTGAAACGTGGTTTTTTTTCTTCCCCTTCCTCATCTTCTTCAATTTCTTCTTCATCCTCATCTTCTCCTTCTAGCCGAACAATAGAATCATCAACCACTATTTTTATTTGTGAAAAATTGGCTGTTCCTGTATTTATGTCAAAATCTGCCTTTATAATTTGGCCTTTTTGCCCGTATTCTTTTTTGTAAGCACTCGCAAGAGCCATCCCTATCGCTTCGATGATTTTTTCCCTAGGTATTCCTTTTTCCTGTTCTAGTTGCTCTAGGACAGCATTTATTGTTTTTAAATCAAACATATAAGTTTTGTTAAAAGTTTTTAAAAAAATAATCCGCCGTCACGGGCGAATCTTTTACAAAAACAATACTAACATATTATTTAAAAAGAATCAATTCACAGTTTTCAATTTACATAAAAAGTTTATAAAGATATACTTTAGGCATGTCAATAAATAATATTATTGAAGATTTATCAAAAGGAAAAAAGATTTTTATTAGCATTGGAATTTTTCTTTTTATTGTTTTAATAGTACTTATTTTACTACCCCAAAAACAGACTGTTGAGAAACCCATAACAGAAGAACAGAAGATGGAAATAATAGATGCATTACTCAAGGATACTAGTGAAGCTAACTCAGAACAGAAGGGCAAAACTATTCGTGAACTTTCATCAGAACAAAATCTTTCTAACGAAGAGAAACTAGAAATTATCAATAATCTAAAAAATTAATCTTGTGTTAATTAAAAATTTGAAAAATAATAAAATATTAAAGGCTTTTATTTTTGTAGCCGTTTTTGTTTTTTTCTTTAATTTTACAAGTCATGTTTTAAATGTTGATGCTGGTTCTTCCCAAAATACCACTGGTTTTGCATGGAGTGGCAATATTGGTTGGGTTAGTCTTAATTCCAGCAGTGAAGTAACTGCGACAGATTACGGAATGAATTTAAAGGTGGGGGAAGTGTCTCCTGGTTCTTATGCTTGGAGCAGTAACATTGGTTGGATTGATCTTAACCCAAGTGATGGTGGTTTTGGTTTTCCAGAAAATCCACAGCATGGGGTTTGGCTTGAGTCCGACGGTAGGTTGACTGGTTGGGCGAGGGCTGTAGCTGGTGACCCAATCGGAACCGAGACTGCTGCTTTTGCTGGTGATTGGGGTGGAGATAAACTTTGGATTATCCAAGAGGGAGGAATTATACAAAAATGTGACTCCACAGGGTCATGTACTTTTTTTGAATCTTTAGTAGGAAGTCCAGATAGCGCCAAAATATTTAATAACAGAATATGGGTAGGTCTTAAAACAGGGCACTTCGAATCTATTGGTACATTAGGTGGGCTTACTAGCTATGGATATCTTGGTTCTTCCGCCAGTAGTTTACTAGAGTATAATGGAAAGTTATGGGTTGGACAGAGTGATGGTAGTTTATTGGGTTGTGATAGATTGGGAAATTGTGTAAATTACGGCGATAAAGGAGTGGCAATTAAGGCTATGAAAGTGTTTAAGAATTATCTTTGGCTCGGGCAATCTGATGGTATTTTGCAGTTATGTTATAATGACGGTTCCTGCCTTAACTTAGGCGATAGAGGGGCATCAATTAACGCAATAGAGATTTTTGATAATAAATTATGGATAGGGCAAGAGGATGGCCGGTTACGGTCGTATACTGAGTTTGAGGAAGAAATTACAAATGCTAATGACACTCTTCAAGGAAGTCCTATAACTTCTTTGGAGGTTTTTGATAATAAATTATGGCTTGGCCAGGATTCTGGGGAGCTACGGTCGTGTAACTCATCCGGAGTCTGCACTAATCATGGAATTAAGGGTTCCCGTATAAATAATGTGTCAGAGTTTAACAACAAATTATGGCTTGGTCACAGTGATGGAACTTTACAATCATGCAACTCACTAGGAAGCTGTACTAATCATGGCGACAAAGGAAATTCTATTGATGTTGTTGTTGAGGTTTCTCCTTTTGTTGGTGAGTTGTGGACAGCACAGGGGAACGGAACATTGAGAAAGTGTAACTTTTTAGGTGGGTGCGAGGAATACCTTGTGGGGGGTTCTTCTATGAAAGATATAAAAATTTTTGACAATAAGATTTGGGCGGCGGTACCTGTGGGCGGTAAGTTATATTCTTGTGATATGTTTGGGCATTGTGTCTCGTACATAAATACAGTTAATGCCGTTGGTAGAATAGAATTGTTTAATAACAAGGTTTGGGTAGGTGGGGCAGATGGCACACTAAGGTCCTGTGATTCATCGGGAATCTGTGTGAACCATGGATCTAAAGGAGGAAATATACTCGGAATGAAAGTGTTTGCAAACAAGTTATGGCTTGGATCTTTTGGTGGGGTTTTGCTGTCTTGTGATTCATCCGGGAACTGTGTTAATCATGGAAGTAAGGGGGTAAGCACCATCGAGAATATGGCAGTATTTAATAATAAATTATGGATTGGTATGGGTGATGGAGTTCTTCAATCATGTGATTCCTTGGGGAGTTGCGTCAATGCTGGAGACAAAGGAGACTCTGTTAAGTCGATGGAAGTATTTGATAATAAATTATGGCTCGGGATGCTGTATGATGGTTTACTTTCTTGTAATTTATCTGGAAACTGTACCAATCTTGGCACAAAAGAAACAAACAGAGGGATGTATTCTATGGCTGTTTTAGATGACGAACTGTGGATTGGCTTAGACAGTGGCGAATTTATATCATGTGATACGTTTGGTAATTGTTTAAATCGAGGAGAGAAGTCCTCCGATATTTATTCTATGGTTGGGAAATCCGGTTCTCTTAACGGCTGGGACGGTTGGATAAAATTTAGTGGGGAAACTACAGAAGCTGTTCCCAAGCCTTATGGTGTTTATTTTGATGATGATACTAAAGATATTTTTGGGTATGCTTGGGGGGGCGATGTTATTGGTTGGTTAAAATTTGGTGAAAACCCATCTGACTCTAAAAATCCAAAATGTGCTACTTGTTCCACTGCTGTAAACACATTAAAGATATGTAAAAATTCTTGTGACTCGGGGATTTTGTTTGAAGGAAACCAAACAGCAACAATTGGAACACCTATAAATGTTCGAGCTTGTTTTAATCTTGATTCTGGGTGCGGTAGTGCTACTGGTGATATTACAACAACTTCTGCTATTTGGGGAAGCCAAGTTAATCCTAATGATGTTTTTGATTCTGCTACAGTTTCTCCTAATGAAGTAATTACAGTTAATGCGGTAGGAACAGAAAAATTAACAGTGTCTAATGGCGGAACACCGAAAGAAGCCAATATCACAGTACCCACTCAGTGTAATGACGGTATAGATAACGACGGAGATGGGTACACTGATTTTAAGGTAGATGCTGATCCCGTAGTTGTTCCTCCCGATCCTCCTGTTAAACCAGCTTGTCCTTTTGTGGCTGGGAGTAAGGACGTTCTTTTTAATTTCACAAAAGGACTCCGGTCTGATACTATTCCTTACTATGAACAAGTTGTTAAAGCCATCCCCTCAGGTAATTATAATGTTAAATTAATGTCTTACGATGGTTACAGTACTCGTGTAAGCGTCACTCAACCCAATGAAAAGTTTTATGTTTCCTTAAGAAATGATAGTGGGCAAGTAAAAACAACCGCCAGCACTCCAGACTTAGCCGATAATGTTGTTAGCGATATTTGGATAGGAACAGTTAATACTAATTTCTCTGTTCCTGACGGAATAACCAATATTAGGTCTATTCATACAGCTTATCTTGATACTTCAAGTGCTAACAGCGTTATCCCAATCTGTGCTTTATTTAAAGCAATTGATCCAGGTTGTTCATCGTCCACCGACGATAGTGAGTTGAGTAATCTTCAATGTGATAACGGAATTGATGATGATGAAGATGGATTGTATGACATGCAAGACTCTGATTGTGATTCTCCTACTGATGATAAAGAGTCACCAAATGTTAAGGCCCTCCCAGATGTCGTTTATATAAACGAAGGAGAAACAATTGATATCAATGTATTAGCAAATGACATCTACAATCACACAACTGGGGTCACCATTACTGCAACGCCAGCTCATTATGGGACGACATCCGTTATAAATGATGGAGGCATTCAGAAAATAAGATATACCAATACTGCTTATAATGAATTCGGTGATTTTTCCTTTTATATATTGGAGGACAATGTTAGTTCTGATTATTCTCTTGGTGGTGAGATTTATATGCTAGGTCTTTACCAGTGCGGAGACGGTATTAAACAAGGGACAGAAGAATGCGACCTAGGAGTAAACAACGGAGCCACATGTGTTCCTCCTGGCGGATGTGCCTCCGACTGCACAGCCACAACCTGCGCCCCCCCACCAAGTGTTTGTGGAAACAATATTTGTGAAGCAGGAGAAAACTTCCTTAATTGTTTCACCGACTGCTTTACATTATTTGGAGAATTCTAAAAAATTATTTAAACAAAAAACCTTTGTCTGAAGTAAGACAAAGGTTTTTTGTTATTTCTGTGAGAATTTTTTATTCCACAGTTAAGAATATACACAAAAAGATTAAAGGGATATAATTAGAAGAAACAAAGACAAATTCTTTGAGATATTTTCTTTGGAGAATTTTTTATAAACTAATCATTAATTATTAAAACAAAATCATGAAGAAATTAAAATTAATTGTAGCCTTTTCCATAATTGTTCTAGGCTTAACATCCTTTGCCTCTGCACAAGTAGAGGAAACTCCTCCCTTAAATCCAGACTCGCAAGAATTCGTTGTGGTGGCGACAGTTAATATCTACAGTGCTCAGATAGTTTCTCAAGAGGGAAATTCTTTTAAGTTGTCTTTTGATCTTTCCAATCGTGTTAATGTTCAGCCGGATGTAGCATATGCTGTTCAATTGATTAAAAATGTAGCGGGGTCACAAGTTATTGTGGATGAAAAAATTTATGATGAATCAGTTACACTGAATGAAAATCAAACTGTGCATAAAGAAATTGACTATAATGCTCCCAGTTATCTAAGTGGAGAGTTTGAAATCTGGCTGGTTGCCAAAAATAAAAATGGACTCATGTTGGCTTTAACTAACCCCGGCAAAGCAATTCTTAACGGAAATAATCAGTATGTAGAAATAGACCAAAATTCTTGTTATCTAACTGTGAAAGGAGAGGCCGGATATAAAAAATACACATCAAGCCAAGGGGTGGACATCACATCAGAAGAAACACTCATTGCTATTTGCGACGCAACAAATCACGCCGACAATCCAATTACTATTACTCCACAGTTCAAAACCTATTGGCGTACTACTTTTGGTCAAGAGGTGAACACTAATTTGGAAAATCAACCAACTGTGACGTTGGGTAAGAAAGAAAAAAAACAGCTTTCTTTTAACCTACCCAAAGCGAAAGCTCCTCAAGCTTATGAGGTCGTTTTAGAGTTTGTAAATGACCAAAATCAAAACATTTCTAATAAAGTTACTTTTCATTATGTGCTTCGTGGATTGAGTGCCACTATTCAAAATTTACGCCTAGACAAAGACTATTATCAAAAAGGCGACATAGCCAAAGTCTCGTTACTCTGGGCCTCTTCAGCCGACAATTTCCCTGATTCTAGATTAGGGGAAACAGATAATGGCAAGATGTTGATTAATATTGCTATTAAAAATACGCAAAATAAAGTCTGCGCGACTGTACAAAAAGAAATGGACCAAGCTTCATTCGCGGTTGATTATGAATTGCCTATAAATGTAAATTGTCAAAATCCAAATATAGCCGTTGCGATTCAGGATGATAAAGGTAATATTTTGGACAAAAAAGATTTTACTATTGAAAGTCAAAATGTCCCAGCGGGGCAATCTCAGTTAAGCCAATTTTTTAAATATGGCATCATTCTTGTCATTATTTTTGTGATTTTTTTTCTTATGATGATATTTTTCAAAAAAAGAAAAGGATTATCGGTCGCAATCTTTCTTTTGCTGGCTGGCGGGATTTTCTTATCGAGCGGAAGTTTGGTGCAGGCAGACACCTTTACTAATGGGGAAGTGACATATTCAGTTAGTATGGGCGGACCTTATACTCAAGGAGACACTATGGAGATATATGGGAATGCTACTGCAAACTGGTGTAGTAATCTTTATTCTGGCGATATAAACTTGAGCGTAACCGCCAATGGACAGACAAAGGATATATTGGTACATCAATCTCTATGGGGCGGTACGAATGTTTATAAAAGAGTTTATATACCGGCACCAATGAATCTCGATGGTGCTCCTGGTTATGGTAGTGGAAAATATTTTGAGGCTACCTTTACTGGTAATGGTAAATCAATTCTTGTGCCATATGAAGTGCGCTATTTTCAATGTGTTTTTACTTATGGTCCAACAGGCGGTACTTTACATCGCGGACTTGGAGGGACAATAGCACCCTATAAAGATTGGTTTGTTAATTTTGGAACTCCTTGTGAGACCGAAACTCGAACCTGTACACTTAGCGGGTTTACAGGATCCGCTAAATACAAGACTTGTACGGTTAATCCAAATTATTGTACCGCTCCTACATTAAATAAGGGAATTCTTAAAGCCACCCCCAATCCATGTACTCTTGTTGGTGGCAATACCGTTTGTTCATCCACCCTTTCGTGGGAATATAATGCTTCTAATCTTGGTGTTCTAGAGCGTGTATATCCTGATTTGTTTTTTGTAGCAACAGGTAAGTTGGGCGGAAGTTACGTGGATAACAATGTAGATTCGACTTGTGGAACTTATTATGAATTATGGGATGGGTCAACGAAACTTATTGATTCAATACGGGTAAAAGCTCAAAATCCTCCACCCCCTCCTGTTTTCTGCCCAGCCACTTCACTCAGTAGTTGTGTTCTTCCCTCAGTCTCTTCTGGTTCTGTTGGTACTTGTACTTCTGGTTATAGTGGATCGTGTAGTTATTCGTGCGTGAATGGGGTGTGGAGCAAAAATACAAATACATGTACTGCTCCTGTTCCGGTTACTGCTTCTATTACTATTGACGGATTAAAGAGCAAAACGCTTGTTGTTGGACAAAGTAATACTAAACAATGGAGCTCGACCGGCGGTACATCGTGGGGTGCTACATATTATCTTTCTGGCACATGTCCTGGCGCTGGCACAGGTGGAGTTTGGACTCCCGCTCAAAACAGTCCAGGAAACAGCGTAGTGGAACTTGCACAAGCTCAGTATCTTGGGTGTACTGCTACTATCGTCTATAATGTAGCAAACAGCACTAGCAACGCAAGTAGTGCTATTGATGTCACTATTGTATCTGCCACGGAATGTAGCGACGGCATCGATAACGATGGAGATGGTTTAACCGATTACAATATTGTTCCTGCGTTACGTGACCCGGGTTGTTCCGCCACGACAGACCCTAGCGAGAAAAATGCTTCAGGCCCAGCGTGTGATAATGGTTTGGATGACGATGGTGATGGTAAAGTAGATTATCCAACCGATCCGGGGTGTAAAAGTGTTTGGGATGGGAATGAAACTACTCCTGATGTAAGTTTTTGGACCACTGATAGCCCTATTGTTGCGGGGGGCAGTGCTAATTTGAGGTGGAAAATCGATACTACGGACTCCATGCTTATATGTACTTATACAGGATGGATTGGTCCAGTTGCGACTATGCTAGGGACGAGTTATTCCGAAGTTGTTTCCCCTGTTGTTACGACAACTTATGGCTTAAAGTGTTTAAATACTCAGGGTGAATCTACCCCATACAAAACAGTGGAAGTTGCTATTGTCGGAAGCACCCAATGTAATAATGGTGTTGATGACGACGGAGATGGTTTAACTGACCTAGCCGACCCAGGGTGCTCTGGTCCTGGAGATACCAGCGAACAAAACCCCACGGTAGAATGCGATGACGGTATTGATAATGAATTGTTCCCTGACGGGAAAATAGATTACAAATCTAACGGAACGGGGGACCCTGATTGTACGAATTCTTTGGATGACCATGAAAGCGCATACACTAAACCGGCCTGTCCTTTCGTTGCTGGGCCTGGTGATGTTGTGGTCGATTTCCTCCAAGGAGCTAGTTCCTCCGGTTCTGTGTACAGTGCTAGTGAAATTATTTCTCGTGCAGTCCCTCCAGGAAATTACAACGTAAGCTTGATGATTTATGATGGAGGCCTTACCCGCTCATCCAACATTGGGCAATTTTGGGAAAAATTTCATGTTAACCTAAGATCTAACAACACCACGATTTTCCCTCCTACAGGATTGTTAGCACAAACGAACCCCACCCTTCTCGACTTACTCGACGGTGTAAATGAGGCATCTTGGTCAGGAGTTGTTAACACTAATTTTGTTGTACCAGCAGGCGTAAATTATGTTGAGGCCTTTCACAATGCTTACGCGGATCCAGCGACTGCACAAAGTACAGCAGGCAACAGTATCGAACCGGTTTGTGTTTGGTTTGATTCCGTCCCAGCATCCAACACCTTGAAAATATGTAAAGATTCTTGCAACTCGGGTATTTTGTTTGAAGGAGATCAGGTTGCGGTTATCGGAGTGCCTATCAATGTTCGAGCTTGTTTTAACGCAGATCTAGGATGCGGTGATAGTACTGGAGATGTTACTTCTTCTGTTACTTGGACAAGCACAATCGTTACCAATGATGCTTTTGACTCAGCAATGGTTGGTCCTAATCGAGTAATTACTCCAAAAGCGCCAGGAAAAGAAAAGTTAAAAGCAACGAGTGGGGTAACCAAAGAGTCTATAATAACAGTTGGTAGTATTGGTATTACCCAATGTAGTGATGGCGTCGATAATGACAGTGACGGAAATAAAGATTATGGAGCTGACTCCGGTTGTACTTCCTATTTAGACAATGATGAGTCTGACGGATCCACACAATGTAGCGATGGTATTGATAATGATTTTGACGGGAAAATAGATTACAAAACCGACGGAACAGGAGATCCTGACTGTAGCAATGTCGCTGATAACACAGAAACCCCTATAATTACCGAATGCAACGACGGGCTAGACAACGATGGTGACGGTCTTATTGATGGTCTAGACGACAGCTGTACTGACGGCACTCCTACTACCGAAAATGCTTTCTGCATCAACTACTCTTGTGAAAAAGGAGAAACCCCATTCAATTGTCCTACGGATTGTCCTATCAACGGAGGAGAATTCTAAAAATCTATTATTAAAAACAAAACAAAAAACCTTTGTCTGAAATCAAGCAAAGGTTCTTTGTTTTGTTTCGGGCAACTTATTAGTCCACAGTTAAGAATATACACAAAAAGATTAAAGGGATATAATTAGAAGAAACAAAGACAAATTCTTTGAGATATTTTCTTTGGAGAATTTTTTATAAACTAATCATTAATTATTATAATAAAATTATGAAAAAAGATATTATTCAAGCAATAAAAATAATTATTTTGGCGCTAGTGTTGTCCGTGGGGGTAAACTATGCTTTCGCCGCTTGGACCGCTCCCTCACTCCCTCCCACTGAGGGGAATGTTGCTGCTCCTTTGAATGTAGGTCCAACCTCTCAAGTTAAAGGAGCGGGATTGAGCCTTGATGCTTTGGCAGTTTTTGGAACCGCTTATGTTAGCAACAATGTGGGTGTTGGAACTGTTAGCCCGGAAGCTCAACTTCACGTGAAAAATGTAGACCAAGCTGCAGCAAAAGCAGACATTGCTGATGTCATCATTGAAGATTTGAGCGCGGCATTGCAAATTATTGGTGGCTCAGGGGATTCTCACCTTCTTTTTTCTGATGAAGATGGTATTCACTGGTCCTTAAACCATTGGGGATCTGCAGGAAATAATAGTTTCTCAATAGGTTATAAAGTAGCAACGACCAATAATTGGGCTTTTGGAGGAAATACTAATTGGAACAATTATTTAACTATAGAAAGTGATGGGCAAGTAGGAATAGGGGATTTTACTCCAGATGCAGGGCTGAAACTTGATGTAGAGGGGAAAGTTGGTGCAACAGAATATTGTGACCAAAATGGTCTTAATTGTGTTTCGGCGGCATCTATCGCAACATGCTCAAGTATCCCTACACAAATAAGTAATGAGTCGGCATCTTCTGTTTTATTGCAAAATGCCTATGCTGGATGTATGGCTATGAATACTGGGGGGGAGGAAAAATGTTGGAGGCTCCCAAGTACCCATGATTTGGAATATGTATATTGGCACGACATCTTATATCCAGGATCGAAAATTGTTTCAAATGTGGGCTCTCAAGCGCTGATATGGAGCAGTGATGTTTCAAGTGTAAACTCTGACGCCATAACTTTTCCTCGACAGGTTGTTTATAAATTAGCTGACGGTACTATGTTTACTACTGTAACTGGCACAAGAACAAGTAGTACTTATAAGTATCGATGTGTGAAATAAAATAATAATCTATATTTATTTTTTAAACAGAGCCTACTGGCTCTGTTTTAATTTTTTTAATAACTCAAACTATCAATTACTTTTCCATCAGCATCTAAAAGTCTTATTGTTTCTCTTTTAGCTTTCCACAATTCTTCATCTCTGTTTAAGAAAATTCTCCATTCAGATTTATAGAAATCTTCTTCATTTTTGTGGTTCGTTACGCAGGTTTGATAATTGATTTCCGAGTTTATGAAAGAAGAACACTCGTATTGCATTGTTAGTGGTAGTGGTTTTGCGTTTATCGTACATGTTCTCATTCTTTCAATAAAATCAATGCAAGCATCATTTAAGGCATTTGGGCCGGATATTTTTATTTTAAAGTTTTCCTCATTTACTATCCTTGGACATTCATTTTTTAGAGAGGGCTTAAAATCTTGAAATTGTTCAAAATACCCCGTGCAAAGATTTGTTCTAAAGGAAGTTCCTATTGGAGACCTTCCCGTTGTTACATAAGCTTTGTCTCCAGGAGACAAGAAAATTGGCTGTTGGGGGTTAGTTTTAGACGTGTAGGGCAGATAGGAAGCCTCACCTATAGTAATGTTTTTCCCTGTAGCTGAACTTGTTATCGACCAACCAGAGATATTAATTTTTTCTTTGTTTTTTCTGTCGTTGGTTAATACTAAATATTCAGCAGAAGGGTCGGTATAAGTAGCAGTCCCTCTTTCTATTGAAATTTTATCTTGATAAAGAGAGATTTTTTTTGTCTCTTGTGTTTGTTCCGATTCTTTTTCTAGTGGATTTTTTATCTCAGGCCTTACTCTTGGGCTTCTAAGCACTGTTTCTGTGGAACCGCTTTGGTTATTGGTGTAGGCGCTAAAATAACCGGCAATACCGGATGAGGGGGAGGTTGTCGCCGCCGCCCCTCCTTGCTGGGTGGCCCCTCGATCAGGGCCACCAGAAAGAAACCAGAGCACGAAAAGCCCTATAAAAGCGAACACTATCCATTTAAAAAATTCTCCCCCAGTCATTATTGTTTATTAAATTTTCCGCCAAAGGCGGATCCGCCTTTGGCGGAAATTACTTTTTTAATCTGTTAAGTTCTTCTCTTGTGACTCTGGCATCGTCCCAAGGTAGTTTGGTGTTATTTGGGCCCATAATATAAGGATCAGTTCCTTTTCCAGATATCAAAACAGTATCACCAGTTTCGGCGGATGACAAGGCTTTGTTTATAGCCTCTCTTCTATCCATTATTATTTCATAATTTGGTTTTTCTATTCCCTCAGTCATTTCCTCTAATATTTTTCTTGGGTCTTCGTCATAAGGGTCCTCGTTGGTTAAAATAATATGAGAGCAATATTTATCTGCAATTGAACCCATAATTTTTCTTTTCCATTTATCACGCCCTCCTCCTGTGTTGCCGAGCACGCAAATTCTTTTTGAGTTGGGGAAAGCCTCGTAAAGTTTTTCTAAAGAATCAGCTGTGTGAGCATAATCTACAACTACAACAAAATCTTGGTCTTCATCTATTCTTTCTACTCTACCTCGAATTCCTTTAAATTTTTGGATAGCATTTTTTATGGTTTCGTTACTAATGCTTTGACTTTTGGCAAATGTTGCCGCCGCTAAAATGTTATAAATATTGAATTTTCCAGACAGACTAGAATTTATTTTCGTTCCTCCAAAAGTTAGGACGAGACCCTGCTTAGCTAATTGATATGGTTCGGCATCGGTTACCGAGTATTTATATTGCTCTTTTATGTTATTCTTTAAGAATCTAGCAGATTCTGCGTCATCTGTATTCACCACAATAAGTTTTCTTTCTTTGTTAGATTTTTCTAGAGCCTCGGCAATCTTAAGTTTTGCCTGTACATAATTTTCATAAGAACCGTGTGACTCAATATGTTCAGGAGACAAATTTGTGAAAATAAGAGCGTTCATTTGAATAAATTTGTGGCGGAACTGCAAAACACCTTGTGAAGTCATTTCTATAATAATATAATCACATTGTTTTTTTACAGCTTTTTTTATAAATTGTTGAACAAAAAATCTTCCTGGCATGGTCATTTTTTGTTTGTTCATTTCTGACTCCTCATCCAACTTAAAGCGCATTGTCCCAAGGAGAGCTGTTTTAAAACCGGCTTCTTCAAGCATTGCACTGATTAATTCTGTGGTACTGGTTTTTCCTTTTGTCCCAGTTACCCCGATTACAAATATTTTTCTTGAAGGGAAGCGGTAGATAAGGGCCCCTAATAGGGAAAGCGAGTAATGATAAGCAGGCTGAATTTTCTTAAATAAATTAGTGGGAATGTAACTTTTTATTTTGTAGAGAAGATCGTCTAACATAGCTTAATTCTATCAGAATTAGGCAGAATTATAAATCATGAGTTAAGAATAATGAATCAAGAACCATGAATCAGGGATTCGGGATTAATAATAAAAAACTAAGAACGTTGGGACAAATTTTGCTCCGCAAAATTTGTCCCAACGTTCTTGCTAACGAGAGCTCTTTGTTAGCGAGAGCGAAGCAATCTAGAACCAGATTTTAGAAAAATAAGGCTGTCGGGCAGCCTTATTTTTCTATTTACTTAAAATTTTTAGAGCTTCTCTAACTTTATTGCTGGTTCCAATTATTTCTTTATCAATTTTTTTAAGAGCGTCACTAGCTTCTCGAGCGGAATAACCCAGCGATTTTAATGCTTCAATAACATCGATTTCTTCTCTGATTCCAGTTGGGGTTTGTTCAATTTTCGCTACTTTGTTTTTTAATTCCAAAACAATCTTTTGAGCATTTTTAGCACCGATACCAGAAACTTTTGTTAAGTAAGAAGTATCTCCTGTTGAAACTGCTGAGATAAGCGTTTCTGTGGTGGCAACATTTAGTATCCCCAAAGCAGTTTTGGGTCCAATTCCCGAAATAGAAATTAGTAATTCAAAAAAATCTAGATCTTCCTTTGTTAGAAAACCGAACAAATCCATAGAATTTTCTCTTACAGCTAAATGTGTCCAGAGAGTCGTTTTCTTGTCACTGGTGTTAAGTTTATCTATTTCTTTGATTGTGTCGTTGGGTACGAATACTTTATAACCAACACTTGAAGCATCAATTATAATGAAGTTGTCTCCTTTGTATGTTATTTTGCCAGTAAGCTGTGAAATCATATATTTATAAGTATAAAGTAGCCAGTATCAAGTAGCAAGAATAAACCCATTTAGATTACTTGATTTTTAAATCAAAGTAAGGTAATCTTTCCACATATGCCTATAACAAGATCAGCAAAAAAAGCACTTCGTGGCTCTGAAAAAAAGAGAGTTTTTAATATTCGTGTAAAAAGGACACTAAAGGATTCTGTAAAACAAATTTCTAAATTAACTATAGCCAAGGATAAGAAAGAAGCAGAAGCTAAATTGTCAGAAGCTTATAAAGCAATTGATAAGGCCTCAAAGAGGGGAGTTATCAAAAAGAATACTGCTTCTAGAAAGAAATCAAGATTAGCAAAGATGATTGCAAAAATATAGAAGTATTAAGTATTAAGTATTAAGTATTAAGTATTAAGTATTAAGTATTAAGAATTAAGAAAAAAGATTTTGCCTTTGGCAAAATCTTTTTTGTTTAAGTAACAATTTTTGTGATAATATAACAGTTGACCCCTCTCGTAGTTCAGTGGATAGAACATGGCTTTGCGGAAGCCACGACGCAAGTTCGATTCTTGCCGAGAGGACAAAATTAAAAGAACAGATTGGTTTTCAATCTGTTCTTTTAATTTTGTCCTCTCGGAGAAAAGTGCCTGCGCACTTTTCGTCAGGAATCGAAAGACGGGGCATGTCGAGCGAAGCGAGACAGCGGGCTTTTGATTTCAACCTTAATAAAAAAAGCTGAAACGAAAGAAATATGTCCAGCGATACTTTGTAAATTTTGAGGCACGAAAAAATTTACTTAGTAATCGTGGGACGATTCTATCTCTTCGAGTTTATTAAAAATACCTCATCAATTTATACGAAATCGGTTCAGAGTGCTCCTCTTTTTTTAGGTGATTGAGTAGGAATTTCTCTATTTCCTCAGTGTCTGCATCCCCAACAGGGATTGTTATAAAAGGCATATACTTCTTTTTCGATTTCAAAAGTATTCTAGGAAATTCATCTTCTAGGATACAAAAAGATTCTATATTTTTAAAAAGGTATTTTTTACCATAGATAACAATTCCTTTTGAATCCACAATGCATTTTATTGTTCTTGGTTTTTTTGTTGATTGAATAGTTAAAGTCACCATTATTACAAAAACTAAAATTGCAGTGGAGATTTTGTTGGTCATTGCCAAAAGAACAATTATTGCAATACCAAATACCCATAACCCCCAAAACCAATCTGGAGTTTTTTCGTAGTGTTCATGTTCTTGTGTTTGCCATTGAATAGCATCTTCAGTTTCCGTTTCCATGGATATATTATAGCAAAGAAACAGAAGAACAGAAGAACATAATAAAAGAAAAACGAAGAGATAAAAAACATTAAAAACAAAAAGCCCCTTAAAGGGACTTGGGCAAATCAGAATTACTAGTTTCTTTCTTTTTTGTGGGATTGGTAACCTTAGCGGAGAAGTGAGACCCACATTTTGGGCAACTTTCTCCAGTAAATGTTGACCTGCAATTTCCACAGCGATTGTTCTCCCCTAAAGCGGTTTCCATCGTCCTCATGTCATCAAATATCGTCATACTATTCATGGTGATTCCCTCCTTCAAGTATGGTTAATTTTCTAAGGTTCATTGTTTCTAATTTCATTATACATAAAATGAAGAAAAAACAAAAAGTTGGGTGTCCGACACCCAACTTTTTGTTTTTTTTGAGATTAAAAATTTATTTACTCAAAGAATCTCTGATTTCTCTTAGAAGCAAAATATCTTCTGGTGTTTTTGGTGCTTCCTCTGGTTTTGCTTCTTCTTTTTTCTTTAGGCGGTTAAGTTGTTTTATAACCATGAAAATAGCAAAAGCTATTATTGCAAAATCGATAACGGTATTAATAAACATACCATAATTAATTGTTACAGCTTCGATTCCCTCAGATGCTTTTTTTAGTGTAATAACTAGGTTAGAAAAATCTACTCCCCCAGTTAACACGCCAATAGGTGGCATTATGATGTCAGACACAAAAGAGCTGACAATCTTGCCAAAAGCAGTACCAATTACGATACCTACCGCCATATCGATAACATTACCTTTTATAGCGAATTCTTTAAATTCTTTTAACATATAAATAAGTATAAAGTAGTAAGTATCAAGTATCAAGTTTACAACGTTTTTTATTGCTTTGGGTATAAATTTTGAGGGGAGGGGGCAATAGCTTTGTTTTTACTTGAAAAATTAGTTAAAAAAAGCTAAAGTTAAGGCTTGAAAATCGAATATAGAAAAGGAGAGGTGGCAGAGAGGATGAGAAACAAAAGATTTTGTTTCGAATCCGACTGAAGGGAGGAGGACGAATATTCGACCTCTCTTGGTAAAAATGTCATTTATCTGATAATGTAGTATAGTAAAAAACTGAATAAACAATGGAGAGGTGGCAGAGAGGTCGAATGCACCGGTCTTGAAAACCGGAGCGCGGGAAACCGTGCCGTGGGTTCGAATCCCACCCTCTCCGCACAAATAAAAAAACAACCCCGACCAAGGGGTTGTTTTTTTATTTGCTAACGGAGTGAGGGTGGAATTCGAACGGCGGAGCCGACGCTGAGCGAAGCGAAGTGACTCGGTGAACCGCGTCCAGCAGTACTTGATAAAATCTGAGCGAAGCGAAAGATTTTATTTAGTAACTGCGGGACGAATCCCACCCTCTCAACAGAGAGGTCTCGGTGTACTTAAAAGTTGTTAGTCTTTTTTAACGTGGAATATCAAAAATAGCGTATTATTAAGTGGCAAAGGTCGTGAATCAGAAAATTGCCTATTTTAAAATAAAAAAATTAATTAAAAAATAAATAATATGAAAAAAATTAACAAAGTTTCAATAATTATATTGAGTATTATGCTTATACTTGGTATAGCCGGAGCGACCATCGTATTTGCGGCAACGGACCCAGGATTGGGCGCGTCTGCCACTTTTTCTATTGTTGCACAAACCGCGATTACAGGGACAGGAACTATATCTGGGAATGTTGGGATAAATAGTACTGGTGCCGGGATTTCCACATTAACTGCCGGAGATGTGGGTGGCACAATATATTCCACAGATGGAATGTCCCCAGGTTTGGCAACTTTAGATTCTGCTGTTCAAACCAATCTTTCAACTGCGAATGACAACATAACCGCGCAGGGTTCAACCGCAAGTATTGGCCCAGCTCTTGATGGTCTGGCTCTCACTACTGGTGTTTATGATATCGGAGCTGGACGGTTAAATGGTGGTGTGCTTACGCTTGATGGTCCTGGTGTATACATTTTAAGAGCATCAAGTGATTTAATATCATCTGGTTCTATTAATTTAATCAATGGGGCAAGAGCTTGTGATGTATATTGGAAAGTTAACACTTTGGCAACTATTAATGGTAGTTCTTTTGTCGGAACAATCATCGCAGGAACAGGTGTTCATTTTGGCAGTGGCGTAGTTTTGAACGGAAGGGCTTTGGCATTGGGAGGTGATGTAACCTTGATCAATAATACTATTTCGGGACCGACATGTGTGCCTTCCACTTCCACTTCCTCTGCCTCTTCCTCTTCCTCTGACGGTCGCGTGTTTTCTACCGCTACACTTCGTGTAGTTAAGTTGGTGATCAATGATAATGGCGGGTTGGCAATTCCCTCTAATTTCATGATTAACATCGCTGGCACGAATGTTTCCTCGAGTTCTTTTGCCGGCTCTGCTTCCGGTGTGGATGTTACACTAAATACTGGTTCTTACGAAGTAACGGAAATTAATCTTCCGGGTTACTCACAGTCTAGTTCTGTAGGTTGTTCGGGGACAATTGTGAATGGCGAGACTAAAACTTGTACCATCATTAAGATGATATTGCACCAATTATTGCCAGCGTTGCCTTGATCCACGTGACAAAAGTTCCAAGCCCACTAGCACTCCTTGCTGGAGGGGGAACGGTCACCTACATTAACCAAGTTACTAATCCAGGAACGGTCGCATTGAACAATGTCCTTCTATCTGATGATAAATGCAGTCCGGTAAAATATATTTCTGGTGACACTAATAGTAATTCAAAGCTTGATACCACCGAAACATGGTTCTACTCCTGCCAAGCAACACTTACTAAAACTACAGAGAACACAGTTACTGCTAGCGGAGAAGCTAACGGTCTGACTGCTAGAGACTCTGCCGTCGCTACTGTTGTTGTGAATGTCACTATTCCTAAATTACCTAACACAGGGCTTCCTCCTAGCGATAATAGTATTCCTTGGAATATTGTTGCCCCAGTCGGCATCTTTGCTGTTTTGGCTCTATTCTATTTTGCTCAAAGAAAGCAAATAGTTTAGTCTTAATTATCAAGGAAAATTATTAGCAAGCAAATGCCAAACAAATTTTTGTTTGGCATTTGTGTTTAAAAACTTTTTACAAAATTTATGCAATCAAAAATCTTATCAAAACGAATGTTGTTGGGTATTATCCTTTTAGGGTTCATTCTTTTTGCAATACTTCTTTTTAATTTTATTCTAAAAAACCCAATTCAAGGTAGTTCGGCATTGCTCATTGAAAATGTTGCCACTCTTCCAAATCAAGAATACGCAAGCGTTGGACTACCGGTGCGTCTTAAGATTCCGGCGATTGGAGTTGATTCAGCGGTTATTTCTGTGGGGCTTACGTCCGACGGAGCAATGGATGTACCAAAAGACCCTACTGATGTAGCATGGTTTAATCTTGGACCGCGCCCTGGTGAAAGTGGCAGTGCTGTTATTAACGGACACTACGGTTGGAAAAATAACATACCGGCGGTATTCGATAATTTACACAAATTAAGAGAAGGGGAAAGGATATCTGTTGAAGATGAAAAAGGGGTGACCACCACTTTTATTGTGCGTGAAATCCGAATCTATGACAAAGATGATGTGGCATTGGGTGTGTTTGAATCAGACGATGGCAAGGCGCACCTTAACCTCATAACTTGCATGGGAGATTGGAATCAGGTGGAAAAAACCCATTCCGAGCGACTTGTCATACTTACTGACAAAGAATAGCTCGAATTTAGTTAAGGAAGGATGTTGTTTCAAAATTGAAATTACCAGAGTGAAATTAAAAGCGTTTTATTTTTAATACGTTTGATTTTTAGTACCTGCAAAGAGTTTTTTCTTAAACGAAATATTTAAAAACCAAGCTTACTCCAAAAAAACAAAATCCTCTATTTTTATTTCGTTTTCTGAAACCATCCCTGCGTTTATTTCCAGAACATACAAAGCCGGCTGGTTGGGGTTAAATTTTTCGGGATAAGATTCGGGAAGGGCATTTTCTTTTATATAAACAATTTTGTAGTCTTCTCCTATCCAAATTATATCAATCGGGAAATTCATATCTTTCATCCAAAAATGGTAGACACCAATTTCGTTAAAGACGAAAAGCAACCCTTCTTCTTTTGGTAGTGAAATTTTATTAGAAAGACCCCTGGCTCTCTCTAATGCTGTGTCGGCAATAGATATTCTAAATGAAGAATTATTTATTACAGCTGTATCAAATTGATTTGAATCTTTTTTATTAAAAATCCCAAATAAATATAAAAGAGAGGTCGCAATTAAGAGAGCAATTATAAATATAATTTTAGCTTTCATTTTAAGTTTATTTTCTTTTCTTTTTATCAACAAAGAATATGTAGATGATGTCTAAGATTGCCATTGTGTTTATAAGAAAAATAGCAACAAACCATTTTGAGTGGCCATTTTTTGAAGCTCTCCATAAAGCATAACCCTTCCAAGGAAGAACCCAGAGAGCGATTAAAATAATTATTAAAATAAATAGCTCTGGGTTTGTTTCTTGCAAAGCTTGTATTTGTTGTATTTGCATAAGTAGAGTATATCAATAGAAAGGTTTAGATTCAACGAACCTTTCTTTTTTATGGAAAGTTTGCTAACCTTGAATTAGGATAGTTTTTTGCTAAGAATTCTTCAAAAAAAGGAGGGTTTCCATGAAAGTAAAAATAATCACAGTGTCTCTGTTTTTTGTCTTTTTCTGCGCATCAATTTGCTATGGAGGAGCAAGGAAGTATCAGTTACCAGAGAAACCTTTTCCGTCACCTTGTAACACTCAGTTTAAGGCAGGCCAAAGGTATATCTATGAAACCCTTAGTGGAAGTACCTCGGAAAGGTTTTGCCAGCATCCCAAGGGACCCTGGGTGGCCATTAGCACTGGTTACATGAAAGCTTTCGTTTCCTATTCATTACCTAAACCAAAGGGCAAAACAGAGAAACGCGTGGAAATTCCACCGGGGGACCAAATCTCTCCTGCCCCATGGCGCATAAGTTTCTGATTATGAGAGGAGGAAGTCTTTATGGCGAAAAAAATATTATGGGCTTTGTTTTTTGTTTTGATTAGCATATCAAGTATTGCCCAAGAGGTAAAACATGACTCTTCAAGTGATTTTTTCTATCCCTGTGACACCAATTTTGAAGTATGGCAGAGATACACAAAGGAATCACCCTCAAGTGGGGTTGAAAGGTTTTGCCGAAATTCAGGAGGGCGATGGATTGCTGTGAATGTCAGAGGGATAAGGGCTTTTGTCCCCGATTCGTTTCTCAAATAAAGTGATCAAAAAGGAAAGAGAACAGAAATTCTACGAGAGGGTCTAGCAGATTTCTTTTGTGGAAGTCTGCTAGGCCAAGAGGTTTCTAGTGACAAGAGGAGGACCTTTTATGAAAACGGACAAAGGGGGTAAGGCTAAACCTTCAATTCCCCAAGATCTGTTTAAAGAGCAACCCTGCATTGGCAGGGGTTGTAAAAAAATTATTAAAGGAATTCTGGAGTGCAATTACATAACCACAAAGGAAAGATGCGGTTGTCCTCAGTGTCCTGGTTGCGGGGAAGAAAAAAACGTAGGTCCTTTTTGCCAAGAGTGTTATATAACCTCGAATACTATCGGACAGGAGGTTTCCTAATGAAAGCAAAGGGAATGGTGATTTTTTTTCCAACCATGAAGGAGAAGCAAGGGGAGCTAGATAATTTTTTGGCTAGGCTAGATCTCTGGTTCTTAAGGCAGAAGGTTCATCGGCAGGTTTTGTTGTTTCTCCGGAAAATGGAAAAAGCCAATAAAAGAGCTGCCGCCAGTACTCTTCGTTTCTGAAATTTTTGTGGAAGAAGCCCCGACTTGTCGGGGCTGTTTTTATGTTTCTCCGTTTCTTTATTTTATGGTATCCTTTTCCCTATATATGAGTAATTTTTTTAAAATTTTCCTTGTTTCTTTTTTTGTTTTTGTGAGTATTTTTCCTGTAACTTTTGCAGAGGAGAAAGTGAATGTCTATGTATTTGGGAGAGAAGACTGCACTTTTTGCCAGTTAGAGGAAAGTTTTTTGGATGCTCAAATTTCAGAAGGGATGGATTTCAATTTAATCAAATTGGATGTAACTGATAAAAAAACAAAAGAACAATTTACTCTTCTTACAGAAAAATATAATTTAACTAAAGCGACCCCTATTACCCTTGTGGGGGACTCAATAATTCAAGGTTTTAATTCTGCGGAAGTTACAGGAAAGGATATTTTATCTGCAATCGAAGCTCATAAAGGAAAAGCTAATCTAACGATTGAGGATTACTTAGAAGGAGACAGAAACTTGTCTACTTCTAGTGCTGTTTGTGATACAGAAAATTCCGTCACTTGTTCCGTTTCTGTTCAAGAAAATACAGAAATAAAAGTTCCTTTCTTTGGTGTAATTGATTTGAAAGACTTTTCTTTGTTTTCGATGTCGGTAATCCTTGGATTCATAGACGGCTTTAACCCGTGTGCAATGTGGGTGTTGCTAACATTTCTGTTAATTCTTTGGCAGATAGGAAACAAGAAGAAGATGTTACAAGTTGCCGGCTTGTTTATTTTTGCTGAAACGATAATGTATTGGTTGATTCTAAATTTTTGGTTTGGAGCTTGGGATTTTGTTGGGTTAGACAGAATCGTAACTCCGGCAGTGGGTATTTTGGCAATCGGAGGGGGAATATATTTTTTACAAAGATATTTTAAACACAGGAATGAATTAGTTTGTGATGTTACTGATTATCAGAGTAAATCTAAAACTGAGAATAAGATAAAAAATTTAATCAGTTCTCCTTTAACAATTTTGACCGCACTCGGGATTATGGGGGTAGCGTTTTCTGTTAATATTATCGAGTTTGCTTGTTCTATTGGTATTCCCCAAGCTTTTACAAAAATTTTGGAGATAAATAATCTAAGTACTCTCTCTCAGCAATTTTATATCTTAATCTACACTCTATTTTACATGGTTGATGATTTTGTGGTCTTTGGATTGGCATTATATGGCTTTGATAAGTTCTACACAGTAGGGCAGAAGTACTCAAATCTTTCATCTCTAGTAGGAGGGGTTCTCATGATAATTTTAGGAGCTTTACTCATTTTCGCCCCTAATTTACTAGTGTTCTAGTCATTGACTTTTGCTATTATTTATACTATAATATATAAAGTGGAGTTGAGGTTTGCTCGATTCCAAAACATTGAAAAAATCTAAGGGGGAGCAGAATGAATACAAAATTGTTGCTCTCCATTAGAGAGCAGATTGAAAAATCAAAAGTAAAAAGAAATAAATACGTTATTGCTTTTGATTTAGATGAAACTCTTTGGGATTTTGTTCCAATGGATTCGGACGAAGAACCTAAACCTATTTGGGACAACATCGCTGTAGTGAACGAGTTGTTCAAGGATGACTCTTTGGCTATAGTCCTGTACACCTCGAGGAGGGTAGAAGATTTTTTCGAAACCACTTCTCTGCTTGAGAAGTATGGAGTGAAATACCATTCACTTCAATTTGGAAAAATGAAATTTGACGTTCTTGTTGATGACAAGTCCGTCAATCCCACCGCCTAAGGGAGCGACTTTTGTCGCTCCCTTCTTTAATTCTTGTGATACAATTTTAATTATGAAACTAGTTATTTTGAGAGGTCTACCTGGTTGTGGTAAATCAACAATAGCAGAAGAATTATCTAATAAATTAAATAGTCAGGTTATTTATGGCGATTCTTTTAAGAGAGAGTTCATGATAGCCAATTCTGATTTCAAAAATGAAGAGGTTTATCTGTATAGTTATGATAAAATAACTGAGGAAATTGAGAGATATTTTGACCAAAAGGAAAAATTAGTTGTTGTTGATGAGCTTTTTGATAACAAAGAATTTGTTGGAAGGGTAAAAAGTTTTTGTAAAGAAAGTAACATTGAAATTTTCTGGTTTTATATACAACGAGATTTCGAAAAACTTTTGGAGACTGAGCATCAAAGAGAAAGAAAAATAAAAAATACAATCGAAGATTTTAAAAGTTTGCAAAATAGTTTGGATAAAATAAAAAATGAAGAAGAGGTGTTTGTTGATAATAACAATGACATAAAAGATAGCGTCGAATTTATTTTAAAAAACTTAGAAAATAAATTATAGTAAGTAATTATGAAATATTTAGGAATAGACTATGGGTTAAAAAATGTTGGCATTGCTATCTCTGATGAGGGTGGTAAAATGGCTTTCCCGAAAGTCGTTTTAGACAATGACGAAAATTTGTTTAGCAAAATAAAACAAATTTGTGAAGAAGAAAAAGTGGGGGGGATTGTTATTGGCGAATCTTTAAATTTTAAAGGAGAACTAAACCCCATAATGAAACAAATAATTTCCT
This sequence comes from Candidatus Campbellbacteria bacterium RIFOXYC2_FULL_35_25, assembly GCA_001774495.1. Taxonomy (GTDB): domain Bacteria; phylum Patescibacteriota; class Minisyncoccia; order Phycocordibacterales; family UBA12079; genus UBA12079. The sequence continues at coordinate 89,268 of MFAE01000006.1, read as the reverse complement.
TTAAAGAAAAATTAGAAAAAGAAACTACTTTACCAACTTATTTTCAAAAGGAATTATTTACGAGTGCAGAAGCGGAAAGAACTCAGGGACAAAATTTGAGAAACATTAGAAAGGGCGAAAGAAAAGAGAAAACAGTTTCTTTAAAAAAGAACGACGCCTCCGCTGCAGCATTGATTTTGCGTAGTTACTTGGATGCTACTATGGGAGACAGTTAAGGGTAAAAAGAATAGCTTTACTAATTAAAATGTAAATCTCAAAATGAAAAATAACAGTGTAAAATATAAAATAATAACGAAAATTTCGAGAAGAAATTTTCGTAAGATTTTAAGATTTTTTATTGTCATTTTTCATTTTGAGATTTTAACTTTACATTTATTATGATAAATTTTGATGATTTTGCAAAAATAGATATAAGAATTGGAGAAATAAAATCAGCCGAAAAAGTTGAAAAGTCCGACAGGCTTTTTCTTTGTAAGGTTGATGTGGGGGAGAAAGTGGAGAGACAAATTGTTTCTGGTGTAGCTGAATATTTTGATAGCCCAGAAGCTCTTATCGGGAAAAAGATTCCCGTTTTGATGAATCTTGAGCCAAGGAAAATTATGGGTTATGAGAGCCAGGGAATGATTTTGTATGTCTCGGATGGTAAAGACCTAACCACGCTTGAGCCCAACAAGGAAATGGGGAATGGGTCAGTGGTTAAATAATACCTTTAGGTAGAATGAATCTGGTTTAAGAACTTTTTTAGAAAATGAAAAACTTAATTAACGAATTAAAAATTAAAATTACAAACTGGTCTGTATCGCGTCTTCATGGGAAAAAAGCGGAATTTTGGCTTGCCACCTTTTCTTTTTCTGAAGCTTCTTTCTTTTTAATCCCCCCTGATGTTTTACTTATAGCAATTTTAGGAGCTAATGCTAGGAGATGGATTTATTATTCATCTCTTACAACCGTTTTCTCTGTTTTGGGCGGAATTCTTGGTTATTTGATAGGCTTTTTGTTTTTCGATGTCGTCGGGGAGCATTTAATTTCTCTATATAATCTTCAAAGTCAAATGGCGTATGTTTCTGAGAAGTTTGCGGATAATGCTTTTTGGGCAGTTTTTGTTTCTGCTTTTACTCCTGTTCCTTATAAAATATTCACTATTTCTGCTGGTTTTTTCAAGATTAATTTTATTAACTTTATGGTGGCATCTCTTTTGGGAAGGGGGATGAGATTTTTTACTGTTGGTTTTGTTATGAAGAAATATGGAGAAAAATTAACTAATTATTTCTTTAAATACTTTAATGTTGTTTCGATAATAATCGTTGTTCTTATTGTGGCTTGGTTTGTTCTTGTTTAATACTACACAAATCCACAATATTTTTTTTGAAAAACAGGTTATAATATCTACTAATGAAGAAAAATTGGTTTTTAAATTGTTTCCCTACTCCGAATTTTTTAAAAATGCCATCGGTTGGTATTGATATTTCTGATGAGTATATTAGGTTTGTAGAGATTGTTGATGACGGATGCAATAAAATTTTGGGAAAATTTGGAAAAGTTCCGTTGCCTGAGGACGTCGTTGTTTCTGGGGAAGTAAAGAATGAAGAGAAATTGGTAGAAATTCTTAAATCAATAAAAAAAGAACATAAATTTAATTTTATAAGAGCCTCTTTAACAGAAAGAAACTCTTATATTTTCAAAACGACTATCACTAAGAAAGAGAATATGAGCGCTGGGGAGATACGGGGGAGTTTAGGTTTTAAGATGGAAGAAAATGTTCCCATTAAATCTGAAGAAACAATTTTTGATTTTGACGTTACTAAAATAAATCTTCATGATTTAGATATTGTGGTTTCAGCTCTGCCTAAAAATATCGTGGAACAATTTATTGTAGTTTTCGAAAAAGCCGGTCTAAAGCCACTTTCTTTTGAGGTTGAGGCCCAAGCTGTAGCAAGAGCTGTCGTGAGTTCAAAAAGTAATGAAACATTTATGGTTGTTGACTTGAGAAGACGAAGAGCGGGGTTATCAATTGTTAAGTCTGGGGTTGTTAGATTTACAGCAACACTAGATATTGACGAAAATGATTTAAGTAACGCTATTGAAAATTATTCAGGGGCTTCCTTGGAAGAGGCTCAAAAAACAAAAAAGGGACAAGGTTCAGAAAAAATAAAAAAAGAAGAGAATTTTCTTTATTCAGCGGTTGCCCCTTTAACAGTTCTTAAAGATGAAATAAATAAGTATTTAATTTATTGGCATACCCACCGTGATAATGTAAGGGGAGGAAAAATTTTAAACAAAGTTCAGGAGATAATTTTGTGTGGGTCCGGAGGTTCTTTGAGGGGTTTGGATGATTATCTTTCTTTGAGTATTGGGCTAAGTGTTGAAAAAGCGAATGTTTGGGGAAATCTTTTTTCTTTTGACGATATTGTCCCAGAGATAAGTTTTGAAGATTCTTTAGAATATGCCCCATCCATAGGTTTGGCTATGAGGACCGATGAGAGGATTTTTTTGTACCCTCCGAAAATTAGATAAAATGATTAATTTACTACCAGAAGAAAAAAAGAAGACTATTTTTTACGAATTTATTTTAAGATTAATAATAGTTTTTTTCTTTTTTTCCTTTTTTTCAATTTGTGTTGCTTTCATTTTATTAATGCCTTCTTACTTTTTATCTAATTTTAAAGAATCTGACGCTATCACAAAAATATCCTTATTACAAAAGGCCAACGGAGAAAAAGACGAAGATTTTTACCGAAATATTTTAATAAATGAAAAAATAAAATTGGATTTATTGAATAAAAAGAATGAAATTGATGCTAGCGAAATAATAAATGAAATAGTTGTTACCAAGCCAGAAAATGTTGAAATAAGAAGTTTTTTTTACGAGAAAAAAGATGAATCAAAGACAGAGAAAGGTAGCATAACATTGGTCGTCAACGGCGTAGCTCAAAAAAGAAGCACTTTGATTGATTTTGTTAACCTGCTCAAGGAAAATAACAATTTTGTTGAGATAGATTTTCCCGTGTCTAGTTTGGTAAAAGATGATGAAGTTGATTTTTCTTTAAAAATTTTAGTTAAGGCTAATTATGAATAAATCATTTCCTAAAAAAATATTTCTCACTATTCTTTTTTTGAATGTTGTAGCTCTGGCTGCTTACACTTTTCTGTTTTTGGAAATCAAAAAAAAGAATGAGTTTGCTCTGTCTTCGTTGGGGGACATAAAGAGTCAGACTACAAAAGAAAAAAAGTTTGAGGCGGTTTTAGATAATTTGGCAAATACCGAAGGGGAAAGAAATAAATTGGATACTTTCTTTATTCAAAACAATAGTTTTGGTGTTGTTCAGTTTATAGAAAAAATAGAATATTTAGCTAAATATTCTAACCTCTCTTTAGATGTAAAGTCTATTTTATTATCAAACCAAAATTTAGATGAAAAAAATAATGCGAGCTTAATTGAGAACATGAAATTAAACTTAGATGTCAATGGAAGCTATTCAGATATAGTTTATTTTCTCAAATTTCTTGAACTCCTGCCATACAAGTTGTATATAGACAGGGTTTCTATTGAAAAGAAAGAAATAGAAGTAATGGAGGAAGGCCTGGCTCCTTTGGATAGTTGGGATGGGAAATTTGATCTAACGATTCTAAAACTAAAAAGTTAACATAAATATGTTTAAAGATATTTTAAAAGAAATAAAAAACATTTTAAGCTTGAAAGAAGCCATTGGTTTTGGTATCACATCTTTACATGGATGGCTTGCTATAATAATTTTATTTCTTTTCTTGAATGTTTGGGTAGTATTTTTTAGTCATTACTTATACCAAGGGATAGATAAAGGCACTTTTTTTGAGGTAAAGGAAAAAACTGAGGAGATATTTAAGTTTGATGAAATTAACAAAAGTGACCTATTAAAAGTGATTTTAGATTTTGAAAAAAGAGCAGAAACATTCGAAAATCTAAAAAATGAAAAGGTTATCATTGACCAAGTTTTATAATCTGGTATATTGTATTCATCCAAATTTACTGAAAGTTTAATAGTTGCCCTCGTAGTTCAATGGATAGAACTGCGGACTTCTAAGCCGTTAATGTAGGTTCGATTCCTGCCGAGGGCACAAAACGAAACAAAACCGAAGCTATTAGCTTCGGTTTTGTTTCGTTTTGTGCCCTCGGAGAAAAGTGCCTACGCACTCTTCGTTAGGAATCGGATGGCGGAGGCATATTTTACGTAGCATAGCGAAGAAAAAAACCAAGCCACGTCCAGCGATACTTTGTAAATTTGAGCTTGTGAAAAATTTACTTAGTAATCGCGGGACGATTCCTGCTTTCCTGCGCCGTTCGAATCCCTCATCGCCCTACAAAATCAAAGACCCCAGAACTAACGTTCCGGGGTCTAAGATTTTGTGGGCGACAGATTCGACCTCCGAATCACTAAGTTTTTTTAGAATCTTTCACTTCGTTACAGACTCTAAAAAACCAAAGTGTTCGTAGGCTTGGCTCGACTGTTTTGCTTCGCAAAACATGTCTCCGCCTGTTCGAATCCCACGAAAAGTCCGCAGGGACTTTTCTTCATCGCCCACACAAACAAAAAACAGCACCTTAACGGGTGCTGTTTTTTGTTTGTGTGGGCGATGAGGGATTCGAACCCCCGGCCTACCCGGTGTAAACGGGTTGCTCTAACCAACTGAGCTAATCGCCCAAATATTATTGTATACTTGGATATTATATTTAATTTTCAAATCCTAAATGAAACTGCCTGTCCGCCTCTGGAGGAAGTTAATCATCCAATCAAATATTGAACACCTTATATATTATCTTATTTAAAGTTCATTGTAAATAAAAGAATGGCCCACGTTCGCGCGTGGGCCATTTCAACAATTAGGGCAAGTGTGTTGTTACTGTACCATTTCTATCAATTCTTTCATTTTCTGTCTGAGATCTTCCCATGTTTTGTTGCATTGATGGTTACATCCTGCTTTCATCATTTTGTCCCTGAATTCCGGGTTTGTCGATATTGCCACCATTGGCGTATTAGGGTAGGTTTCGCGAATTTTTTTACCAACGGTATAGCGTCCGCCCTTCTTTTTGACCCAAGAGGGTACCGACCGAGAACAGCGTTAGTGATGATGATATCAATAGCCGGCATCTCCTTCAAAATTTTCAGTGTTTCGGACTCGGATTCAGCCGAGATAATTCTTACGTCGTTTCCCCAGAGATTTCCAAGCCTTCTCTCCCAGAGTAAAGCCATTCCAGGAAAGCTCTCAACAACAAGAATCATTATTTCCCTTGGTGTTTTTTTCATTCCACGCACCTCTTTAAGATTAAAAAATCTAAGAAACAGTCACTTTCTAAATTGAATAGTAATACTTAAAAACAAAGAAGTCAATGATTTTAAATAAAATAGATAGTCGGGGTAATTTTTTGCTATACTAATAACAATGCAAATACCAATAATTTATGAAGATGAAAATATCGTTGTAATAAACAAGCCTGTTGGTTTGGTGGTTCACCCTGCTCGTCCAACTCATTTTCCAAAAAATGGGGATAGGGATGGAAGAACAAAAGAAAAAACTTTAGTAGATTGGGTTTTGAAAAATTATCCAGAAACTGAGAATGTTGGGGAGCCTCTGGTTTTGTCTTCTGGGGAAATTATAAAACGCCCTGGTATTGTTCACCGCTTGGATAAAGAAACTTCTGGCATCTTGGTTATTGCCAAAAATCAAGAATCATTCCTTCACTTAAAAAATCAATTTCAGAATAGAGAAACAAAAAAAAGTTATCGAGCTTTTGTTTACGGAGAAATAAAAAATGATGAATGGACCATTGACCGTCCCATTGGGAGAAGTTCAAGCGATTTTAGAAAATGGTCAGCGCAAAGAGGGGCAAGAGGAAAGATGAGAGAAGCGGTAACCGAGTATAAGGTTTTGAAGAGAGGGGGAGGTTTTTCTTATGTTGAGGTAAATCCCAAGACAGGAAGGACCCATCAAATTCGTGTTCACTTTAAAGCTATCAATTACCCAATTGTTTGCGATAAACTTTATGCTCCAAAACAAGAATGCGCCTTAGGGTTTGAGAGATTAGCTTTGCATGCTTATTCTTTAGAAATCTCGCTACTGAATGGCACTAAAATGATTTTTGAGGCTGAATTACCTAGCGATTTTCAAACAGCTCTAAAAAATTTTAAAAATTAAAATATAAATTTAGATTCTTTAAAATTAAAAAAACCGTTGGTGACGAATCTCATCACCAACGGTTTTTGTATAGCTACCCTAAAATTCTTTCAATATCTTCATCTGAGCTTACTTTTTTTATACTCCACATTTTAGTTTTTTTATTTATCTTAACACAAGAACCGCTTCTTCTTTTATAATCACTGCCTGATGATAAAAAAGTTTTAATGGCAATTGTTAGAGAGTTTATCGCTATAAAACCTAAAATCAATCCAAGGCAAGTTTTTAAAAATTCTGGATGTAGATTATTCATAAGTTACTCCTTTATTCTTGTTAAAGGTTGAATAAATAACAAATCTACCTAGAATATACCGTAGTTTTTTATATTAGACAACCAAACTAATTATAATTTGTTGCGAAATAGGACTATATATGATAATCTATTGTTCATTATGAATACGGATATTATAAGTAAAGTAAATATTTCTCCCGTAAATATTGAAGATAGAAAAAAGCTTGGAATTAAAGCCGGGGATACTGTGCGTGTTTGGGTAAAAATTCAAGAAAAAGGGAAGACTCGTTTGCAGGCTTTTGAAGGTTTGGTATTGGCTAGAAAGCATGGATCAGAACCAGGGGCTACTTTTACTGTAAGAAAAGTTTCAAACGGAGTTGGTATTGAAAGAATCTTTCCGCTATATTCACCAAGTATTGATAAAATAGAAATCGTAAAAAGAGTTAGCGTTAGAAGATCAAAACTTTATCATATTCGTGAAAAAGTTGCTCGTGAAATTAAACGACAGATGAGAAAAATGAAGACAACAAATATTTCTTCATTGAGCGATTCTGAGGAAGAAACTAGAATAGCTAAAGAAGAAACAGAAGCAACAGCGAAAGCAGAAGAGGAAGCAAAAGTAGTAGTAGAGACAGAAGTTGAAGTTACCGAAGAAACTCCTGTTGAAGCTGAGGAAACAGAGGAAGCTCCTAAAGAGGAAGTTAAGGAAGAAGAGAAGCAGGCTTAAACTAATAAAAATAAAAAAAATCAGGAACTTTGTTCCTGATTTTTTTACCTTCAACAACTTGATACTTGATACTTACTACTTTATACTTGTTGTTATGTTGCTCAGGTGGCGAAATTGGTAGACGCGCAGCCTTGAGGGGGCTGTGGATATTATATCCGTGCTGGTTCAAATCCAGTTCTGGGCACAATAAAAATATGAAAAATAAACCTAAACTGATAATTTTTGCTTCCGGTTCTAAAGATGGAGGCGGTTCTGGACTTAGAGAACTTGTTGAAAATAATAAGACAGGTGTTCTGGATGCGGAAATTGTCGCGGTAGTTTCTAACCACGAAAATGGTGGGGTAAGGAAAATAGCTGATGAATATAGAATTAAATTTATTTTATTCAAAGGCCCTTATGTCGCTGAAGAATATCAGAAAATTATAAAAGAAACTGGGGTAGAATGGGTGTCACTTTCGGGCTGGTTAAAGCTTGCTCTTGGTTTGGACCCACAAAGAACAATTAATATTCATCCTGGGAGAATTCCTCAATTTGGTGGAAATGGAATGTATGGACATTTTGTTCATGAAGCAACCATCGATGCTTACAAAAGAGGAGAAGTAGAATATTCAGCAGTGACAATGCATTTTGTTACCGAAATTTATGATGATGGCCCTGCTTTTTTTGAATATCCTGTTTGGATAAGAAAAGACGATACACCAGAAACTCTTGCGCAGAGAGTAAATAAAATCGAACATGGTTGGCAGTCTTATATCACAAACTTGGTAATCCACGAAGAAATTAAGTGGGATGGAAAAAATAGGGAGTCTTTAGTTTTGCCAGAAGGATATAAATTTTTGGTAAAATAAAATAAAAACTAGACTAATTCGGTATAAATTGTTATAAATTAGCTTGTTGTTAATTGTTTGGGGTTTGTAGCTGTTGGCTGTGAACTGTGAGCTGTTAGCTAAAAAATTAATATGGCGGCCATGGTGTAATGGTAACACTAGGGTTTGTGGATCCCTCAATCCGAGTTCAATTCTCGGTGGCCGCCCAAAAATAATGCAATAAATACGGTAGTATTTGTGTAATATATTTTTGTGCTGGCTAGTGAGAATTGAAAAGAGCGAAGTATATTTTTTCGCAGAAAAAATACGAGCGACGAGCCTAAGAGTTCTTAATGAAATTGAGTCCGCAGGACGAAAATTTCATTTAGAACTGGGAGGCAATTCTCGGTGGCCGCCCAAAAGAAGACGGAGAAGGATAGAATAAGAAGTTTTTTGTGGTTTGTTGACTTCTTTATTTAAAAGAGTATTATATTGACATAAGGCCCGAAAGGGTTTTTAAAAATGTTTGGTTTTGCCTTGAGCAAAGCTTCTATCCAAACAAACATATTATAAAAAGTTTTAAAGAGAACCATTTTTTAAATTGTTTTCTAAAAACTATCAACTAAAAACTAAAAACTGGAACATGAAATTAATTGATTATATAAAAGATACAAGGGGTGAGTTAAAACACGTAAGTTGGCCAACAAGAAAACAAGCCGTTTGGTTTACAATTATTGTTATTGTTATTTCTCTTTTCACAGCTTATTTTCTAGGTTTCTTTGATTTTATTTTCTCATTGTTGTTGAAAAAATTTATCATTTAAACTTACTTTTTATTATTTAATACTTATTACTTAAAACTATGGCAAAACAAGATGAAAGTTTAGGAAGAAATTGGTACGCTATTCATACCTATGCTGGTTATGAAAATGCTGTTGTGCGTAACCTAAAACAGAGAATAGATTCTCTTAACATGAAAGATTTAATCTTTGATGTTGTTGTTCCTATGGAAAAGAAAATAAAAATAAAAGGAGGTAAAAGAGTGGAAGAAATGGAAAGAATTTACCCAGGGTATATTCTTGTAGATATGATAGTTACAGATGATTCTTGGCACGTTGTTAGAAATACGCCTAGAGTGACCGGTTTCGTTGGGGCTGGAGTAAACCCAGTTCCTGTTAGTGAAGCCGAGATGAAAGAATTAACAGAAAGAATGAATCTGGACGTAACAAAGCACGCGATAGACTTGTTAGTTGATGACGCCGTGATTATTGTAGACGGGCCATTTAAAGATACAGAAGGTAAGGTTATCGAGGTTGATGAAAAAAGTGGTAAGGTCAAGGTTCTTGTTTCCATGTTCGGGAGAGAGACTCCTGTCGAATTAGACTTTCTACAAATTAAAAGAATATAATATTAACTTAATAAAAATAATATGGCAAAAAAACCAGTAAAAAAATTAAAATTACAAATTCCTGCAGGTAAAGCGACACCAGCTCCTCCTATTGGACCAGCACTTGGACAGGCTGGAATAAATATTGGTGAGTTCGTTAACCAATTCAACGAAGCAACCAAAGATAAGGTTGGAAATATAATTCCTGTTGTGATTTCTGTTTACGAAGATAGAAGCTTTGATTTTATCCTAAAGGTATCTCCTGCATCAAGGTTAATTCTGAAAAAAATAGGAATCGCAAAAGGTTCAGAAAAAAATGCTACTAAGAAAGTAGGAACTATTTCAAAAGCTCAAATAAGAGAAATCGCTGAAGAAAAAATGGAAGATCTAAGTGCTAATGATATAGAGGCAGCATGTAAGATTATTGAGGGGACGGCGAAGAGTATGGGTATCGATGTAAAATAAATTTAAATAATCCAAATTTAGCGCCGAACTTTGTTGGTATCAGGAAAATTTTTTTCGTCGTATTGCAATACGTCTCAAAAAATTTTCCTTTACCTCCTCGTTCAGCATCTAAATTTGAATCATTTTAAAAAATCTCAGCCTAGGCTGAGATTTTTTAATTTATTTTACTTAAATCTAGTAATAAGGAATAAATTAAAAAGTAACTCCTTTCAAAAAGCTATTATCAGGGCGGCATCCAGTTGGGTTTGATTGAGTTTGTTTAAGGTGATATCCTTATAAATAAAGTTCTTATTTAAGAAAATTTTTAATGAAAAATTATGAAAAAAGAAAAAATAAATCATAAAAGACAGTCTTGGGATCAATACTTTTTGGATATTATTGAAGTTATTGGAACTAGAGGTACTTGCGACAGAGGTAGATCTGGTTGTTTAATTGCAAAAAATAAGAGAATCTTATCAACCGGATACGTTGGATCTCCAGCAGGAATTGTACATTGTGATGATGTTGGTCACGAAATGCATACAGTTAAAAATGAGGACGGAACAGAAGCTCGACACTGCATAAGGACTACCCATGCGGAACAAAATGCTCTTACCGCCGCAGCAAGATTTGGCATTGCCCTTGAAGGGGCTACTTTATATTGTCATATGACGCCTTGTTATACTTGTGCAAAAATGATAGTAAACGCTGGAATAAATAAAGTTGTTTGCAATCTGGATTACCACGCAGGGGATAAAAGTAAGAATCTTTTTGAAGAAGCGAAAGTCGAATATGAACTTGTAAATAATGAGATACAGACTTACGATGATATGTAATTTTAAAAAATAAGATTAATAACCATGAAAAAAATTATTTTAGGAATAGCTGGAGAAATTGCAGGGGGAAAGGGTGCAATGACAAAATATATTGTAGAAAAATTTGATGGCACATCACTTCGATTTTCAACCATGCTTCGTGATATTTTAGATCGATTATATTTTGAGCAAAGCAGAGATAATATGCAAAAACTTTCTACTTCTTTGAGGAGTGTTTTTGGTGAAGATCTTTTGGCAAAAGTTATGGCTGATGATGTAAGAAAAAATGATGCGAATATTATTGTGATAGATGGAGTGCGAAGAATAGATGATATAAAGTATCTCAAAGAAATTCCTTATTTCAAACTAGTTTATGTAGATACTAATATGAAAAAGCGTTACGAAAGAATTGTTGGAAGAGGAGAAAATTCAGATGATAATCAAAAAACATTTGAACAATTCCAAATTGATCACGAAAAAGAAACAGAACTCCAAATTAAAGGTTTAAAAAATGAAGCAGATTTTGTTGTTGATAACAATGGGTCTTTAGAAGAATTTTATACTCAAATCGATAATATAATTAAAAAAGATTAATTTTACTTGACTCGTACTTTACAAAAAACTATACTCAAGCCAGATTTGTCGTTTGGGAAGTTACATATAATCATCTTAATGGAGGTTTGCCGTGTTTTTATCACTTGAAGGTGGAGAAGGTTCTGGAAAAACAACCCAGATAAGAAGAATTTCTGCATTGTTTGATGCTCGGAATATCGAGTATCTTCTTACAAGGGAACCTGGCGAAGGAACCATTGGCCAACAAATCAGAGCTATTCTGTTGAATCCAAAAAATGAGGAAATTGTTCCTAAGGCAGAATTGTTGTTGTACATGGCTGACAGAGCTCAGCATCTTGAAACGGTAATTATGCCGGCATTGAAATCTGGGAAGATTGTCGTGTGTGATCGTTTTTTTGATTCCTCCGCTGTTTACCAAGGAGTCGTTGGTAGGGTGGGTTTAAAAATCGTTCACCTTTTCCACACTGTTGCTTTCAGTAACTTCAAGCCCGATTTAACCATCTTGCTTGACGTCCCCCCAGAAATTGGGCTTCCTTGAACATTTGTTCAAGTGAAGAACGGGGATCGGGGAGATGATGAATCGCGTTTTGAAAAGAAAAAGATGACTTTTCACAACAGGATTAGAGAGGGGTTTTTGCAGATTGCGAAAAACGAACCTCGTCGAGTAAAAGTTATCGACGGAACATTAAGTTCGGATAGGGTTTTTAAGGAAATCAAAAAAATCCTTAAGTTGAAGCAGGTCATTTAATTTTTCTGTTGTTTTCGATTCTCCCCGTCTGGCCTCTGTGCTGGGCGGGGATTTCTTTTTTCTCTTGACTCCAATTGAACAAAAAACTATACTCAAGTCAGATTTGTCGTTTGAAAAATATTACGGTATTAAAATAAAACAGAGTATAGGAGGTAGTTATTATGCGTTTATGTAGTTTTTCCTCAAACAATTTATCATCTAGTGTAGTTGCTCAATCGGTCGGTCAATTAATTTCTGATTTGAAAAGACAAGGCAAGAAGATAGTTCTTACATCTGGTACCTTCGATCTTTTTCACATTGGACACGCCCAGTATCTTCAAAAAGCAAAAGATTTGGGAGATGTTTTAATAGTCGGCTTGGATAGCGATGCCAAGGTTAAAAAGAGAAAAGGTCCTGATAGACCTATTGTGTCTGAAGATGAAAGATCGGCCATATTGTCGTTTGTTAGGCCTGTTGATTTCATCGTGCTAAAAGATCTTGAAGATGGGCCAATGGAACTTATAAAAACTGTTAAACCAGACATTCTCGTCATTTCTAAAACAACCAAACACAGTAACGAAAAAGTCGATAAGATGCGCAGTTTTTGTGGGCACATTCATGTTCTGGAGGCACAATCTACGACAAGTACCACTGCTAAGGTAAGGAGGCTATTTGTAGATGGAGCTAAAAAATTTGCAGAAAATTTAGCTCCTAAACTGGAAAAACTTCTTCAAGAAGAAATCCACAACCTTTGAGGAGAAGTCTAATGAGTAAGATACTCGTTTCCTACATTCCAGCTCTCCACAAGGGTTATCTGAATTTGTTTTGCGAATGTGGCGCGAAAACCTTGTACATAATTGGGGATGATTTGATTAACTTAATTCCTGATTTAGATTATGTTTCAAGGAAGGATTCTCTGAGAGCTATATCACCAGAAATGGTGATGGATGCGGTAAGATCATGGAATATTTTCGACAGCGTGCATGTATTAAATTTGAATTCTATCCAGTTTTTGGTTTCTTGTGGAGATCAAATTATCATGCCTGACGAGGATGTCTCAAGGTCTATTTCACAAAAATATTTTCTCGGCAAGGATGTCATTTTTCACCAGATTTTTTTAAGGTGGAATAAAGTAAACACAACAGCGGCAAAAAAGCTTTCGTGTGATCGAATATCTTTGACGAATTTTGAGAAAGAAGTTGTGGGTGTTGTACTAAATGAATCCCAGAAAAGTTGGGACTGGTGGCGACAGGTTGGCGGAGTAATTACAAGAGGAGAAGAGATCTTGTTAGTTGCTCACAATCAACATCTTCCAGAAGAACAAAACCCCTATATTTTCGGTGACCCGAGAGCTGTTTTTAACAAAGGCGTTAATATTGAACTTTCTACCGCTGAACATGCTGAAGCAATACTCATTGCCGAGGCAGCAAAGAGGGGGATTTGTCTCGAAGGAACGTATCTTTTTGTCTCAGACTTCCCTTGTCCTCCTTGCGCAAAGTTGGTAGGCAGGAGTGGTATTAAAAAGTGTTATTTTATCAATGGATACGCTATGTTAGATGGCGAGGAGGTACTTAAAGACCGTAATGTTGAGATCATTCAGATAATAATGTAGTTTATTTCGAAAAAAAAGAAACCCCTCCGGCCGAAAGGTTTGGAGGGGTTTAATCTTTTGCTTTTTTGTAACCAAGTTTTATTCTTAAAGGAGAAGATTCTTTTGATCTACCGACTTCTCCGACGATGATTTGTAGGTGGATGTGGTTAACACTAGAACCAGTTAAATCGGTTTCACCAAATCTCATGAACAAAGAACCTCCATCAAGATTGTATTTTTTTTCAATCCATGACAGGAGTTCAACAAGTTCTGTCCCAGCCTTTGGGTCAATTTCCTCAAGTTTAACCGCATGATGTTTGTAGACGATAAGTAAGTGTAATTTTGTTCCTTTGTACGGAACAAAGTTTTCGGTCAACATCCACCAAACCCCTTCTTTAATGATCGGTTTAGTGTGATACTTTTTGAAATTTTCCATGCAAAACGGACACACACCATCAGCTTCTATTTTTTTCATGATGGCAGTTTGTTCTGGTGTTCTGGAATGATTGATATCTATAAATTTTTTCCTTTTAAGTTTCATAAAACTGTATTTTATATTATCATACTTCCCTTTGCCTATACATATCTCTTCCCAGTCATTTTTATTGATTTTTGGGAAAAATACATCTCCATCGAAATGTCCTTCAACAATGGTTAAATATATTTTGTCAGCATACGGTAATGCTAATTCATATATTTGCTCACCACCTATGACAAATACTTCACCACTGGAGATTTTCAAAGCTTCTTCAAAAGACTCAACAACAAAACATCCTTCCCCCACCTCGTAATTTATTTTCTTAGTGAGGACTATACTCAATCTACCTTTGAGAGGGTGACCAAGTTTTTGTATTATGGATTCGTAAGTTTTACGACCCATTATCACAGTGTGTCCTGTAGTAATTTTTGCAAAGTATTTTAAGTCATCTGGTATGTACCATGGGATTTGATTTTTGTGACCTATAACCCCGTTAAGGGACATGGCCACAATTATAGATACTTGTGTGGTCATGTCCCTTACCTCCGTTATCAAATTGCTACTGGAATATCTTTCATTGCTGGGTGAGGATTGTAATCGTCGCCCAGTGTAAAGTGTTTTTTCCTGAAACCAAAAAAGTCATCAACATCGGTATTCATGGTTACTGTTGGAAAGGGTCTTGGTTCTCGCTTGATGAGTTCCTTCATTCTCGGAATTTGATCCACATAGACGTGAGCATCTATTGGTTGGTGAATAAATTCAACAGGCTTTAACCCGGTGGCATGGGCCATCATCATTGTTAAAGCAGCATATTGAATCATATTGGATGGAACTCCGACAGGAAAATCAGCCGAACGCTGAACCATTACTGTAGTGAGTTCGTCACCATACACCTTGAAATAAAGCCAGCCATGACACGGGGCAACAACAACCTTTTGTTGTTTTCCTTTGCCTCGGCCGATGAACTGAGGTATCCAAGGGCTGACGAAATGGGTTTTCAAATGAGGAATCTCCTTGATTTGCTCAATGATATGTTGGAACTGATTAAAAGTTCCTCCATCAGCAGTAGGAAAATCATGGAATCCTGCTCCATAAGAGCCGGGACCTAGGTCACCAGCTTCCAATCCTCGTTTCGCACATTTTTCAGGTGTACCCCAAAGTGACCAAAACTTACAGCCAAATTCTTCCAGTCCCTTGAGTGTTCTCACTCCATTTACAAATGCACAGATTTCTCCGATGGGTTGTCCCCAAAATGATTTTACACTCCTTTCTGTAATCATTGGGAAGCCATTATCAAGACGGTAGTGGCTTGCTGGCGGACACAGAACCGTTAAGGTATCTGTACCAGGTTGACTCTTGGATCTCACCCCTTGTTCAAGTATGAGCTTGATCGTGTTTTGGTATTGATAATCAGGTGTCCTTCCTTCGTAAGGTTTGTAAGCGACGTTCTCCATTGTTTCTTCTCCTCTTGTATATGTTGATCTTGGTTACTTTCAATGAACCTACTTCCTATGGAATTTATACACAAACAGGCACCCAAAGTCAATCAAATCCTTTTTAATTTACTATTTTATTGTTATCATATTTACTAATATGAAAATAAAAATACAAAAAATATCAGAGGACGCGGTTGTTCCTAATTATGCAAAAGCGGGCGATGCTGGTTTTGATATATATTCTTCGGTTGATGAAGCAATTACACCAGGAGAAATGAAAAGAATTTCGGCTGGAATTAAAATGGAAATCCCAGATGGTTATGTTGGTTTAGTTTGGGATAAAAGTGGAGTGGCTTTTAATAATGGGGTTAAGACGATGGCGGGAGTTATTGATTCTGGTTACCGAGGAGAAATATTGATTGTTTTAAAAAATCTTAGTGAAAAAACTTTTGAAATTAAAAAGGGTCAAAAAATTGCTCAAATGTTAATTCAAAAAATTGAGAGTCCAGAAATTGAAGTTGCTGATTCTTTGGGTGAGACAGAAAGAGGCGATGGTGGTTTTGGAAGTACTGGGGTTTAATAAAGACAGAGAAACGAAGGAACATAGAAACTAAAGAACAGAAGAACAGAAGAACAGAGAAACAAAAGAACAAAGAAACAAAGAAACAAAGAAACAAAGAACAAAGAAACAGAAGAACAGAGAAACAAAAGAACTCTAAAACAAAAATCGCCTCAGGCGATTTTTGTTTTTATAAAAGCTTTTCTTTTTTACTTTTTTGTGTTAAAAATACCTCTGGCGTTCTTAATCAAAGTGGTAAAAAATTTAATGAGGGGGGCTTTTGATGCAGATTAATGAAGTAAAAGAGGTTATCAAGGCAGCGGTGATTCAGGGTGGACGGCTTCTGTTGGTCCGCGAAGGAAAGATTTGGACATTGCCTAGCGGGATGCCACAGGCAAGTGATTCTACTGACATCCAATGTCTTATCCGAAAGTTTTGTAGCCCAACTTCGCATATTGCATGTCTCGAGTATTTCAAATGTTTCCGAAGGGGGACTAGTCTTCTTTCTTCACAAGAGGTATGCGACATCGTCTATCTGGTCGAGGGGGAAGGTTTTTGTCCCGACGACTCCGCCAAAGGTACTATGTTGGCCGAAGACCCACTGAGTCTCCCTCTGTGTAGCGCCACAAGGCAGGTGGTGAGTGCTCTCCAACAACAAGGGCATCTTCCCCAAAATTGAGCTTTTTGCTCGTCCGAAAGCCCCGTTGCGATGCGGGGCTTTTATATTTATAAAAACTACCTGCTGTGGTAGTATTTAATTTATTATGAAAAAAGCTTTCATTTTTGATTGGTCAGGAACTCTAAGTGACAATTTCCATTGTTTTTATAAAGTGTGTGGGCTTATCTTTGAAGATCAGGGTGGTACTCTACTTTCTGAAGAAGAGATAAAAATAAATTTTACGATGCCTTACATGAAATTTTGGAATAAATATTTCCCTGACTTAACAAAAGAAAAAGCTGAGGAGTTGTACGAAAAATTTATTCATCAAGTTGGTGAGCCGGATATTTTCTATAATGTGCAACAAGTAGTTGAGTATTTAAAAATGCATGGCTTTGAATTGTTTATTGTTAGCTCTGATCCAATTTCAAAATTAATGCCGGAAATTGAAAGATCTGGGATTTCTCATTTTATAACAAAGACCATCGGAGGAGGAAATCATCTCAAAGAAGAATCAATTGCTTCTTTGGTCGAGGAATACGGGCTTGATAGAGCCAATACTTTTTATGTAGGGGATACTTGTGGGGATGTAGAATTCGGGAAAATGGCACAGGTTAAAACGGTTGCAATTACTTGGGGGATTCAACATAAGGATGTAGTTTCAAAATCAAACCCGGACTATTTAATAGATGATATAATAGAAATACAAAATATTATTTAAAAATAATGAAGAACAATGATTGCTATTAAAAAAGAATTAGAAAAATTAACAAAAGAAGCTCTCGGTGAATTGGGGGTTGAGACTGACGTTGTTCACATGGAACACCCCGTTGATTTAGCTATGGGGGATTATTCAACCAATGTTGCTATGGTCTATTCAAAACAATTTGGGCAAAATCCAAAAGAACTCGCCGAAAAAATCGTTGAAAGAATAAAATTCACAGGAACTGAGTCCTTGGAGAAGGTTGAGGTGGCAGGTGCGGGCTTTATAAATTTTTATCTAAGCAAAAAGTTTTTTGAAGAAAATCTTGGCACAGTTTTAAAAGCAGGCGACAAGTATGGAAGTAACGAAAATTTGAAAGGAAAAAAAATAATGGTGGAATATACTGACCCTAATCCTTTTAAACAATTCCACATTGGGCATCTTATGAGTAACACCATCGGGGAATCAATTGCAAGAATCATTAATTTTAGTGGTGCAGAGGTAAAGAGAGCTATTTACCAAGGTGATGTTGGAATTCATGTTGCCAAAACTATTTATAGTTTAATGGATGATGTTTCCTTACGGGAGAAATTTGAGGAGTTTAGAAATAGTAGTGTAAAAAATGTTACAGACCTAGGGTTGAGGATCGGTTTATTGGGGCAAGCCTATGCTTTGGGAGATAAAAAATACAACGATGATGTTGAAGTGAAAAAACAGATTGTCCGGATAAACAAAAAAATTTATGATAAATCTGATGAAGAAATAAATAGTTTTTATGAAGTAGGAAAAAAATGGAGTCTAAACTTTTTTGAGGTTATTTATGACAAACTAGGTATGAAACCGATTGTTGATAGTAAAGATATAGATAGCAGGAAACATTTTGATTTTTATTATTTAGAGAGTAACACAGGTGTTTTAGGTAAAAAAATCGTAGAGGAATATCTAGAAAAAGGAGTTTTTGAAAAAAGTGAAGGAGCTATTATTTTTTCTGAAGAAAAATCTAGTTTGCATACGAGGGTTTTTGTTAATTCAGAAGATTTGCCCACTTATGAAGCAAAAGAATTAGGTTTAGCCCAAATAAAATTTGAAGAATACCAATATGACAAGTCTATCGTTATTACGGGTAATGAAGTAGACGGATACTTTCAGGTCTTATTGAAAGCTATGGAATTTATTTATCCTGAGTTAGCTAAAAAAACCAAGCATATTTCTCACGGTATGCTAAGGTTGCCTGAAGGAAAAATGTCTTCTCGTACTGGGAATGTTCAAGGGGCAATTGAATTGCTGGGAGAAGTTGAAAAAGTTGTTGAAAAGAAATTTAAAGAATCTAAAGATATTAGTGTTGTGAACCAGGTTGTTTTGTCCGCAATCAAATATTCAGTTTTGAGATCAGCGAGCGGAAAAGATATTATTTTTGATTTTGATAAATCAGTTTCTGTTGAAGGAAACTCTGGACCATACTTGCAATACACATACGCCAGAGCAAAGTCTGTTATTGAAAAAGCCCACCAAGAAAATATAAAAAGTTGGTTGTCCGACAACCAACTTTTAGATGAAGAAATAACAGAGGTAGAAAAGTTGCTTTATCGTTTCCCAGAAATTGTAGAAAGAGCAGGGGAAGAATATGAGCCTCATTATATTGCTACTTATCTTTTTGAATTGGCTCAAACCTTCAACTCTTTCTATGGAAACAACAAAATTGCCGATAAAACAGACAAAAATGCTCCATACAAAGTAGCTCTTACAGAAGCAGTTGCTCAAATTATTAAAAATGGTTTGAATCTTTTGGGAATTGAAAGTCCTGAGAGACTATAAATTAGTCTATAGTTGATAGTAGGTAGTTTATAGAAACAAAAAATAGATGATTAAAAATAAAATTCAATTAATTACATATGCAAATTCTTTTGGTAAAAACATCGAAGAATTACACTCAATTTTAAACAGGTTTTTTAAAGAAGAGATAGGGGGTGTTCATTTGCTTCCTTTTTTTCCATCATCATCTGACCGTGGTTTTTCGCCTGTTGATTATTTTGAGGTTGAATCTTCTTTTGGCACTTGGGGTGATGTAAAAAAGTTGGCTAGCGATTATGCTTTAACTAGCGACCTCGTTATTAACCATATTTCAAGACATTCCAAATATTTTCAAGATTTTCTTGAGAAAGGTGATAAATCTGAGTATAAGGATTGTTTTATAACACCAAAAAAGTTTAATCAAAACCATAGTATTAAATATTTAAAGTACTTAGAAAAAAGACTGCCAGCTTTTATCTTGAGTATTTTTGATAACATCAGTCAATCCGATTTTATTTTTCACAAAAATGGTATTAATAAAATAGATTTAGGAAAAATTTATCGTCGGCATCGAAATCCTCTTTTCTATGATTTTGAAAAAAAAGATGGAACTAAGTCTGTTTTATATTGTACCTTTTCTCCCGACCAAATTGATTGGGACATAGAAAACCTAAAGGTTAAAAAAATATTTAAAAAAATTATTGATAATCTTGCAAAGAATAAAATAAAGGTCGTCCGTTTAGATGCGGTTGCCTATGCGGCTAAAAAAAGAGGAACAAATGGTTTTTTTATAGAAGAGACCTACAATTTTATAAAATGGCTAGCAAAGACGTCTCACAGTAACGGAATGCAAGTTTTACCAGAAGTTCACTCTAAATATATTTCCCAAATAAAATTGTCTCAGATAAAAGGCGTTGATTATGTTTATGATTTTGCTCTGCCTCTAGTTGTCTTACACACAATTTTTTCGCAAAGTAGTCGTCGTTTAGAGGAATGGGTAAAGGTTAGACCTACAAACGCCATGACCGTCTTGGATACTCATGATGGTATTGATATCTCAGACGTGGAAGGATTTTTGTCAGAAAAAGAAATAGAGGATATTAAAGAAAAAGTTTTTTCTTTCGATAATTCTTCTGCCAAAATTGCGTCAGGTTTTGGATTTGGAAATACGAACATAAATCAAATTAATAGTAGTTTTTATTGTGCTGTTAACAAAAAGCATGATGACTATATAAACGCAAGAATAATTCAATATTTTATGCCTGGGATCCCTCAGATTTTTTATGTCGGCCTATTGGCTGGGGGTAATGATTTAAAAAGACTTTATAAGACAAAGACGGGTCGTGAAATTATGAGACATAATTATACAAAAAAAGAAATTGAAAAAAATTTAAAAAGAAAGATTGTTCAGAGGTTACTAAAGTTGAGTCGTTTTAGAAACAACTACCCCGCCTTTGATGGAAAATTTTCATTTGAAGTAGGCGAAAAAAACCATTTGTTTATTATGAAATGGGGAAAAGATTCTTTTTATTGTGAGGCTCATATAGATTTAAAGAAACACGAAAATAAAATCAAATATATTGACCCAGAAACCAAGAGCTTGGTTGAGGAAAGTTTTTAAATAATCCATGTTTTATTGAATTGCCCAAGTCAATTTTTTGATGTAATATAAAATTGTTAGTAAAGAAGGAGAAGCATTAATGGTTGCTTAAATAGATGACCGGCCTTGCCGTAAAACATCTATGGTGGGTTCGACCCCCTCCCTCCTTCTTTTTATTTTTTAATTAATTTATTATATGAAAAATTTATTTTATGTTATTTTGATCTTAGTTGTGGTCGCTGTTGGAAGTTGGTTTTATAAAAACACTCTCCCAAACCTTCCCAACGAAGAAGTTGTTAATGAAGAATTAAAAGCTATCGATGAATCAATCGCTATCGAAGAAAATAATTATCAAGATAATTATGATTTGAAAAAAGATTTTGTTGGTCGCTGGGAAAGTAAAGAAGATTCTAAAAGTGTAATTGTTTTTAATGAGAATGGGGGATTCGAGAGTATTTACGACGGAAAGTCGATTGATTCTGGAAACTGGTTTGTTGATGGCTATAAGTTAATCAATATAACTAATGAAGAGGAATTTACTTACACGATAATATTTGTTGGTATTGAGAGACTTGAATTGAGTTATTTGCCTAATGGAAATACTTTAAGTTTTTCTCGAATTGAGGAATAAACCCAAAATTAGCGCCCTTCGGCGTCGCGATTCACAAAATGTCAGTCGTCGTATTGTAATACGCCTCCTTCCATTTTGCTCTCGCTTCACCGAATCGCATCTAATTTTAGGTTTATTCCAAAATACCCCGTGCCCTCAGGCCGGGGTATTTTATTTTTGCTTGCCCCCACACCTTTCATAATATCGTTCTTTGGAAAAAATAGGTAAATCTCTTTTGTAAAATTATTTAATAATATTATGAAAGGTGTGGGAGCTTGACGTAAAAGTTTATTTAGGTAGTATAATGATGTAAATTTGCTCTTTTTTGTGAAGAGAGATACATTTTACAAGTATTGCCCAGAGCAGGCTTCTTTGGGAAGCTAAAACTTGCGAGATGTTGGCGAATGCGTGTGTGAGGACACTGCCGCCGATTTTCTTCCTCATCTCTCTTCACATTTTTAATTTTGCTGGGGGTTTGTCTAATGGTAGGACCGCAGATTCTGGGTCTGCTTGTCGGGGTTCGAATCCCTGCCCCCCAGCCAACCTTATTTCAAGAGTTTGCATAATTTTCTAGGTTTTAGTCCTAGACTCTTGAAAGCCGGCAGGTACCCCCTGCCGGCTTTTTTAATACTTTTGTTAGATTTAGAAATTTGATACTATTAGAACATTATGATTAAAGAAATAAAAACAAACAAAGCCCCTCAAGTCGTTGGCCCTTATTCTCAAGCAATTGAAGTTGATAATTTTATTTTTTGTTCTGGGCAAATTTCCGTAGATCCTGCTACTGGTGAAATTGCGGGTGAAAATATAAAAGAACAAACGGAAAGAGTTATTGAAAATTTGAAGATTGTTTTGTCTGAGGCTGGTTCCAGTTTGTCTCAGGTTGTTAAAACAGAAGTTTATCTCTCTGATATGAATAATTTTGTTGAGATGAATAAAATTTATGCAGAAAAATTTGCCCAACAGCCATATCCCGCTCGAGCAACTATTGAAGTTGCGAGACTTCCAAAGGATGTTTTGGTTGAAATCTCTTGTATTGCTCATAAATAATAAATATATGAAATCACAAATTACTCCCAAATTAATAGAAGAAGCCTATGGCCGGCTAAAAGATATAGTTATCAAAACACCCCTTCAGCTTAACGAGAGGCTATCAAAGCAATATAAAGCAAAAGTTTATTTAAAAAGAGAAGATTTGCAATCAGTTAGATCTTACAAACTTAGGGGTGCCTACAATAAAATATCCCTGTTAACTCCTGAAGAAAAAAGAAGAGGGGTTGTTTGTGGCAGCGCGGGGAACCATGCTCAAGGTTTTGCTTTCGCTTGTAGTAAGTTAAAAATAAAAGGGTATATTTTTATGCCACAGAATACGCCTAAACAAAAAATTGAAAGAGCGAGGAGGTTCGGCGGTAAATGGGTTTCTATAGTGCTTGTTGGAGATACATTTGATGAGGCTTGCCATAAAGCAAAGAATTTTAGTGATAATAAAAACAAGGTTTTTATTCATCCTTTTAATGATGAGTTGGTTATCGCCGGGCAAGGGACTGTGGGCGTAGAAATTTTAGAACAACTAGAAGAAAGCCCTGATTATATTTTTGTTCCCATTGGGGGAGGAGGGTTAATTTCTGGTTTGGGTACCTATGTGAAATCAAAATACCCAAAGATTAAATTAATCGGGGTAGAATCAGAGGGAGTTCCTTCTATGTTTCAATCATTAAAAAAAGGAGAGGTAGTTACCTTAGATAAGATTGATAAGTTTATAGACGGGACTGCCGTTAAAACTGTTGGGAAATTAGGATTTGAAATTTGTAAAAAAATCGTAGACAAAGTTTTGCTAGTTCCCGAAGGAAGGGTTTGTCAGGAAATGATTTTGCTTTATCAAAATAATGGAATTGTTACGGAACCTGCTGGGGCTTTAGCTTTATCTGCAATTGAGCAATTAGCCGAAAAGATACAAGGGAAGACTGTCGTGTGTATTGTAAGCGGTGGTAACAATGATATTAGTAGATACCCTGAGATTATCGAGAGAAGTTTGGAATATCAAGGACTAAAGCATTACTTTATAGTTGAGTTCCCTCAAAGAGCTGGGGTTTTGAAAACATTTATCGAGAGAACCTTGGGCCCTGGGGATGATATTGTTTTGTTTGAATATTTTAAGAAAAATAATAAAGAGTCCGGCCCAGCTTTGGTTGGAGTTGAATTGGCGAGAAAAGAAAATTTTAATCTGTTACTAAAAAGATTAGATAAATTAGGCTTTAAGTATCAGGTCATTGATAGAAAAAGCCCTTTGTTTGGTTTTGTTGTTTAAATATCTTTTTAAATTGCTCAAGCTGGGTGTTTGATGTAATATTAAAACTAAGTTTTTAGTTGGTAGTTTTTTCAGCCGGAGGCTGATTAGCCTTTGGCTAAAGTTTTTAGAAAAATTATCAATATAAAGAGTTTAAAATATGGAAGATAAAAATAATAATAAATCCGAGACTGCTAAAAGTGAAGAAGAAGTTCTGAAATTTTGGCAGGATAATAAAATTTTTGAAAAATCTACCGAGAAGGAATCTCCCAACGGCTCTTTTGTTTTTTATGATGGACCTCCTTTTGCTACTGGTTTACCTCATTATGGTCATATTTTGGCAGGAACCATGAAAG
Organism: Candidatus Campbellbacteria bacterium RIFOXYC2_FULL_35_25; assembly: GCA_001774495.1. GTDB lineage: Bacteria > Patescibacteriota > Minisyncoccia > Phycocordibacterales > UBA12079 > UBA12079. The sequence continues at coordinate 65,279 of MFAE01000006.1, read as the reverse complement.
ATATCATTCCTCGTTATCAAACAATGCTTGGTAAAAAAGTTTCTCGTCGTTGGGGCTGGGATTGTCATGGTTTGCCGATTGAAAATTTAATTGAAGATGAACTAGGTTTCAAAAACAAACAGGACATCTATGATTATGGAGTAGAAAAATTTAATGAAGCGGCCAAGAATAGTGTGCTTCGTTATGATGTTGATTGGAAAAAGATTATTCCACGAACAGGTAGATGGGTGGATATGAATGCTAGTTACCAGACAATGGACACTTCTTACTCTGAGTCTATCTGGCATATTTTTAAAACTATCTATGACAAAAATTTAATTTACGAAGGACACAAAGCAATGCATTTGTGCCCTCGGTGTGAAACAACCCTTTCAAACTTTGAAGTTAATCAGGGGTATAAAGATATCAAAGATTTGTCAGCGACAGTTAAGTTTGAATTAGCAGACGAGCCCGGAACTTTTGTTTTGGCTTGGACAACTACTCCGTGGACTTTGCCTGGAAACGTCGCTTTGGCAGTTCACCCAAATATTGATTATTTAAAAATTGAAAATACAAACGAAGTAAAAAAAATTGAGCCAGGAGAAACTTACGAAAGTAATTTTAAAAAAGAATATTATTGGGTTGCTAAAGAAATTTTTGAAAATAAAAAAACACCGATAACTCCAAGAGAAGACGAAGACATGTTTGATTTTTTAGGTCATCTTGTAAAAAATGTTAATGAGATAACTAAGGGTTCAGAATTAATTGGAAAATCTTACAAACCACTTTTTGATTATTATTCAAAAGACAAAAGTTTGGAAAATCACAAAAATGGTTGGAAAATTTACGGAGCTGATTTTGTAACTACCGAAGATGGAACAGGGATTGTTCATATTGCTCCTGCTTTTGGTTCTGATGATATGGAGTTGGGTAAAAAAGAAAGCTTACCTTTTGTTCAGCATGTTTCAATTGATGGAAAATTTAAATCAGAAGTGGGGGATGGGTTAGCTGGTTTGTACGTAAAGCCTAAGGATGACCACATGGCAACTGATATTGAGATGATAAAACTTTTGGCTAATAGAGAGGGGGGTAGCGTGTTGTTTTCAAAAGAAAAAATTGAACACTCTTATCCTCATTGCTGGAGATGTCACACCCCACTTCTTAACTACGCGACCTCTTCTTGGTTTCTAAAAGTAACAGGAATTAAGGATGAAATGATTAAAGCTAATCAAGAAGTTAATTGGGTGCCAGAAAATATTCGAGACGGAAGGTTTGGTAAGTGGCTTGAAGGAGCTCGTGACTGGGCAATTTCCAGAACTCGTTTTTGGGGAGCTCCGTTACCAGTTTGGCGTTGCCAAACTAGGAAAATACAAAGTGTAGAACACAAAAACCAAACGAAACACGAAACACAAAACACAAATTCTCAAGATAATGGTTGTGGAAAGATAAAAATAATTGGTTCGATTGATGAATTAAGAAAAGAGACAAAAGGAACAAATAATTACTTTGTGATTCGCCACGGTGAGGCAGAAAATAATACCTTGAATGTTTGTAGTTCAAAAGCAACGAATCCTCATCATTTAACAGAAGTAGGAAAAGAGCAAGTAAAAGAAGCTCTAGAGGAACTAAAGAAGAAAAAAATAGATGTAATCATTTCTTCACCTTTTGTTAGAACAAAAGAAACCGCTGAAATAATCTCCGAAGGAATCGGAATTAAAAAAACCGATATTATTTTTGATGAAAGAATTATCGAAGCCCAAGTAGGTGATCTCGAGGGTAAAAATGTAGATGAGTATAGAAGTTTTGCCGGCTCTTTACTGGGGAAATTTACACAGGCTACTTCTAACGGAGAAAGTCTTAATGAGACAAAAAATAGAGTGGGAGATTTTATTTACGACATAGATAAAAAGTATTCAGATAAGAATATCTTAATTGTTACTCACGAATATCCTGCTTGGTTTTTGCTTTCCGTAGCAAAAGGGTTAAATGCCGAGAAAACAGTTGCTTTTAAAGAGGAAGAAAATCTTTTTGGAAATGCTGAAATTCGTGAATTGGATTTTGCCCCATTACCTCATAATAAAAATTATGAAACAGATTTACATATGCCTTATATTGATAAGGTTGAATTTGATTGCGAGTGTGGTGGAAAAATGAAAAGAATCGCAGAGGTTTTTGATTGTTGGTTTGAGTCGGGGGCGATGCCTTATGCTTCTAATCATTATCCTTTTGAAAACTTAGACAAGTTTAACCCTGAAAAAGGAATTGGTTTTCCTGCAGATTTTATCGCCGAAGGAACCGATCAAACTCGTGGCTGGTTTTATACGTCTATAGTATTGGCGACAGCTATGTTTGGGAAAACTTCTTATAAGAATGTAATTGTGAACGGCATGGTGTTGGCGGAAGATGGAAAGAAGATGTCAAAAAGTTTAAAAAATTATCCTGATATCTCATACATCCTTGATAAATATGGAGCTGATGCGATGCGTTATTATATGATTAGTTCTCCGATTGTTCGGGGAGAAGATTTAAACTTTTCAGAAAAGGGAGTAGATGAGATTTTGAAGAAAATTATTTTGAAAGTTAAGAATGTTTATTCTTTTTATGAGTTGTACAAGGAAGATTCCAAAACAAAAGTTAACCCGCAAGACAGTGAAAACATTTTGGATAAATGGATATTAACTAAATTAAATCAATTGATTAAAGAAGTTTCCATAGGGTTAAATAATTATGAATTAGACAGGGCTTCTCGACCAATTATGGATTTTGTTGAGGAATTGTCGACCTGGTATATTAGAAGGTCTCGAGATAGATTTAAGGGGGGTAATGACAAGGACCGAGATTATGCTTTGGCAACAACACAATTTGTTTTGAGAGAGTTTTCAAAAGTTATTGCTCCTTTTATGCCGTTCTTGGCGGAAGAAATTTATCAGAAAGTTAAAGGTAATGATGGCTTGGAAAGTGTGCACCTCGAGAGTTGGACCAAAGAAGTAAACATCGATGAAGCTATTTTGGAAAGCATGAAAAAAGTTAAAGAGATCGTTTCTTTGGCTTTGGAGGCAAGGGCAGAACTTGGAATTAAGGTGAGACAACCACTACAAAGTCTTACTGCCTACAGTCCACAAGCGACAGTTATGGATGAACAGATGGTTGAAGTAATTAAAGATGAGGTAAATGTGAAAATGGTCGTTTTTGGGGAACACGATGAAGAAAAAGTAGAATTAGATGCAACAATCACCCCGGAATTAAAAGGAGAAGGACGTTATCGAGAGTTGCTAAGAAATATTCAGAAATTAAGGAAGCAAGAAAATCTTGTTCCAAGTGATTTGGTTGAATTAGAAGTTGAGACAAACAAAGAGGGGGAAGATCTTATTAAAAAATTTGAAGTAGATTTGAAAAAAGTAGCTGGAATAGAAGAAATCAAATGCGGAACAAACGCGGAGTTGTGCAGAACTGACGCAGAAATAATAAAAATCGATGATTTAGTTTTTAAATTGAAACTTAATAAATAAAGAATCTTCGTCGACAATAAGAGAAAATGCCCAGGGAGGAGAACCTCCCTGGGCATTTTTATGGCTTAGGTCCCATTACCTTTTCTGCACTCTATAATAATGGGGCTCAGTACCAAGAGCAAGAATGACCCGCAAAAAATGAGACCTCCAATGTAAAGTAAAATCTTCGATGTTACTTCAAAGCCCAAGCAAAGAAGTCCCAATCCCAACAATCCGCCCAAAGACGTTAGTATCCAAAATTTTTTGCCCATTTTGAGCCTCCTTTTTGTGGAGAATTGAAAAAGTTACCTTTCTAAGATTAGAATAGCAGTAGGGTATTTTTTTTGCAAGACTTATTTTTGATGATATGATTAAATTATGAATTGGAAAAATTTTTTTAAACCAACTAAAGCAAAAATAATATTAGCCGTTATTATCGCAGTAATAAATATAGGAGCAGCTTTTTATTCTGCAAATGCAGTATTATGTACGGAAGGATGTATTCCGTCCAATTCTATACAAAAAATTTTATCTCCTAGTATAGAGCCGTTTACCATTGTAATGGTTGCATCAGAATTCTTTGAAGAAATCGATTTTTTACCAGAACCAATTTTTATTATTTTAATGATAATAATATCTTTATTTATTTTTATACTTTTTTGGTATTTGTTGTCTTGTATTATTTTAAAAATAAAATCATTATTTGTTAAATAAAATTTTATCTTGTTACTTGATACTCGCTACTTTACCCCCACACCTTTATTCAAAGGTGTGAGCTCACAAAGTGAGCGGGGGTTTATCAGCCCATATCTTTCATTATAAAAATGTCTAAAATAAAACATATGCATGTTTTTGCAATGAAAGGTGTGGGGGTTTATACTTGGATATTATGCATAACATCTACACCACCCAAGGTATTGTTTTAAATAGTTTTGACACTGGCGAATCGAATAAGTTTTTCTATCTTTTCACAAGAGAGCTCGGTCTTATTAACGCAACGGCCCAGGGTGTTCGAAAAATAAGTTCGAAAAATCGCTATGGTTTACAGGATTTTTCTATTTCTGATATTTCTTTGGTCAGAGGAAAAGACATTTGGAGAATAACAAATGTCTCCCCAATAGAAAATTTGTTTTTTATATTCTCTGGGCAAGGGATAAGGGAAAATAAAAGATTTGATTTTATTTTGAGTATATTTTCTTTGCTCAGAAAGCTTATCCACGGTGAAGAAAAAAATGAGGAACTTTTTGATATTGTTTCAGATACCGTAAATTTTTTGAAAGAACGAGATTTGAGTAAAAAAGAATTAGAGAACCTAGGGTTAATAACGAATATTAAAATATTAAATAATTTAGGATACTTTGACAAAAATGTGAGTAAAGAACTTTTTTCTGATTTTTTGAGTTCAAGGGAATTAAGTAATAAATTAATTTTAAAAATGGAGACTGTAAAAAAAGAAGCCCAAAAGATGATAGGAGAGATTTTTGAAGAAATGCATTTGTAGTTTATGGGCATAGGGTTGATTGGAAAATTATTTTTTTATTGTTATACTTTTACTGTATGACTGATGATAGTAAAAAAAGTGATAGGATTGAGGGGGTTAAAGCGGGGCTCTATTCCCGGAATACCCGTTTTTCTAAAGACAGAGCATCTTTTTCTCGCAGAAAATATGACATAAAATCTGGCTGGAATGATTCTCGACAAGAGGAAGAGGAAGACGGTTTTTTTGAAAGAAGAAAACCTAAAACTAAAAATTTTTCAGAAAAGATATTATTCATAGCTGTTATTTTTTTGATGCTGTCTGTCGGGTTTGTTTTTTTGATGGTTTGGCTGGGAAATAATAAGGTTTCTACGGAGAATGTTGATATATCTGTTATTGGTCCATCTTCTATGGAAAGTGGGGGTGAATTTTCTCTGAAAATTACGGTTACCAACAACAACCCAATAAATTTAGAAGTCGCAGATTTGGTGATTAAATACCCAGAAGGAACCTATTCCGCTAGCGAGCCTGGGAAAGCCTTGAGAAGTGAGAGGGTTTCCTTAGGGGTGGTTCCTTCTGGGAGAAGTATCAGAAAGGAAGTTAGGTCTGTTTTGTATGGGGAGAGAAATAGCGACAAAGACATCCTTATAAGTCTAGAATATCGTATTGCAGATTCCAACGCTATTTTCTTTAAAGAAAGGAAGTATAGTATAAACATAAGTTCTTCACCAATTGACTTAATCATTAGTCCCATGGAGAGGGTTATTTCTGGGCAGGAAATGGATTTTTCTGTTAGTGTGGTTTCCGATTCTGAGAGATCAGTAGAAAGTCTTTTATTAGTGGTAGAATATCCTTTTGGTTTCAAGTTTATCTCTTCGGAGCCAAAACCGACTTACGGGGATAATATATGGAAAATGGAAGGGGGTTCTGCTGATAAGAGTGTTGTTAAAATAAAAGGTATTGTTTCGGGGCAGAATGAAGAAGAAAGGGTTTTTCGGTTTAGTGCAGGGAACCAAGACCGAAAAGATGAGAAAGAAATCGGTGCTTTGTTTGCTTCTTTGATTAAAACTATTTCTATAGAAAAACCATTTATTGGTGTTGATATTGCTGTAAATGGGGCTCTCTCCCAAGAATATTCATTGAGCGGTAACGGTACGGTAAGAGTAGACGTAATCTGGGCTAATAATTCCTCCACTAGTATTATTGGTGGTGAAATTAACATAAAATTGGAAGGGGGGATTTTAGACAAAAATACTGTTTCTCCCGGCAAGGGATATTATCGTTCCGTCGATAATACTATTATTTGGAACAAAAGTACCAACGGTGAATTGTCAGAAATCCTCCCCGGAGCGAACGGTCGTTTTAGTTTTTCTTTTAAACCCCTAGATGTTTCCGAGAGAGGTAACTTAGTGAATCCAGAAGCTCGTTTAACCATTAGCGCAAAAGGAAACCGTATTTCGGAAGTGGGGACGCAGGAAGAGATAAATTCTTCCGTTTCTAAGATCCTTAGATTTTCTACTGACCTAAGGGTAACCCCCAATGCCACATATTATTCTGGCCCCTTTGTTAACAGTGGTCCAATTCCTCCGGAAGTTGAGACAGAAACAACCTATACAGTGACTTGGGCTGTCACCAATACAACGAATGAGGCTGGTGGTGTTAGAGTTGTTTCTTCACTTCCCACTTATGTTCGTTGGATGGGAGTTGTTTCTCCTAATTCAGAAAAAATAACATACAATCCTGTTGGCGGTGAAGTTATTTGGGATGTTGGAGACATAAAACCAGGCGTTGGTATTGTTAATAATAGGAAAGAAATATCTTTCCAGATTGCTTTTTTGCCAAGTTTGACGCACCTTACTCTAGTACCCCTCCTAACTGGGGATGTTACTATTACTGGTACTGACAAATTTACTGGTGATTCTTTGAGTAATACAAAAGCCGGTGCTTCTACTCGATTAAGTACAGACCCCGGAGCAGGTTATGGGCATGAATTTGTTAGGTAATTTATCTACTTTATAAATTTTTTAAAAATGAAAACTAACGAAGAAAAACCTAAAAAAGAGGAGCCCGTTTTAGATAAGATGGAAAAAATAGTTTCTTTGGCTAAAAGAAGGGGGTTTGTTTACCCTGGGTCTGAAATTTACGGCGGCTTGTCGGGGACATACTCTTACGGTCCTTTGGGCGTGGAGTTGAAAAATAATATTAAACAACTTTGGTGGAAAAAATTTGTTTCGACCAGACCTGATGTTGTCGGAGTGGATGGTCCTATATTACTTCACCCTAAGTTGTGGGAAGCCTCTGGTCATACGGAAGGTTTTGGGGATGCTATGGTGGATTGCAAAGAATGTAAAAAAAGATTTAGGGCAGACCATTTAGTTGAAGATGCCACAGGAAAGGACTTAGAAGGGAAAAACGAAGAAATGACAAAGGTTATTCAGGATGAAAAAATTAAATGTCCTAATTGTAAAAAAAGTAATTGGACTGAAGTAAAGGACTTCAATATGATGTTTAAGACTCAGATGAATGGGATAGAAGGCGATATTTATTTAAGACCAGAAACAGCTGGGGCTATTTTTGTTGAGTTTAAGAATATTGTCGACTCTACAAGAATAAAAATTCCTTTTGGGATTGCTCAAATTGGCAAAGCTTTTCGAAACGAAATTGTTGCCGGTAATTTTATATTTAGATTAAGAGAATTTGAACAGATGGAAATTGAATATTTAATTCATCCAGAGGCTGATTGGGGAATCCTGTTTGATGATTGGATTGTAAAACAAGAAGAATTTGCAATGGAATTAGGAGCAAAAAAAGAAGATTTAAGAAGACTGGAACATCCGAAAGAAAAGCTTTCCCATTACTCAAAAAAGACAGTCGATATTGAGTATAAATTTCCTTTTGGTTTTAAGGAATTATATGGCTTAGCTCACAGGGGAGATTTCGATTTAACTAAACACAGTGAATTTTCAAACGAAAAGTTGGAGTATTTTGATCAAGATAAAAATGAGAGATTTACACCTCATATTTTAGAGCCAACTTTTGGGGTAGAAAGGAGTTTGCTTTTAGCTTTGGTAGCGGCTTATGAAGAAGAGAAAATTGGTGAGGATGATGAAAGGGTTGTTCTTAGATTTCCTAAAAAAATTGCTCCAGTAAAAGTTGCCGTGTTACCTCTTTCTAAAAAAGAAGAACTTTCAAAACCAACATTAGAACTTTTTGGAAAGTTAAATGAACATTTTGTTTCTCAGTATGACGACACTCAATCAATAGGGAAGAGGTACCGTCGCCAGGACGAAATAGGGACACCTTATTGTGTCACCTTTGACTTTGACTCTCTTGAGGATAAGGCAGTAACTGTTCGTGACAGAGATACAATGCAACAAGAGAGAATAAACATTGATAATTTAGTAGATTATCTGAAGGAAAAATTAAATTAATTTTGTGCCTTGCTACTTAATACTCGCTCATTTATACTGTTATTATGTTAAATGATAAAAATATATCTATAAACATAACATCAGGGACAATTATAAAGATAATACTTTTTTTGTTACTTTTTGTTTCTTTGTATATTTTGCGAGATTTGATTCTCGTTATTCTGACAGCGGTTGTTATTGCTTCTGCGATTGAGCCATTAACCAAGTGGTTTACTAACCGTAAAATACCGAGGTTAATTTCTGTTATCTTTATATATGCCGCTCTTATTATTGTAGTTGTTGGTTCTCTTTTACTTCTCTTGCCACCACTTTTAGACGAAGCTTCAAACCTTTCTTCGACATTTCCTCAATACCTTAACTCTTTAAATTTATGGAATCCTGTTGACGGGGTATCTGGCGTCAATGAACTGTCAAAGGGATTTTCTGTTAGTGATATTATTTTGGAACTCAGAAATAATATAAGTAATGCTACTGGTGGTTTATTCCAAGTAGTAAGTAGGATTTTTGGAGGTGTGTTTAACTTTATATTAATCATCGTCCTCTCTTTTTATTTGGCTGTTCAGAAAGATGGTATTGCTATGTTTTTAGAAATAATCACACCAGTAAAACACGAAAAATATATAGCTGATCTCTGGAAAAGGTCTCAAAATAAGATAGGTCTTTGGATGCAGGGGCAACTCCTTCTCGCGGTTATTATCGGGGTCCTTGTTTTTTTGGGGCTAACTATTTTTGGGGTTAAATATGCTTTTTTGTTAGCGGTATTGGCTGCGGTTTTGGAATTAATCCCTTTATTTGGTCCTATTATTGCGGCTATCCCAGCTATTTTAATTGCAGTCACAGACGGAGGAACTACTCAAGGTTTGATTATTGCTGGTTTTTACATAATTATTCAACAGTTTGAAAATCATTTGATTTATCCACTTGTTGTAAAGAAGGTTGTTGGCGTCCCTCCTCTTTTGGTCATTTTAGCTCTTATTATTGGAGCTAAGCTGGCTGGATTTTTAGGAATAATTTTGTCAGTTCCTTTAGCGGCGGCTCTTATGGAATTTATTAGTGACGTCGAAAAAGATAAGAAAAAATTTCTAGAAGAAAAAGTCTAATGAAAAAGTTTTATATCACGACAACCTTGCCATATACCAATGCTCCTCTTCACATTGGGCATGCCCTTGAATATGTTAGGGCTGATTCCCTCGCTCGGTATAAAAGGCTTCAAGGTCACGAGGTATTTTTTAACACCGGTTCAGATGAACATGGGATGAAGGTATATAAAAAATCTTTAGAGGAAGGGAAAGATACCAAAGAATATACCAACGGTCATGTAGAGTCATTTAAAGAACAAATAAAAGAATTGAATATAAGTTATACTAATTTTGTTAGAACTACAGACGAGGACCACATGAAAGCTGCACAAGAGTTTTGGAAAGTTTGTGAGGCGAATGGTGATATTTATAAAAAGAATTATAAGTCAAAATATTGTGTTGGTTGTGAGTTGGAAAAAACCGATTCAGAATTAATAAAAGGTGAATGTCCTGACCACCTTGGACAGGAGATAGAAGTGATAGAGGAAGAAAATTATTTTTTTCGATGGTCTAATTATAAAGATAAACTTTTGGAATTGTATAAATCAAACTCAAGTTTTGTTGTCCCGGAATCAAGATTTAATGAGATAAAAGCTTTTGTTGAGAGGGGCCTGAATGACTTCTCCATTTCTAGATTAAAAGAAAAAATGCCGTGGGGCGTTCCTGTCCCAGGAGATGAGAACCATGTAATGTATGTTTGGTTTGATGCTTTGACAAATTATGTCTCAGTTGTTGGTTGGCCTAATGATATGGATACTTTTAGAAGTTGGTGGCCGGCATTGCAATTTGCTGGAAAAGATAATCTAAGAGCCCAGTCCGCGATGTGGCAGGCAATGTTAATGTCTGCAAATTTACCTCCTTCGAAACAAATAGTTATTCATGGTCATATTACTTCTAATGGACAAAAAATGAGTAAAAGTATCGGCAATGTATCTAACCCTCTTGATATCGTTAATGAATATGGAACAGACGCCCTTCGATATTATCTTACGAGAGAAGTTTCATCAGTTGAAGATGGGGATTATACGCAAGAAAGATTTTTAGAAAGTTACAACGCAAATTTAGCCAATGGTTTAGGTAATTTAGTTAGCCGTGTTCTAAAAATGAGTGTTTCTTATGGCGTGACTACCAGTTTGCTAGATAATGACACCGTCTTAAATAACGAGAACAATAAAGAATACAGGGATAGCATCGATGGGTATAGGTTAGACAACGCAACGGATTTTATTTGGAAGAAAATTGGTGCGTTAGATTCATTTGTTCAAGATACTCAGCCTTTTAAAACAATTAAAATAGACGAAGAAAAGGCAAAAAAAGATGTCGAGTATTTACTGAAAGGTTTATGGGAGATATCAGCTTTACTGATTCCTTTTATGCCTCAAACCGCAGAAAAAATTCAGGAGGCGATAAGAGAAAATAAAATACCAGAAGCTTTGTTTATGAGAAAGTAAAGTTTTCAGGGCTTTTGTTTTTAGTAATTTTTTACTATAATAGTGAGTATCATGAATATAGTTTTAACAACCGGTTTTCTGGTTATGCTGACCCCTTATTTAGGGTTACCTAGTATGTGGGAGACAGGCATCTTGGTTTTTCTTGGTTTTCTGATTGTTGTTAGGGCTTTATATTTGAAAAAAATATTTAAGGATATAAAAAAAACTAAAGGGAATAGCGAGAGCTCTAGTTTTAAACAAAATGAATAACTGGGAGACAAAGAAACAAAAGAACATAGAAACATAGAAACGAAAGAACAAAGAAACCAAGAAACTGTTGAGGATTTTGAAAACAAAGAATAAAAATGGTAAAAGAAAAAGAACAAAAGAATCGATTTTCTACTAAGCCTCTCTTCGCAGGGGTTTTTTTTGTTGCCCTCTCATTTTTCTCTTACTCAAGTTTCCCTGAATTCTTTTCTGTAAAATACAATGCAGCTCCAGAAGAAGTTGGAGTAGAGCTCCCCGTAGAAGAGGTTTTTGTTGCTACTCATGTTGAAATCCCAAAGTCTTTAAAAGCAATTTATATGACAGCTTGTGTGGCGAGTACCCCGAGCCTAAGAGATAATTTAATAAATTTAATTGACACCACAGAATTAAACGCGATTGTTCTAAATATAAAAGATGAAACTGGAAAAATTGCCTTTGATGTTGATGACCCTTTTTTAAAGGATTCCGTCGCTAATTTAAGCGAAGGAGAGTGTAAAATTCAAGATATAAAAGGTTTAATAAAAGATCTACATGATAAACATATTTATGTTATTGGAAGAATTCCTGTTTTTCAGGACTTGCACATGACCAAGATTAGGCCTGATTTAGCTGTAAAAAGGGCTAGCGATGGTGGAATTTGGAGAGACCGCAAGGGTATTAGTTGGTTGGATGCTGGTTCCAAAGAAGTTTGGGATTATATTATTGCTATTGGAAAACAGTCTTACGAGTATGGTTTTGATGAACTCAATTTTGATTATATAAGGTTCCCCTCTGATGGAAATATGAAAGATATTTATTATCCTTTTAGTGAGGAAAAAATTAATGCTGATTCGTACTTAGGAAAATCAAATGTTCTCAAAGAATTTTTTGTTTATCTGAGGAGAAATTTTAGAGATACCGATGTTATCTTATCGGCAGATCTCTTCGGTATGACAACAACAAATTCAGACGACTTAAATATTGGTCAGATATTAGAAGATGCCGCTCGTTATTTTGATTATGTCGCGCCAATGGTTTACCCGTCTCATTACCCTCCTAATTTTAACGGATGGAGTGACCCTAACAAACATCCTTACGAATTAATAAAGTTTGTTATGGATGAGGGTGTGAAAAAATTGGTAAATGCTAGCACAACCCCTTCAAAACTAAGGCCGTGGTTACAAGATTTTGATTACGGAGGAAATTATGATGTTCCAGAAGTTAAGGCTCAGATCCAAGCGACTTATGATGCCGGTTTAACTAGTTGGATGTTGTGGTCAGCTTCTAATAAATATACTAGTGGAGCGCTAAAAAGAGAATAAATTAAACTTATTTATTTTTGTAAGTCATTCCCTTTTATAATTTAAAAGAGAGGATATAAACGTTTTTGAAACAAAAGAGTTTTTTGCTTGTTAGGCCGACCCAATTTTGTATTGTGGATAACCCCCCCACTAATTTGGAAGGAAGTGATATCATTAATACTATTAATAGTGTGAACATTTAAAAACTATAAATTTTTTGAATACACTCTTGTTTAGCATAGAGCTATTTAAAAAAGGGAAATAAAATATGACAAAAAAAATAACCAGGTATTCTTTAGTTATTATTTTCATTGTTGGAATTTTTCTATTCAAGACAGAAGTTAGCCAGGCCGCCAATCAAATCAGCAAAGTGGATTTTGAAAACAACCTTACTGATTCGTTGGGCTATATCCACGCGTATGAATATTGGTATAATCATCCGAGCAATCCTGACCATATAGTAACTTATGTGCCGGGGCATACGGGCCTTGCAGCATGGAGCACGCATAATTTAGATGATAGTGGTGGTGATCTTAATATTGCATTTCCTTCATCGCCCTTTCCTGCAACGGATGAGTTATATATAAAATATTGGGTGAAGTTTGATGCAAATTATTCCAATTGTGTAGGAAATACATACTATAACACCAAACAACTTTGGTTTGATGGTGGAAGTTTAGGACACACGGAGATAGCATTCACCTCTTTTTCAGATACGGGAGTGGGGTTGGTGTGGCAGGGAGGATCTGGGACACCAATAGGCAGTGATTGGTTTGGAGCCAGTTATACTCGTGGCGATTGGATGAAGGTCGAGATTTATATGAAACTTTCATCCGGAACAAGCCATAGCAATCCCGATGGTCATTTCGTGATGGCTATTAATAATGAAATAGTTTCTGATAGGAACAATATAATAACCGGGCATTATAATGGCGCGGGACTTGACAGGTCTCCTGCTTTGAAAGCGACATGTGACTCTGCGGATGGTCATGGAGGATGGGCGATTGATGATTATGAGGTTTGGGATGGACTTCCTCCATTTGCGTTTATGTCATCATCCATATCAACTACCCCTCCATCTACCATCTGCACCGAATCATGGTCGTGCACCTCTTGGAGCGCTTGGTCCACTTGCACCAATAACTCCCAATCTCAAACCAAAACCTGCACCGATGCCAACTCTTGTGGCACCACCACCAGTAAACCAATCACCACCCAAACCCAATCTTGCACCACTTCCCAGACAGTTTCCACAAAACTAGCTATTAACGATCGTGTCAAAACAACCACCACTCTTAATGTCCGTGCCACTCCTTCAATAACAGGAACACTCTTGGGTTCTCAAGTTCTAGGGGCTTTTGGGACAATTATTGGAGGTCCTGTATCTAGTGATGGTTACTGGTGGTGGCAAGTGAATTACGACAATGCTCCTGACGGTTGGTCAGTGGAACAATATTTAGAAAAATACCTAACCACTTCATCTGCTACTTGCACCGAATCATGGTCGTGTTCTGTTTGGAGTGCTTGGTCCGCTTGCAACAATAGTTCCCAAACCCAAACCAGGGCTTGCACCGATGTCAATAGTTGTGGTACAACCACAAGTAAACCAACCACAACTGGATCGCAAGCTTGTACTTCTGCTACTGTTTCTGGCTCCTCTCTTCTTTTTCAGGAAAATTTTGATGACCAAGAGGTTGACAGTAGATTAATTGTGTATGGACCAAACTGGTCTGTGCTTTCTCCTCCAGACTATAATCTTAATGCTGTAGGCCGGAATGGAACTGGATATTCATTTAGTTCTGGAAATGTGAATTCGGCCCATCTTGTTTGGAAGAATAATATCCCATCTCCTTGGCCATCAGATGAGATGCACGTGTCTTTTTGGATGCGGTATCCAAATTTCACAAGCACCGATACTTTTGAAAATTTCAAATTATTTTATCCTCATTGGAATGGTGTTCAAAGTTATGTTCACTACACAATGATGAATGATGGTACAATATATTACTCTGCCAAAGGCAATGGGACAATGATAGAGTTGAGTAAATACATTGGCACTCCTAATATGACTGACGGAAAATGGCATCATTACGAATTCTATATTAAATTTTCTACAGGGATTAGTAAATTCTGGTACGATGGTACTTTAAAGTTGGATGCCGATTATGCAGACGGAGTTTGGACACCTAATAATGTTTATTATGTGGCTGCCCCATCTATTGATGCAGAAGAGACAGGTACATTTTCTAGACAAGTTGATGATTGGGAAGTACGGGACGGGATGCCATCTAGTTCTGCTATCAATCCAACCCCAACTCCTACCACCTGCACCTCTTTCACCTATTCAAGCTGGAATACCTGTCAATCCAACAATACTCAAACAAGAACCGTTATTACTTCCTCCCCGACAGGTTGTACCGGTGGCTCACCAGTGACCACTCAGTCTTGTACAATTACCCCAACAGTTTCCACCAAACTAGCTATCAATGACAACGTTAAAACAACAACCACTCTTAATGTCCGTGCCACTCCTTCAATAACAGGAACACTCTTGGGTTCTCAAGTTCTAGGGGCTTTTGGGACAATTATTGGAGGTCCTGTATCTAGTGATGGTTACTGGTGGTGGCAAGTGAATTACGACAATGCTCCTGACGGTTGGTCAGTGGAACAATATTTAGAAAAATACCTAACCACTTCATCTGCTACTTGCACCGAATCATGGTCGTGTTCTGTTTGGAGTGCTTGGTCCGCTTGCAACAATAGTTCCCGAACCCAAACCAGGGCTTGCACCGATGTCAATAGTTGTGGCACTACTACGAACAAACCGTCCGTTACTCAAACACAAGCTTGCACAGCTACTTTGGTAGCTTCCACAAAACTAGCTATTAACGATCGTGCCAAAACAACCACTACTCTCAACGTCCGCGCTACACCTTCGGGAACTTATTTAGGTACCCAAGCCGTTGGTTTGTTAGGGACAATTATTGGAGGTCCTGTATCTAGTGATGGTTACTGGTGGTGGCAAGTGAATTACGACAGTGCTCCTGACGGTTGGTCAGCAGAAAATTGGTTGGAAAAATATACAATTACTTCACCTGTCACCTGCACTAACTTCACCTATTCTACTTTCGGAACTTGCCAATCTAATGGAACACAATCAAGAACAATTATATCTTCAACTCCAACAGGGTGTGTTGGAGGCTCACCAGTCTTGACTCAATCTTGTATTTATACTCCCCCTGTTTGTATCGAAGCTTGGACATGCTCCTCTTGGAGTGCTTGGGGGGTTTGTTCCAACAACTCACAAACTCAGACAAGAACTTGCACAGATGCTAACAGTTGTGGTACCACAGCAACTAAACCAATAACAACAGGAACTCAGACTTGCGCCCTAAGTGGGATTTATCAATGTAACGATGGAATAGATAATGATTCTGATGGAAAAATAGATTATCCTATTGATCCTGGATGTGCTTCTGCAGAAGATAATGATGAGTACGATTCCGCTTGGGTTGATACCATCGCTCCATCGGCTCCTGCTAGATTACAAGCAACTTCAATTTCTTCTTCCCAAATCAATTTAACTTGGGTTTCAGCAACTGACGATCTAGGGGTAGCTGGTTACCACATATACAGGTGTGCCGGGACTTCTTGTACACCAACAAATTCCCTTACAACAACCATAACTAATTTTTATTCAGACACGGCTCTGATACCCAACACAAACTACACCTATTCTGTGAAAGCTTTTGATATGGCGGGTAATCTAGGCGCCTATTCAAACACAGCTACTGTTGGTGGAGGGATCACTGACACCGTTCCCCCTGTTATTTCTTCTTTAATTCCAACGGGCATATTACCAGCAGGCACAACCTCAACCATTCTTTCTGTCACAACGAATGAAACAGCCATTTGTAAATACAGCACAGTAGCTAACACTGCCTACGATTCAATGACAGGAACAATGACAGCCAGTGGGGATACTCACAGTGCTATAATTAGTAGATTAAGTAACGGTAATCATAATTATTACATTAAGTGCAGAGATACAGTCGGGAATACTAATACTACAGACGCTAATATTAGTTTTAGTATTGCTACTTCCACAACAGACCAAACCCCAATCGTTAACCCAGTAGGAACAAAACTAATTGATGGTTTGACTTGCTCACAATACTTTAATGCCACCCTCTCCTACGGTATGGAAAATGAACAAGTCAAAAAGTTACAAGAAATTTTATCCCTAGACAAGAAGATTTATCCCAAAGGGATAAACTCGGGCTATTACGGAAATTTAACTATCAAAGCTGTTCAAAGATACCAGTGTAAATATGATGTTGTTTGTTCAGGAACAGAAGCAACTACCGGTTACGGAGTCTTTGGCCCTATGACCAGGAAAGTCTTTTGTGATGTTTACAACCAGTAGAAAATTAAGAAGAGAGAAAACAAAAAACAAACACAGGAGTGTTTGTTTTTTGTTTATTTTTTAATTCAATTTTCCCCCTTTTAACTTTCTCCTTTTAACTTTATACTAATAGGTATGGAAGATCTTAACAAAATTACATATTTTGCGGAAACTGATTTTCGTAACAAAAAAACTCCTTTTGGAATAAAAGCATTAGACAGAGCCCGCCACGTTTATGTTATAGGAAAGACAGGAATGGGAAAATCTACTCTCCTAGAAAATATGGCAGCGCAGGATATTTTGGATGGTAATGGGATTGCCTTTATTGACCCACACGGAGGTTCCATAGATAAGTTTTTAGATTACGTTCCAGAAAATAGAATAGATGATGTTATTTATTTTGCTCCTTTTGATACAGAACATCCTATTGCTTTCAACGTTATGGAAAATGTTGACCCTGAAAAAAGGCACCTAGTTGCCCAAGGTCTTTTATCTTCCTTTAAAAAGATTTGGGGAGAAGAAACTTTTTCTGACAGGATGGAACACATCACCAGCAATACAATTTTGGCTCTTTTGGAGTACCCAAATTCTACAATGTTATCTATGCCAAGGATGTTTACTGATAATGACTTCCAAAAAGAGGTCGTCAGCTATGTTACTGACCCCTCGGTTAAAGCCTTTTGGGAAAAAGAATATGCAGCTTGGGATGATAGATACAGAAAAGATGCATATTCGGCTGTTTTGAATAAAGTAGGGCAGTTTACATCAAATTCAATTATCAGAAATATTGTAGGACAAGTTAAATCTTCTTTTGATTTTAGGAATGTTATGGATACTAGAAAAATCCTTTTGATAAATCTATCCATTGGTCAAATTGGGGAGTCAAATGCAAATTTACTCGGCTCTATGATGACAACAAAAATATTTTTAGCGGCAATGAGTAGAGCCGATTTATCTCCGGGTGAGTTAGCCCAACACCCCAATTTTTATTTACACATAGATGAGTTTCAGAACCTCGCCAATGATTCCTTCGCTGATATTTTATCTCAGGCTAGAAAATATAAACTAAATTTAACAATGGCTCACCAATATATTGAGCAAATGCCTGAGGTGGTTCGTTTTGCTGTTTTTGGAAACGTCGGGACTATGATTGTTTTCCGAGTAGGGTCATTTGATGCTGAAATATTTGAAAAAGAATTTTCGCCAGTTTTTCTTATGGATGATATTGTTAATCTTGGTTTCGCTCAAATCTATTTAAAGTTAATGATTGACGGAGTTGGCTCTACTCCTTTTTCAGCAAGAACACTTCCTCCAATAAAGAAACAAGGCATCTCTTTTCGGGATGAGATTGTTGCTGCTTCTAGAAATCGTTTTACTCGGCCTAAGACTGAAGTAGAGAAAGAAATAAAAGATTGGCACGAAAAATCATTCAAGGTTAAGAAGGTTGTTTCTAACGAGAAAGAGGGAGCGAAGCCTAGTGAAGGTGCCCCTCAAAAAAGGTTTGAAGGAAACAGCCAGAAGTATTCGGCAAATAAAGCGCCAACAACAACTACTACCACTACTACTACCACAGCGACAAAAGCGATGCCGACAACCGCAAAGGTAACACCAACACCAATGACACCTACAACCCCATCTTCTGCCAAAAGGCCGGTATTAGAGGGAAAAAATTCACTTAAAGAGGCCTTGAGTGGTGCAATGGATAGTATTTCAAGGACTAAGGGAGAAGACGTAGGAGAGAAGAAAAAGATATTGGAGAAGCAAGACACTTTAAATAAAGACATCGAAAAGTCGAATAAAGAGAAATTAAAAGAAACTTTAAAAAAAGCTTTAAAAGAGGCTGAGGAAGACAAAAAAGCCTCTATTCCCAAAAAGGAAGAGGAATTAAGAGAAGTTCCTGAAAAAATTTTGAGAGAGATTTTGGGAAGTTAAATTCTTCTTGTAGAAGAGACTTTGAATTTTTGAGTTATGACGAGAATTTTGGAAAGAAATAAAATGAAAGCAAAGATTAAATTTAGTTTTATCTTTGTTTTTGTTTTATTTTGGGGGAATATTGCGAATGCTCAGATTGTTATCAATGAAATAATGTATGACATAGAGGGGTCAGATGACGGCAGAGAATGGATTGAAATTTGGAATAATGGAAATGAAGATGTTGATCTAACTGGTTGGAAATTTAATGACGGGAGTAGTCATAATTTAAATGAGCCACCAAAGAATGGTGGGCAGGGCTCTTTAATTATCGGGGCAGGTAGTTTTGCAATTCTTTCTGGTGATGCAGAGTTATTTCGAAGTGAACACCCAAGTTTTAATGGGACAGTTATTGATACAGTTATGAGTTTGGGTAATACCACAGATACGTTAAGTCTTATCAATGAAGCTGAGGTTGACTCTGCTACTTACAATAAAGAAATGGGGGCCAATGGTGATGGAAATTCTCTTCAGTTAGTTGGTAGTAGTTGGTTAAGTGTTAGTCCGACTCTCGGTCAGCCAAATAGTCTTAATGAAGAAGCCTCTTTGGTAGAAGCAGCAACCGTTTCTGGTGAAATGTCTCTTGTGGTAGAGACAGAAGATTTAATGAAAAAAAGAATTCTTGTTGATATTGGAAATGATAAAAATGTAATCGTGGGGGCCAGCTCTGTTTTTGAAGCATTGGCTGTTGGTTTAGAAAAAGAACCATTACAAAATGCTCGCTACGTTTGGAGTTTTGGTGATGGAGACACAAAGGAAGGGGAAAATGTTTTGCATAATTATCAATATCCTGGCGAATACGTTGTGGTTTTGAATATTTCTTCTGGAAAATATTCTGCTAGTGATAGAATCGTGGTGAAAGCATTGCCCGCTGATATTATTATTTCTAATATAGACAATGAAAAGGGATTTTTAGAGTTACAAAATAATTCTAACTACGAGTTAAATTTATCTTGGTGGATGATTAAGTCTGAAAATAATTATTTTACTTTGCCAAAAGACACAATTATTTTGGCTAATAAAAAAATGATATTACCTTCAAAAATAACAGGATTAAATTTCCCTGATATAAATCAAACTTTCCTATTATATCCAAACGGAGAAACCGTTTTCCAGTATGGGAAAATTGTCGCCAATCCTTTAATAAAAAATAACTTGGGAGTTAAACCCCCAAGTAAAGCCAACTTGGAGGCTAACCCCACAAGTAGGGCCGAGGGAAACGGTATTTTGGGGATACCTGAAGTTTCTGCAGAAAGTGAACCAGTAAAGAAAGAAATTGTGGGTACCGAGTACTCACAAATTGAAGATTTTAATAAGAGTCAGATAGCTTTTGTTGGCGGTGCTGTAGATGGTTTGAATTTATTTAATAAGTGGACTTTTTTACTTATGGGACTTATACTGATTTCAGTCGTTGGAATTCTCTTTTCAAGAAAAATGACTGAAGAAATTAGTCTTGAAGAAGAAACGTTAAGTGCTGATGACTTTAAAATAATAGACTAAAAAGTAGTTAGAAAGTTTCTAAGGTTCATTAAAAAGACTTTGCGAACTTTATAACATTACAAACTTTTTACTTAATTTATATGGAAAATGATAAACAAAAATTAATATTAGTTACAGGAGGAGCTGGTTTCATTGGTTCTCATCTTTGTGAAAGACTTGTGAGAGAAGGCCATAAAGTCATTTCCCTTGATAATTATTTTACTGGGTCAAAAGATAATCATGTTGAAGGAGTAGAATATCGAGAAGGGCACACCAAAGATATAGAAAAACATATTACAGAAACCCCTGATATAATTTATCATTTAGGAGAATATTCCCGTGTCGCAGCTAGCTTAAATGAACCTGAAATTGTTTGGGATTTGAATATTGCTGGAACTTTTGGAGTTTTAGAATTTTGGAGAAAAAAGAAATGCAAACTTGTTTATGCCGGGTCTTCAACCAAATCGGTTGGTGATAGAGGCGATGGTGTCGTTGGGCGTGACCTTGCCCCCTATACTTGGATGAAAGCCATTAATAGTGAATTGGTAATGAATTACGGAAGGTGGTTTGGTCTTTCTTGCGCAATCACTTATTTTTATAATGTTTATGGTCCCAGGGAAAGAAGTGATGAGTATGGGACAGTAATTGAAATTTTTAAAAAAAATTATTTAGACAAGGTTTCTTACAAGGTTCGTGCTCCCGGAACTCAAACAAGAACATTTACCAATGTAGACGATACTGTAGATGGGATTATTTTAGTTGGAGAAAAAGGAGAAGGGGACGGTTTTGGAATCAGTGCCAAAGAAGAATTTTCTCTTACAGATGTGGCTAATATGTTTGGTGGAGAAATAGAAATGTTAGAAGCAACAAAAACCACCCGCCCGCATTCTGTCGTCGATACTACAAAAATAGAAGATCTTGGTTGGGAACAAAAAAGAAACCTAAAAGATTATATAGAAGAAGTTAAGAAAGAAAACAAATAATTACAATAAAAGAGCAAGACCGGCAAAACTGTAGGTCTTGCTTTTTTATTTATGTATTGTATAATTCTTAGCAGAATTAAGATTGTTTTTAGATAAAAAAGAAGATCGATATCAAATAAAATGGAGGGGATATTTTGAAAGAGCAGATCACCCAGATTACAGAAAAGGGGCTAAAGGAATTACTTAACACATGCCTCCTCCCGGTTCCTCTTTATGGGCAGGGAGAGGCAAACACATTGGAGGAAATGTGCCGGTGTATCAACCGCGGTGATTTCTATCTTATTGAGGAAAAAGGATTCCTTAAACGTTGCGTCACTGTTGTGGCAATGTTTGTTTTTAGTAAGGATCAGTCTATGGTTCTTGTTGAAAAAATGCAGATTCTTAAGGATGGAAGAATCCGCGAGAGGAAACTCGATGCTTCCATTGGCGAGATGGTCAAGACTGATGAGGACCCTAAGGTTGCAGCACTGAGAGCCCTCAAAGAAGAATTTCCTGTCGCACTTATGTGTGGGGGAGCAGATACTTTGAGCCAAGGAAAAGGTTTTTGTCGGGTAAAAAAAAGCCCAACTTATCCAGATTTGGTGACGGAGTATAGCTTCCATGTCTTTTCCGTTCAGTTGAAGGTTGATATTCCTCTTTGCCAAACGTTGGTATATGAGGAAGAGACGGGTTTCGCTACAATTTTTGATTGGGAGCCTGTGAAATAAGCATTCTCTTGTTGATTTCGCAAAAGGGTAGCTCGTTGAGAGCTACCCTTTTTTAATTTTATTATTGTATTATAACTCGTTTTTTGTGATAATTAGAGTTATGAAAAAAATACTCATATTTTCCCTTGCGTATTATCCTAATAATGTTAGCGGTGCCGAAGGAGCAATAAAAGAGATAACCGATCGTATTGATTCAAGCGATATTGAGTTTCATATGGTGACTCTCTTATCAGATAAATCTCTTCCAAAAAATGAAAAGATTGGTAACGTTAATATACACAGAGTTGGTTTTGGCTCCGTCTATCTTTCAAAAATTCTATTCCCTGCTTTAGCAGCTTTGAAGGCAAAAAAGTTACACAAACAATATAAATTTGATGCTATCTGGGCAATGATGACCTATATGTTATGGCCTGTTGTTTTGTTACATTTTTGGGGTGTTTCTATTCCTCATATTCTAACTCTTCAAGACGGGGACCCTTATGAAAAGGTTTTTGAAAGATGGTTTATTAGACCTTTTACACCTCTTCTAGATTATGGTTTTCGAAAGGCTTCTGTTATTCAAGTAATTTCAAGTTATTTAGGTGAATGGCCCGCTCGTCGTGGGTATAAGGGCGATATAGTAAAGATTTTTAATGGGGCTAACCCTAAAAACATGAACCCTGACTATTTGCAAGAAGAAGTTGAAGAAATTAAAAAACAGTTGGGTAAAAACCCTGGTGATATATATTTAATGAATGCAGCTCGTCTGGTATATCAAAAAGGTCATGACGATGTAATTCGTGCCTTGCTTCTTTTACCCGACAATGTTCATTTTGTATTGATTGGGGGAGGTCCTGACGAAAAGATGCTTAAAGATTTAGTGGAAGAAAAGAAATTGGGTAACAGAGTTAAATTTATAGGAAAACTTGATAGAGAAGATGTCCCTAAATATAGAAACACAACCATTGCAGATATTTTTGTAGGACCCTCTCGTTCAGAAGGGCTAGGTAATTCATTTTTATCAGCAATGGCGGCAAGGCTTCCTGTCATTTCAACTCGAGAAGGTGGAATCGCAGAATTTTTGTTTGATAAAAAACATAACCCTGATAAAGAACCAACTGGCTGGGTGGTAGATAAAGATAATTCTGAGCAAATTGCTGAGGCGGTCAAAGATGTGCTCGCAAATCCGGGAAAAACAAAAGAGATAGTAGAGAGGGCGAGGGATATGGTTTTTGTGAAGTTTAATTGGGATGTAATTGCCAAAGAAATGCGAGAAAAAGTTTTTGGTAGATTTATTTAAAATAATATTATGGAATTAAGTTTGATTGAAAAAGCAACAAGAATAGCCGTTAATGTTCACAAAGAACAGGTTCGTAAAAGTGATAATTCTCCCTACATTGTTCATCCATTTATAGTTGCTTTGGAGTTAGTAAAATATAATTTTTCTGATTTTGTTGTAGCGGCCGCATTGTGCCATGATGTTTTGGAAGATTCTGATTTTTCTGAACACGAATTAGTAAAAGAATTAGGTAATGAAACCATTGAAATTATAAAAGTTGTTTCGGAAGATAAATCACTCGAGTGGGAAGAAAGAAAAGAGGCATATATTCATTCAATAAGAATTTCTTCAGAGAATGTAAAAGCTGTTTCAATATCAGACAAGATTCATAATGCAAAAAGTTTATTAAATGCATATTCTTTGCAGGGTAAAAAAACTTGGGATAATTTTAACCGTGGTAGAGATAAGACCCTTTGGTTTCAAAACGAAATGCTTAAAGTTTTTAAGGAAACATGGAAGCATCCACTCGTCGATGAGTATGAAAAATTGGTTGGGCAAATGAATAATTTAGATTAGTGTAAATTTTTTTGTCTTTGTTTTTCTTCGTCACTACGGAGAGAGTCTCTCAATTCTTTGTATTTATTTACAGCCTCTTCAGAAATAGTTTGGTCTTTTAGAATTGATTCTAAAACAGCTCCCCAAAATTTTATTCTTTCATTAGTGAGGGTTTGTAAATCACCCGATGTTTTTTGTAAAAGATTTGTGTAATACCAGATTATTTCTCCAAGACGATAGATACGCATCAATTTTAATGATATTTGTTCTTCTTTTGTACGGTTATTTTTTATATAAAAAAGTAGAGCTTCTTCTAGCGGGCGATTGTGTAATGTCATAAAATTAAGAAAACGAGCCCATCCTTCGTACTTATTCCCGAATCTAATTGATGAGTGATCTAGTAGGTATATATCGTTATTAACTACTCTAAAATTATGGGGAACGAAATCTGTGTGTGTTAGAAAGCCACAGTATTGTTCTATTATTTCCTTATTTTTTATCAAAGACATTTCTCCGTCTTGGAGGGTTTCTTGTAGCTTTTTATTTTCTGGCGACGCTTCCCCAATATTGTTTTTAAATTCTTGGTAAGATTTTATATACCAATCTGAATCTACATACCCAAATGTTTTTGAAATTATTTTTTTGTGTCTATACGTAGTTGCGTGGGCTCCTTCTTGTGCCTTGAAAACTTTTAATGCAAGAGAAAACTGTTTTTCGATAGGTCTTTCTAAAAAAGTACTCTCTTGATTTATATATTCTTGAATAGATATTGTATAGCCTTCTATTTTTGTGAAAAGAATTTCTTTTGGTGAAAAAAATATTTTGTAAGCAAAAATAATGTTTTTTAAAGCGTCACGGCAAATTCTCTCTTTCTCAATCTCATGCACACCTTTTTTATCCTTTGTTATTTTTATAATAACTTTTTTGTTGCCTTTTTCTTGATGCCCAATAAGGATAAGCTTTTGGCCACTGGCCGTTGTTACTGCTCGCATAAGTTTCTTTTCTCCGCTTATATGTGGCTGAAAGGTATCAAGAGAAAACCCCAACTGGTTAATGATTGGTGTTATCTGTTCAAGTTCATTTTCAAAATTATTTTGTTTTGTTTTTTGCATTTTTGAATATTTCCATAAGTGATTTGGTATGTTTTTTCCATGACATTTCATATTCCCTTGTTTCATTTTTAGGATTTTCTTGGAAAGGAAGAATTTCTGGTTTTGATAAAGGTTTTTCCCATATTATTTTATCTGCTTTGTTAAAGGCGAATTTTTGGATGTATCTTAATAAGGTATTTTCGCGGGTTTGTTCATCCGCTTTTTCATCAATTGTATTAATGACCAATGGTTTACTGGTTAAGAGAACTACAATAGCCACTGGTAACTCAACAGAAGCTCCATTTTGTGCGTAGATAATATCGTTTTCTTGCGCTAATTTCAATAATTTTTTTGTATAAACAAAAAGTCTTATTGGTAAAGGCATTTGTTTATTTATAGAGATTATTTTTACCCCAACAATTTCTTCTGGGATTTTTGTGTAAGTTATAACTGTTGTTTCATTTCCTTCCTTAGTAAGTAATTCAGAAATTTTTTTTGAGTATATAGCTGATTCAGCAATTTCAGGGGGATATAATGGTGTCGCAATTACTATTTTCATAATTCTTAGTTTATCACAATGTTCTTGAGTGCGAAATGAGATTTTAGTGTCTGTATAAATTAGCAAAGGCAGGAACCCCTAGGGGTTCCTGCCTTTTTTTAGGTTAAGTCATTTGTTCAAGATTGTTGACTTGTACAGAACAGATTCCGAGTCTTGCTCCATCACCTTCCCATAAAACTGGGACAAGGGTGACTTCAGGCCTAAGCGCAGGGTTGTATTCCCCGAAATGAGGTTGAACCTTCCCGACACTTTTGCTTAGGAGGTTCCTGACAGTTGTGTTTACAGCAATGGGATGCCCATTATATGGGTATTTTTCCATCGTTTCCTCCTCCAAGTTTGATTTTCTCGGAAACACCATTTTTGTAGATTCCAACTTCTTGTTTTATTATATAAAATAAATAGGAAGAGAACAAACCTATTGGCTCCTATGCTTTATTTTACCCATTAAAATTGCTATTCTTAAGAAATGAAGATTCTTATCTGTACAGGGATTTACCCACCAGATTTTGGGGGGCCGGCGACTTATTCCAAGTTGCTTTTTGATGAATTGCCTAAAAAAGGAATTGAGGTGGAAGTTTTGTCTTTTGGTGAGGTACGACATTTACCTAAAATAATTAGACATTTTGCTTATTTTTTAAAAACTTTAAAAAAAGGTAAAGAGGTAGATTTAATTTATGCTCAGGATCCTGTTTCAGTGGGGTTACCTTCAGTTTTAGTGGCGAAAATTCTTGGCAAAAAATTTGTTTTGAAAATGGTGGGTGATTACGCTTGGGAGCAACAGCAACAAGGACAGGGGGTTAGTTTTGTTACCCCAGAAGATTTTCAAAATATGAAGGTTGATTGGGTTTCTAGTCTAAGGAGAAAAATTGAAAGGTGGGTGGGGGAAAAGGCAGATACGATTGTGGTCCCAAGTAATTATCTGAAAAAGATTGTAATGATGTGGGGTATAGAAGAAGGAAAAATAAAAGTTGTTTACAATGCTTTTGCTCCTAAAGAGGTGGAAGAATCAAAAGAGACGTTGAGAAAGGGATTTGGTTTTATTGAAAACATTATTTTTTCTGTAGGAAGGTTTGTTCCCTGGAAGGGTTTTGAGACTTTAATTGAAGTCGTGAAAGATTTGCCAAATATTAAATTATTTATTGCTGGTGATGGTCCTGATAAAGAAAAGTTGGAACAAAAAATAAATAATTTTGGTTTGGTAGGAAAAGTTTTTTTGTTAGGAAGCTTGCCTCAAGATAGACTCTTGAGGTATATAAAAGCATCAGATTTGTTTGTTTTAAATACTGGTTATGAAGGGCTGTCCCATCAGTTGCTAGAAGTGATGTCGGTTGGTACTCCTATTATAACTACAGATGTTGGAGGTAATCCAGAAATAATTGAAAATAACAAAGATGGCTTGCTAGTTTCTTACGATGACAAAGACGAGTTAAAAGAGGCTGTAATAAGATTGTTGGGGAATAATCAAATGAAAGTAGATTTCGCTATGAACGCTCAAGAGGAAGTAAAGAACTTTAATAGAGAAAAAATGCTCGGCGAGATATCAGGGCTTTTAAAAAATATATAAAATAAAAAGATGAAAGTTTTAATGATTTCAACAGATAGAAAGATTTTTGAGGAAAATTCTGCGGTGAGGCAGAGGATGGTTGAATATGGAAATTTAGTTGATGACTTGCATATTATTGTCTTTTCTAAAAAAACTGGTTTCGAAAGAAGGATTATTGGGAATCGGACTCAAGTTTATTCGACGAATTCTATAAATAAATTTATGTATATTTTTGACGCAATCAGAATCGGGAGAAAGATAATCGGAAGTAATTTAAATAGAGATAAGTGGCTGGTGACAACTCAAGATCCGTTTGAAACAGGCTTGGTTGGTTGGTTTATCGCTAAAACAAAAAAAGCAAAATTACACTTGCAGGTTCACGCAGATTTTTTGAGTATGAAGTTCCAAATGGCGTCCGTTTTAAATAAAAGCAGGGGTCAGTTGGCGACTCTTTTAATAATGCAGGCTGATGGAGTTCGTGTTGTTAGTGAAAGGATTAAAAATTCTATTAGTAAGTGGCAGATTAAAAAAGCAGAAAAAATTTCAATATTACCTATTTTTGTTGATTTAGAAAAGATAAAAAATACACAGCCCAAAATAGACTTACATAAAAAATATTCTAAATTTGAATTTATTATTCTGATGGCTTCACGCCTGGAAAAGGAGAAAAATATTCCTTTGGCTATGGATGTAATGAAAGAAATTATCAAAGAATATCCAAAAGTCGGGCTAGTGATTGTCGGCGACGGTTCGTTAAGAAAAAGTCTTGAGCTATCAGCTCTAAGCTATAAGCTATCAGCTTCGATTGTCTTTGCTGGGTGGCAAGACAATTTAGTTTCTTATTATAAAACTGCTGATTTGTTTTTAAATACTTCAAATTTTGAAGGATACGGAATGACGCTTATTGAGGCGGCCGCTTCTGGTTGTCCTGTTTTAACCACCGATGTTGGTTTGGTGGGGGATGTCTTAAAAGAAGGGAGTGTCGAAATTTGTAAAGTAGGAAACAAAAAATGTTTTATTAAAAAGTTAGAAGAAATTTTAAATAACAAAGCAAAGCTGAAAACAATGACTCTAAAAGCTATGGAAGATATTGATAGTAGAATTATAAAAAACAAACAAGATTATTTGCAATTAATCAAAGAGGATTGGGAGAGGTGTTTTGTTTAATATTTTGTAGTGACCCTATATATTTTGAAAAAAATATTCTGATACCCGGTGTTGAGAGATGCAAATTAACTTGAGGTGCCTAGCAGATTAATGGCTGTTAAAGAAATTGCTTTTACATTTTCTGGGGCATCAAGTTTTTCAATTTCATCTGCTGTAAACCACTTAAGGTCGTCGGTTTCGCCCTCTTGTGGGTTCAAAACATTAGATTGAGATGTTGCATAGTAAATAAAATCAATATGTTTATGTGTTTCCGTAATATCTTCAAGCAAGATGTGCATTGGGCGAAATAATTGTTTAATATCACTAACCCCGAGTTGTTTATCTGGATTATATAGAGTCGCAACTAAACCAGCTTCTTCAACTATTTCGCGTAGTGCGGTTTCCTCTGGTAATTCGTTGTCATCGATGTGCCCGCCAATAGCTAACCACAGGTTAAGTTTTTTGTGGAAATGTAAAAGCACCATCTTTTCATATACGATGTAGGTAGTAGCTGTAAAATGTTTTGTTATTTCCATAATAGTAAATTAATTTATTCCGCCTAACGTTTGTATGTATGAGAAGTTACGAAGTAATTTGGGCGAAGGCTTTTGTAAAAAACCGTAGCCTCATACACGCTGTTATGTGTAGTTTATTTTTTTATACCCTTATTTTGCTGACGATTTGAGATACTTCGCTAAAATTAGAAGCTATTGCCAAGGGATTAACTTTGCTAAGACGCTCCTTGTTGTGATATCCAAAATCAACTGCAATTGTTTCAACTCCCACTTCACGAGCTTCCAATATGTCTCCAACTGTATCTGCAACAAAGATACATTTATTTGGAGAGACAGCATGCTCCGCAAAAACTTTTTTAAATTTATCTTTCTTTAATGTGCCGGTTTCATACCCATAAATAAATGAAAAATATTTACTTAATCGATTATATTCAAGACAACCTTTTACCCCGTATTCTCTTGCGGAGGTAATAATCCCTAGCATGTATTTTTCCGATAGAGATTTCAGAATTACTTTTACCTCAGAATCAATAACAGTTTCAAGCTTAGCGTCACTAAAATGTTTTTTTATATCGTACCCAGTATTTCTATGAGATAGTTTTTCTCGCTCAACATTAATGTTTCCATCAAACAACCTCCTATGTTCTTCCCTTGTTATGTTAGTTATCTGTTTTTGAATAAACGAGTAGTGAAGCTCGTAATTGTCAAGAATAACTCCGTCAAAGTCAAAAATAATAATTTTAATCATGAAAAAATAAATTACACATAACTCGTTTTTATACGAAATTTCGAACTATTAATAACGAAATATTGTATATTATGTGAATATCTTATATACAATACCAATACTCAAAATAGTAGCATGAAAAAATTGTTTTAACTAGAATTAACTGTATAATTAACTGTACAGTTAATTATACAGTTAAAATTTACTTATTATGGCAAGAAGAAAACTAGAAGATAGAAATATTCGAAAATTAGCAAAAAATGGTCCTACATACTTTGTTACCTTGCCTATTGAAGGGATCAGAGATTTGGGTTGGATAAAATCACAGAAACTTGTTGTTAATGTAGATAAAAAAAATAAAAAAATAGTAATTAAAGATTGGAAAAAGTAATAATGAAATTACTAATACTCACACAAAAAGTAGACAAAAATGATGACGTCCTTGGTTTCTTCCATGGGTGGATTTTGGAGTTCGCTAAAAACTATGAAAAGGTAACAGTTATCTGTCTTTATGAAGGAAAACATGATTTGCCTGAAAATGTGAAGGTCCTTTCTCTTGGGAAAGAGAGGGGTGTTTCTAAACTAAAATACATTTTAAATTTTTATAAATACATTTGGCAAGAAAGAGCCGGTTATGAGCAAGTTTTTGTACATATGAACCAAGTTTATGTGCTCCTAGGAGGTCTATTTTGGCGATTGTGGGGTAAAAAAGTTGGTTTATGGTATGCTCACGGGTCTGTTCCTTTTAGCTTGAGAATAGCAGAAAAAATCACCAATCATGTTTTTACTTCCACAGAAAGCGGCTTTCGTATAGATAGTAAAAAAAAGAAAGTCGTTGGACAAGGAATTAATCTAGAAATTTTCAAACCAGGTTTGAATATAATAAAACCTACTATTTTTAGTGTCGTAACTGTTGGCAGGATTTCTCCTGTGAAAGATTATGAAACTTTGATAAAGGCAATCGAAAAGCTTGTTAGCGGTGGAATAAATATAAAGCTTAGGATTATCGGGGGTGTTGTTTTGTCTGAACAGGAAAAGTATTTTGATTCATTAAAATTAATGGTGCGTCAAAAGAATTTAGAAAATAATATTATTTTTGTTGGGCCCGTTTCAAATAGCGAGATACCAAAGTATCTAAAGGAGTCCGATTTGTTTGTTAATACAAGTCACACAGGAAGTTTAGACAAGACAGTTTTGGAATCAATGGCCTGCGGAATTCCTATCTTAAATTGCAACGAAGCTTTTCTGGAGGTTTTGGGTGGTTTCAAGGAACGTTTAATGTTTCCTAAAAATGATTTTGTTATTTTATGTGATAAAATAAAAGAAATGTTTGATCTTGGAGATAAAGGCAGAAAATCTTTAGGTATTGAATTAAGGAACACCGTTGCTGGTAATCATAGTATTGGAAACTTAATTAAAAAAATAAAAAGTATATATGAATAATGATTCTTTAAAAAAAATTTATACAGAGCACCATAGAGATGGGGGGAGGAGAGGGAAAACACTTTTTGGTGATGAAAGAGGCTCTTTTTTAAGAGAAAGGATCGGAAAAGGGAAAAGAATTTTAGATATTGGGTGTCGTGATGGTGAATTAACCAAAACTTATTGCGCGGGTAATAGCGTTTTAGGGGTTGATGTTGATGAGGAGTCTTTAGAGAAGGCAAAATCTCAATTAAATATAGAAACAAAACATTTAAATCTATATGAAGACTGGGGTTTTTTAGAAAATAGTTTTGACATAGTTGTTGCTGGTGAGATTTTGGAACATTTATATTATCCTGAAAAAATAATTCAAAAAATTTCGTTTATATTAAAACCCGAAGGTGCTTTATTGGGTTCTGTTCCGAATGCTTTTAGTTTAAAGAACAGAATCAGGTTATTTTTTGGGAAGAAAAAAGCTACCCCTTTGCACGACCCAACTCATATTAATCACTTTTCTAGAAGGGAGTTAAACAATTTGTTTAAAAAATATTTTAATGATGTGGGTCTATTTCCTTTGGGGCGTTTTATTTCTTTGGATAAAATTTGGCCGGGAATGTTTTCTTTTATGATTTTATTTGAGGCCAAAAACAAGAAGATCCACCATGAATAATTTTCAGTCTATAAAAAATTTATTTTTTTTTCAAAACGGATCAATTGGTGATTTTCTTATGACTATTTTTTTTATGGAAAATGTCCATCTTTCTAATCCCAAACTTAATTTATATATAGTTGTTCCTAGAAATAAGTCTTTTTTTAAAGAAATGATTATTTCTTATAATTATCTTAATGTTGTTGAGGCAAATAAAAGTAATTTAGGTGTCCCTTTAGTAAAGTTTTTATTTGACTCTAACTACGTTGTCGTTCCTCCTACCGCTGGTTCAATTCCGCTTAGGGTGAAAATTTTAGCCAGAATTATTTCTTTGATGCCAAGAAGTTTTTTGGTTGGGTTTAAAGATTTAAGTAAATTTAATTTTTTTTATGATAAATTTTTTAAATTCGACACAACGATTTTTTATTTGGATGTAATGAAGAATTTATTGCAGGAGATTGGATTTAGTTTAAAAAAAAATGTTCCTAGTCTTCGGTATTTACCCAATTTGGATTGTCTAGAAAAATTTGGTGTCAAAGATAAGAAATATTTAGTGTTTCATCCATTTGGCTCTGTTAGAAAAAGAAGTATAAATAATAAAGACATCATTTGGGTTTTGGAAAATATTTTAGATTTAGATGAAAATACTG
Organism: Candidatus Campbellbacteria bacterium RIFOXYC2_FULL_35_25; assembly: GCA_001774495.1. Classification (GTDB taxonomy): domain Bacteria; phylum Patescibacteriota; class Minisyncoccia; order Phycocordibacterales; family UBA12079; genus UBA12079. The sequence continues at coordinate 33,188 of MFAE01000006.1, read as the reverse complement.
AGATACTGTTAACTGCAGGAAATTCAGACAAAGATTACACGAGGGAGATCGAAAATTATTTTTTAAAAGATTCAAGAGTTAAAATTGTCAGCGGGTTAAATCCTAATTGCCTTCTTAATCTCATCAATAACTCAATCTGTTTTATTGGTGTTGATACAGGGGTAACCCACCTTGCTTCTTTCATAAACAAAAAATCTTTGGTTATCGCTAATAATGGAACTTTAAACTGGTTGCCTTACTATAATAAAAATGCAACGATACTATATAAATTAAGAGAATCCGAAGATGGCATTTATTCAGGATTAGATCATATTGTTAAAAATAATAGAGGAGAAAATAAGTGCTTTGAGATTGTCCCCAAAGAGATAATCTTTGATTATATAAAAAAAGAATTATAAAAAGATGGAAGATAAAAAAAATAAAAAAATAGCAATATTTCTGTCGTCATTTCGAGCCGGAGGGGGCGAGAGAAATCTGGTTAATTTGGCCAATGGTTTCGCCGATTTAGGGTTTAAGGTTGATATGCCAGTTATAAAACCAGTTGGGCAATATAAAGAACAAGTTAAGGAGGGGATAAACATTATTGATTTAAATGTTGGGAGAATAATTTTTAGCATTCCTAAGATGATTTCTTATCTTAAAAAAAATAAACCAGATATTTTAATCGCTACTGATGAGTTTACCCATATTATTTCACTAGTTTCAAAAAAGATAGCAAGAGTCGAAACAAAAGTAGTTTTTCGAATGGGAAATATGTTCTCAATATTATTTTCTCAATACAAAGGTTTCAAACAAGGTTTTTTAATTCCTTTTATAACAAAAAGGATATATAAGTATTCTGATATTTTTATAGCAAATTCTTTTGGGGTGGCCGATGATATTTCAAAAGTTTTTAAAATCCCAAAAGATAAAATAAAAGTAATTCATAACCCAAAATCAGTTGAGGAGATAAAGAGAATGGGAAAGGAAAAAACGGGGCATATTTGGTTGGATAATAAAGATTTACCAGTAATTTTATTTGTCGGTAGGTTGAGGGTGCAAAAAGACATTCCCACTTTAATGAAGGCTTTTAAAGAAGTTCGAAAAAATGTACCATCCCGTATTTTATTTGTTGGTATCGGTCGTGAACAAAAGAAAATGGAAGAGCTTGCCAAAGAATTAGGGGTAAGAGAAGATGTTGATTTTTTTGGTTTTTCTGAAAATTCGTATTCTTTTATGACAAAGGCTGATGTCTTTGTTACTACCTCAATTTGGGAGGGTTTTTCTAATTCACTTCAGGAAGCAATGGTTTGTGGGGTTCCTGTTGTAGCCACAGATTGCAGTTCGGGGCCTAGAGAAATGATTGCTCCGGATACAGACCTATTGTATCGTATGGATGAAGGTATCGAATACGGAAAATATGGAATACTAGTTCCTATGGGCGGGGTAAAAGAAACTTCAGAAGCGGTACAAAAATTATTAAGTGATAAGGGTTTGAGAGAAAAATATTCAGGACTTAGTTTAATGAGGGGAGAAGATTTTGATTCAAAAAAAATATTAAATCAATATTTAAAAGCATTAGATTTAGAATAAACAATGAAATTATTATATGCTACATCAATAAGTTTCCCCTCATACCAGACGAATAGACTGCAAATTATTCAGATGTCTCAGGAATTTCAAAGTATTTTAAAAGAAAATTTTGTTTTAGGCGGAAAAGATATAAAAATAAAAGAAGACTCTCGTTTGAATATTAAAAATATAGAAGGATCTTCGCGAAGTTTTTTGTTGTCCTTGAAATATCTATTTTTTATTAAAAAAAACAAATTTACTCATATCTATTGTCGAGAAGAAAAGCTTTTATTTTTTCTTATTTTTTATAATAAATTATTTTTTAGGTTGCCATTAAAGTTTATCTACGAGGCGCATGATTTCAATTCTAAAAAATCATTTTGGTATAAATATATTTTAGAAAAGAGTGATAAAGTCATTGTTTTAACAAAATATATAAAAAGTAAATTCGCTGAAGTCATACAGAACACAAATAATGTTTTTGTTTCCCCTGACGGAGTAAATATTAAAAAATTTGATATTGAAATTTCTAAAGAGGAGGCTAGAAAAAAACTCAATTTACCGTTGGGTAAAAAAATCATTGTTTATATTGGCCTCTTGTACGAATGGAAGGGTGTTCAAACTTTGGCTGAATCGTCCCAATACCTGAGCGATAATTCCATGATAGTTTTTGTGGGAGGAAAAGAACATCATGTCGAGGATTTTAAAAATAAAAATATAAGATATAAGAATATTTTATTAGTAGGTTCCCGCCCACATGAAGAAATGCCATTTTGGATAAAATCAGCCGATGTTGTTGTGTTGCCCAACACAGCCAAAGAGGATATTTCTAAGTACTACACGTCTCCTTTAAAGATGTTTGAATATATGGCAGGAAAAACTCCTATTGTAGCATCAGATTTGCCGTCTATCAGAGAGATTCTTAATGAAGGTAATGCAGTCTTGGTTGAGCCTGATAATTCAAAAAAATTGGCTGAGGGTATTAGTCGAATTTTAAATAATAATGAGTTAGGTGTTAAAATATCAGAGCAATCTTTTTTTGATGTTCAAAATTATACATGGAGGGAAAGATCTGAGCAGGTGATTGATTTTATAAAATAAAAATGATTTTTAAAATAAAAAAAATAATATTACTTTTGTTCTGTTTATTTTTTTCTATCTACAAAGGTAAGGCGAATAAAAAAGTAGATAAATCTAGAAAAGTTTTAGTTGTTCAGATGGCTAAATTGGGGGATATGGTTTGCACCACCCCAATGTTTAGGGCGGTGAAGGGGAAATACCCAGATTGTGAAGTAATCGTAGTAGGGAATAAAATTAATAAGGATATTCTAGAAGGGAACAGCGATGTAAACAAGTATATTGTATTCAATAATTTTTTAAGAGTTGTTAAAGAAGTAAAAAAAGAAAATGTAGATTTTGCTTGTGTGACAGCTCCTGATTTTGTTAGTTTGGCTATTTTATATTTAGCTAATGTTAAAACAATAGTTGTTCCTTTTATAGAAAACGGATATTCCCCTTATGAAGTATGGGAATATAAAATTTTAAGAAAACTGGTTATTACAATGTCTCATAAAATGGGAAGTTATGCCCCCAGAGAGTATTTAAAACTATTAGAGCCTATTGATATTTTCGTTACTGATACTAAAAAATATTTATATTTTTCTGATGAAGCAAATAAAAAAGTAAATAATTATTTTGGAAATAATAATATAAATAAAAATGATTTGGTTATCGGAATATCTCCTTCTGCTGGAAATAAAATAAAAAAATGGGGGGCAGATAAGTTCGCCGAATTGGCTGATTATATTTATAAAAAATATGATGCTAAAATCATTGTTATTGGAGGGAAGAGGGATGAAGTTGAGGTAAAAGAAATGATTAGTTTCTTAAGTAAAGATACTCAAATTTTTAATACACTAGATGCGTTTAATATAGATGAATTAAAAGTTTTAATTTCAAAAATGAATATTTTTATTAGCGTGGATACTGGCCCAATTTATATTGCTGAAGCTTTCGGGGTAGCTACAATAGATATCACTGGTCCAATTGATGAAAGAGAACAGCCTCCTATTAGTGATATCCACAGGGTTGTTTGTATCGACAATCGAGAGAAACCAGAATTATATGTGATGAATGCTAGGGCTTATGATAAGAAAGAGGCTTTGAGGCAAACGAACGAAATTAGTGTTAGTATGGTTATTAAAGAATTTGATAATTTGTTTAGATTCTTAGTAAGTAAAAAATGAAAAGAGTGAAAAATTTTTTAAAAAGAATAATTCAAATAGCGGGAGGTTGCTTAGGGTTCCTCTTCTCTTTTTTGGATAAAAACAAAAAAAGAAAAGTAGTAGTTTTTTTCTGCAATATATCTTTTAAATTAGGAGGAAGATATTATTTTTGGTTTTATGAATTTTTGAAGCAAATGATGTGCGTAATGTTTCGAGATGATTACGAAGAAAATTGGGTTAAAAAGAGATTAAAAACAGGAGGGGTGATTGATGTTGATTTATCAAGAGTGAATCAGAGGAACATTTATTCTCACAAACTTTATGAAATTAATATTTCTAATTTTTTTTTAAACAACATTAAAAAAGGAGATACTTTTTTTGACATTGGGTCTAATGTTGGATATTTTTCGATACTATTGTCGCCATTGGTCGGGAAGGAGGGAAAAATTTTCGCTTTTGAACCAGAAAAAAACAATTTCAATTTTTTAGTTAAAAATGTAAACGAAAATATTTTTTTAAATATTTTCGCCATAAATAAAGGAGTAGGAAACAAAAACGAGAAGTTAACTCTATATCTGCACCCCTTGAATAATGGGGGGCATAGTTTTATTGAATTTAAGTTTTATAAATTTGGAGATCTCAAATTTGATAAAGATAAATTTAATGACAAAAAACTATTACAAAAGATTGATGTACTAAAGATAGATGATTTTGCCGTTGAAAACAATATAGACAGAGTTGATTTTATGAAAATAGATATCGAGGGATATGAACTTGACGCGCTGAAAGGTATGGAAAATTTATTGAAAAGAAAAAAAATATTAAATATTGTTTGTGAAGTCAATAACAACGAAACGAGACTTGATGTTTTTAAGTTTATGAACTCTCTAGGCTATACTATTTATCGTTTGGATGTTAATGGAGTTAAGTCGAAACTTGATATTCATCAAAAAATGTCAAAAGGTGATGTACTTTTTTCTTTAGAAAAATAAAAAATGAAAACTTCCCCTCAAAAGTGTATTTTGTGCCATAAAGATTCGACAGAAAAATTGATGAGCAATCTCTTGATGAGGGAGTGCTTGGAATGCGGTTTGGTTTGGAGAGCAAATTTTGATGTTGATATAAAACATTATGAAAATCAAGGTATAAAAAAAATTGACCTGAATGATGAAAAAATTCATGCCAAAATCTTGGATATGAAGGATAGGGTTAATCTTTTTTCAAAATATGTTGATTTGAAAAATTTATGCGATATCGGTACTGGCCGGGGATTATTTTTAAAAACACTGTCTGATGCTGAGTATGAAAATATTATAGGGATAGAGCCAAATAGTGAAGCGTCTGAATTTTATACAAAAAATAACTTAATTGTTTACCAAAAAACTATTGAAGATGGTTTAAAAGAAATTGTTTCCAGAAATAATATAAAAGTAGTAACAATGTTCCATTTAATCGAACATCTCAATGATCCTCTGGCAGCAATCAAAGAAGTGTTTGATTCTTTGCCAAAAGAAGGTCGTTTAATTATAGAAACTCCTGATATTAATTCATATTCTATAAAAAAATCTAATTATAAAAATAAGTTAATTTATAAAGAACACCTTTATTATTTTAATAAAAATACATTGAGGGAACTCTTAAAAAAGGGAGGTTTTAAAATAGTTGCCACAGGAAAAAGGGATTTTAATCAAAATAATTTACCTATTAGAGAGTCCCTTTTTAGGTTAGGCCTTTTAGATAAAAAGAAACAAGAAAGTATTTCATCCAAAGTAGTTTTTGATGAGAATAATCAATCAAAAAGAAGATACGCAAAAAATAGTTTTATTAAAAAAATAGTAGGCGTTAGCTTAAGTAGGCTAGTTGTTTTAACTGGTCGAGTAAATTATATCTGGTTTATTGCTGAAAAGGAGTAAGTTTTATTTCCAAAAATTTAGATTTCTTTTCATTAATTTTTCTATATTTTGGATATCTTCCTTGTATATTTCTTTCATTTCTTTTCTTAGTTTTGAAGGAATTTCTTCCGTTTTTTTGTTGTAAGGATGGTTTTTTGAGGTGTTTAATCTAAACATAATTTTTCTTATGTTTAAGAAAATTTTTTCAATAAGACGACTTTTTTTAAGAAGTTTTAATAATTTTTTAGGCAGCAATTTAGATGGCCTGATTAGTATTTTATTTAATTTTGGGAGATAAGCATTACTATAACCTAAATAATTTACTTTTCTACTCAGTACCTTCGGTTTAAAAGTTTTATCAACTCCTATAAAAGAATAAATACTTTCAATAAATTTCTCAGGATTTTTTTCTAGGTCTTCGTAAATTAGTATTAATACTTTTTCTTTCCCAAATAATTCGATATATTTTTTTATATTTTTGTAATAAAAACCAGTATTTATGTAAATATTTTCTTTTTTTAATATTTCTTCGAATTTTTCTATTTGATTGCACCCCTTGTTTTTGTGTTTTAAAAAATGAGACCAAGCTCTTTCGATTGGATTTCTAAGAAATATTAATATTTTTATATTTGGAAAATTTTTCTTTATTTTTTCAGCTATCATTGGGTTGTTTAAGTAGCCGGGATTTATTTCTCCCCTCACTTTACATTTTTTGGACTTAAAAAATGAAGAATAATAAGTTAACCCCTTTTGGTATTTATATGAATCGTTAAAAAAATGTGTTTCTTTTGGTGTGGGAACACAGACTTGTGGGTGCTCTTTTAAGCATTCATGTACCCATGTTGTTCCCCCCCTTATTGTTCCTACTCCCAGAAAGTCTATTTTAAAATTTTTATTTTTCACTAGTTTTTACAAAAAAATAAATTAATAAAACCGATTTAAATATTTTTAAGCCTAAAAATGCCATAATTGCTCCTATTATACCTAGTGTTGGGATTAACAACAAACATAATATTATATAGAAGATAGGAGATAATGTATTGACCCAGTATAATTTTTTTGTTTTTGCTTGAGCGGTAAATGAAGTGGCAATGAGGGTTAGTGGTTGGGTTAATATGGCTATTCCAAATATTTGGGAATAGAAAATAGCTTCCTTGTATTGTGGGAAGAAAATTTTATATAGTAGTGGAGCAATTAATATATATAAGATAAAAGATACTAATGTGATCAGAAATAATTTAAGTATTTTAGGGAACAGGATTTTTTTTAAAGAACTTTCTTCCTGCTCAGCCAATTTTGGGAATGCTAGGCGGTTAAATATCTTTGTGAAGTCGATGAGATGGGTTGGAATCGAGATGGCTAAACTATAAGTGGCTACCTGTATTGGGCCTAGAAAATGCCATAAGAGAATTTTATCTAAGCTTGAAGAGATTGTATCTACGACACGCATTCCGCTTAGATGCCACCCATAATTTACCATTTTTTCATCTTTTTCTTTGTTTGGTTGGAATTTTTTTATTGTTATTTGCAGAAAGATAAATCTGACTAATGTCCACGATCCAAAATAGGACATGAGCAGAATTAATACGCTATTGGAAAAAAAAGTTGTGATTCCAACTATACTGACAGAAATTAAATATGAATAAACATCATATCTACTCATATTTCCAAACATTTTTTTCCCGTGTAGGAAATTTGAATATAATCCAAATGATTCCATGAAGGGGGTAAAGATTCCTAATAAAGCAAAGGAAGAGGCAAGTATGTAATTATCGTTGGTGTAATAGTATATTGCGAAGATGAAACTTAGTACTGTGCTTAATGTTCCCCATTTTATTTTTGTTTTTATTGCCGGTATGAAAGAACCCTCCTTTCCTTTCGCTACTGACTGAGCGATGGCTGAACCCATCCCTGATATTGAAGGGAGAGCAATGATGCCTAAAAACGATAGAACATATTTATATGTCCCGTATACTTCTTTTGGTAATTTATTTGCAAGAATTATTGTCAGAATAAGCCCAAGAATAGAGGTTATCATCTGACTCGAAGTAAGCCAAAAGCCTCCTTTAGCGAGGTAAACCATATCAGTTTTAGTCCATTTTTCGGTCCAGCGGAGAAATTTGTATGTTTTATCTTTTGATTTTTCTATTAGCTGTTTCATTTAAGTTATATTTTATAATATCATTTGTTTTTTTGTTCTGCTAATTATTATATGATATGATTATCTTTATATGAACCCCGTTAGAAATTTTTTAATTTGACGGGTTTTGTGACTGTTAAAAACTAATTATTTCTAATGCGATGAATTCAAAAGAAATCGAGAATATACTTAGGTATATAATTTACGGGGCTATCTTTTTAGTACCTTTTATTCCTTTTATTGTTTTTAATAATACATTTTTTCCTTTTATCACAGGAAAAGCTTTTACATTTAGAATTCTTGTCGAGATAATGGTTGGTTTGTGGGCAATTCTGGCTTTGTTGAATGCTAAATATAGACCCAAAAATTCTTTAGTCCTTGTATTGTCAGCTGTTTTTGTGGCAGTTATCGGTTTAGCTGATATCGTTGGCGTTAACCCATTAAAAAGTATTTGGAGTAACTTTGAGAGGATGGAAGGGTGGGTTACTCTCTTGCACTTGTTTGGTTTTTTTGTTGTTACTAGTTCTTTAATGAAAAAAGAAATTTGGTACAGATTTTTTAATGTATCTATTGGAGCCAGCATTTTGATGAGTTTTTATGGTTTTATGCAGTTAGCGGGTAAATTTGAAATTCATCAAGGAAGCACAAGATTGGATGCAACCTTTGGCAATTCCTCCTATTTGGCGATTTATATGCTTATTCATATTTTCCTAACCCTGTTTTTGTTATTGAAAGTAAAAAAACAAAGTTTCGTAAAATGGATTTATGGTTTGGTGATTATTTTGCAAGTAATTACTCTTTACAATACTGCGACCAGAGGGGCCTTGCTCGGTCTTGTTGGAGGACTGTTTGTAACAGCTTTATTTGTTGCTATTTTTGAAAAAGAAAAGATTATTCTTAAAAGAATATGCCTTGGTGGCCTGGCCGGAACCATTTTGTTAATCGGTTTATTTTTGGGTTTTAAAGAGAGCAATTTTGTTCAGAATAGCCCAGTTTTAAAAAGATTTGCGGATATTTCTTTGCAAGAAACAACCACAAAGTCTCGTTTTATGGTTTGGAATATGGCGTGGGAAGGCTTTAAAGAAAAACCTTTGCTAGGTTGGGGACAAGAAAATTTTAATTATGTTTTCAATAAAAATTACAATCCAAGAATGTTCAATCAAGAGCAGTGGTTTGATAGAACCCACAATGTGTTCTTTGATTGGTTAATTGCTGGAGGGATTCTTGGTTTGTTAAGTTACTTGGCTTTATTTTGGGTGATCATTTACTACCTAATCAAGGATAAAAATTCTGACTTTTCTGTTGCTGACAAAGCAGTAATAATCGGTTTACTAGTAGGGTATTTTATCCATAATTTCTTCGTCTTTGATAACTTAATCAGCTTTATCTTCTTCTTTGCTATCCTGGGCTTCATACATAGTTTAAATGGAAAGGAAAAGACGGAAAGTCTTAAAATTAAAGACACAACAAATTTTGTTTTAGTGCCGGCTGTAATAATAGTGGCTTTGTTTTCAATTTACTTTTTTAATGCAAAACCTATTTTGGCTAACACTAATTTACTTCAATCTATCATTAATCATCCAGAGGGATTATCAAAAAACATAGAACTTTTCCAAAAGGCTCTTTCTTATGACACATTTGCTAACCAAGAAATCAGAGAACAATTAACTCAATCGTTGAAATCAGTTATGACTTCTGATCAGTCAGATGATGCCACTAAACAAAAAGTTTTTGATTTTGTTTACGGTGAAATGACAAAACAAATAGAAGCCGATCCAGAAAATACTCGTTTAGAAGTTATTATGGGAGATTTTCTTGCCAGTAGTGGCTCTTATGAAGAAGCCCTTGTTCATTTAGAGAAAGCTCTTGAGTCTTCTCCAAATAAACAATCCATCTTGCTTGCAATCGGAACTATTCATCTTGTTCAAAAAGATTACGAAAAAGCCCTCTCAGTTTTAAAAACCGCTTTTGAGTTAGACACAAGTTTTAGTGAAATAAGATTGGCTTATGCATCTACCGCTGTTTACGCCGGAGAAGACCAATTGGTTGAAGATTTGTTGGTTCCTGAATATGGTTCTACTTTGGTTGCTGACGATAGATTGTTAAAGGCTTATTATGAGACTGGGCAAAGCAAAAAGGTTATCGATATATTGGAATTATATGTAGAAAAAAATCCAGAGGATACTCAGACAAAAATGTCTCTTTCTGCTGCGTATCTTGAGGCAGGACAAAGAACAAAGTCCATTGAAGTCCTCCAGGGTATTATAGAAACTAATCCCGAGTTTAAGGAACAAGGGGAGTATTACATAAGTGAAATTAAGGCTGGTCGAAATCCTTAGAAATAATATATGAATTTTTTAAAAGGTTATTTTGACGAAAAATTTAAAGAAGGGTTTCTTTCTTTGTATGGGGCTCAGGCTGTTTTGATGATAGCCTCAGGTTTTTTGGGAATCTTCGTCCCTCTGTTTTTGTTTGATTTATTTGATGGTGATGTCAGGTGGGTTGTTTTTTTCTTTGGTATAACCTCTTTTTTGTATGCTCTTACTGTCTCTTTTGGTGCGATGTTTTTGAATAAATTTGGTTTCAGAAATGCTCTGAGAGTGAGTCTTCTTCTTGGAGCTTTGTGGTATGTCATTATTTATTTTGTAGATAAAGGAAATTATTTTTATCTAACTCCTGTCCTTGTGATTGTTTTGGTTTTGTTTAGAATTTTCCATTGGGTTCCTTATCACACTGATTTTGCTAAATTTTCTAATGATGGCGATCGGGCAAAGCAATTGAGTTTTTTTGATATAACGAGAAATTTGTTAGCAGGGTTACTCCCGATTCTTTCTGGTTTTATTATTCTTAAGTATGGTTTTGATGTGGTGTTTGCCATTGGAGTTGTTCTTTACCTACTTGCCGGGCTGTTTTTTCTGAAGATACCTAAAACAAAAGAAAGGTTTGATTGGGGGTATCGTGAGTCTTGGCAGGAACTTTTGTCGGTAAAAAATAGGTCTGGCTTTTTTGCTTTTATGGCAGACGGAGCTGAGGCAATGGTGGGTCTAGTCGTATGGCCTATATTTATGTTTCAGCTTCTTGGTGGAAATTATTTTGAAGTAGGTTATGTATCTGCTTTGATTATTCTTGGAACTATGGTTTTGCAATTTATTTTGGGGGGGAAACTTGACCGAGGTGGTAACCGAGAGAAAAAAAGAGCTCTAAAGATGGGGACACTTCTTTATTCACTTGGTTGGGTTATCAAAATATTTGTCTTAACAGCTTTTCATATATTTGTTGTGGGAGTTTACCATAATGTTATGAAAATTTTTGCGAGGACTTCTTTCGACACTATGTTTTATGATATTGTTGCCAGCAAGAGGCATTATGTTGATGAGTTTACTGTTTTGCATGAAATGGCAGTTCATTTAGGGAAAGCTCTTTCGGGAGTGATTATTATTATAATGGCGTCCTTTTTGCCTCTGCAATGGGTCTTCTTGTTGGGAGCTCTTGCTTCAGTTATTATGACTTTGTTGAGAAAAGATTATTCGTATAATCAAATATAAAATGCAAATGCAACAAAACATTTCATTGGCTGATTTTTGTACTTTTAAAACAGGTGGTTTGGCTAAGTATTTTGTTGTGGTTAAAAATATTGAAGGTTTAAAACAGGCAGTGAATTTTGCTACACAAAACTCACTGCCTGTTTTTGTACTCGGCTGTGGTTCCAATCTGTTAATTTCCGATGAAGGAGTTTATGGTCTGATAATAAAGATCGAAATGAAGGGAATTGAATTTGAAGAGTTAAATACGAATACTGTTCAGGTTTCCGCTGGGGCAGGGGAAATTTGGGATGAGCTGGTTGAAAAATGTGTCGAGAAGGGCCTCTATGGCTTAGAAAATCTTTCGCTTGTTCCTGGAACAGTGGGGGCAAGCGTTGTTCAAAATATTGAAGCTTATGGCGGTAGAGTTCAAGATGTTGTTGATTGGGTTGAAGTTTTTGATATAAAGACAAATGAAATAAAAAAAATACCAAAAGAGAATTGTGAATTTGGATATAAAGACAGTATTTTTAAAAAAGAATCAGGAGAAAATTTAGTAGTTGTTAGGGTTGGTTTTAGCTTAAAAAAAGAAGGAGTCTTACAGTTTGGCTACAAAGATGTGGAAAGGCTTATTTTGGAAAGAGGTATTAAAGAAGTGTCCCTTCAAGGTTTGAGAAATATTATAGTAGAGATTAGAAAAAATAAATTTCCTGATTTGAAAAAAACTGGGACAGCAGGTTCATTTTTTAAAAATCCTGTAGTTAATAAAAAACAATTAGAAGATTTAAAAAACCTTTTTCCTGATTTACAATATTATTCATGCGATCAGAATTTTTTGAGAATAGATAATGGTAAAGAGACTTCGGAAAATGCTGAAAATTTTAGAATTGCATTAGCTTATATTCTAGATAAAGGTTTGGGTTTAAAGGGGGTTCGAGAAGGGTGTGTTGGGTCACACGAAAAACAGTCTTTGGTTTTAGTAAATTACGGAGAAGCAACTTCCACAGAAATTAAAAATCTTGCTCAAAAAATTACCGAAGAGGTAAAAGAAAAAACAGGATTGGATATTGAACCAGAGGTTGTGTTTTGGAACTAAAAGTGCAAAATGTGCTAAGCTTAGCTTTGCACATTTTAAGGTTTTTGTGTATTATAATACTTATGAGAAAAGTAGAAATTTCTGTGGGTGAATATTACCACGTTTATAATAGGGGGAATAATAAACAAAATATTTTTTTAGACATTCGTGATTATGTTCGTTTTTTATTTTTAATTATTTATTTTCAGTCTACCTTTAGTTTTTTAAATATTTCTCGTTCAGTTAGTTTTTTTGTAAAAAGAAATTTTTTTTATTTTAAAAAAGATCAGCTAGATTTAGTTATAAAAAACAGATATGTTGAATTGATCAATTTTTGCTTAATGCCTAATCATTTTCATTTAACTCTTAGGGAGACAAAAGAGGGTGGAATCTCTCAGTATATGCACCGAATCGGTACATCCTTTACCAAATATCATAATAAAAAATATGCAAAAACAGGGCATTTATTTCAAGGAACCTTTAAGGTAGTTCATATTGAATCTAACGAACAATTACTTTATCTATCTGCTTATATTCATAGAAATCCTAGAGGTATAAAAGAATGGAAGAATAAAGAAGAAAAATACCCATGGTCAAGTTTTCAGGATTATGTTGGCGAGAGTCGTTGGGGGAATTTATTAAGTTATGAAATTATTAAAGGTCAGTTTGATAATAACCAAGAATATAAGGAATTTAATAACAAAAGTGGAACTAAAGACTTTGGAGAAGATGAAGAAGAAAGAGATTTGGTAATTGATTTTGAATAAAATAAAATGTGCTAAGCTTAGCTTAGCACATAGCACACAAAGTATGGGAAGTAAAAAAGGTTTCGGAGCTAGCGCTCCGGAACCCTTTGCTCTTTTGTGTGGTCTGTTGCTGCTTAGACTTCAGTGTGGTTGGGCCATTTCAACGAATTGCCCGTTCCGGAGGAAAAACATTTTTCCACAGTGCTGAGCACATTTGAAGATTTGAAACTGTTCCGCAAGAGGAACTTTGGGTTTGAAGTCCCCGGCATAAATCTTCCCCATGTTACACAAACAATCCGTCCCTTCCATTTTTCGCCCCTTTTTGTAATGGTTTAGATTTAACTACCGATTTCTGTTGTTATTTATAATCAATTTTGATAATAAAATCAAGCTTCTGTTTATTTGGAACCTCGTTTGTGTTAATATAAGCAAATCATGAATTTTTTAAAGAAAATATTAAGTGGGGATGAAAATAAAAAGGCTCAGAAAGATCTTCAGCCTTTAGTGGAAAAAATTAATTCTTGGGAGGATAGTTTTTTGAATTTATCTGAAGAAGCTTTAAAAAATAAAACAAAAGAATATAGAGACAGGTTGAAAGAGGGGGAGACCCTAGATGAGTTGTTGCCAGAAGCTTTTGCTCTTGTAAGAGAAACATCTAAACGAAATTTAGGAGAAAGACACTACGATGTTCAACTTTTTGGGGGAATTATTTTACATCAAGGAAAAATTGCCGAAATGAGAACAGGAGAAGGAAAAACTTTGGTTGCGACATTGCCCGTTTATTTGAATGCTTTAGAAGGAAAAGGAGTGCACGTCGTTACTGTTAACGATTATCTTTCACGAAGAGATGCTGTTTGGATGGGACAAGTTTATTCAGCTCTTGGTTTGAGTATCGGAATTATAAACAGTGAACAATCATATCTTTATGACTCAACTCACACAGAACTAGATAAAGAAAGAGATGAAGAAGGTTCTTATAAAATTGTTGATGAGTTTCTTCGCCCTTGCACAAGAAAGGAGGCTTATGGAGCTGATATAACTTATGGAACAAACAACGAGTTTGGTTTCGATTATTTGAGAGATAATATTGAATACAGAAAAGAACAAATTCGTCAGAGAGAATACAACTTTGCTATTGTAGATGAGATAGACTCTATTCTTATTGATGAAGCGAGAACCCCTTTGATCATTTCAACACCCACTACAGATTCAGAAGATTTGTATGCACAGTTTGCGAAAATTGCGACTAAAATGATTAGGGATACAGATTTTGAGGTAGAAGAAAAATTTAAAGCAGTGACACTGACAGACGCTGGGGTAGAAAAGGCAGAAAAAATATTAGGCATAGAAAATATTTATACTGAAAAGGGAATCAAATTTGTTCACCATCTTGAAACAGCGGTTAGAGCCAAGGCGCTTTTTAATGCAAACAAGGAGTATGTTGTTAAAGAAGGAGAAATAATTATTGTTGATGAATTTACTGGTCGTTTACAACCAGGGAGAAGGTGGTCAGAAGGTTTACACCAAGCGATAGAAGCTAAAGAGGGATTAAAAGTTCAGAAAGAATCACGAACTTATGCTTCTATTACTTTCCAAAATTATTTTCGTCTTTACAAAAAATTGTCAGGAATGACAGGAACAGCGCACTCTTCTTCAGAAGAGTTTTACAAAGTTTATGGTTTGGAGACAGTGGTTATTCCTACCCACCAAGATATTCAAAGAAAAGATCAGGACGATTTAATTTTTCAAACAGAGACAGGAAAATTTAAAGCCCTAGCAAAAAAAGTAAAAGAATTAAATAAAACAGGTCAGCCAGTTTTGATTGGAACAGTTTCTATTGATAAAAATGAATTACTCTCACAGTATTTAAAAGCGGAGGGAATAAAACACGAATTATTAAATGCAAAAAATCACGAAAATGAAGGTGAAATTATTGCTCAAGCGGGGGAAAAAGGTAGAGTAACCGTTGCTACAAACATGGCCGGACGAGGAGTTGATATTAAACTTGGCGGTATTCCAATGACCCCAGAAAAATATAAAGAAGTTAAGAGTTTGGGCGGATTGTTTGTTATGGGGACAGAAAGACATGAATCTCGAAGAATAGATAATCAGTTGAGAGGTCGTTCTGGAAGGCAGGGAGACCCAGGAGAAACACAATTTTTTGTTTCCCTAGAAGATACTCTTATGAGAGTGTTTGCTTCTGATATGGTTAAAAATCTTATGGGCAAATTGGGAATCCCTGAAGATGAGGCTATCCAGAATAAAATGATAACCCGCTCCCTTGAATCAGCCCAAGAAAAAATTGAAGGGTTTAATTTTGATTCCAGAAAACATGTTTTGCAATATGATGATATTTTAAATTACCAAAGAAAAATTGTTTACGAAAGAAGAAGAAAAATTTTGTTTGGCACAGATAAAGAAATAGAAGATATTTTGGAAGGAATTATTGAAGAAGTTTACAGCACTTCATCCGAAGAAGCTGTGGAACTTTTTGGTACTCGGGAAAGTCTGGGGTTAATTATTAAAGAAAAAAGGGGTTTGTTGGGTGACATCGAATTTTTTGATGTTATGAGAAGACTGATGTTGCAAACTATTGATATGCTTTGGGTAGAACACTTAGAAGTAATGGATTATTTGCGTTCATCAGTTAATTTACGTGCCTATGGGCAAAGAGACCCTCTTGTTGAATATAAAAGAGAAGGATTGAATATGTTTAAGGAAATGCAGTGGGTAATCAATGAAAAGATTTTACACTTTATTCCAAGTATGGGAGCTGGAGCTTTTGTTAGAGAACAGCAACAACTACAAGCCATCCATGAACAAGCAAAGAGTATTACCGAAAAAGCAGGGTCAGAAGGAGAAGGGCAGGTTCAAAAACCAATTGTAAATCAGGGAGAGAAACTGGGGAGGAATGATTTGTGTTCTTGTGGTAGTGGCAAAAAATACAAAAAGTGCTGTGGAAAATAATAAATAACTTCAAAATTGGCGAGTTTCTTTGTCATCTTCAGAAAAATTATTCTCACCTTATAGGAAATAAGGCTCGAAAAATTTTCCCTTGCTTCCTCGAACTGTATCTAAATTTGAAATTATTTAGAAACAATAACATATGTAGTAAAAAAAGGATTTTGCGAAGCAAAATCCTTTTTTTACTAAAATTTCTTTGTTATTATTAAGGTTAATGTATAAACTTCCTTATTCAAAAAAAGAAATTTTAGAAAAGTATCCTAAAGATGTAGCTAATAGTTTGTTAAATGATCCAATTCATTTATGGAGAGCCGAGACTGGGATTGAGCTTATTCATGAAGAACCAACCAAAAATGAATTGATAAGAATTTGGGATAATTGGAATGAAATGTCATTTGAAATGAAGGAAAAAAGTGATAAAAAAAGTTTGGAGTTATTTGGAAAAAATAACAAAGAACATTATGATATAATTATAGAAAATTACTAATTAATTTAAAAATATTATGCATGGATTTATAAAAAACATAGAGAAGTTAACTAAAGAGAACTCAAATTTTAGAGAAGTTCTTTACACCGGGAAGTACAGCCAACTAGTTCTTATGAGTCTGAAACCAATGGAAGAAATTGGGATGGAGGTTCATGAAGATACTGACCAATTTTTCAGAGTAGATTCAGGGGAAGGAAAAGTAATTTTAGATGGAGTTGAAACTGCTGTTGAAGATGGTTTTGCTATCCTAATTCCAGCCGGGACAGACCATAATGTTATCAATACTTCTGAAACTGAAGATATGAAACTTTACACTATCTATTCCCCAGCTCATCACAGAAACGGAGTTATCCATACAACAAAAGAAGAGGCTGAGGCTGATGATGAACATTTTGATGGAACAACTACAGAATAAGTCCAAATTTTGCACAGTTCTTCGTCAGTTTTAAAAAAATTATTTTCACCGTATTATAAATACGCCTCAAATAATTTTTTTTCACTTCCTCGAACTGTATCAAAATTTTAACTTATTCAACTAATCAAGAAAACAAAAAAAATCCGCAAAGCGGATTTTTTTGTTTTTGCCAAAAAGTTATGTTTTTTTGGTTAGCGTTTGACCTAAGCCCTTGCTTTTGATATCTTGTTGCTAGGATGTTTGAAGAGTAAATGTAACTTTAGCTATAAGGAGAAAAGCATGGATTTTTTTGTTAGGAGGAGGTTTAAAAAGGAAGGGTCGGTCACTCCTAAAGTTATAGGGGTTGTCACTGGAGTAGCCTCAAAAAATACCGCCTTGGAAAAACTACATCTCCACTTTTCTATTACTACAAGAGTTCAAGATGACTACGTTCTGTGTCACATGAAAAGTCGGAAGCACAAAACTCAGTATTTTCTTTCCCTCATCCACGACAAGTCCAAAATAGCTGGCTTTTCTGAGGTATTGAAAGCACGTTAGCTTCTATTTTGACACCCCCAGGCATTTGGTTGCCTGGGGTTTCTTGTTACTTGTCAAAACATAGAAATTATAAAGGTACAGAATCTTTTTGTTTCCTTGATTCGTGATTCATAATTCGTTATTCTTATGTAATGAAACAATCTGAGGCTTTGGAAATTTTAAAAATGGGGCGCAATGTTTATTTAACAGGGCCAGCCGGAAGTGGAAAAACCCATCTCTTAAATACTTATATCGATTTTTTAAAAGAAAATGGGGTTGGAATCGGGGTAACTGCCTCAACTGGGATTGCCGCTACTCATATGAACGGCGTGACCATTCACTCTTGGGCAGGAATCGGAATAAAAGACGATTTGGATGAATGGGAAATGGATTCACTTTTGCAAAAACAGTATTTAGCAAAAAGATTTGAGAATACCAAAGTATTAATTATTGATGAAGTTTCAATGCTTCACCACTATCGTCTTGATTTGATTGATAGAGTTTGCCGAGGATTCAAACAAAATGAGTTACCCTTTGGGGGAATGCAGGTAATTCTGTCGGGCGATTTCTTCCAGTTACCTCCTATTACTAGAGGCGGAGGCGAGTCTAGTTTTATAAATAAATCAGGAGTGTGGCAAAACATGAATCTAGAGGTTTGTTATCTGGAAGAACAGTTTAGGCATAAATGTGACACTTTGGTTGATATTTTAAATAGTATCAGACAAAATAATGCAGGAGAGAATGTTTTGGTTCCGCTAAGAACTAGGTACAGAAAAGAACTGAAAAGTCACATTACTCCAACCAAGCTTTATACTCATAATATAGATATTGATAAAATAAATGAAGGTGAATTGGAGGGAATAGATGGTCCTGCAAGAATTTTTGAAATGGAAACCAAGGGCAAAAAAGCATTAGTAGAAACTTTAAAAAAAAGCTGTTTTGCTCAGGAGGAATTGAGACTAAAAAAAGGGGCTGCGGTTATGTTTATAAAAAATAACCCGATTAAGAAATATGTAAATGGAACTTTGGGTACGGTTGCTGATTTTAGTGAAAGAGGGTTACCAATTGTTAAAACATACGATGGAAGAAAAATTGAAGTTGACCGAGAAAGTTGGATTATTGATGACGAAGGGAAGATAAAAGCAGAGCTAAAACAAATTCCGTTGCGTTTGGCGTGGGCTATTACTGTGCATAAAAGTCAGGGAATGAGTTTGGATGCAGCAGAGATTGATCTTTCAAAGTCTTTTGTTGAGGGGATGGGGTATGTGGCTCTTTCAAGAGTTAAATCAATTGATGGGTTACGTTTGATGGGCTTGAATACAATAGCTCTGCAGGTAAACAAAGATGTTTTAAATTTGGATACTGAATTGATGGAGTTATCAAAAAAATCGGTTGATAAATTACAAAAGATGGTGGAGAAAACAAAAAAACAAAAGCAAAAAGAATTTTTGGAATCAGTGGGAGGAAGTGCAAAAAAAGGGAAAGAAATAACCCTTTCAACTTATGATGAAACGCAACTACTAGTTGAGAAAAAACTTTCAATTGAGGATATTGCGAAAGAAAGAGATTTAACTGAAAACACAATTATCAACCATTTGGAAAAATTACTTGAGGGGAATGAAAAGTTAGATTTAAACTATTTGGAGAAAGATTTTCCAAGTGATAAATTAAAAAAAATTAAAAAAGCATTTAAAAAATCTGGCGACACGAAACTCACTCCAGTTAAAAGTATTTTGGGGGATGGTTTTAGTTATGAAGAGATAAGATTAGCTCGACTTTTTGTTAGTTGGTAGTGAGCAGTGGATATTTGGTAGAAAATTTAAAAAACCAAAAAGTTGGGTGTCGGACACCCAACTTTTTGGTTTGCTTGTGTTTTTGGGTCTTTTTTGATACCCTCGACATAGAATTTTGGTCTTCTAACCACTACTTTTACCTAAAGGAGGTTCTCAAGAATGGTTACAGTCAAGGCGTTACCAGGGGTTTTTTGGTTTTTCGTTGTTGTTTTGCCGCTTGTTCTTTTCGCGGTCTGCTGTATTTTCAGGAAGTATGTCTTGCGAGCGAGGAAAGCGAATCTCAAGAACACCCTGATTAATCTCAACATCTCCGTTGCTCGTTTGTGGAATAAAATTATTAAGATTCTTGATGCAGAGGGAGGAGGCCCTCTTAACCGAGAGGTGGGGAAGGCCACAGTAGGTGCTTATCTTCCCATTAATCATGTCGAAGAAACAGCGGTTCTCGGCAAAGTGATCAAGGTTATCTCTTTACTACGGGATGAAAAACCTGGCGTGGTCGCAGGGAATGGTTCCCTCAGGTTTCGTCTTTTAGTGGAGATAGAGGGTTTCTTAAAAAACTTGATTGGGGGTCTTTCCAGAGCCCAGAAGAAAGGTATTGATGATTTGCCAGGAATTTGTTCTTGTATGGAAAGAATCCTGCAACAATTAGATACCGAAATCGAATCCATGGATGAGATTTTTGGTAAACCAGATGAAGAAGCGGCTAATATCATTGCTACTGAGGTTTAGCAAGCACCCTTGTATGTACTGCCCCGCATTGTCATGCGGGGCAGTTTTTTGTTTCTCGATACTAGCTACTTTACCCCCACACCTTTTAAAAAAAGGTGTGGGGGTTTATACTTATCCTTATGTTTACGAGTATTTTAATCATAATAATAAGTGGCATCGTTATCTATCTTTCTGGAAGTCGTTTTACTAAAGCTTCTTCAGAGATAGGCTATTATTTTAATCTTTCTCCTGCAGTTAAAGGGGCTACACTAGATGCTATTGCTGGCTCTTTCCCAGAATTAATGATTGCTATTTTTTCTGTAACTTATTTTCATTTGTTTGATTTTGGTGTGGGGATTATTGCGGGTTCTGTTTTGTTTAATATTTTAATTATCCCAAGTGTTGCTGTTTTTTTCTCACCTATTGTTTTTCGGGTTAGTCGTGAAGTTGTGGCGAGAGATGCTATTTTTTATAATATTGCGATATTAGCATTGTTGGGGGCCGTTTTATATTCAACTGATTGGGGTATCGCTATCGCCGTTATTTTTATTGCTGCTTATATTTGGTATACAAATATAATAGTTGAACAAACAAAAGAATATCAAACGCATCACCCTAGGATGGTAATGGATGTATTCTCTGTTGCTAAAGAAATCACGATAGCTATCCTAAGTATGGTTTTAATTGGTATCGCTGCCTATTTTTTAACTGAACATGCAATCATAGTTTCTACTTTATTAGGAATACCTGCAATTTTAGTTGGCTTTTCTGTTATTGCCGTTGCTACATCAATCCCTGATACTGTTATGGTAGCTTTGAATGCAAAGAGTGGAGATAATGATGATGCGATGTCTCATATTTTTGGTTCAAATATATTTAATATTTTTGTTGGTCTTGGTTTACCATTATTTCTAGCTACTGTTTTTTTTGGTGAAACGATAACGGTTGCTATTGGAGGAGTAGAAATAATGCTTAGTTTATTTTTGGCTACTATATTAGTCAATATTTTTATTGTTAGTGATTATACTTTGTCAAAGAAAAACGCGGTCATCATGACAACTTTTTATTTGGTTTTTTTAGCGTATCTATTTTTCTTTAGTGTATAGATTTTTTATAATTTAAATTATCCGCTACCTACTTTCTACTTGTTACTTTATAATTTATACTTAGTGTATATGGAAAATAAAATCCCGGTAATAAAAAACGTTGATGATTTAGCAACTTCACAATTAAGAGAAGACGCACTTAGTATTTTAGAAGTTGGCTATGAGTCAATTTTAACCGATAGACTTATCCGTTCAAAGATCTCTATTAAAGATAATAGTATTTGTTTTGCTGAGCACAAAATTTGTCTTGATAATTATAAGAATATTTATTTTATCGCTATTGGAAAATGTGCCGTGGATTCTGCTATTGTTTTTGAAGATTTGTTAGGGGATAAAATAACCAGTGGCGTTGTTCTTGATGTGAAAAAAGGTGATTTTAAAAATATGATTTCAGAAGAAGGAACCCACCCATTTCCGTCAGGAATAAATGTTGCTGTGACAAAATCAATTGTTGATATATTAAAACAAGCAGATAAAAATGATTTGGTTATAACACTAATCTCGGGAGGAGGATCTTCTTTAATGTGCTTGCCTTATAAAATGACTTGGGAAGAGCAAAAAGAAATCTCAGACCAGCTGATGAACAAAGGGGCAACCATTACAGAATTAAATACAGTAAGAAAGCACACCTCTATGATAAAAGGAGGTCAGTTTGCAAAATTAGTTTATCCAGCAACTGTTGTTTCTTTTCTTTTGTCTGATGTTCCTGGGGATGATTTAAGTGTTATTGCTTCTGGTCCAACTGTTATGGATAAAACAACAGAAAAGGATGCTCTTAATATTTTGAAAAAATATGGAATGGATAATTTAAAAATAGACTTGATTGAAACTCCCAAAAAAGGTAAATATTTTGAGAATATTACTAATATTCTTTTAGGGTCAAATCAAGTAGCTCTTGAAGAAATGAAGAAGCGAGCTGAAGAATTGGGGTATGACACATACATTGAGGACACGAAACTTGAGGGAGAAGCGAGAATCTTAGGTCAAAAATTTGTTTCCGTAGGGTATTCTCCTAAAAGTTGTCATCTTTGGGGGGGAGAAACAACCGTTAAAGTTTTGGGAAAGGGAGAAGGGGGGAGGAACCAAGAGTTTGTTTTGGGAGCACTGCCTCATATTCCTTATAATACAGTCGTTGCTGCTTGTGCTTCTGATGGTTGGGATAATAGTGATGTGGCAGGGGCTATTGCGGATATGGGCTTATACGATAAGTCACTAGACATTGGCTTAGACACTTTGCTTTTTTTAGATAACAATGACGCCTATAATTTTTTTAAACAGTCTGGCGGACATATAAAAACAGAAAGAACCGGGTCAAACGTGGCAGATTTTTATTTAGTAATTAAAGGGGTTGAAGAAGCAATTTTGGAAGAAGAATAAGACAGATTTTCCCCTTTTTGGTGTAAATCTAAAATTAATTTTAGTGTATAATAGATAGACTTATAAGAATAATTTTTAAAGAGTATATGAATCAAAAAAATATATATTGGTTTGAACAATTAACAATCAAAGATGTTCCGCTTGTTGGAGGAAAGAACGCGTCCTTGGGAGAAATGTATCAAAAGCTTACAAAGAGCGGTGTTAATGTTCCTAATGGTTTTGCCACTAGCGCTTACGCATATAGAGATTTTATGAAAGAAAGTGGAGCCATGGATGAAATAAAAAAAATTCTCGAAGGTTTAAATACTCACAATATTCAGGATTTGATGACTCGAGGGGCTAAAGTAAGAAAGGTTATTGTAGAAGCTGAATTCCCTGAGCATTTAAAAAAAGAAATAATAGGGGCTTACGAGAAATTGTCTTCTCAGTACAAAGTAAAAAATGTGGATGTGGCAGTTCGTTCTTCCGCAACAGCCGAAGATTTACCAGATGCTTCTTTTGCAGGACAACAGGAAACCTATTTAAACATTAAAGGTGAAAAAGAATTATTGATTGCTGTTAAAAAATGTGTAGCATCATTATTTACGAACAGAGCTATTTCTTATAGAACAGATAAAGGTTTTAATCACTTTGATATTGCTCTTTCTGTTGGTGTTCAAAAAATGGTACGCGCCGATCTGGCTTCTTCTGGTGTTATGTTTTCAATTGACACCGAGTCAGGTTTTGAAAATACAGTTTTAATAAACTCAATCTATGGATTAGGTGAAAACATGGTTCAGGGAAGCGTTACTCCTGATGAGTTTTATTATTTTAAACCAACCAAATCTATAATTTCTCGTACTATAAACAAGAAAGACATTAAAATGATTTATACGGCTAACCCTAGCAAGCCAGTTAAAAATATAAAAGTTAGTTTGGCCGACCAAGTTAAGCAATCTATTACCGATGAACAGGCAAAAAAGTTAGCAGAATGGGCTGTTATCATTGAAAAACACTATAATAGGCCTATGGATATGGAATGGGCTTTAGACGGGCAAGATAAGAAGCTTTACATTGTTCAAGCTCGACCAGAGACAGTACAATCTCAAAGAGACAAAAACTTCATAGAAGATTTTAAACTAAAAGAAACTGGAGAGATAATTATTACTGGACAAAGTGTGGGGCAAAAGATTGGCTCAGGCGTGGTTAACAAAATTATGGACGTGAAGGATATTTTGAAATTTAAGAAAGGAGAAGTTCTTGTTACTTCTATGACTGATCCTGACTGGGAACCAATCATGAAAATCGCTTCAGCTATTGTTACAGATAAAGGAGGAAGAACTTGTCATGCCGCAATTGTTTCAAGAGAATTAGGAATTCCTTGTATCGTTGGTACAGAAACTGGTTCAAAAAAGATAAAATCAGGGCAAAAGGTAACTGTTAACTGCGCAGAAGGAGAGACAGGAAAAGTTTATGAAGGTCTTTTGGCTTATGAAACAACCAGAACAAATATTGGAACATTAAAAAAACCAAAGACTAAGATAATGATGAATGTAGGAGACCCTGAGATGGCTTTTTCAAATTCATTTATTCCAAATGATGGTGTTGGTTTAGCTCGGTTGGAGTTTATTATAAACAATACAATCAAAGCTCACCCGCTAGCTTTAATCAATTTTAACAAACAAGATGCTAAAACAAAAAAGAAGATAGAGGCATTAACTATTGGTTATAAAAATAAAGCTGAATTCTTTGTTGATAAATTAGCGGAGGGTGTGGCCAGAATATCTGCTGCTTTCTACCCTAAGCCGGTTATTGTGAGATTGTCTGATTTTAAGAGCAATGAATACGCAAACTTGATCGGAGGTCGCGGATACGAGCCAGTTGAATCAAACCCGATGATTGGTTACAGAGGGGCTTCTCGTTATTATTCTCCAGAGTTTTTGCCAGCTTTTGAATTGGAATGTAAGGCTTTGGTGAAGGTTAGAAAAGAAATGGGATTAACTAATACAAAAGTAATGGTACCTTTCTGTCGAACTGTTGATGAAGGAAAGAAGGTTCTAGAAATTATGGCTAAAAATGGTTTGGTGAGAGGAAAAGATGGTTTGGAAGTTTACGTTATGGCCGAAATACCGGCGAACATTATTTTGGCAGAACAATTTGCTAAGATTTTCGACGGTTTCTCAATCGGTTCAAATGATTTAACTCAATTAACACTAGGAATAGACAGAGACTCAACAGGAACATTAGAAGTAGTCGGGTTATCTAATGAAAATAATGAAGCTGTAAAAATCTTAGTGGAAGAATTGGTGAAAAAAGCTAAAAAAACAAAAACAAAAGTTGGAATTTGTGGGCAGGCTCCAAGCGATTACCCTGAATTCGTAAAGTTCTTGGTAGATTGTGGTATTGATTCAATCTCACTTATTCCTGACACAGTTATTAAGACTACGATGACTGTTAATAATGAAGAAGCAAAGAGAAAGAGGAAATAATTTTAAATTATTTTATACAGAAACAATAGAATAATTTGAAGAAATTATGAACAAAATAACATCTTGTAAAGCAAAAGAAATAAAAGACTCACGAGGCAACCCAACTATTGAAGTTGAAATTGGTTCCGAGGATGTGTTTATGAGTGCCTCTGTTCCTTCTGGAGCCAGTGCTGGTTCTCGGGAGGCCCTAGAGAAGAGGGATGAGGATGGAAAAGGTGTCCAAACCGCAATTAAAAATGTAAATGAAATAATCGGTCCAGCAATTATGGGTTTGGATGTCGAGCCATTAAATATTGATGAATTACTTTTGGAATTAGACGGAACAGAAAATAAATCTAATCTCGGAGCTAATGCAATTTTGGGGGTAAGCATCGCCACAACAAAATTAAAAGCAAAACTAGAGAACAAACCTCTTTGGCAATATATAAATGAAATTTCAGGGGTTAGGGTGGAGCCTTCACAACCTAACTTGTTTATGAATGTCTTAAACGGAGGGGTACACGCTAAGTTTAGATTACCTTTTCAAGAATATATTGTTATCTCTGGGGGAGAAACTGTTAAAGAGTCGTACGGAAAATCACTAGTCTTCCTTAAAAAATTAGGAGAAGCGATAAAAGAGAAATATGGCAAAGTAGAAATGGGGGACGAGGGGGGATTTTCTCCAGAAATGAAAACCATCGAAGAACCGTTCGAATTGTTATCTAATTTAATGGATAGTGATATGGTTATTGCAAATGATGTTGCCGCTTCCGAATTATACAAAGACGGAGTCTACAGTGTTTTAGGGGAGGAATATTCATCAGGACAGTTCTTAAATATCTATAAAAATTTAGTTGAAAACTTTCCCATCGGGAGTATTGAGGATCCGTTTGATGAATCAGATTTACCCTCTTTCGAGAATATAACAAGGGAAGTAAAAAATTGGGATGCAAAAGCCTTAAGGAAAGGAATCATGGAAGATGTTTTAATTGTGGGGGATGATTTAACCACCACTAATACTGAGTCAATCCTTGATTCTACTAGGAACAAAAGAGCCAATGCCGTCATAATTAAACCAAATCAAATTGGAACATTGAGCGAAGTGTATAAAGCTGTTAAATTGGCTCGAGGAGCTGGTTGGAAAATAATTTGTTCCCATCGTTCTGGCGAGACAATGGATACTTTTATTGCAGATCTTGCTGTAGGAGTAGGGGCTTACGGGCTAAAAGCAGGCTCACCTTCACAGGAAGTCAGAAGGGTGAAGTATGAGAGACTCCTTGAAATAGAGAAGGAAATGGAAAAATAACTACAACTTTTCCTTTAAATATGTACAAAAACTGCCCCCAACTTAGTGAATGAGAGGGCGGTTTTTGTTTTTTTAATGCTATAATATGGAGAATAAATTATTAAAATAAAATTATTTAAGTTTGAATTATGAAAATCTTATATTTTTATCAAGACGAGTGGGAAAGAGAGTTTTTTTCAAAAAGTTTAGAGGGAGAAAATAATATAACTTTTTTGAAAGGTTCTATCCAAGAAAATTCTGATTATCGGGATGCAGAAGCAGAAATTTTATCTATCTTCGTTAATTCTCATGTAGGAGCAGAAGAAATGGAAAGATTTCCTAACTTAAAATTTATTGCTGCTCGATCAACTGGCTTTGACCATATCAATTTAGAAGAAGCACAAAAAAGGGGTATAAAAGTTTCGAACGTTCCGACTTACGGCGAAAATACGGTAGCAGAATTTGCTATGGCTTTGTTGTTGGCTATCTCTAGGAAGATTTATCCCGCTTATGATAGAGTTTTGAAAGAAGGTAAATTTTCTCAGGATGGGTTGAGAGGTTTTGATCTTATGGGTAAAACTATGGGTGTTGTTGGAGGAGGAAATATTGGTCGTCATATGATTAGAATGGCAAAAGGTTTTGATATGAATGTTCTTGTTTTTGATATCCATCGAGATGAAGATTTTGCCAAGAAAGCTGGTTTCGAATATGCTGACTTTGATGAATTGTTAGAAAAGTCAGACGTCATTTCTTTACATGTTCCTTATAACCCCCATACTCATCACTTGATTAATTTAGAAAATATTTCAAAAATTAAAAAAGGTGCTTACATAATAAACACTTCAAGGGGTGAAGTTATTGAAACAATGGCCTTGGTTGAAGCTCTTAAAAAAGAATCTATTGCTGGAGCTGGACTAGACGTCCTAGAGGAAGAGGGGTCTATGGGTGATGAAACGGCATTGCTGTTTGAAGAACATGCTAACCCAGAAGAATTGAAAATAGTTCTAGCCAATCAGTATCTTATTGACCACCCCCAAGTAATCATTACACCTCACAATGCCTTTAATACCCAAGAAGCGATTGAAAGAATCTTCAAGACTACCATAAAGAATATAGAGGCTTTTAAAAAAGGAACCATAATAAATCCAGTCTCTTAATTAAAAAATGAAAAATTATTATAATTACATAATTTTTTTTATTTTTCTTATTCTAATAGCCATTTCTTTGTTTTGGCAAGCCCCTATTGAATTCTTAGGGAATTATATCGTAGATAATTCTTTGCTTAGTATCTCAGCTTTTATTCTTTTAATTTTCCTAGCTACTGTTTTTGCCCCTCTGACCGTTTTACCCATAGTTCCTTTCGTAGCTGTTTTCTTTGGGCCATTTCTAACAACTGTTTATCTTATTGTTGGTTGGGTTTTAGGTTCCATCGTTGCTTTTTGGATTGCCCGTCGTTTTGGGAAGCCGGTTCTTGTTAAATTTGTTTCTCAAAAAAAGATAGATAAGTATAAAAAATTTGTTCCAGAAGATATAGAGTTTTGGTGGGTAGTTTTTTTACATGTTATTATTCCAGTTGATATTTTGGGATACTTAGTTGGTTTATTCTCAAAAATGAGTCTTAAGAAATACACATTAGCTACTTTTATTGGGGTTATTCCTTTTTCTTTCATTTTTTCTTATGGTTTAGAAATCGTTCAATTAAAAAATAGGCTAGCTTTGTCGTTGACAGTCTTGTTTCTTTTGTGTATCTTTTCTTTAACGTGGTACTTTCACAAGAAAGGCAGAATTTAGAATATGTTTAGTTTCAGAAAAAAGTTAAAATTAGTAACCCACAATAACCGTTTCCATGCGGATGATGTTTTTGCTACCGCTACTATATTAATCGCATTAAACAAAAAGATTAATGATGTTGAAATAATAAGGACCCGCGACAAGAAATTAATTGAGTCGGGGGATTTTGTTTATGATGTTGGTCTGGTTTATGACCCAGACAAGAACCGTTTTGATCATCACCAAGAAGGTCGTGCTGGCGTGAGAGAAAATGGAATCCCGTACTCGTCTTTTGGTTTGGTTTGGAAGAAGTTTGGACCTCAAATTTGTGCATCTGAAAAAGTCGCTCAAAAAATTGAAGAAAGATTAGTTAGTCCGATAGACGCTATGGATAATGGGGTAGAAATATATAAACCAATTTACCCAAACATTTATCCTTATATGCTTTCCTCTATTATTTTTACCTTTGACCCCTCTTGGCCAGAGAAAGAAAGTTTTGACAGCTTGTTCGTTCAGGCAGTTAAACTAGCAAAAAAACTTTTGCAACGTGAGGTTGTTAAAATGAACAATTTTGAAAAAGCCGAGGAGAGATTAAAAGAAATTTACGAGAAAACGGAAGACAAAAGAATAATAGTTTTGGATGAAAATTATCCTTGGGAGGATGTCTTGAATAAATACCCTGAACCACTTTTTGTAATAAAACCCAGAAATGGTGAGAGATGGTCAGTGACAGCTGTTGCCAACGACATGTATTCTTTTAAAAGAAGAAAATATTTACCCAAAAGCTGGGCGGGTAAAAATGGCGAAGATCTCGCCAAAGTTACCGGGGTAAAAGACGCTCTCTTTTGTCACAATGGGATCTTCATTTGTGCAGCAGAGACAAAAGAAGGGGCTATGAAGTTGGCTGAACTGGCTCTTGCTGAATAACTCAATTTTGACGAAAATTAAATAAAAAACAAACAGCTCAGGTTTTTCAGGAACTCGAGCCGTTTGTTTTTATGGACTTTATCAACTTTTGACTTTATACTGAAGCTTATGTTAGTCGATGAGTTAAAAATTTATGCCAAGGCGGGGAAAGGAGGGGACGGTGTTGTCCGCTGGAGAAGTGAAAGAGGAAAACCCAAAATGGGTCCTGCTGGTGGTAATGGTGGTAAAGGAGGTAATGTTTACATTAGGGCTGTTCGTGATATCAATATACTCTCTAGTTACAAAAATAAGAAGGAGTTTATTGCTGAAAATGGGGGCGATGGAATGAAAAATAGCATGGAAGGAAAAGATGGGGAAGATTTAATTATAGATTTACCAATCGGGTCTACCATCACTGACTTAAAGGACGAGAAAAAAATAACCCTTCTTGAAGAAAATGAACAGATTCTTATTTTGAAAGGAGGGCACGGAGGTTTGGGTAATGAGCGTTTCAAGAGTTCAACAAATACTACCCCCCAAGAATTTACCGCAGGAAAAAGTGGTCACGAATCAGAATTTTTTATTGAGCTTGAACTCATCGCCGATGTAGGATTTATTGGTTTGCCCAGTTCTGGAAAATCTTCTTTGTTGAATGAGCTTACAAATACAAAAGCTAAAGTGGGAGCTTACCCCTTTACTACATTAGAACCAAATCTAGGAGAATTGTATAGTTATATTTTAGCTGATATCCCTGGTTTGATTGAGGGAGCCTCCGAAGGAAAAGGTCTGGGACATAAATTTCTTCGTCATATAAAAAGAACGAAAGCATTGGTTCATTGTGTTTCTTTGGAGAATGAAGATGTTCTCGATGCTTATAATACAATTCGAAAAGAATTAATAAACTATGATGAAAAATTGGCGGAAAAAAAAGAGCTAGTAATTTTAACTAAATCTGATCTGGTAGATTCAAAGAGTTTGGAAGAAACTAAGAAAAAAATTAAGAAAATTAATCCAGAAGTAAAAACAGTTTCTATCTATGACGATGGATTAATAAAAGAACTATCTGATTATCTTATAAAAATTTTAAAAAAAT
Organism: Candidatus Campbellbacteria bacterium RIFOXYC2_FULL_35_25; assembly: GCA_001774495.1. GTDB lineage: Bacteria > Patescibacteriota > Minisyncoccia > Phycocordibacterales > UBA12079 > UBA12079. The sequence goes on along the minus strand of MFAE01000006.1, from coordinate 3,171 downwards.
AATATTATACACAAAAGTTGGGTGTCCGACACCCAACTTTTGTGTATAATGTAGGTATGAGGAAAGTACCATTCATAGTAGGTGAACATTTCCATATTTTTAATAGAGGTGTAGATAAAAGAAATATTTTTTCTGATAAATATGATGCTTTTAGATTTTTTCAAAGTTTGGAAGAATTTAATAGTATAGAAGCAGGGAATGATATTTTTCTTGTTAATAAATCTAAAAAAGTTAATTGCCAAACGCCCAACCCTCAAGGTAAAAAATTAGTTAACATTATTTGTTATTGTCTTAATCCCAATCACTTCCATTTAATTTTAGAAGAGTTAGCCGAGGGAGGAATAAGTGAATTTATGAAAAGATTAGGGGGAGGGTACTCAAGATATTTTAATGAAAAAAATAAAAGGAGTGGGGCTTTGTTCCAAGGAAAGTTTAAAGCTGTGCATATAGAATCGAATGAACAATTACTACATACCAGTGCTTATGTAAATTTAAATAATAAAGTTCACAAAAAATTTGATGGGACTAGAAAACACTTTTTAGATTTAATCCCAAATAGATCTAGTTGGAATGAATATATTCAAAAAGATAATAAATTTAACATTTGTGAAAAGGGTATAATTTTAGAACAATTTAAAAATCAAAATGATTATCAAAAGTTTGCTGAAGAGACAATCAGAGATATAAATGAAAAAAGGTATGAAGGTTAATTTTATTGAGTACTGGGGTAAAAAGTTGGGTGTCCGACACCCAACTTCAATAACTTTTTATATTTTTGTGAGCAAATAGGATGTTTATGATATAATTCGATTATTATGAAAAACTATAAAACAACTATTGGGTTAGAAATTCATGCTGAGCTGAAAACCAGAACTAAAATGTTTTGTAATTCAAAGAATGACCCCGATGAAATAAGGTCTAATATGAATGTTTGCCCAGTCTGTATGGCTCACCCAGGGACTCTTCCTGTAATGAACAAGGAGGCTGTGAAAAGCGTTTTAAAAGTAGGCTTAGCTATTGGAGGAAAATTGGCTGATTTTACTGAATTTGATAGAAAAAATTATTTTTATCCTGACATCCCTAAGGGATATCAAATAAGCCAATATAAATATCCACTTGTTTCCGGGGGTAATTTAAAAGGGGTTGAGATTACGCGAGTTCATTTGGAAGAAGATACAGCAAAATCAACTCATGATGAAAAGGGCCACAGTTTGGTAGATTTTAATCGCGCAGGTATCCCTTTGATGGAATTAGTTACCGAACCGGTGGTGGGTAGCGCCCAGCAAGCAAGTGCTTTTGCGAGAGAATTACAATTGTTGCTTCGATATTTAGGAGTAGGAGAAGCTAACATGGAAAAAGGAGAAATGAGAATTGAAGCAAATATTTCCGTGAGTGATAATGAACATTTTGGAACAAAAGTAGAAGTAAAAAATTTGAATTCGTTTAAGGTCGTTGAAAAAGCCATTGACTATGAAGTTAAAAGACAAATAGAAGTTTTAGAGGAGGGAGGAGAAATCATTCAAGAGACAAGAGGTTGGGATGAAAATAAACAAAAAACTTTTTCTCAAAGAGTGAAAGAGGGTTCGGCAGATTACCGATATTTTCCTGACCCAGATTTGCCGAAATTAAAATTAAGCGAAATCGCAGAATTTAATAAAGATGTTCTAGAAAATGCTTTACCAGAATTGCCATGGGAGAAACGAGAAAGATTTTTGAGAGACTTTGGAATTAAAGAAGAGGATGTAGAAATGTATGTAATCGACGAGACTTACCGAAATCTTTTTGAGGCCGTTGTGATTGAAATTGGTGACAACAAAGATTTAATTAAACTTGCTTCAAATTATATTACATCCGATTTGGTCGGAATGGTTAAAAATAGCGAAGTGGGGGGAGTGGAAAATGTTGATAAAGACAATTTTTCTGAATTGATAAAGATGGTAGGAGAAAATAAAGTGTCTTCTCGTGGGGCCAAGGATATTTTGAAAATTTTATTTGAAAAAGGTGGTAATTCTAAAAAAATTGCAGAAGAAAATAATCTGCTTCAAAAAAATGATATAAGCGATCTCAAGAATGTTGTTGAGAAGGTAATTATTGAAAATCAGGAGACCGTTAAAGAGTATAAAAAAGGAAAAGAAACTGCCATCAAATATCTAATGGGGCAAGCAATGAAGGCCACAAAAGGCTCTGCCAACCCCAAGGTTTTGCAGGATTTACTCAAAAGCCTCCTAAAAGAGTAAGATTTAGAAAAAAGTGATTTCCCTGGCTTGTAACTTTTATCATTGTTTTCTCTGCTGTAATTGGTTTTCTTACAGGAGTTCGCTCATCAATAAAAGCTTCCAAACTTGATTCATCTAAGACTCTTAAGTATAAATAGAATTTGAATTATCCCCACGTCTGCTTTAGATATAAATAGGTAATAAATGTTATTATATATGAGTATATGAATTCAGATGAAGTCTTTTTTGACGGTAAAAAGTATATCTCGTCTAAACGAGCTGCCGAGATAACTAGATATACCAATGATTACATTGGGCAGTTGTGTCGTGCCCAAAAACTTAACTCCAAGATGGTGGGGAGAAATAGATTTGTGGAAGAAAGGTCCCTTATCACATATATAGATTCTTTGCTGTCGGGTAAGGAAAACGATTTGGATTCCGTTTCTATTTCTATTGTTGGTAATGAAATTTCGCCTAAACAAGATACATCTGTTTCTACAAGAAGTTTGATTTCTTTGGAAAACTCTCCTTGGAGCACCAGGATAATGGTTTCTACTTTGATTTTGTTCTTATTGGTTAGTTTTGGGGTTTTTGCAAATGGAGGAGTCTCACAAAATATTAAAAGCCGAACTTCTGGGCTTTATAAACAAATTAATCAAAATGTTTCCACGATAGGAGGAGATACTCTAAAAAGCTTACTTTCTGTCCCTCAAAAAATTACCCAAGGGATAAGCAGCTATTCCGAAAATTTTTATAGAGGAGAGATCAAATATTTGAAAAATGTTATTCATATAAGTGGAAATGTCGCCGGCCAGCTCTTTAATGGGGTAGGCAGTACGAAAGTTGCTTTCTCCCACCTAAAAATCAACATCTCCAATTTACTCAAAACCTCTCCTCTTGTATTGAACGAAGAAAACATCTACCAGCAAGAGAATGCACAGAAAGAAGTAATCCA
>MFAE01000005.1 GCA_001774495.1 Candidatus Campbellbacteria bacterium RIFOXYC2_FULL_35_25 | reverse complement strand
CCGTGGTATTTGATTAGCTTGTAACAAAACTATTCTATACCACGGGTTTGTGTTTGGGTGCGCTTCAGGTGTTAATTCAGCCTTAAAGTTATAAAGTAAATTTTATCTTTAGGGTATTTGTTTCTGTTTTTTTATTGTAGTAATATTAAGTATATTATACATTTAGTCTAACTTAAAAAATTATGAAAAAATCTTTAATAATTCTGGTGGTAGTTATTTTTATTGCTGGTATTTCTTATTTTACTAGAGGGGATAACGAGCTATCTTTTATATCAGTTGATGAACAACCAATGGCAGATGAGACTGGAGCAACCCAAGAAGGCGTTGCGGGAATAGTTGATGCAAATAATAAGTTTGCTTTTAATCTTTATTTTCAATACACAGAAAAATATCAAAATAAAAATATTTTTTTCTCACCCTATAGTATTTCTAGCGCTCTCGCCATGGTATATGAGGGTGCAGAAGGAACAACCGCGGAAGAAATAGAAAAAGTTTTCTATTTTCCTAAAGAGGACGAAGACAGGAGGGCTTCATTTGCAAAAATATTCAACGATATAAACAAAGAAGAAAAGACATACAAATTATCAACGGCCAATGCTCTGTGGGCACAAAAAGATTTTACTTTCCTGGATGACTATAAATTTAATGTAACAAATTATTATGGAGGGGAAGTTATCAATCTTGATTTTGTAGGAGAGACCGAAAAATCGAGAGTTACAATAAATGACTGGGTGGAGAGTAAAACAAATAATAAAATTAAGGATCTTATTCCTCAGGGCGTGTTGTCAGAAATGACCCGTTCAGTGTTAACTAACGCTGTTTATTTTAAAGGAAATTGGGCACAGCCATTTGATAAAAAGGATACCAAGGATGAAGATTTTGAGGTGAACAAAGATACGGTCGTAAAAGTTCCAACGATGCAATTGATGGGGGATGACGCTAAATTTAATTATACCGAAAACGATGAGGTTCAATTTCTCGAATTACCCTACGAAGGGGGAAATTTATCCATGCTCGTTATTCTCCCAAAAGGAAGTGATTTATCTAGAATTGAAAAAAGTATTGATAGCAAAAAAATAGCGGAATGGAAAACAGCTTCACACAAAGTGAGGGTAGACGTGTATTTACCAAAATTCAAGTTTGAAACTAAAGATTTTATGAAAGATACTTTAGAAAAGATGGGGATGTCTAATTCTTTTAATTCAGAATTGGCTGATTTTTCTGGAATGACTGGTAAAAAAGATTTGTTTATTGGACAGGTTATCCACCAAGCTTTTGTCGAAGTTAATGAAGAGGGGACAGAAGCTGCTGCTGCGACAGCTGTTAGTCTGCAAATAACCTCTGTTCTCGTCGATATCCCTGATGAAGTCCTTATTTTTAGAGCTGATCACCCTTTTATTTTCTTGATTCAGCAAAATCAAACAGGGAATGTCCTATTTATGGGAAGGGTTAATAATCCTGCCAAGTAGAAATAAATTGGTTAATTTATTGAATTTATAAGATAAAAAATTCCCTTAACATTTAGGCTATTTTGGTGTAATATATCATTTATGGACGAAGACTATTATAAGATTCTTGGAGTCGGGAAGAGCTCATCTAAAAATGAGATAAAGAAAGCTTTTCACAAACTGGCTCACAAATATCATCCTGACAAGAAAGGTGGGGACGAAGTTATGTTTAAAAAAATAAGCGAAGCTTATTCGGTTTTGTCTGACGATAAGAAAAAAGCGGAATACGATGCTTACGGGAAGGTATTTAGCGAAGGGGGTTCAGGGGGAGCCCAAGGTTTTGATTTTGGTGGAGCCGGGTTTGATTTTTCTAGTTTTGCACAACAACAAGCATCAGGGGGAGTCGATTTTGATTTGGGGGACATCTTCGGTGATATTTTTGGAGGGGGAAGACCCAAAACAAAAAGAGGAAACGACATAGCTATAGATTTAGAGATCTCTTTTAAGGAAGCAGTTTTTGGTGTGCAAAGAAAAGTTTTCATTACAAAAAATTCCGTTTGTGATTCATGTAGTGGAAGTGGAGCTAAACCTGGCAGCGAGAAAGAAACTTGCTCTATTTGTAATGGTAATGGACAAATTCATGAGACAAAAAGATCTCTTCTTGGCACTTTTTCTAGCGCGAGGATGTGTGACCATTGTCATGGTAAGGGAAGCGTCCCAAAAAATAAATGCTCTTCTTGTCATGGTGAGGGGGTTAGCCGAAAACAGACAGAAATCGTCGTTAACATTCCTCTTGGGATAAATAATGGAGAGATGATTCGATTAAGTGGTTCTGGGGAAGCAATTGCCGGTGGAATTTCTGGTGATTTATATATAAAAATTCATGTGAGTGACCATAAAACCTTTAGGCGAGAGGGAAATAATTTAGTGATGGATTTGAATATAAAATTAACCGATGCTTTGTTGGGGTCAAGTTATGACATCGAGACCTTGGAAGAAAGAATAAATCTAAAAATACCAGCAGGGGTAAAATTTGGAGAAATTTTAAGAATAAGAGAAAAGGGGATTTCTATGGGAAATTCTAAAAGAGGAGACATTTTAGTAAAATTAAATATTCAATTACCTGATAAGTTAAGTAAGAAAACAAAATCTTTAATTGAGGAAATAAAAAAGGAAGGCATCTAATTTTTTATTTATGCATTATCCTCATTTTAGATAAAATATGAAAAAAATTTATTACATAGCCCCGTGGGTACTACAAACTACTATTTGGATTCCAACTAGAATTTTTTTTAAATTATTTTGTTCATATAAGGTAAAGGGATTAAAAAATCTTAAAGAACTGGAAAAAAATTGTTTTGGAACGATTTTTGCAGTTAATCATTCTAGCGAGTTAGACCCTATTATGATTCCTGCATCATTGCCATTTTTCTCTTGTCTTATGCCTATGTTTTACGTTTCAAGAGAACAAAAATTTTATGTTAGTAGTGGATGGAGACAGCATATTTATGGCGGTCTTTTTTTTCGCCTCTGGGGAGCTCACAACGCTTACACGGGGAAAAAAGATTACGATATAGCTTTGAGACATCATATTCAAATATTGAAAGACGGGAAAAGTGTTTGTATTTTTCCAGAGGGGAGAAAAACCAGAGATGGTGAGATTGCAGAAGGAAGGCCAGGAGTTAGTTTTTTGGCTTATCGGACGAAATCACCAGTTGTTCCTGTGAGAATAAGAGGTTTATACAAACCGCATACTCAAAGAGATTTTCTTGGTAGAAAAAAAATAGAAGTAATATTTGGACAGCCAATTTATCCGAATGATTTATTCGGTGATAAAAAAGAAGTAAGTATCGAAGAGTTTAAAAACGCAAGAGAGGTAATTATGGATAAGATTCGTGAATTATAAAAAGCATTAATTTTTTGTAGTAATAATAATTTTAAAAGCCCAGCCAGTTTGCACCAGCGGGGCTTTTTGCGAGGAGGAAATCTGCACTTAGGGCAGATCTTCTCCTGGGATAAGGAGACCTGATTCCGGAGGGAATCTTTCAGGGTCCGCCATGTTCAGGCGCAGTCTCTCTGCATTTGCTGTGAGCAAAGATTCCTCGTTCTCTAGATCGAGAGGAGCTACATTGGCGCTTCTGTCAGAGCTTGCTTTTGTTCCCACAGTGGACCTCCCTTGTTCTTAAGATTTTTATTCTTTATGCTTTCCGTTGGAAAGTTTATAATACAGGGAAATATTTTGCAAGGTATTTTTTAAGAAAAACCCTTAATTTCACAATAGTTTTTTATGATCAATTTAGGTGGTTTTTTCATATTATATTTATGATATAATGCTTTTTATATGGACATAATTACAGATGCAAAAAAAATAGACGAAATCCTTGAAAGAGGAACTATTGTTCAGATTTTACCAACAAAAGATGAATTTCGTAAAAAGCTTTTAAATGGTGAAAGACTTAAATTTTACATTGGTTTTGACGCTACTGCTCCAACTTTACACTTGAGTCACGCTAAAAATTTAATGCTTCTTGAAAAATTTAGAAAGCTTGGTCATGAAGTAATCGTTCTTTTTGGTGATTTTACCGCTCGTATCGGTGATCCAACTGGAGAAAAATCATCTCGCAAACAACTTACTCGTGATGATGTTTTAGAAAATGTAAAAATATGGAAAGAGCTTATCAAACCATTGATGGATTTTAATGATAAAGAAAACCCTCCTGTTATAAAATATAATAATGAATGGCTTTCTAAATTAAATTTTGAAGATATTATAAATTTATCAAGCAATTTTACAGTACAACAAATGATAGAAAGAGATATGTTTGATAAGAGATTGAAAGATGGCAAGCCGATATATTTACACGAATTTTTTTACCCGCTTATGCAAGGGTATGATTCAGTTGTAATGGATGTTGATGTTGAGTTGTGTGGAACTGATCAGATTTTTAATGCTTTGGCAGGAAGAACCCTTCTCAGGAAGTTAAAAGATAAGGAAAAAATAGTTGTGGCTGTTACATTAATGGAAAACCCAAAGACTGGGGAATTAATGTCAAAAAGTAAAGGCACTGGTGTATTTTTGGATGTTTCTGCCAGTGATATGTACGGACAGGTCATGTCTCAGCCTGATGAAATGATGGAGATTCTGTTTGTAAATGTTACAGATTTACCGCTTGATGAGATAAAAAACTTGGTAAAAGGCAGTAACCCTATGGAAGTTAAAAAAAGACTTGCTTTTGAAATTGTTAAAAAAATGAAAGGAGAAGAAAAAGCAAAAGAAGCCGAAGAAAATTTTAAAACTCAGTTTCAAAAAGGAGGGATTCCAGAAAATATTGAAGAATTTGAGGTTAAGGTTGGCGAAGGGATTTTGGCTGTTTTGAACCAAATAGACTTTGTTTCTTCAAACGGAGAGGCTAGGCGAAAAGTAGTCGAAAAAGCCGTAAAATTAGACGGAGAGACGATTGAAGACCCTACTTATACATTAGGCGCTGGGGAGAAAATTATCAAATTAGGACGCAAAATTGCTAAATTAATCATTAAATAATTATGTCTAAAAAAATACTATTAACAGGGATACAGCCTTCAGGGAAACCTCATATTGGAAATTATTTTGGGATGATGAAACAAGTGGTTGATATGCAAGATGAATATGAAAGTTTTCCTTTCATCGCAAATTATCATTCTCTAAACACAATTCAAAATGCTGAAACGATGAGAGAAAACATAATCAATGTCGTATTGGATTATTTAGCGATTGGTTTAGACCCAGAAAAAGTAACTTTGTTTAAACAGTCAGATGTACCACAGGTTACAGAACTTTGTTGGATATTGGATACTATTATAACAATGCCTTATTTAATGAGAGCCCACGCTTTTAAAGATGCTGAAGCAAAGAATAAAGATATAAGTATTGGAACTTTTAATTATCCAATTTTAATGGCAGCGGATATTTTGATCCAAAATACTGATGTTGTCCCTGTTGGTAAAGATCAACAGCAACATGTCGAAATGGCTCGCGATATTGCCGAAAAATTTAATAGAATTTACGGAGAAACTTTTAAGTTACCAGAAGCCATTATAAAAGAAGAAGTAGCGGTTGTTCCTGGGACCGACGGGAGAAAGATGAGTAAGAGTTATGGAAATATTATCTCTCTTTTTGCTTCTGAAGAAGAGACTGAAAAACTGGTGATGTCTATCCCGATGGATTCAAAGGGGATTGAAGAAAAGAAAAATCCTGAGGACTATAATTTATATAAAATTTTTAAACTTTTTGCTACAGGGGAAGAAAATGAGAAAGTAAAAGAAATGTTTGAAAAAGGGGGAGTAGGATATGCTGAAATTAAAAAATACGTAGCAGATGTTATAAATAATTATCTAAGAGAAATAAGAGAAAGAAGAAAAGAATTAGAAAAAAATCCAGAGGAAGCCTTAAGAATTTTGAAAGAGGGTGGTGAAAAAATGAGGAAAATTGCAGAAGAGAAAATGAAGGAAGTAAGAAAAAAAGTTGGTATTTCTTAATTCGCTCGTCTTTGCGAGGAATGGAGCAAAGCGGAACAGTGAAGCAATTCAGGGTTTTAAAATTTCTAATACCTAATATCTAATTTCTAATAAAAATTATGAAATATATCATAGTTAAGAATGTAACTAAAAATAATTTAAATAAATTTTCTGTAAAAATACCTTTGCAAAAATTAGTGGCTATTGTTGGTCCGAGTGGTAGTGGAAAATCTACTTTGGTTCATGATGTTTTATACAATAATTCTTTAAAAAAAGAATGGGATATTAAAAATTTGCCACAAAAAGTTGATATATTAGAACAAAAAGTTATTCTTCCCCAAAATTCAAAATTGAGTTTGGGAGAATTTAATTTAGATAAACTCAAAAAGAAATTATCAGAAATGAAAAAAGATGATTTAATTGTTGTGGATGAACCTTGTGCTGGATTTTGCAAAGAGGAGCGGGAGTTAATTTTAAAAATGTTGAAGAATAAGGTTAAGCAAGGCTATTCAATAATTGCAGTTGAACATAATAAAGAAATTATTGTTAATGCGGATTATATAATTGAACTTGGTCCAGGATCTGGTCGTTACGGAGGAAAACTTATTTTTCAAGGTAATCTTAAAGAATTCAAAAAATCAAAAACTATTACAGCAAAACATGTTTTTGTTAAAAATATAAAATCAGTTAAATATCCTCTTGATGATAAGAAAAAAACAATAACAATATCAAAAATAAATGATGGTCCTTTCAAAAATTTCAGTTTGAGTTTCCCCTTAACAAGTGTTGTTTGTCTAACAGGATGTTCTGGAATAGGCAAATCTACCTTGTTGGATGTAACTTACCGCGCTTTGTTTAAAGGAAAAGATTCTTGGAAGATAAGACTTAAAAGCGTCAACGTGAAAGGAAAAACAAATGTTCGTAGATCTTATATTGTCCCTCAATTACCGATTAGTGACCACCCTTCAAGTATACTCGCAACATACACAAAAGTTTGGGGTAATATTAGAGAAATTTTTTCGAATGAAAAATTAACTAAAAAATTGAAATTAACAAAGTCAGATTTTATTATTTCAAAAAATATTTTAGAAGAAAAAGATGATTTTTTGAAAGATGTTTTAAAAGTAAAGTTTCAAGGGAAAAATATTCGTGATGTTATGGATTTAACTATTGATGAAGCTTTGGAGATATTTAAGTCAAATTCTTTAATAGTAAGAAAATTAAAATTTCTTGAAGAAGTCGGGCTAGGATATTTAGTACTTGGACAGAAATCTGGTTCGCTAAGTGGGGGAGAGGCTCAGAGGGTAAGGATATCAAATATACTTTCAAAAAAATTAGGGGATAGGTGTATTTATATTTTTGATACACCATCTAGGGGATTGCACTTAATGGATATTCCTATCTTAATAAAAGTTTTTAAGAAAATTATTAGTAAAAATAATACTATATTAATAGCAGACAATAAAGAAGAAATTTTTAATTATTGTGATTATAAAATAGATCTTTAAAATAAGTTTATTATAAAATTTGAAGACCCGTACGATCTCTCGTGCGGGTCTTTTTGTGTGATGTTTTCCCCTCATCTTACACCACACATTCTCTTGTAACTTTCACACTCATGAAAATTTGCAAAGGGACATTGGGTCCTCATAAACCACTTTTGCTCAGGGCACCAGAACCGATCTTTGAAAGGTTCATTGCACCCCCTTTCGCTTCTTGTTACGCGCGTTCTTTTCTTTGAACCATATGAAACTTCTTTTCCTGTAATCTCAAATCTTAGTATTTCTCCCATCGGCAAGCCCCCCTTGTTTTCATTGAACCAGTGCCACGGCACATTCATGGCAGACAGGAATAACTAGCTCACGAACAGCTACTTCTTCAATCACTTTTTCTTTCTTGAAGCCAACGGGGATTATCAGATAGTTTTCAGCAGGGAAATCCTCCTCTCTTGTTTGGGGCCCGTGGTTGAGTGCACAAAACTCATTTGGCAACTCAGCTAGTAATACGAGTCTCTCAACTTGTTCCATGGTCAGCCTCCTTTGTGGTTGTTGAAGTTCTTGTTCATCCTATTTTTATAATACTAAAATTTGAAGAATTATCAATACAAAAGTATTAGAAGAGAAAAAGTACCCAAAACTTATAGTTGTAAGTTTTGGGTACTTTTTCTTTTTATTATATATTTAATTATTTTGTGTCTTCAAGATCCAAACTAAAATATAGCCCTGCGGTTATTACTATAAAACCTAAAATTACAAATAAATAATTAGGGGCAACAAAGGCTAATAGAATGCTGGCTGAGATAGGTCCAATTATATAAGCAACAGGCCTCGTCATTCTGAAGAAACTCAGCAAATTCGAATCGTCACTTTTAATCTTTTTAAAGAAATAACTCTCGGTGGTTATTTCAACCATACTTGCTCCGATTCTCGTAGCAAATAACATTACCGTCCATAGTATCGCGTTGGTTGATGTTATAAATGTTAAAATAGCTGTTGTTATTGCTATAATTATAAAACCAGTGTTAAGCATTTCTTTTTCCCCATATTTTTCATCTGCTAGTTTTCCTAGAGGCATCTCCAATAAAGGGAAAGGCAAAAGCATTATGGTAAACATAATACCTATTACGGTCCAACTAAACTCCAAGTGATTATGTAAATATATCGGTGTGTAGATCACCATCCAAGAAAAGAAGAAGTCCAACAATAGACTAGACATAAAAATTCTAAAAACATTCTTTCTTTTTTTAATTATTTTTAATGTTCCCCAAAAAAGAATTTTCTTATAATTGGGATCTTCAAAATTTTTAAAATTTTTAATTAGAAGATAAATAATTGGAAGTAACAAAACACCAGACAAGGTATATATTTTCCAGTAATCACCGTTTGTTAAAACAAAACCTGTTAGGATAGGGGCTACGACCCAGGCGGAATTTTTAATCGATAAGTACGTTCCTCTTATTCCTCCAGTGTCATTGTCGGTTGATAGATTTTCGAGTAATACATCAAAATTAAATAAAATAATAGTAGTTAAAATTAAATGTATTACAAGCGCGCTAATTGCAATTAAAAAATAAGGGCAAAAGGCGATAATAAATAAAGAGAGTGTGTTTATTATTAATAATAATAATATAATTTTATAATTCCCAATCTTTTTCAACAAGGACGGAATCCAAATTAAAGCTAAGAGACTCAATAAGGAAGCAATAGCGTAAAAAATTCCGACATTTTTTTCTAAAATAAATCTGCTCAAAAACGATGAATTTATATAAGTAGGTAAGGCGATACTAAGAGCAAAAAAGAAAGACATTACGTATATAGCGACGAAAGCACGTCGTTTTTTTACTTCTGCAGTTCCTAATTTTTTCTTGATATTTATCATTTTTTATAATTTGTAAATTATATTATAACAGACAACTAAAAATTTTGTAATTTTTAATATCAATTTACTCCCTAAGTTATTTAAATGGTCCGTCATCTGACGGACCATTTAAATTTTAATGATTTCCTTAGCTGTCAGCTGTTGGCTGTAAGCTGTTAGCTTTTTTTATACCCCCAAAATAACTGGAATAATGATAGGTCTTTTATCTGTTTTCTTTAGTAAAAACCTTCCGACATTATCTGTTACTTCTTTTTTTATTGTTTCAAAGTTAATTGGTCTCATTCCTTCGGCCCCGTCTTCTACTGTTTTCTTTATAATCTTTCTTGTTTGTTGGAGAAGCTCTTGCGATTCTCTAAGATAAACAAATCCACGTGAAATTATATCGGGTGATTTTCTTAGCTTTCCTGTATTAACATCAACGGTAGCAATAGCAACAAAAATTCCGTCTTGAGCTAATGTTTGTCTGTCACGGATAACTACTTCTTGAATATCTCCAACAGAAAAACCATCCACCATCATTATACTTGAAGGAGCTTTTTCTTTTCGTACAACTATTTTTTTTCCACCATCTTGAATTTCAACAATTGACCCATCATCTGGGACAATTATATTTTCGTCTTTCATTCCGACTGATCTTGCAACCTCAGCATGTATTTTAAGCATAGAGTGGTGTCCGTAGGCTGGCATAAAATACTTAGCATTCACCATTTTGTTTATCCAAGCTAGCTCCCCGGCATTTCCATGACCTGTTGAGTGGACATCTGAGACTTGGTAGTTAATTATTTTTACATCGTGTCTGCTTAGGTTGTCTTTTAATTTTCTAACACTTATTTCATTACCAGGAACAATAGAAGAGGAAAGGATAATAGTATCCCTTTTCCCTAATTGAATATATTTATTCTTTTTTGTAGCCATTCTCATTAAGGCTGCAAATTCTTCTCCTTGTGCCCCTGTCGCCAGGATTAAAATTTTATCAGGAGGGTAATTACTTATATCCTGCGGTGCTATAAGAGTTTCTTTTCTTGGGTTTAACAATCCTGCTAATTTTGCTATTTCTATATTAGTTTTTATACTTCTTCCTTCTGTGACAACTTTTTTGTTGTATTTTTCTGCGATATTTATAATTTTTACCATTCTTTCGAACTGAGAGGCGAAGGTCCCTATAATTACTCGTCCATCAACTTTTTTAATTATTTCTTCAATATTATCAAGAATATTAGACTCAGGGATAGAAAAGCCAGGCTTTTCAACATTAGTTGAGTCTGCTATTAATAAAATATTATTTTCTTTTCCGATGTCTCCCCAGTTTCTTTCTTCTTTTTCTGTTGGAATTCCGTCTACGTGTTCTAATTTCAAGTCACCTGTTATTACAACATTCCCAAAAGGTGTTTCAATAGAGATTCCCATAGAGTCTGGAATAGAGTGGGTCACATCTATAAACTTAAGAGATAGATTCCCTAATCTGATTCTTTCTCTGGGCTTAACATCCTTTAAGTTAGGCATAGCCACTCTGGGGAATTCTTCCATTCTCTTCTTAATCATTATGTTGGTTAGGTTTCTCGCATAAATAGGAGGGTTGCCTATCTTATCCATTATATAGGGGATAGCCGCTATGTGGTCAAGATGTCCATGGGTTACTATAAGGGCTTTAATTTTATGTTTGTTTTCTTGGAGATATTTTACATTAGGAATTATGTAATCAATCCCTGGTGCATCTTCTTCTGAAACAAACTGGAAGCCACAGTCAAAAATTAATATGTCGTCATTGAATTCAAGGACCAGCATATTCTTTCCAACTTCCTCCACTCCTCCTAAAGGGATTATTCTTATAACATCTTTCTCAACGGCAGGAGTTTTCATCACGTATTTTTTACTTGGATGAGTTTGTTTTTGTGGCGTCTTGTATGTGTTTGTTCTTTTTTGCGTACTAGGTCTAGAAGTAGCTCCAGAGCTACTGTTTGTAGTTTTAATCATATGTGTTTTTTAATTTTTAATAATAATTTAATAATGTGTGTAAATATAATAAAATAGTTTTTTATTGAAAGATTTTCCAAATTTTATTTGTTTCTATATTCCAATTATGAACGTCCAAAAATCTTTCAGAAGGCATCGTTATTTGCTTCATAGAAAAATTTTTGATTTTTGTCGGGAGGACGTATGTAAAGTCAGGAGAATAGATAAATATTGCAGGGACATCATCAGTAATTTCTTCTTGGAATTTTATGTATTTTTTTAATCTATCTTCTTCTACTGAGGTTGATCTTACTTCTTCTAATAATTTATCAGAATTTATATTTGCATAAAGAGCGATGTTTAAACCGGGGTCATTCCTTTGAGAAGAATGCCAGAAAGCAAATAAATCCATATCTCTTCCTATAATTTCACCAAATAACAGAGATTCATAATCTCTTGGTCTGATAACATTTTGGTTGAGATCACCTACCTCAAATATTTTTATTGTTACTTCTGCTCCAATTTTCTTCCACTGTTCTTTGAGTATCTCAGCGACAGCTTTTAATTCTGGTGCGTCTGATGTTGAAATTGAAAAACTAAAAGGTGTTACAACTTTTTTGATTGTTTTTTCTCGTACCCTGTTTTCATTTAATTTCCATCCATTTTTTTCTAATATCTCAATTGCTCCTTCAATATCTAAGGAATTTTCTGCTGTCGTTGCGTCAAAATAACTTGAAGAGGGGGGGACTGGTCCATTAATAGGGACTCCGTAACCATTTAATATTTCGTCTATAATTTTTTGTTTGTCTAAGGATTTATTTAAAGCCTTTCGTATTTCCATATTTGTAAATATAGAATTTTTGTTTTGGTTTAGGAATAATCCAAAGATTCTGGGAAGGGTTGTTCTTTCTATTCTTTTTCCTTTGTTATTTAACTCTTCAGCTTTTTCTGTAGAAATTATTCCAATACCTTCCACGATGCCACCCTCAAAGGCTTTCACAAGTTTTTCTTCATTGGGATATAAATTGATAGTAATTTTTGATATGTATGGTTCTCCGAGGGCATATTTATTGAAAGATTCTAGTGTGTAGCTTTCTAATATCCCTGATGAATTCGTTTTTACTTTTTCGATTTTGTATGGGCCGGATCCAATTGGTTCTATATTTAATTGACTAAATGCGAACTGCTCCGAAGCAACGCTTTCCCAAATGTGCTTAGGCAAAATACCCAAGGTTGTGTTTTCCAAGAAAGGGGAATACGGGGTTTTTAATATAAAACGGATTTCTTTGTCGCTTATTTTTTCAATCTCAACACCATTCCAGTTGGCTTTTTTGGGGCTTTTAATGATACTGTCTTGAGTTTTTTCTATAGTAAATTTGATGTCTTCCGCTGTTATTTCCGTGTTGTCATGAAAATATATGTCATCTTTTAGAGTTACATCATATGTAAGACCGTCCTCTGAAACATTAATCTCTTTCGCCAAATCCATAACCAATTCTCCTTCGGGAGTTGCTTTCATCAGCCCTGAATAAATTAATGAGGATAAATCTCTATCAGCATTTGATATAGCTAAAAGGGGATTTATAAATCTTGGAGTCCCGATTATTCCTTCTGTCAGGCTTCCTCCTTTTTCAGGGATTTCAATCATGAAATTGTCGTTTATTTTGTATAACATTATTGCCGTGCTAAGAGCGAGAATAACAGCAAAAAATCCCAAAATTGTTTTTTCGGTTAGGGATAGCGATTTAAGTGTATCTTCGAGTTTTTTAAGTTTAGATATGTTAAATCGACGAGAAAAAACCTTTTTTATGTCTGTATTTTTCACAGGTTTAAGAATTTAGTTTAGAATTTTAATTTAAATTATTAGAGCAATAAATGCTGAAGCAACAAAAAGAATAGCAATAAAAATTGTTATGTTAAAAAGTGTTTTTTCAAATCCTCTTCTGGTGTGTCCGCCTGAAAAATTGTCTCCACCACCAAAGGCTCCGCCTAAATCATTACCAGTTTGTTGCAACAGAATTGATGCTACGAGCAATAAAGAAAGCACTATTTGTATATAAGGAAGTATATTCGCTAGATTTTCCATTTGTTGAATTATAGCAAGAAGGTGATAAAAAGCAAGTAATTAGAGAACCGACAGCTCTCACAGCCTATAGCTTTGATAAAAGAGGAAAATTAATCTCCAGGAGGCCTTTGCCTCTCCAAAAATTTGTAGATGAGTGTTTTAATTTAAACTAAGAAAAGGAAAGAAAGGTTCCTCAAAATTAAAGCAAGGCCTCGCCGAAAAAATCGACGGGGCCTTGGATACTTTGCAAAATGCAAAAAAGGACTATTGACCAAATGGACGGAAAGGAAGCCTTTTATCATCTGCCCCTTCTACCTGCGTAATCGTATACGCCGAGCCAAAGCAAATGGATCTTACCTCTTCTTCCTGATGGTGTCCTGATATTACCACGTACTCAGGAAACTCTAGGTGCCTACAGATTGCGTTTTGTAGTTTTTCTGATAAGCAGACAATTTCCCTGTTTTGCCAAAGACCCCCCGGGCGGTGGAGCAGGGTCATTTTCATTTTTTTGAAAGAATCTTTACTGCGCTCGTCTATTGGGTTCATCGCGTCTCCTCTTTATTTTATTCTTCGTAAGTGTGGCGGTGCGACGTTTTCGGCGACGCTACCTTTACCCCATTCGACAGTAAAGTAATGTTCAAGTTTTTCGCCGATAGGTTTCCCTTGAAAAACATAGAAGCCTCTCGTTTCGTCGTAGTTTATGCACCATCCTTCCGCGAATTTTTTGCGTTCGAATTTTTTTGCTCCTCCACATGGAACACAATTGGTTTCTAGTGGGGGGTTACTAAATTCATAATGTTGTCCAACAACAAATCCGATTTCGTTTTCTTGGTTTGTTTCGTTCGACATGATATTCCCCCTTCAGAGTTGTTATTGTGAGCGGCGATGAGTTTCTATTTCAAAAATAATTCTAGCGCAATGGTAGCATTGATTTTTCCTCGTGTCAATTCTTCGCAAAAAAATCACGACTGGTGTCGAAAAGACGACGAACAGCTTTGCTGTTCGTCGTCTTTAAAAATTAAAACATTAAAAATTGTTTAAAAATTATAAATTCATAAATTAAAAATTAAAAAAGGCTGTCTGTTGTGAACTGTAATCTTTTCTCATCACTTAATACTTACTACTACAACCTATCCGGTCTATGATTAGGACAAGTTTTAACAGAACAACGTTCAGGTATTGTTTTGGTTCCTTCCATCATTAACTTTCCGCACATTTTGCAGAGATTACCAGTTGGTTTGGCTTTGATAGCTAATTTACAATCAGGATAATTTGAACAAGAATAAAATTCACCAAATCGTCCCAATCTTTTTGTCAGCAATCCGTCTTTACATTCGGTACATTTAACACCAGTAGAGTTCTTTTTTTCTAATTCGGGGTCTTTTCCAACATATTTACATTTTGGGTAATTTGAACAGGCAATAAACCTTCCAAATTTTCCATCCCTTTCAACCAGGGGACTTTTACAATTTGGACAAGGTTCGCCAGTTTCTTTTGGACCTTCCAATTCTTCTCCTTCAATTGTTCGTGCCCCGTTACATTCTGGAAATTTAGCACAACTCATAAATTTCCCATTTTTGGAGAGTTTGATTACCATCGGCCCTTTACATTCGGGGCACTTAAACTCTGCGGGGGCGTCGCCTAGGTTAGTTATCTTCTCTATACTTTCTTTCGCTTTTACATCTGCGGAAAAAGGATCATAGAATTTTTTTAAAGTATCAAAATATTTTCTTTCGCCATTGGCAATTTCATCCAATTCGTTTTCCATTTCTGCTGTAAAAGAATCGCTTATATATTTAGCAAAGTGATCTTCTAAAAAAGTACTAACTACCTCACCAGTGTCAGTGGGTTTCAGAGCAGTATTTATTTTTTCTACATAGCCACGGTCAATGATAGTCTTGATAGTAGAAGCATAGGTACTCGGACGACCAATTCCTCTTTTTTCTAACTCTTTAACCAAACCAGCTTCAGAATATCTTTGGGGAGGTTGAGTCTCCTTATCCTCTACATTTATTTGCAATAAATCTAGAATCTCATTTTCTTTTACTTCAGGGAGTTCAACATCGTCACCTCGTGCAGCTGGGTCTGCCAAAAGCCATCCTTCAAATAGAACTCGTGAGCCGTTTATATTAAATTCTGGGATATCTTCTTTTTTGCCTACTTTGGTAATTATTTTTGATTTTAGTAATTTAGCATCAGTCATTTGTGAGGCCATAGTCCTTTGCCAGATCAGTTTATATAATCTGTTTTGTTCTTCGTTGGCACCAGCGATTTCGTCTTTGGCATTCGTCGGTCTGATTGCTTCGTGGGCTTCTTGAGCATTTTTACTTTTAGTTTTGTATATTCGGCTTTCCACAAATTCCTTTCCATATTTTTTATCGATAACATCTAGAATTTGTTTTTGAGCCACCAAACTTAGCGTCGTGCTGTCTGTTCTCATGTAGGTGATATGTCCGGCTTCGTATAATCTCTGAGCTATCATCATTGTTTTACTCGGAGCAAAACCCAACCGAGAGCTGGCCGCTTGTTGGAGAGTAGATGTTGTAAAAGGCGCTTTAGGTGTTCTTTTCTGCTCTGTTTCTTTTATGCTGATAACTTTCCATTCATCGATGTTTCCGGCTTTAAGAATTTTTTCAACCTTTTTCTTATCCCTTGGTTCCTCGGCACACTTAAGAGAGAAAATTTTGTTGGCTTTTGTTTTTACATCAGCAGTGATAACCCAATAATCTTCTGAAATAAAAGCTTTTATTTCTCTTTCCCTTTCTACCAATATTCTAAGGGCAGGGGATTGAACTCTTCCCGCAGAAAGCCCATAACGAACTTTTTTCCAAATTAGACCGCTCAAATCATAGCCAAACAACCTATCCAAAACACGACGAGCTTCTTGAGCCTGTTTGAGATTGTCATCGATTTCCCGTGGATGTTTCAACGCTTCTTTGATTGCTCCTTCCGTAATTTCGTTAAAGGCTACTCTTTTGAGAGGTTTTTTTAAATCTTTGAGGATTTCTGATAAGTGCCATGCGATGGCTTCTCCTTCACGGTCGGGGTCTGGAGAAAGAATAATTTCATCAGATTTTTTCGCTAGGTCTCTTAATTCTTTTATAACTTTTTCTTTCCCTTTTATTGTTTCGTAGGAAGGAATAAAACCACCCTCTATGTCGATAGCTGTTTTATTACTTTTGGGCAAGTCGCGAATATGTCCGATGGATGATGCCACTTTATATTCTGCTCCCAAATATTTATTTATGGTCTTTGCTTTTGCAGGAGACTCAACAATCAATAATTTCATAACACACTAATAGATACACTATTACCAATAAAAAGTCAAAAGAACAATAAAAAATTTCTAAAATTAGCGAATTTTTTCGTCATTTTTATAAAAATAATTTTCACCGTATGTTCAATACGGCTCAAATTATTTTTATAAAACTTCCTCAAACTTCATCTAATTTTTAAAACATGTCTTTGTGAGAGATTTTAAATTCGGATTAATTTAAAAAAATTTTACTTTTCTTTAATTTATGTTATACTGTTTTTCTTTTTTGAGGGGGAGCAATAGTGCTCTAGATGTTCTTTTTGATATGATATGGGGGAAATTAGATGGTAGATGCACAGGTTTTGCCGAGGGATGAGGCTTGTAGACAATGGCAAGAGGAAAATGGAGTACCTTTCCTCAATCCTAATCACGCGTTAGACGAAATCTATCGCAACAGAGGAGGGGAAAAAGCCTGTCTGAGAATTACCTGTCCTCCAGACAGGGCAGAGGAAGTTTGGCAAAGGAATGTTCGAGAATTTATTCTTGTTAGGAGGTGGCTGGAATGGGAAAAGAAAAACAAGGTAGTACTTTTTACCAGCGAGAAAAAAAAGAGGGAGCATGGATTTACTCCTCGGAACATTAATAAAACCGAGCTCCTTACTCCCAAGGAGCTTTTGGAAGAAGTATTCCTTACCTTAGGGGCTGGCGCTATTGATGGAGTGACTTGTCCTCCTGACCGAGAAGAAGAGGGGTGGAGAGACCAAAAATTTCAATTCCTTATTTCCAGGTGCTATCCCAAAAATTAACCATAAACATATTGTCTTGTACAAGGGCGCTCGTAAGGGCGCTCTTTTTAGGTGGATATTCATCTGAAATTAAATAATTTTTTATGTTATTATATTGTTTAATAGCTTATAGTTTAAAGTGGATAAATTTTTAATATTATTCATGATTCGTAATTCTTGATTCATTATTCTTATAAATTCAATGCTGAAATCTTTAGAAATATCAGGGTTTAAATCTTTCGCGAGAAAAGAAGAGTTGGAGTTTAAGACTCCTATTTCTGCGATTGTGGGTCCTAACGGTTCTGGGAAATCAAATGTAGCGGAAGCCTTTCGGTTTGTTCTCGGGGAACAATCTTTAAAATCAATGAGAGGGAAGAGGGGCGAGGATTTAATCTTTTCTGGTTCAAAAAACGAAAGGTCCTCTAACAGAGCTGGTGTAAAGGTGGTTTTTGATAATAGCCGTCGTTTTTTAAATATAGACTATGACGAAGTAACTATTGAAAGAGTCGTTCATCGAGACTCTGTAAACCAGTATTTTATAAATAAAAGCCAGGTACGACTAAAAGATATTCTTGAACTTTTAGCAGGGGCAAATATTGGGGCTTCTGGACACCACATTATTTCTCAAGGGGAAGCGGATAGAATTTTAATTGTTAACCCGAAAGAAAGAAGAGGGATGATAGAGGAAGCTTTGGGCTTAAGGATTTATCAATATAAAATATTAGAGAGTGAAAAAAAATTAAAAAAAGTTGAAGAAAATATAAAATCAGTTGCTTCGTTAAGAAGGGAAATAAAACCGCATTTAAATTTTCTTTTAAAACAAGTAAAAAAAATAGAAAAATCTTTGGAACTAAAAGAAGAATTAAAAAGCCTGTACAAAGAATACTTTAAAAGAGAGGACGAATATTTAAGATATCAAAAAGAATATATAAGTAAGAATAAAAAACCATTAACTGAGAGAATATCAGAATTGGGTGAGTTGTTGCTTGGAGCCGAAGAGGTCTTAAATAAAGAGAATAAAAATGAGGAAAATAAAGAAATTTCTAATTTAGAAAATAAACTAAATGATATTAGGAGTAGGAAAAGCGACCTAGAAAGAAAGATAGGACAACTTGAAGGAATGATTACCTTTGAAGAGAGGCGTCTAGAAAGAGAAAAGCAAAGACAAGATCAAAACGAAGAAAATGAAGAAAATAGAGTTATAAAATTTAAAGAAGTTAAAAAGTTTGCTGATTCCTTGAAGGGTCAGCTTAATGAGGATAGTGGTAGTTCTCTTTCAGATTTTATAAAAAAAATAAAAGAGATTATTGATAATTTTATTTCTCAAAACTTACAGTCAGAGGAAACTTCCCCTGCCAGAGATTTAGACGATAAGGAGTTAAACAAACTAAAGGAAGAAAAAAAAGGATTAGATGAAGAAATGAAAAACTTTTTGTCAGAAGAAAAGATTGTTGTTGCTGATTTTGAAAAAGTAAAAAGTGAGATTGAATCAGAAAAGGATACTAGCAGAAAGGCTGAAGTAAGGATTTTTGAAATCAAAGCACAGAAATCTGAAATAAATTCAAAATTGAATTCATTAAAAAACTTAGAGGACAAAATAGATATCGAGGATGAAAACTATAAAAGAGAATTAAAAGAAGCCTTTGTTTTGGCGGGGAGAGATTCTATTCAGTTTTTTGATTTTGAAATTAGCCTAGAAGAAGTCATTAATGAAGACCGAAATAAACAAGAAGAGCGACGCAGAATAATTGAAAGAATAAAAATCAAATTGGAGGATATGGGGGGTGGTTCAAGTGAAGAAATAATGAAAGAGTATAAAGAGGTTCAAGAAAGGGACGAATTTTTAGAAAAAGAAATCTTGGATTTAGATAAATCAGCGACTTCGTTAAATGAATTAATAGCTGAATTAAAAGAAAAATTAGACCTTGAATTTAAAGAGGGAATTGAAAAAATAAATGTTCAGTTTAATAGTTTTTTCGCAACTATGTTTGGAGGGGGGAGAGCAGAATTGTTTTCTGTGAAGGCTCAAAAAAGAAAAAAAGCGGAGGATATTGATGACTTTGCTGTAGCTACCTCTGCTGAGGAATATAATGAAGAGGAGGAACAACAAGAGCAGGATGGAATTGATATTAATGTGGCTTTGCCTAACAAAAAGACAAAGGGCTTGCAGATGCTTTCTGGAGGGGAGAGGTCTTTAACTTCTATTGCTCTTATTTTTGCTATGTCTCAAATTAATCCACCACCATTTATCATCTTGGATGAAACTGATGCAGCTTTAGATGAAGCCAATTCACGTCGTTACGGAGACATGATAGAGAACCTTTCAAAATATTCTCAATTAATTCTTATTACCCACAACCGCGAAACAATGGCACGAGCAGGTTTGCTTTATGGGATAACTATGGGAGGTGATGGAGTTTCTCGGTTGCTTTCAGTTGAATTGGATGAAGCGGTTAAAGTGGCTAAATAGGTTTGCCAAGAAAGAAGTTTTTAAGGTTTTTGAAACAGTAAATATATAAAAAGTGAGACCCGACGATTTCTCGCCGGGTCTTATTCCTCTTGATCAGGATCGTCTTATGAGGCGATTCTTTCTTTCCTTTTCTTCTTGTTCCTCCCGTTCCCTTATCTGGTCAATGAGAAAGATGTGTATTTCCGGCTTTTTGCCGTGGGTCAGTTTGAGGGCTCGATCCTCGTAAGCACGAGGGTTAGCCCCTTCTTCCACAAAAGCTTGTGTTACGGGGAGGGTTACGGTTAAAAACCAAGCTTCCCAACATCCCATGTACGTTCTTCGTAGCCACCGCAGAGTTCTTTTTACAGGAGCCTGACCATCTAGTTCCTTCCAAAAGGCATTCAAAAGAGCAGGACATGCACCGTTTTTTTCCAAAAATTCCTGAGTGATTATCATGTTTTCTTCCCCCGAAGTAAAAGATTGAAAATCTCCCAAACTAATTCCTCCACCAGAATAATACAAAATGATTTTTTTGTCAATTTTTTATAGCAACTCGTTTTTTAGAGGGTTTGTGGATAAACACACTTACTAATTAGGGGAAATTAGTATACATTAAAAGCATTGATAATTAAAAATTAATTTATTAAATGTATCTTAATTATTCAGTATTTTCGTAAAAATAAAAATAAAATGAAAAAAATAATTGTATTGTTCGTGTTGTTTATTTGTTTTGGTTTTTCTTCCACTGCGAAAGCAAATTGCCCTAATCCAATGCCTGAAGGGCTTAAAATCTGTGCTGATTTTGAAGAAAGCGATAACTTGGATGAAAGCATTTGGAGTCATTATTCAGCAAAAGGATTTACTCAGGATATAGCTGGAAAAAAAGATAGATTTACCTTGGATTCGGATAGTCCTTTCGGAGGATCTTTTGCCGTCAGGAGCATGGATCCAAATGGTCGTATTTTAAATGATTATGATACGGACTCTTTTTTTGTATCTGATTTCCCAAACATCTTCGGAAGAAGCACAATGACTTTTGGCGATGTTCTTTTTATAAAATACGCCGCAAAGTTTCCAGTAGATTGGGTGGGAGAAGCAACAGACTATATTCTTCCTGGCGGACCTGCGAGCTCGGGAGGAGCAAATCATCTTAGAATAAATGGGGTTACTAATCGTTCAATAGAAGCAACATTTGGTGCTGGATGGCTACATGGTGGTTCAACTTATTGGTATGATTCTGGTAAAGTTATGTGGGGTACTAACATTTATTTAAAGGATAATCAATGGCATGAATACGCTATTGAAGTCAAAATGCCCTCGTCATCAAGTGCAACTGATGGAGCTCTTAGGATGTGGCGAGATGACAGTGGCAGTTATGCAGTCTCAGATGCTAAATTAAATCAAGAGGGCATTCATCAATCAGAAGATTTCAAAAGAATTGCGGTTGTTACCCCTGCTTATTATAAAGGTCCGGTGATGCCTATGAATGGAAGCACATCAGAAGGTCGCACAACCTCAGGTAACTGGAAGTTCTGGCTGGATGATGTTCAGATTTGGAATAGAATGCCGAATGAAGTTGTCGCTCCACCTCCAGCTGCCTGCACCGAAACCTGGTCCTGCACAAACTGGTCCGCTTGGTCCACGTGCACCAATAACTTCCAAAACCAAACCAGAGCTTGTACTGACACCAAGAGTTGTGGCACCACCAACACCAAACCAATTGAAACCCAAACTCAATCCTGCACCAGCTCACAGACAGTTTCCACCAAACTAGTTATTAACGATCGTGTCAAAACAACAACCACTCTCAATGTCCGTGCTACTCCGTCTTTTATTGGTACCTATCTTGGAAATGAGCCGACCGGCTCTCTCGGCACTGTTATTGGTGGCCCAACATATAATGGTAGTGATTGGTGGTGGCAAATAAACTATGACAATGCTATTGACGGTTGGTCAGTGGAAAGATATTTGGAAAAATATATTACTCCTGTCTGTGTCGAAAACTGGTATTGCTCAGGTTGGACAATTTGGAGCACATGTGCCAACAGTTCTCAGTCTCACAATCGAATTTGTACCGATGCTAATAGCTGTAAAACCACCACGACCAAACCAATCACAACAGAAACTCAATCTTGTACTGTTCTCGTAGCTGAAACTGCCGCCCCTGTTATTTCTTCTCCTACCCCCACTGGTACCCTAACGGCAGGAACCACCTCAGCTACACTTTCACTTACTACTGACGAGCCAGCTATTTGTACGTATTCCATTACGGCTGGGGTTTCTTTTGCATCAAAAACTAATACGTTCTCAGGAGCTGCTACTACAAACCATACAGCAACAGTGAGTGGATTAAGTAGTGGTAGCCATACTTACTATGCCCGTTGTATTGATGTCTTGGGAAATAGTAATGCTACCGACACCCTTATTACTTTCAACATTGCTTTACCCGTAGTTGATACTTCTGTCCCCACTACCCCTGCTAATCTAACTGCGACAGCTATTTCTTCTTCCCAAATCAATCTAACTTGGACAGCCTCCACTGATAACTCAGGAGTAAGTGGCTACAGCATTTACAGGTGTACCGGGTCTTCCTGCACGCCAACTAGTTTAATCACAACCACTACCAGTAATTCCTACTCCAACACAGGATTAACAGCCAACACTACTTATACTTTCAGAGTGAGTGCTTACGACACTACATCTAATACAAGCGATTATTCTACGGTAGTGAGTGCTACTACTCAGACTGCGGTGACCTTAGTTAATAGTGGAGGAGGTGGAGGTGGAGGTGGAGGGGGCAGTTATACTCCACCAGTAACAACCCCTTCCACTGGCGGAGGAACCCCCACAACATTTACTGCCCCAAGGACTTCTTCTACCTCCTTGGTACCCGTTACCAACACCATCGCAACAACTAACTCTTCCAGTCTCTCAGAAACTCAGATTCAAGCAATCCTTACCCTTATTCAATCCTTTGGTGCCGACCAAGCTACACTCGCCAAGGCTACTATAGCTCTCCGAGGAACAGAGACTGCAAGTCCTTCTTCTTCAACTACTACCAGCCAACCGTCTACCAGTGGTTACTCTTTTACCTCTAATCTTTACTACGGTTTGGAAAACGAACAGGTTAAAAAGCTTCAAGAAACTTTGGCTCAGGATCCCTCCCTTTATCCCGAAGGCCTCACTTCTGGTTACTATGGTTCACTTACTACCAAAGCTATTCAAAGATTCCAATGCAAACACAACATTGTTTGTTCTGGTTCTGCAGGAGGAACAGGTTATGGAGTTTTTGGGCCGAAGACGAGAAAAGTGTTTGGGGAGGTTTACGGGGATTAGAAAGAAATTAAATGGAAACAAAAAAACAAACACTCCCTGTGTTTGTTTTTTTGTTTTGAAATGAAATGATTTTTTACCCTATTATCTCAAAGTCTATCGTCCTCTTGTCTAGATCGGTTCCGGTCAATTTAACTTTAACCTTGTCACCAAGGGTGAGAGTCCTCCCGGTTTTTTCTCCTTTGATTCGATAGTTTTTTGGGTCAATGTTATAATGGTCGTCTTTTAGGCTTCTGACACTCACTAGACCTTCCGTCTTAGTTACAGAGTCCTGTACGTAAACTCCCCATTCTACAACGCTCGTGATTATTCCTTCAAATTCTTCCCCAATTCGTTGTGACATATATTCTGTGTATTTGTATTTTTGTGAGTCCCTTTCTGCTTCCACGGCAACAATTTCTTGTCTTGAGGAACTAGCACAAAGTCTGTCGTAAGTTCTTTTTTCTTGAGCAGAAATTCTTTCGTCTTTTAGATACTTTTTCATTAGACGGTGTACCATCATGTCAGGATATCTTCGGATAGGGGAGGTGAAATGAGTGTAATGTTCAAAAGCCAAACCGAAATGTCCAATGTTGGTTGTTGAGTAGATAGCTTTTGCCATTGATTTCAAAATAGCTTTTTCAATAAGGTCCTGCTCGTCTATTCCTTGAATTATGTTTAATAATTTATTTATATCTTTTGCTGTCACATTGCCGTCTTTATCCGTGTTTAATTCATAACCAATATTTCTTAAATAAGATTGTAGTTCAATAATTTTTTCTTGTTTAGGGACATCGTGGATTCTGTAAACAAAAGGATTAATCACCCCAGTCTTTTTGTTTAGACGGTCTATGTATTCAGAAACTTCTCTGTTTGCCAAAAGCATAAAATCTTCAATTAACTCATTGGTTTCCAATAGTTCTTTTTCATAAACTTCAATAGGGAAACCTTTTTCATCTAATTTAAATTTTACTTCTATACTTCCAAAAGTTATTGCTCCGTTTTTTGTTCTTCTTTTTCTTTTGATTAAAGCCAGTTCATTCAATGTAAATAATTCCTTGTGGAACTCTCCCTCATGTTTATCTAAAACTTCCTGGGCTTCTAGATAGCTGAATCTTCGGTTAGAATTTATTATTGTTTCTCCAAACCATCGATCCAAGACTTCGCATTTGTCATTTATTTTAAAAATAGCGGAATAAGCCAGTTTATCTGTATGAGGGTTCAGCGAACAAAGGTCGTTAGACAAAACTTCTGGTAGCATTGGAATTGTTCGGTCAACTAAATAAATAGAAGTTCCTCTTTTTACGGCTTCTTTATCAATAATACTTCCTTCTTTTACATAATGAGTTACATCAGCAATATGGATACCAACTTCATAGTTTCCGTCAGGCAATTCTTTAAAGGAAAGAGCATCGTCGAAATCTTTAGCGTCAAAAGGGTCAATGGTAAAAGTTGTGGTATTTCTAAAATCCCAACTTGAAGGTGGTCCATCTGGGGCAGAAAGTCTTTTTTTAACTTCCTCTTCGAAATCAGCAGGGGCACTTTCTTTTATTCTGTGGGCCTCGTCCTCTATACTTTTAGGGAAGTGAGGGCTGAAACCTTTTTCATAAACAATGGATTCCATCTCAACATTATTGTCCCCCTTGTCCCCGAGCACTTTAACAATTTCACCTTTAGGGTTAGCCTTAGGATTTGTCCAAGGTTCCATTTTTATAAGTACTTTCTGATTTGTTTTAGCTTGTTCTGACTTTCTGTTAGGGATTATCACTATTTCTCTATAAACTTTTTTATCATCTGGAGTAAAAAACATAGCCCCTTCTTTTTTTGTGATAGTTCCAACAAATTCGGTTTTAGCTCTTTCGATAATTTCTTCTACTCTTCCTTCAGCTCGATTGCCTCTTTTTGGTTCCAGAGAAATTTTTACAATATCTTTATTGAGAGCGGTATTAAGATTAAATTCTGATATTTCAACGTCATCTTTTAAATTAACAACCTTAACAAAGCCGTTTCCTCTCATTGTTACAAAAATAACCCCTTCCATAGTTTCTCCACCCCTAGTATTTCTAGAGGTGTTGGAATGCTTATTTTTGTTATGGTTAAAATCTTTCGAGTCGTGTTTTTTGCCTGAATGTTTATTTTTCATAATTTTTATATTTTTCATAGATTAGATAATAGCATTTGTAGGGCGAATATGGTACTGTTTTTTTAGAAATCTATAGTATTAACCTTAGCCTTGGAGGAATGAAAGATGGAAAACACATGGTCTATTGTTATTTTGTTTGGGTTGGCTGTCGTAATGAGTTTTTCCTTTTTAGCAAATTTTAAAGCAAAGATTTCTCTCGGGTTTCTTGCCTGTTGGCTTCTTTTCTCTACGTTTTTATTTTGGGAAAGAAATCATTTTTTAATTTATCCTATCTCAAGTGAAGTTTTCCTTTTTATTCTCGCTGCCTCTGCTTTTGTTGCAGGAGTAACATTTGAGCTTACCTCGGTGTTGCCTAAAGCTTTCCGTGGTGAATATAAGGGAAATGAACAAGAAGAAAGAGAGGATATTATTTACGAATGGGAGGTTCCCCCTCAAAAAAAGTAGTCAAAAAGAGGTTAAGAAGATTTTGCCCTGGCTGTTCATTGGCCAGGGTTTTCTGTACTTATATATTCATCCATTATATTGCTTAAATTTTCAATTTGTTGTATAGTTCTTCGTAGAAAAAGTTTCTAAGTAGGATTTTAACTTCAAGTGAAGGGAGGAAACTCAATGAATTACTTTTTGTTTTTCGCACTTTGGTTTTGTTTTGCTGTTTTCTTTACGTTTTTACTTTTGGATGTTTTACAGAAGCGGGGAACGGGGATATCATTATCGCTTTGCACTGTCTCTGTAATCCTCTTTTGCTATTTGGCGGGTTACAATGAAATTGACGCCGCATTGTTTTTTAACACTTTTTTCTCGACAATGATGGCTTCGTTCGCGCTCTCTATTTTTGTTTCCTTGATTACATTATTTAGGGAAAATTGGAAACAAGATAAGGAAAACAGAAAAGCAGGAACGGAAAGGATCGCGGAGTGGTTGCAAAAAAATGATTAGTTTTACAAGAAAGAAATTTCAGCTGATGTATTCACTGGAGCAAATTAGGTAGACCCCGCGGCCGCTCAGGCGACTGCGGGTTTTTTTATTATAAATTTTGGTTTTAAAGGGCATATTGAATGTGGATAACTTGTTTTGTATTGTGGTATCTGGTGGTATATAATGGTAGGTAAGTGGGAGATTGTGGGTGATATAAAAACCACTGGAAATAATCATGTTAATAGGCGAATACACACATACAATAGACATAAAAAAAAGGGTTTCATTACCTGCAAAATTTCGTAAAGAAGTTGGAAAAAAGGTGATAATAACTCACGGTCTGGATAATTGTCTTTCTGTATATACTCCGATAGAGTGGGAGAAAATAGTTTCAGAAAAATTGTCGCAACTCTCTATAGGGCAAGCAGATCAGAGAGGATTCAATCGTTTTATGTTGGCAGGGGCTGTCGAAACCGATGTTGATTCTATTGGAAGAATATTAATACCAGATTTTTTGAAGGATTTTGCGAGACTAAAAAACAAGATTGTTTTGGCCGGAGTTTATAGTCACATAGAAATTTGGGATGAAAAAGCTTGGAGAATTTACAAAAAGAGAATTGAAAATCAGGCTGACGTATTAGCGGAAAAATTGGGAGAAATCGGTGTAATTTAAAATTATGACAGAGCATATTCCAGTTCTTTTAAATGAAGTAATAAAAAATTTAAATCTAAAGTTAGGTGAGGTTGTTTTGGACGGAACTCTTGGAGGAGGTAGCTATTCGGAACAATTATGTAAAGCGGTAGGGAAGAAGGGAACAGTAATTGGCCTTGATCATGATAAGGAAGCGATAGCCATGGTTGAAAAAAAACTAAAAGATTGCGGATGTAAAAAATATTTAATAAACGAAAATTTTAGAAATTTAGATAAAGTTTTAAAAACATTAAAGATAAGAAAGGTAAATGCAATAACTTTAGATTTAGGTTTAAGTTCAGACCAGTTAAAAAATTCTGGGAGAGGATTTTCTTTTCAAAAGGACGAACCACTTGTGATGACTCTTAGCTGTGATTCAGACAAAGTAGATTTTACGGCTAGAGATATCGTTAACGATTGGGAAGAGAATAATATTGCAGATGTTTTATTCGGTTATGGGGAGGAAAAATATTCCAGGAGAATCGCAAAATTAATTGTTGAAGCAAGACAGGAGAAATCGATAGAGACTACTTTTGAATTGATAAAAATTATAAGCGATGCGGTCCCGGTGAAATATAGAAAAGGGAGAACACATTTTGCTACAAAAACATTTCAAGCATTAAGAATTACGGTGAATGATGAATTAGGGTCACTGAAAGACGGTTTGAGCAAAGGGTTTGACGCTTTGGATGAAGGAGGAAGGATGGCCGTAGTCTCATTTCATAGTCTGGAAGATAGGATTGTAAAGAATTTTATAAGAGATAAAAAGAAAGGGGGGGAAGGGATGCCTATCATAAAAAAACCTATTACGCCGAGCCGGGAAGAAGTTTTAAACAACCCAAAATCAAGAAGCGCAAAATTAAGAGTTATAGAAAAAAATTAAAAAAATATTATGGATACAATTACAGAAAAAATGAATATAAGGGGTATAGAAAAAAAAGTTTTTTGGTTAATGGCTTTCGTGTTGTTTGCCTCGGTTTTTTCTTACATGTATTTTGTAAAACAAACTGTTTTTAATATCGTTGAAAGAGATAGAATGGTTGAAGAACTTGTTGATTTGAGTTCCCAAATAAGTGAATACGAATTTTATTATATTGCTTTAAAAAATGATATTAATTTAGACTATGCTCACTCAGTAGGTTTTGTTGATGTTAAAAATCCAAAGTTTGCTTCAAGAAAGTTGTCTAGTCAAAATCTAACTATGGCAACTGCTGATTAGTTTTTATGCCATCATTTAATGTATTAAGGATAAAAATATTGTATGGGCTGGTTTCTTTTGTAGCATTTATTTTAATGGTGCAATTGTATTCTTTACAGGTGCTAAAAGGTAGCGATTATAGAGACCAGGCCGAGAAGCACTACGTTACCCCTCAAGGAGGAGTTTTTGATAGAGGGTCTATTTATTTTAAAAACAAAGACGGGCAACTAATTTCTGCTGCCACGTTAAAAACTGGTTTCATCTTAATAATTAACCCTAGTTTAATAGTTGACCCCAAGGATACTTATAAAAAATTATCAGAGATTGTCGACTTAGAGGTTGATGCTTTTTACAATAAAGCCAATAAGAAGGATGACACGTATGAAGAATTAGCCGAAAAGTTAGACGAAGAAACTGCGAAGAAAATTGAAGCTTTGAATATTGATGGGGTTGATCTAAAAAAACAAAAATGGAGATTTTACCCAGGGGGAGAGCTTGCTTCTAGAACTCTTGGTTTTGTTGCTTTTGATGAAAATGTTTTAGATGGACGTTATGGGGTTGAAAAATATTATGATGACTTATTAACAAGAGAAGGCAATGATTTGTACATAAATTTTTTTGCAGAAATTTTTTCTAATGTAAAAGACAGGTTTCTTGAAGGTAAGAAAAAGGGGGAAATAGTTTTAAGTATAGAACCATCCGTTCAATTATTTCTAGAATCTGAGCTAAAGAAAGTTGGGGAAAAGTGGAATACAGATTCGGCTGTCGGAGTCGTTCTTGACCCAAAGACGGGTAAAATTTATGCCTTAGCGATTGATCCAGGTTTTGATTTAAATAACTTTCAAGAAGAAAAAGATAATTCTATTTTTTCTAATTCCTTTGTAGAGAATGTTTTCGAAATGGGCTCTATTATAAAACCATTAACTATGGCAATTGGATTGGACACAAAATCAGTAACTGCGGAGACAACTTATAATGACAAAGGTTCTTTACTTATTGACGGGGCGAAGATTTCTAACTACGACGGAAAAGCGAGGGGTATTGTTCCTATGCAGGAGGTTTTGAATCAGTCGCTTAACACAGGAGTTGTTTTTGTAATGCAAGAAACTGGCAAAGAAAAGTTTGCGGAGTATATGCTGAAACTGGGAATAGGAGAAGAAACCGGGATAGATTTACCTAATGAAACCTATGGCCTTGTTAATAATTTAAAAAGCCCCAGGGATCTTGAATATGCTACGGCATCATTCGGGCAAGGGATTGCTCTTACTCCTGTCGAAACTGTTCGGGCCTTATCAGCACTGGCTAATGGAGGAAAGTTAATTACCCCCCATTTAACTGAGGGGATTAAGTACAGGGTTGGATTGGCACGAGAACTGTTGTATGATGACGGGGATCAAGTTTTTAAAGAAAGCACTTCCGAGGAAATCACCAGAATGTTGGTAGAGGTTGTAGACAAGGCTCTTATGGGGGGCACCGTGAAGATGGAGCATTATAGCATTGCCGCGAAAACAGGAACTGCGCAAATGGCTAAAGAAGACGGGAGAGGATATTATGATGATAAGTACCTGCATAGTTTTTTTGGATATTTTCCTGCCTATAATCCAGAGTTTCTAGTATTTTTCTATATAATAAACCCCAAAGAGGTAAAATATGCATCTAGCACTTTGACCGAGCCTTTTATGAATACAGCAAAATTTTTAATAAATTATTATGAGATACCCCCCGACCGGTAATAGAAAAGCTTACAGCTCACAGCCGACAGCTTACAGCTAAAAAAATTCTGAAGAATACTAATAACTAACAACTAAAAACCAAATTATGAAATCAACCTTTAAAAAAATAATAGTTTTTATAATCCAACTGGAGGCGAAAATTGTTTTGAAAAAATATAAACCTAAAATTGTGGCGATAACAGGTAGTGTAGGGAAAACTACTGCCAAAGATGCTATTTTTACTGTTCTAAGTTCAGCTTTCTTTGTTAGAAAAAGTGAGAAAAGTTTTAATAGTGAAATTGGTGTTCCTCTGAGTATTTTGGGTTGTCCCAACGGAGGAAACAACATTTTTATTTGGTTAAAAAATATTTTTGAAGGATTGGCACTAATTCTTTTTAAAAACCATTATCCAAAATGGCTTGTGTTAGAAGTGGGGGCAGACCATCCCAATGATATTGAGGATATAGCAAAATGGCTAAAGCCAGACATCGCTGTTATTACTCGTTTTGCAGAAATTCCGGTTCATGTTGAATACTTTGATTCCCCAGATGCCGTCATCCAAGAAAAAAAGAAATTAGTTAGATATTTAAAAGAAGATGGTTATATCATTCTTAATTATGACGATAAGGATGTTTTAAAAATAAAAGAAGAAAATGATCAGAAAACTATTACGTATGGATTAGAAAATGATGAGGCTGATATTTGGGGTTCAAATAATCAATTTTCTTATAAAGAAGGGAAAGTTACTGGGATGGTCTTTAAGGCGAACAGCAAGGGAACTAGTGTTCCTGTAAATATGACAGGGGTTATTGGGGTTCAACATATTTATCCAGCACTAGCTGCAATCGCTGTGGGAATCTCGCAGGGCCTTAATCTTGTTTCTATGTCCCAGGCTTTATCCGAAGATCATTTAGCTCAACCAGGAAGAATGAAATTAATCGAAGGTATAAAAAATTCTATTATTATAGATGATTCGTACAATTCTTCTCCTTTAGCTGTAGAATGGGCGTTGAAAATGTTAGGAGAGGTAGAGGCTGAAAGAAAAATAGCTGTCTTGGGAGATATGATGGAATTAGGAGAATACGCTACAGAAGAACATAAAAAGGCCGGGAAAATTGTAGCGGGGATCTGTGACATTCTTTTAGTTGTTGGTTTGCGTGCCAAAGATATTGCGGAAGGAGCTCATAAGTCAGGGATGAACAAGAAGAACATTTTTGAATTTGATGATTCTCAGAAAGCCGGCGCCTTTTTACAAAATTTAATAAAAGAAAAAGACCTCATTTTGGTAAAAGGTTCTCGTTGGGCCACAAGAATGGAATTTGTGGTTGAAGAGGTAATGGCTCACCCGGAAAAAGCTGACGAACTTTTGGTGAGATAGAAACTTCGAAAAAATTTTCAGTTGCTACTTGCTACTAGCTACTTGCTACCTTATACTGATGTCTATGGATTTATCTAATATAAGAAATTTTTCAATTATAGCCCACATTGACCATGGAAAAAGCACACTTGCTGACAGAATGCTCGAGGTTACTAATACTGTCGAAAAAAGAAAAATGAAGGAGCAGTTTTTGGATAGTATGGAACTTGAAAGGGAACGGGGAATTACCATAAAAATGCAACCAGCCCGAATGGATTATGAAATGGGTGGCAAAAAATATATTCTTAACTTGATAGACACCCCTGGACATATAGACTTCTCCTACGAGGTTTCTAGGGCTTTAAGGGCCGTTGAGGGGTCTATTTTGCTAGTTGACGCTACTCAGGGGGTCCAGGCTCAAACACTAACAACATTAGAGATGGCAAAAAAAATAGGGATGGTTATCATCCCTGTTTTGAGTAAAGTTGATTCTCCTTTGGCTCGTATAGATGAAGTAAAAAAAGAATTAAGTCGTCTTGTCGATTGTGATGAAGATGACATCATCGAGGCCTCGGGAAAAACAGGGGAAGGGGTTGAAGAAATTTTAAAATCAATCATAGAAAAAATTCCTTCGCCCAAAGAAATTTTAGAAGAAACGGATAGTTTCCGGGCGCTTGTTTTTGATTTTAAATACTCAACACATCGAGGGATTATCGTGTATGTGAGAGTGCTGGACGGAAAGGTTTCCAAGAATGAAAACTTAATTTTTAAAGCTATCGGAGAAAAATTTAATTCTCTTGAAGTGGGTATTTTTTGTCCTGATGAAAAGCCCAAAGAATTTTTAGGGGCTGGTGAAATCGGTTATATTGTTACCGGAATAAAAAAGCCAGGAGTAGCTTCTGTGGGGGATACCATTACATTGAGCCGAAAACCGTTGGAATCTTTGAGCGGTTATATGACACCAGAGCCAGTAGTTTGGGCTTCAATTTTCCCTGAAGATTCTGATGAATTTGATTTGTTAAAACAATCGCTTGATAGATTAAAGCTAACCGATTCATCTTTTTCCTATGAGGAAGAAAAATCCAATTCACTAGGAAGAGGGTTCCGTTGTGGTTTTTTGGGGATGCTCCACCTAGAAATTATTACTGAAAGATTAAAAAGAGAGTTTGATTTGGATCTTGTCATTACCCATCCAAGTATCACTTACGAGGTTGAATATAAAAATGGAAAAAAGGAAACAATTTATTCTCCATCACTATTTCCCGATGATGGAACGGTCGCCAGAATTATAGAGCCATGGGCTAACGTTAATATAATAACTCCTTCAGAGTATATGGGAGCTTTGATGAAAACATTTTTTGACCACGAGGCCGAAATAGGTGACTCAAAAGATTTCGGAAACAATCGAATCTCCATTGATATTCTCATGCCTTTAAGAGAATTAATGAGGAACTTTTTTGATGAAATAAAAAGTCTTTCCTCTGGTTTTGCTTCTTTGTCGTATAAGATGAACGACCATAGGGATTCTGATGTCGTTCGTTTAGATATCCTTGTCGCTGATGAAGTCATCACAGCTTTCTCAAGAGTAGTTTCCAGGAGAAGAGCCCAAGAAGAAGCAGACAAAATTGTTGAAAAATTATATAAAATCTTACCTCGTCAAATGTTCGTCATGAAAGTACAAGTTAAAGCCATGGGGAGAATTCTGGCATCAAAGAAAATTTCTGCCATGAAAAAAGACGTAACCGCTCATATGTACGGGGGAGATATTACGAGAAAGATGAAATTAAGAGAAAAGCAAAAGAAAGGAAAAAAGAAGATGAAAGACCGAGGAAAGGTTAATATTTCACAAGATATTTTCTTAAAAATGATGAAAAGTGAGTAGCTTAGGCATTATACACAATAATTTTTTAGATATTTTTTTGTAATGATATAATATTTAACGTATGGAAGATAATAAAAACAAATCAGCGCAGAATCAACAGAACCCAGCTGTTCAAGGGGCTGTTCCAAATTTAGTACAAAATTCAGACATCTCCGCTAATTATAAATGGTATAGCGATAGAGCCACCCTCATTGCTCTAATTACTGGGTTTTTTAGTTTTGCTATTTCCCTAGTTAGTGTATTCACTCGTTAGCAGGTGGGACAGTCAGTATTGACTTTTTGACTGTTTTAGTTTATTATTTTAGACAGAATTGTTATTTTTGTTTATTACTTTCATGGGAGGAAGACCTATGTCTCAATTTCTTGAAATTCCAGCATGCCAAAAGCATCAAAGGGTTTATTACAAAGGGAAGTGGAAGCCTGGTAAGTCGGTTTGTGCGGACCCTCAATCTCACGGTTTTTTGTTAAGAATCGTAGGATGCGATAAATGTAAAAAACCGTTTCGTAAGGTTTGTGTGAAGCACAAACTCGTGGTCTCTCAGTCGGGCGGGCCTTGGCATAGCTCCCCGCTAACAATTGAAAGTATCCAGAAAGGGGTAGAGAAAAATTATTTTGAAACCCTTTGCCCTCAGTGCAGAAATCAGTAGTAATGAATCTTTTGCACATACCCGCGTCTCTGGCGCGGGTTTGTTTTTTTAAAATACTAATTAAAAGTTTCAAACTTGATACTTGATACTTACTACTTTATACTTATTCACATGGAAGATTACAAAGTAAAAACAGAGATTTTTGAAGGCCCTCTTGATCTACTCTTAAATTTAATTGAAAAAAGAAAACTTCATATAAACGATGTTTCTTTGGCTGAAATAACAGACGATTATATCGCTTATATTAGAAATGATCAAAATTTTACTAGTTTTTCTTCATTGTCAAAAATTAAAAATTCCGCAGACTTTGTTTTAGTCGCTTCTATTTTAATGTTGATAAAATCTAAATCTCTTTTGCCAACTTTGAACCTAACCCTAGAAGAAGAACATAGTATTGATGATTTAGGAAAGAGATTAAAAATTTATAAAAGAACAAAAGAGTTGAGTATTTATATAAATGATAAATTTGGAAAGGAAATCTTTTTTGCAAAATCCGAGTTTAGAAATATAGAGCCAATCTTTTCTCCCGATAAAAAGATTACAACAAAAAATATTTTTTTATTGATGAAGGATGTTTTAAATAATCTTCCAAAAGTAGAAATTGTTCCTAAAAAAGTCGTAAAGACTGTTATTAGTTTAGAGGAGATGATAGATAGTCTTACAAAAAGAGTTCGGGAAAACATAAAGATGAGTTTCAATGATTTTTCTCAGAAAGGAAAAACAGAGAAGGTAAATGTTGTTATAAGTTTTTTGGCGTTGTTGGAATTAGTAAAACAGGGAATTATTATGGTTAAACAAACCACTAATTTTGATGATATAAGTATTGAAAACCAAGAAGTAAGTGTCCCAAGTTATAATTAGACAGTCTATAGTTTTTAGTTGATAGTCTATAGAATTTAGATAATTTATACTTTAATAATATAATTTTATACTATAAACTATAGTCTATAAACTATCGACTAAAATATTATGAATCTAGATAAACAAATTGAAGCGATATTATTTTTTAAAGGGGAGGCCATGTCATATAAAAAATTGGCAAGCATTTTGAATGTAAAAGAAGATGATATTAAAACTAGTTTAGAAGAATTAAAAATAAAGTTAGAGGACCGGGGTATAAGATTAATTTTTAAGGATGACAAGGTAATGCTTGCCACTGGTCCTGAGGCCCACGAAATTATTGAGTCATTAAAGAAGGAAGAATTATCAAAAGATTTAGGTAAAGCCAGTTTGGAAACTCTCTCTATTGTTCTGTATCGCGGGCCTGTGAGGAAATCAGAGATTGATTATATTAGAGGGGTTAACTCGGCAACTATTTTGAGAAATCTTTTGGTTAGAGGATTGGTTGAAAGAAAAACCGATGAAAATAATCAAAGAAGTTTTTTTTACTTACCAACATTTGAATTATTGTCCTATCTGGGGATTTCTGAACTGAAAGAATTACCTGAATATGAACAAACTCAAAAAGAAATTGAAGATAATCAAATCCAAGCACAACAAAAAGGCTTTGAAAGCTTTTAAATTCGGCTTATTTGTGGTATTTTGGTATAAGTGAATTTCGCAAAAAATAAAAATAAAATTATTGTTCTAATAACAACCACTGTCGTTTTGGTGGGCGTTTTTCTTTTTTATTTTTTAAGTAAAAAAGAAGAAATAATAATTGAATCAGAGGTCAATATTGCGGAAGAAAAAATAGATCCATTTGAAGACTTGGTTTTGGAAGCAAAATCAGCTTTCGTTTGGGACACTTACGAAAATAAAATAATTTATTCAATGAATGGGGAAGCTCAGTTACCTTTGGCATCTTTAACAAAGTTAATGACAGCACTAGTTGTTTCAGAATTAGTTCCAGAAGGAATCATTGTTACCATAGACAGTCAGGACATCAACGAAGAAGGGGATAGTGGTTTCTTGATGGGTGAAAAATGGAGACTCGCTGATGTTTTGGACTTTACTTTAGTATCTTCATCTAATGATGGAGCGCACGCCCTTGCCTCTATCATAGGTTCTATTAATACAGGAGAGGGACAAACACAGGAAGAAATGTTTATTAAAGAAATGAACCAAAAAGCTCAAAATTTAGGATTAATCCAAACTTATTTTTTAAACGAATCTGGGTTAGATGTAAGTCAGGATGTTGGTGGGGCCTATGGTTCGGCAAAAGATGTGGCTATGCTAATGGGGCAGATCATAAAAGAGAAACCGCAGATTCTTGAGGCTACAAAATATTCGAGTTTGGAAATAAAATCAAAAGATTTTACTCATACTGTTTACAATACCAATCAATACGCGGAAGCCATCCCCGGAATAATTGCTTCTAAAACCGGCTTTACAGATTTGGCTGGAGGAAATTTAGTTATCGCTTTTGATATTGGCATAGGTCATCCTATCATTGTTTCTGTTTTAGGTTCTTCCCGAGAAGGCCGTTTCAAAGACGTGGGAAAATTAGTTTCTGCTAGTATAGAAAAAGTTGCACAGGAATAGTGAGTAGTTGGTAGTGAGTAGTGAGTAGAAAAAACATCTGAAATTTTTAATTTTTAATTTTTAAACCCCCACACCTTTGTTTTGGAAAAGAAAGGGGTGGGGGTTTAAAAATTTTTAATAAATTAATTTTTAAAAGACGACGAAAGGCTCTGCCTTTCGTCGTCTTTGCGAGAAATTACGGACGGAGGCCCGTCGTTGCTTAAAACTTTTCCTAAAAAATTTTAAGTCCTCGAGGAGAAGTGGAGCGAAGCGAAACGACGGGAGAGGTGAGGCCTCGGGGAGTAATTTCGAAGCAATTCAGAACCTTGTTACGTAGCATGCTACGTAACAAATCTTTAAAAAGTCACAAGCTAGGCTTGTGACTTTTTAACAAACAAAAAAAGAGGCCACGGAACAAACAAGTTCCGAGGCCCCCTAGGCTAGGTGTATTCTGGTTAGTATACCGATGTATCAATCGGCTCACTTTCCAAAGGAGTTTGAATTTCGTCGGAGGCCTAGATTCTAGAAACTTTATCCTTGCCCCAAATAAATTCATTACTTCCGTCGAGATGATGTTTTACGGCGACAATCCCTTTTGGTTTGCAGGTGATGCATTCCTCATTAGAGAAGTCACACTCTCTCATCACAGCAGTTTCGATCGAGGATAGATTCTCCTCGAGAGAGTGTATGGTACGCGTGCTTCTAAAAAGACTGCATACCAAGAGAACAACAAAAATAATTATAATTGCCTCACGATCAATTTTTTTCATGGACTATACCTCCCTTTCGTCCTCGCTAGAAATTATAAACTTTCAACTTTTAACTTTTTCATTTATACTTAATACTTACTACTTATTACTTAATACTAAAATTTTCGTAAAAATTTTCTATGGACATTCTAAAAATTTTTATCCCATGGACCGTAGCCTTCTTTATAGGAATAGTAATGACTCCCTTTTTGACTCATTACTTATACAAATACAAAATGTGGAAGAAGAAATCAGGAAAGGCTGGGGGGCTTGGTGATAATAATGGAACTCCTATCTTTAATGAACTCCACAAAGAAAAGGATACAGGGACTCCTCGGATGGGAGGAATCATAATTTGGGGGAGCGTTTTGACTACCACCTTTATCTTTTGGTTACTCCCTTACTTATTCCCGGATGCTTTAACCCAAAAACTCGATTTTATGAGTCGAACTCAGACTTGGCTCCCTTTGTTTACTCTTGTTTCTGCATCTTTGTTGGGGCTTGTTGATGATTTTTGGGTTGTTTTTGGGAAGGGTGGTTACGTTGCAGGAGGAATTCCTTTAAAAATAAGAATCGGAGTTGTTTTGTTGATAGGTTTGATTGGGGGTTGGTGGTTTTATTCAAAATTAGGAGTGACATCCATAGATATTCCTTTTAATGGAGTATGGGAGTTAGGTGTTTGGTTTATCCCATTTTTTATGATGGTCATGTTGGCTCTTTTTTCGACCGGAGTTATTGATGGAATTGATGGTTTGTCGGGGGGCATTATGGCGTCGATTTTTTCCGCCTATGCAGGGATTGCTTTCTTCCAAAATCAAATCAACCTAGCTGCTTTTTGTGCAGTCATCGTTGGAGGGATTTTGGCTTTCCTTTGGTTTAATATTCCACCAGCTAGGTTTTATATGTCAGAGACAGGTATCTTGGGTTTAACAACAACACTTACTGTGGTAGCCTTTTTAACTGGGCATGTATTGATCTTGCCTATAATTGCTTTCCCTCTTTTTATCACTACAGCCTCCGTTATTATTCAAGTTTTTTCAAAAAAATTGAGAAATGGAAAGAAGGTTTTTTTGGTAGCACCAATTCATCACCACTTCGAAGCCTTAGGCTGGCCGAGTTACAAGGTTACCATGAGGTTTTGGATTATAGGTATTATTTTTTCTATCTTAGGCATGATAATAGCTTTAATTGCCTAAAACATTAAGGATTTTCTCTTTTAGTAAATAAAACTTTATAAAAAGCTTGACTTTGTTATTGGCTTCGAGTATTATGTACGAGTACTTATTAAATAGCTTGCTATTTGATAAGTGCATGAAAAAAGTCATCTTCGGATGGCCTTTTTCATCTCTACTGAAATTGTTTTGAGTATAGATGGAAATAGCCAACCGTCTCAAAAAATCCCCAGTGCTTCGAGCGCTGGTTTTTTTGTCTTATTTTTGCAAGAAAATGAAAAGAATCAATTTTCGCTTAATTGTATCAACAGGGCTTGTTTGGTAAAACAAATTTTTTATTCTATAATTAGTGCATAGTATTACCATTATTATTTTTTGTTATGTTTAAAAAATTTAAAGTAAAGACAAGTGATGAAAAAGAAGTAGTTTTTGAAATTAACGAAAAAAAATCAGAAATTAAAAGTACCGTTGTTCAGGATATAAAAAAGGAACACGACTTTTCTTTTTTCCTGTTGTTGTGCCTAGTTTTTTTTCTCCCAATATTCTTTATACCTCTCCCAGAATTTTCTTTTTTATTTAGTAAAGGTATAGTAGTTTCTCTTATTACTACGTTTTTGTTTATACTATGGGTGATAGCACGATTAAAAGATGGCGAATTTACGGCTTCCCAAAACCCTATTATTATTTTAGGAATTTCTATCCCCGTCGTTTATCTATTCTCTTCTCTGTTTTCTGGCTCAATATCTGCCTCTTTAATTGGTCTGGGGTTTGAAGTCGGAACATTTTCTTCGGTCTTTACCCTGTTTATCCTAATGTTTTTAGTCTCGAGTATTTTAAACACAAAAAGAAAAGTGTATTACTTATTTGCGACTTTTTTTGTTTCTTTTTTTGTTGTAGCCATTTTCCAAATATTAAGGTTAATTCCTGGCATTAGTTTTATTGCCAACATATCAACCAATCCAACTTCAAATTTAATTGGTGGATGGAATGAATTAGGAATTTTCTGTGGCTTAATATCCATTTCATCCTTGTTTGTGATTGAATTTGTAAACCTTAGCAAGGTTTTAAAGATCTTCATTTTCATTGCTTTTTTTGTCTCGCTGTTTTTTGTTGCTCTGACTAATCTGACTATTTTATGGGTAGTGTTAGGAATATTCTCTTTCATAACGTCTGCTTTTATTATTTCAAATAATAAGTTTCAAAAAGATCAAAAAGGTTTTATGGGTAAAAAATTCCCGGTAATTTCAATTTTAGTTTTAGTCATGTCTTTTACCTTTGTGTTAGGGGCTAACAATGTTGGAGCTAAATTGCCGTCACTTTTCAAAATAACCGATACGGAAGTTCGTCCTTCTTTAATAGGCACTATGAGTGTTGCTAAGGGGACGTTGACCAGTAAATATGCTTTGTTGGGAGCTGGCCCAAACAAGTTTTTAAGTCAATGGCTTTTGCATAAACCCTTGGAAATAAACAATACTGCCTTTGCCAATGTAGATTTCGTCATAGGATTTAGTTTTATTTCCTCTGCTTTGATTACTGTTGGTATTTTAGGTTTTATTTTATGGATTGCTTTCTTGGGTGCTTTGTTTTATCTAGGTTTTAAATCGGCATTTGCTTCCTCGGAAAATTATTTGTTAACATTATCTTTTTTTGCGACTTTGTTCTTGTGGATATTCTCGATAGTTTATGTCCCTTCAAATGTGCTTATGACGCTTACCTTTGTGTTTACAGGGGCTTTGATAGCGTTGCTTATTCAGAATGGTGTTTTGAAGACCAAAAAAATTACTTTCCTGAACAATCAAAGATTTGATTTTATTGTAACAATTGTTTTGATATTCTTGATTTTGGCTTCGTTGGTGGGGGCTTACACAATTTCACAAAAATTCATGGCCTCAGTTTATTCTAACAGAGGTCTTGGAGGTAGTAGTTTAGAAGAGGCTGAAAAAAACATAGTAAAAGCGATACAGTTATCAGAAAACGCAGATTACTATAAATTTTTGTCGAAAATAAATGAATTAAAATTAAATACACCAGAAGAGGGTCTTACTGATGAAGAAACAAAACAGCAATTTCAGGCTATCTTAAACAACATAATTCAAAGTGCGGAAAAGGCGACGGAAATTGATAAAAATAATTATAGCAATTGGGTATTTCTGGGTGATGTATATGAGGCTATGGCATTGTCTGGCGTTGAGGGAGCCTATGATGGGGCAATAAGCTCTTATAAAAAAGCTGTTGGTTTAAATCCTAGAAACCCTTCTCTTATTTTTAAACTAGGGGCACTTGAATACAACAATAAAAATCTTGATGAAGCTGTTGCTACTCTAGAGAAAGCTGTTATTCTTCAGTCCAATTACTCAGACGCTAGATATTACTTAGGTTTGGCATATTATAACTTGGGAAGAACAGAGGACGCTCGTATTCAGTTTGAGACGGTTAGTCTATTGAACCCAGACAACAAGGATATCAAAGATCTTATAAAGAGTTTAGGGCAAGAAAGTAACCCTACCCCTGCTCCTACTACCACAGAAGAAGAAGGGGTAGAAAACTAATTTCAAGGCAAAATGGTTAAAAAGATTTTCAAACTTTTAAATAGAGAGATAAGCGGTCTTCATGAGGCCGCTTATCTTTTAGGTGTTTTTGCTCTTTTTTCGCACATCTTAGCCTTGTTAAGGGATCGCTCTTTAGCACATTTTTTTGGTGCGGGGGAAACTTTGGATGTATATTATGCTTCTTTCCGTATCCCAGATTTTATTTTTATTACCGTGGCATCCATCGTCTCCATCTCGGTTTTGATTCCTTTCTTAGCAGATAAGGCTCAAAAAAATGAGACCGAAATTCAAAATTTTATAAATAGTGTTTTCACTACTTTCTTTTTATTTATTGTAGTCGTTAGCGGTATTGTTTTCTTTTTTGTTCCTTTCCTTATAAAAAACATATTTTCTGGTTTCCCCGTAGAAGCTTTAAATGAAACTATTTCTTTGACACGGATTTTGTTGCTGTCTCCAATTTTTCTCGGGCTATCCAATCTTTTTGCTAGTATCGTTCAGGTGAAGAAAAAATTTTTAGTTTACGCGAT
Organism: Candidatus Campbellbacteria bacterium RIFOXYC2_FULL_35_25; assembly: GCA_001774495.1. Classification (GTDB taxonomy): domain Bacteria; phylum Patescibacteriota; class Minisyncoccia; order Phycocordibacterales; family UBA12079; genus UBA12079. Next base: position 68,200 of record MFAE01000005.1, on the reverse strand, counting down.
TAGTCCGCTCCTTTATAATGCTGGAATAATTTTCGGTATATTTTTCTTCTACCCAATTTTTGGTTTAAAAGGATTAGCCTTGGGAGTTGTTCTCGGTGCCTTACTGCATTTTATGATTCAAATTCCTGTTGTGAAAAAGATAGGCTTGCTTCCTAAAGTATCTCTCAAAATAAATTTCAACGATATTAAAAAGGTTGTCCTATTATCTTTGCCTAGGACTTTAACGATGTCTGCCAATCAATTAGCTTTCTTTTTCTTAGTGGGATTTGCTTCCACAATGGGAATCGGGGCGATTTCTGTTTTTAATTTATCATTCAATTTGCAGTCAGTCCCTCTAAGTATCATAGGAGTCAGTTACTCTGTGGCCGCTTTCCCAACTTTAGCAAAATTATTCTCGAGTGGAGAAGAAGAAAAATTTCTTAAGCAAATGGCTTCCGCCACAAGACACATAATTTTTTGGTCTTTACCCGCCATGGTTCTGTTTGTTGTATTAAGAGCCCAGATAGTAAGAACTATTCTTGGAACAGGAGAGTTTGATTGGTCTGCTACTAGGTTAACAGCAGCCTGCTTGGCTTTGTTTGTTTTTTCAATAACTGCTCAGAGCTTAGTTTTGTTATTTGTTCGGGGTTATTATGCAATGGGGAATACAAGGAAACCTCTTTTTGTAAATGTTTTTTCTTCTACTTTTATCGTTGGCTTCGCTGTTTTATTAAATTGGGCTTTTACAAAATATGATGCATTCAGATATTTTATTGAGTCAATTTTCAGGATAGAGAATGTTGGGGGAGCCGTTGTTTTGATGTTAGCCCTAAGTTATTCGTTGGGAGTTATTATCAATGCGTTGGTTTTGATTTTTATCTTCCAAAAGGATTTTAAAAAGTTTAGTTTTTCCATATCAACCACTTTTTGGCATAGCTTGTTTTCTTCGCTGATAATGGGTTTTGTCGCCTACAAGCTTTTAGATGTCTTTGCTTTATTCTTAGACACGAAGACTCTCTTGGGAATTTTCTTGCAGGGATTGTTCCCGGGCTTGATTGGTCTAGTGGCAGGAATTTTTGTTTTGTGGTTATTAGGGAGTCGGGAGTTAAGGGAAATCGGCGGGGCTTTAAATAATAAAATTTGGAAAAATAGAGTAATAATCCCAGAAAAAAGAGAACTATAATATTAGAAAGCTAATAGCTAATAGCCGATAGCTTATAGCAAACGATTTTTGTCTTTGCGAAGGCGAAGCCTGAAGCAATCCAGAAACTTAATACTCACTACTTACTACTTATTACTTCTTGTTGATAACTCAAATTTAATTTACAGAGACTAAGACTCTGTAAATTAAATTTGAGTTATCAACAAGAAGCTTGCTTTTTTTTCTCACTTTAGTATACTAATTAAAGTACTTATTATTTAGCTTGCTACTTAATAGGTACTATGAAAGAAATCGCTTCGGCGGTTTTTTTCATGCCTATATAAATTTAAGTATGAAAAAAACTAGAAGTGTTTTTTATTTTTATTTTCTATCCTCCTGTGTTATTATTTTATTAATTATAAATTAATTGCAAATAAGTTTTTGTTTTTAAAAATTTTCTAAAAACTATAAACTAATAACTAACGACTAAACCTATGGGAATAAAAAATATGTTAATGAAGAAGATGCTCAAGTCTCAAATGAAAGGAGTCCCAGAGGCAGAGCAAGAAAAAATTTTACTATTAATTGAAAAAAATCCAGAGCTTTTCCAAAAAATCGGTCTTGAAGTTCAAGCCAAGATGAAAGAGGGAAAAGATCAGATGGCCGCTACTATGGAAGTTATGCAGGCGCATCAAGATGAGTTGAAAGATATTATGAAATAAATATTAAATATGGCCTCCTTATACCAAGGAGGCCATATTTTATGAAAGACAAACACGAGTGCTGAAAAAGTTTAGGGAGAAATGGAAGTAATAAAATTTTGATAAGCAGTATATATCTCATTCCCAGTTTCTTTTCTAACTGCCACCGCTAAACGAATCATATTGCTTACGATTATGTTAGCAAGCCAGTTTTCTCTCTCCTCGTTTAAATTCAAGCTTCCAATACCAAAATGATCGCTCGCCACCAGATTTCCGGTAGTTTCATTTTTTATATTTATTGATAAAGCCATACCTCCTGTATCCTTAAATATTTCAGCTTTAGCTTTATAACAACCTTTTGAACTAAAATCTTTGGACAATTCGATTTTTCTTGGCGTACTCATGTCTTTCCTCCTAAAATAAATTTAGTCTCAGGGTACAATCTATTGTTGATACTACACCAGTTTAAATTAGGGGTCAAGAAAATATTATAGCTAATAAATAACTTTTTAATGACTTGCAGAGTTAGACTCTAGAGTATTAAAATAAAGAAAACCCGCCATACGAGAATGGCGGGTTTTCTCGTTGGGCGGGTTTAGAGGAGACTTATTCCCCGGTAGTCGTGATACCCCAATGGGAGGTTGAGGTTTCCCACGTCAACAATAATTTCTCTTCCTGCAAAACTGGAGAAGGTTCTCCTTCCCCTTACAACATTGTTGATATAGACAAGGTCTGGGTACCGTTCTTCATCGGTAAAAGTCGTCGGACCACGTCCTCCCACAAAGGTACGGCTGATGATGTTTGCTTGTAAGGCTAGTTTAAGGAGTGGGATCAATCGTTTCTGATACCTCCCGCTGTAATGCATCGTCCATACCGGAACGTCGTCGCACCAAATGGTGGTGAATCCTGCTGACTTGTCGCTTGCTGGGTTGACGCAGTAGGCGTCTAAAACAGAAAATTTTCCTGATTTAAAACGGATAAGTTTGTACCCTGGAAGTAGGGTGGAAGTTTCTGTTGCTGTTCCAGTAACTGCCCAACCCCGTTCCGCAGCTTTGAAAAAAACGGCTTCAACATCTTTTGGGTATATCTTATTTTCCACCATCTTAGCCCCCCTTTATGTTTCTAAATGTATGATAAGGTTTACATTTCTGTTAAAAATATACTTTATTACCTATACCCTGTCAATAAAAAGAACAAAGGGAGAAAAAAGATAGAAATAACTGTGATATTATTTGTTTGTGGAAGCTAAAAATATAAAATTAAAAGAAAATAATATTTCTTATTCAATTAAGAAAAGTAAAAGAGCTAGAAGATTGCGTTTGCTTGTTCGCCGTGATGGCAGTGTTGTTGCTACCATGCCTAGGGGAGGGACAGAGGATGCCATCGAAAAGTTTTTAATTGAAAAAGCTGATTGGGTTTTAAGTAAAATCAATTTTTTTAAAAGTATAAAAAATGCTTATTTTCCAAAATTTAATTTAGAAAATAAAGAAAAAGCTTTTTCGTTGGCCACTGAAAGGATAGAATACTTTAATAAAATTTATGGTTTTAAATATAATAAAATTTTTGTTAAAAATCAAAAGACTCGATGGGGAAGTTGCTCAAGAAATGGTAATTTAAATTTTAATTTTAAGATTTTGTTTTTACCCGAGGAGTTGCGGGATTATATTATTGTTCACGAGCTGTGTCATTTGGGAGAATTTAATCATTCGCAAAATTTTTGGAACTTAGTTGCTCAGACTTTTCCTAATTTTAAAGAGATAAGAAAAAAATTTAAAACAATGCAATTGTTTTAAATGAGGGGATAGCTAAGAGAAGCTAACAGCCGACAGCTTACAACTCACAGCTCATTTTTTATAAACCTATTTACAAACAAGCCAGTTTGATGTATATTTTTGTTAGAAAAAAGTGAGTCATTTTCAATACACGGTATAAAAACCACCTAAAGGAGATATTCTAATGCCCATAATCAAAGTATGGTGTCTTCCTGCTAATCAGACAGAGGAGATGCTGAACAAGGTTCATCAATCGATTGTATCCGCTGTTGTTGGTATTTACGAACTTGGTTTGAAGGATGAAAACGACATGACCTGCTTGTTTGTTCCTGACCTTATGTCTTATGGTCTGGGTGAAGAAATCATCATCGAAATTAGTGGTCTCTTCGAAAAACCAGAAAGAACACAAGGAGTTCGGCAACGGCTTGCACTGAATGTTGGTTTGGGAATCAAAAGACTTTATCCGAAAGCGAAAGTGGAATGTTTCGTTGCAAGCTTTAATCCTGAAAACGGATTCTGGACTTCAGCAGACCAGCCCACCAAGAATCCTGATTGCGAAGTTCACGGTTCTATCGAACATATGCAATCCGCCGATGGTAAATGCCCAAATTGCGGCAATCATTAAAAAAGAGGTGGAGAACCATGACAAATTTGTATAACGCACTTTATCCGTATATGATGACCATCGTTATCACAATGGCTGCCATGGGGCATGAATTCGCATCAATCCCTCCGTGGATTCCGTGGTAAACAACAATCGTCCAAAAAAGAAACCGCCCGTTTCTTATCTGGGCGGTTTTCTTTTTATTAATCTAGTAGGCCTTGCCTAACAGAATGTAGGGACGGAACACATAAAGCTTGAAAAAGCTTTTCTTTTGAGGTAATCTAGAAAAAGATTTGTATCGGTTCTCTGTAATAACCCAAAGAAGGAGTAAACCAATGAATACAGCCATGCAAAGGTTCAAAGGTGAGAGACGACTAGGTTTCCCTATAATCGGAAGTCCCGTGAAGGATGGTAATTTCTCTGAAGAGGATTTACAGCTTTGCAGGACTAAAAATGTAAGAACAATAGGGCAGTATTATTTTACCGAGAACGGAAATGTCGTCATCTGGGAAGACGAACTCGGAAAAACCTTTTGTCTCTTTGATTTCGCACTGGGGTTTCAGGATTTCGTTTTGATCAGGAGAAGAGGGACCTCAAAAGCCTTCAGTCGCAAAGACCACCGAGTTATTGGGTGGATTACTCAAAGACAAATTTTTTATGCTTTTGAAAAAATTAGGGACTGGGATAATAACCCCACTCTAACAATTTTGCGTGGAGGAACTTGGAAAACTTTTGACAAGCAAACTTTCTGTGAGCTCGCCCAGTAGCGAACAACCCGTCCAACAAGAAAACCTGTTTCTTGTTGGACGGGTTTTCTTATTTATTGAGTTTTCGCTTAAAAAAGGCTATTATAACGAGGTTAAGGAGGGGAATTGGCTTTGCGATTTCCATTGCAAGGTATCATAATCCCAACTTTTAAATTTTAAAAATTTTATCATTAAAAATTGTTTATAAATTAAAAATTATAAATTAAAAATTTTACCTCCCCTTTTTTACTAATTTACAAATTAATCATTAATCTCTTAATAACCTTATGCTTTCGATAGGTATTGTGGGCTTGCCCAACGTAGGAAAATCAACTTTGTTTAACGCTTTGACCAAAAAGTCTGTCGAAGCAGAAAACTACCCATTTTGTACTATCGACCCATCAGTCGGGGTTGTTTCTGTTCCTGACCAAAGGTTAGAAGAATTAAACGAATTTTCAAAATCAAAAAAAATGGTTCCAGCGGCAATTGAGTTTGTTGATATCGCTGGTCTGGTTGCCGGAGCTCACTCTGGAGAAGGTTTGGGAAATAAATTCTTGGCCAATATTAGAGAAGTAGATGCTATCGCCGAATTGGTGAGAATTTTTGAAGACGACAAAATTATTCACGTGGAAGGGAAAATTGATCCAATGGATGATGTGGAAGTTATTAATCTTGAATTAATAATGGCAGACTTTCAAACTGTTACCAAGAGATTGGATAATGTTGAAAAGGATGTAAGAAGGCAAGATAAAAATGCAATTATTGAAAAAGGAGTTTTACAAAAAATAGAAAAAGTTTTAGACGATGGAAAGTTTGCTTCAACTGTGGAGATGGACGAAGAAGAAATAAAAATTGTTAAAGCTCTTCACTTGCTTACAATGAAACCAATTTTTTATATTTTGAACAAAAAGTCGGGTGGGCAAAATTTGGATGAAATTGAAGACGAAAGATATGACCAACTGATAAAGTTTTTTGAAGAAACTGGGGCTAAGTATGTAAAAGTTGATGCTCAGATTGAACATGAATTACAAGACTTTGCGCCTGATGAAAAAGAAGAATTTAAACAACAGCTCGGTGGTTCTGCTGATGATATTGATGGTTTAATCAGGACAGGATATGAATTGTTAGATTTGATTACATATTTCACAACAGGGGAAGATGAATCTAGAGCTTGGACAATAAAGCGTGGTTGGGCAGCTCCTATGGCAGGCACAGCTATTCACACAGATTTTAAAGACAAGTTTATCAAAGCTGATGTAATAAATTGGCAGGATTTGATTTCTTGTGGTTCTCACGCCGTCGCGCGAGAAAAGGGTTTGAAGAGGATAGAAGGGAAGGAATATGTTGTGAAGGATGGGGATGTCATCGAATTTAGGATTTAATTCCAAAATTGGCGCAGAGCTTTGTCGTAATTCGCAAAATTTTGTTCACCGTATTGAAAATACGTCTCACAAAATTTTACTCTTACTCCTCGTTCTGCATTTAATTTTGAAATTAACTTAATACAAGTATTGACAATTAGTAAAATAGACGTTATTATAGAACAAGAATTTTGGGAAGCTTTTTAACATAGTGGCGAAAAAGGAGAAGGTATGGATATTAAATCAGCATGCGTTATTGTTTTTCTTGTCGGTTTTGTGGGATCAATTTGGGGGCTGACTCATCCTCCTGGGCCGACACGGTTTAGGAAACTGAAAAAAGTTCTGTACCCATGTTTCCCGCTGATTGCTATGGCTGGGTATTTCGGCCTAAATAATTGTAAAAGAAGCCAAAATGATTGACAACCCTCGTCTATGTTGTTAGTCTATGGTTAGAATTTTTTGTCTTTCATAAAAAAGTATAAAAAAGAAAGGAGGAGTGCTATGAAGTCTATTGCTTATTGCTCTGTGGCCATTGGTTTTTTCTTGATGGTATCAGTATTGTTTTTTTCAGATCTTAATATTCTTCTGTTAAATGATTTTTATCGAAATTGGTTAAATGATTTTTTCTTTCATCATTTTGCCCTGCTTTTTTTCTATATTTGTTTTGCTCTTATGGGTGGAGCTTCTCTGTTTATATGGGGAGGTTTCCAAATAGAAAAACACCAAAAAGAGACGCCTGCGACGTAAAAAACCGCCCTGAAGGCGACGGTCAATGAAATTTTCAAACCGCCACCCAGCGATCCCGAGCTATCTTTTTGTTGTTTTGTAGCCCGCCCCGGTTTCCGGGACGGGCTTTTTCTTTTTCCTAAAAACTATCAACTAAAAACTACCTCAACTCCTCGTTCTGCATCCAATTTTAAAATCAAATTAATTTTTTGTTGACAATATAATCTGATCTGTTAATCTAACGATAGATTATTTAACCCGGTACAAAAAACCAGAGCCATTATAAGGAGGTAAGAGTGGGACAAGATACTTTTCAATTTCCATGTACTGACTGTGGGGAGGCAATAGATCAAGATTCTCCTTCAAAAAGTATGATGGTCTCTGGAGGGGGGTGATGTTCAAATCCTCAATTTGAGGATATGCCGGCGTGCCCGGTATGTAAAAGGGTTCATTACCCTGACGGCAAAGGGATTAACGCTTTTGGTGAAAAACTTTTTTTATAAACAAAAACACCAAATGTTGTTTTGCAGCCCGTTCCGGTTATCCGGGACGGGCTTTTTCTTTTTCCAAATAACTACCTCAAACCTTCGTTCCGCATCCAATTTTAAAATCAAATTAATTTTAAATTCTTAATTTCTAAATAATTGTAAAAGAAGCCAAAATGATTGACAACCCTCGTCTATGTTGTTAGTCTATGGTTAGAATTTTTTGTCTTTCATAAAAAAGTATAAAAAAGAAAGGAGGAGTGCTATGAAGTCTATTGCTTATTGCTCTGTGGCCATTGGTTTTTTCTTGATGGTATCAGTATTGTTTTTTTCAGATCTTAATATTCTTCTGTTAAATGATTTTTATCGAAATTGGTTAAATGATTTTTTCTTTCATCATTTTGCCCTGCTTTTTTTCTATATTTGTTTTGCTCTTATGGGTGGAGCTTCTCTGTTTATATGGGGAGGTTTCCAAATAGAAAAACACCAAAAAGAGACGCCTGCGACGTAAAAAACCGCCCTGAAGGCGACGGTCAATGAAATTTTCAAACCGCCACCCAGCGATCCCGAGCTATCTTTTTGTTGTTTTGTAGCCCGCCCCGGTTTCCGGGACGGGCTTTTTTCTCGTAAAATATTTAAATTGGTTAGGATAGATCACCATGGTTTTTTAAAAGAAATTTTTCTGATAAAAATGACGGTCGTCATTTTTGTCAGAAAAATTTCTTTTAAAAAAAGCAAGGAATTGAGAGACTCATGAAATTTTTTCCGGGACGGGCTTTTTCTTTTTCCTAAAAACTATCAACTATCAACTAAAAACTAGACTGTGTTATAATTATATTATTAATACTATATTTTTCTATAGACTAAAAACTATAGACTATAAACTAAATTAACCATGAATACATTTTTAGGAGGTCCAAACCTGTTAACATACATACCAGTTATTATTGTAATTTTGGTATTGATATTGAGGCAGGTGAATCAGTATCAAAGAGGGGTTATGTTTACCCTTGGTAAATTTACAGGAATAAAACAACCAGGATGGAGACTTGTTATTCCAATTTTTCAATCTATGACAAAGGTCGATATAAGAACAAAAGCAGTAGATGTTCCCGATCAAGAAGTGATTACAAAGGATAATATCCCGGTAAAGATCAATGCCGTTGTTTATTATAAAATTGTTGAGGCTTCTAAGGCTGTTCTTGAAGTAGAAGATTACTACTATGCTACTTCACAGGTTGCTCAAACAACGATGAGAAACTTTGTGGGAGAAAGAAGTTTGGATGATTTGTTGCAGAAAAGAGCTGAAATAGCTTTGCAGATTAAAGAAAGAGTTGACTCCCTCACCGATCCTTGGGGAATCGATATCGAATCGGTTGAACTAAAGGATGTTATTATCCCAGAAGACTTGAAGAGAACTATTTCAAAAGAAGCTGAAGCTGAAAGAGAAAAGAGAGCTGTTATTATTAAAGCTGACGGTGATCGAATTGCTGCTGACAACCTAGCTCTAGCGGCTGCAAAACTTTCCGCTACCCCTGGGGCTATGCATTTGAGAACATTGCAAGCAATTAACGATTTAAGCTCTGATCAATCAAATACAACCATCTGGATGATTCCTACAGAAGTTTTGGAAGCTATAAAAGGATATTCTAATTTTGTTAGTAAAAAATAGTAGTTTTTTATTAACAAAACAGAATCACGAATCACGAATCACGAATCACGAATCACGAATCACGAATCACGAATCACGAATCACGAATAAAGAATCATGATTCAGAATTCTTAATTCATGATTCTCTATTCAATTTCTAGTTTATTATTAGAATTTTTATTAATCTCAATAATATAAATAATATGGAAAATAACAAAATATTAAAATGGGCATTAATTTTAGGAATCATCGTCGTTCTTAATCTTTTCTTTGCCTATGCAATGAAGGTTGCTTACAATTCTCCCGAGTACACCAATTTCTGCCAAGAAAAGCAGGTAATTGAAAAAATTGATACAAAGGATATGTGTTTAGAACAAGGAGGACAATGGAATGAAAATATTAAGGCTATCAATGCTCCAGAATCTGAACCAGTTATTAGAGGAGAAAATGGAGAAGTTATGAACCCTGGGTATTGTGATCTTTACTTTACCTGTAACCAAGAATATCGGTCAGCTCTAGAAAAATATGAAAGGAATGTCTTTATGACTCTGATTGCTTTAGGTGTTATTTCGATTATAATCGGATTCATGATGTCTACTCAAGCAGTCATTTCGGTAGCATTTTCACTTGGTGGAGTTCTTACTTTCATCGTTGCATCTGTTAGATATTGGCAGTTTGCTAGTGAATATTTGCAAGTTGGAATTTTAGGGCTAGCCTTGTTGGTTTTGATATGGCTTGGAATAAAGAAATTTAAATAAAAATTGAAAATTTTTATTTAAATTTCTAGTAGCGAGTATTAAGTAATAAGTAGAAAGTAAACAAAAACCGCCTTTGGCGGTTTTTGTTTTTTTGATGCTTAACAATCTCGATCTTACTTATCAAGATATACTAAAATTTACGCGGTCGCGTAAATTTTAGTATAGTGATATTATATAAATATATAATATTTTTATATAAAAGATAATAAAAAATGAAAAATATAAATTATCAAAAAATAATTTTATCCACAATAGCGATTACCGGCTTGGTTGGTATGGCTGTTTTAGCTCCAAATGCTTTGCAATCTTTAAAAATGTTTTTACCAAAAAAGAAGGGTTGGTCGAAAGAAAAATATTATATGAATAATTCTGTAAAAACACTATTAAAGAAAGGTTTAATAAAAAAAGTAAAAAAAGGCAGTGTTGAATTTATAGAACTTACAAAAAAGGGTAGGGAAATGATTTCCCAATATGAATTAGAAGAAATAGAAATAGAAAAGCCAAAGAATTGGGATAAAAAATGGAGAGTTATTATTTTTGATATTCCAGAGAAAAAAAAGAGACTTCGAGAATTACTTCGTCATAATTTAGATAGATTAGGGTTTATTAAATTACAAAATAGTGTATGGGTTCTTCCTTATGAGTGTGAAGAGCTTATTTTTCTACTTAAAACAAATTTTTTTGCTGATGAAGATGTTTTGTATATGGAAGTAAATAGAATAGAAAACGAAGAGTGGTTAAAAGAAGTTTTTGGTTTAACTAAGTAGTTATTTATAATAAAGAAAAATAAATAATAAAGGGAAATAATAAAGAGAAGTAATAAAATGAAGGAAAAAACAAACTATACTAAAATTTACGCGGTCGCGTAAATTTTAGTATAGTTTGTTTTTCATGTTTTTGTTGTAATATATTTAGATATGGAAAAATACAATCACAATGATATTGAGGGGAAATGGCAAAAGATTTGGGAGGAAAATAAGGTTTCTAAAATAGACAAAGACGATACTAAAAATAAGTTTTACATGCTTGATATGTTTCCTTATCCGTCCGGTGATGGTCTTCATATGGGACATACTGAAAGTTATACCGCGAGTGATGTATATTACCGTTTCAAAAAGATGCAGGGATTTAATGTTTTGCACCCTCAAGGGTTTGACGCCTTTGGTTTGCCGGCTGAAAACTTTGCAATAAAAACAGGAGTTCACCCCGCCCAAACTACTGAAAAAAATATCAGCAATTATATTAAACAAATGAAGATGTTGGGTCTTAATTATGATTTTGATGAACAGGCAGTAACCTCTGATCCAAAATACTACAAATGGACTCAATGGATTTTTCAACAATTTTATAAAAATGATTTAGTTTATCAAAGTACACAAAAAGCAAATTGGTGTTCTTCTTGCCAGACTGTAATTGCGAACGAACAAGTTCTTAATGGTGAGTGTGAAAGATGCGGAACCCAAATTGAACAGAAAAAAATACCAGGGTGGTTTTTCAAGATTACAGATTTCGCCGATGATTTAATTAATGACTTAGACAAAGTTGATTGGCCAGAACATACTAAAAAAAATCAGAGAAATTGGATAGGGAAGAGTGAAGGAGCAAAGATTAAGTTTAAGCTGACAGCTCACAGATCACAGCTAACAGCGAACGAAATAGAGGTATTTACTACTCGTCCTGACACTTTGTTTGGTGCTACTTATATGGTGCTTGCCCCAGAACATTCGCTTGTTTCCGAATTGAAGGACCAAATTACAAACTGGGACGAGGTTGAGGAGTACGGGATTAAAGCTCAAAATAAGACAGAAATGGAGAGAATAGAGGGTAAAGAGAAGACAGGGGTGAAGCTTGAGGGAATTTCGGCTATTAATCCAGCTAACAGCGAAGAAATACCAGTTTTCATTGCTGATTATGTGTTGGTTAACTATGGAACTGGTGCGATTATGGCGGTGCCGGCTCATGATGATAGAGACCTTCAGTTTGCATTACAAAAAGATATTGAAATTAAGCCAGTTATAGCTGAGGTTAAATCTGTTGACGAAATTATTCCAGGATTAGCAGAATTAAAAATAAAAAGTGCTCGTGAGTCTGGTTTTGCAACGATAGGTTTTGGGTTACTTATGGAATCAGGACAATTCAATGGAATGAACTCCGAAGAAGCTAAGAAGAAAATTACAGAATTTGTTGGTGGGGAAATGACAACCAATTATCGTTTAAGAGATTGGTCAATTTCTCGACAGAGATATTGGGGTTGTCCGATTCCGATCGTTTATTCTCCCGAGGGTAAGGCGACCTTGGTTCCTGAAGAGCATCTTCCTTGGATTCTTCCCATCGATGTTGATTTTAAACCAAAGGGAGTTTCTCCATTAGGGGCTTCAAAAGAATTTAAAGAAAGAACTGAAAAAATTTTTGGAAAAGGTTGGACTCCCGAATATGACACCATGGACACTTTTGTTGATTCTTCTTGGTACTTTTTAAGATATCCAGATGCTCTAAATGATTCTGAGTTTTGTTCAGAAATTCGTAAGAAATGGTTGCCGGTTGATTTGTATATTGGTGGGGCCGAACATACTTATATGCACTTATTATTTGCTCGTTTTTTCACAAAAGCGATGAACAAAATAGGCCTTCTAGACTTTGATGAGCCGTTTTTGAAGCTAAGGCACCAAGGGATGGTTTTGGACGCGCAGGGCAAGAAAATGAGCAAATCAAAGGGTAATGTGGTTAATCCAGATGATATGGTTAAAAGTTTTGGGGCTGATTCCGTAAGGACTTATATGCTTTTTGCTGCACCATTGGAAGACGAGGTAATGTGGAATGAAGATAATATAGTGGGAGTTTATAGATTTTTGGAAAAAGTTTGGTTTACCAAAGATGAACTAAAAGAAAAAAGTTCTGAAGATGTTGTTAGGGAATTGCATAAGACAATTAAAAGAATGACGAAAGGTATAGATGAGTTGGCTTATAATACTGCTGTTTCTGATATGATGAAATTTATAAACACAGTAAAAAAATCAAGTATCTCAAAAGAAGATTATCAAACATTTTTAACAATACTTTCTCCTTTTGCTCCGCATATTACACAAGAGCTTTGGCACCAGTTGGGAAATGAAAGTTTGATTCAAGATGAAAGTTGGCCAAAATTTGATGAGAGCTTGTCTAAAGACAGTATCCACAAAATAGCCGTTCAGGTAAATGGAAAAGTTAGAGAGACTATAGAAATAGAAGAGGGAACTGAGGAAGAGGATGTTAGCAAGAAAGCTCTTGCAAGCGAATTGATAAAAAAATGGCTTGAAGGAAAAGAACCCAAAAAGATCATTTACGTCAAAAATAGAATTTTAAACATTGTGGTAGAGAGTAATGAGTAGTAAGTAATAAGTAGCAAGTATCAAGTAGTAAGTAAAAAAAGGTTTAGCAACAACTGTTGCTAAACCTTTTTAGGAAGTGGGAAGACAGATTTTATGCCTTCCCTTATTGAGGAGGCCGCATTCGGTTTGTAAATCTTAGGGCAGATTCTTGTCCGGCGTGCCCCGCCTTAACAAAACCTACCTCCTGGCAAGGATATATTTCGGCCTTAATTGGGACAGTTTTCCCCACGATACTAGGGTGGGATTGCACAAGATTATCAAATGTATGGATTCTCGGCTCTCCACATTTGTGAATAGTCTTGCTATTTTCAACGACACAATCTTTCATCTTATTAGCCTCCTTTTTTGGATGAGTCCTGTCGGTTAAAGAAGTCTCTTTTTCATTAAATCCTCGACGAATTCATGGTCGCAGACTTCGCACTGGAAGACATGAGCTAGGACGTTTGCCCGCAAACCAAGGCATCGATCCTTCATTTTTCCGCCACATTTTTCACACTCAACCTTGGGGTCATAAGATGGTCTCGAGGAGATTTTTTTGCATTTCGGGCACTGGGTTCCAACCCAGACCCAACCATTTTTTCTTAAAAAAAGATCTTCCATGATTTCCAGGTTGTCGCTGGAATCAACACAGATTTTTTTGAAATTGCCTGGCTCGTGAGTGCATTCCTCCTGAATTTTGTTGGTTTTGATTTGGATCTCCCTCAAGAGTCCTTCCGCTTTGGAGAGCAATTGCTTGACCTCGCTGGTTTGTTGACAGAGTTCCGCAGGAAAACAGTCTTGGTTAAAAAAAATCTTTATTGTGCTCATCTTTCGCCTCCATATGTGAGTGTTTTTACTAGAACAAATCTATTTAGTATCTTACATATAAACCAAAGGATATGCAATAAAAAAAGCCGAATCCTTAGAAACGACCATTTTTGTCTTTTTGACTTCTAAAGAATTAAAAAAGAATAGGCATGTAAAGAAGTATCATACTTACGATAAGTAGAGCCCCCATAACTCCCCAAAATACTTTAATTTTCTTTTTATGTTTTGGATTAAATAACATACACACAGTTTAATGTTAAAAGCTTATAAAGTCAAAAGTTATTTCTAATGTTTTATAGACTTTAGGAAATATTAATTTTATAATTACTCCAATGTTTGATTTTGAAGAAAAACAAGTAGTCAGAAGAATTATTTATTCAAAGGTTACTATTTTTTTGCTTGCCTTGGTGACCCTTTTTATTTTAAAAGGAGTTTGGACCGCTTACAGGGAATCAAAAATTACAAGAATTAATAAAGAGCTTGCTCAACGGGAATTAGAAGAGTTAAAAGAAAGAGGAGAGAATCTATCGTCTGAAATTGAAATTTTGAAAACGAAAGAAGGAGAGGAGGGAGAGATAAGAAGCAAATTTGGTGTGGCAAAAAGTGGAGAAAAAATGGTTTTGATAATTGATCCCAAAGACACCAAGCAAAAAGAAGATGATGGTAAAGGTGATGGAATTTGGAGCAAGTTTTTAGGATGGTTTGATTAGTTGGTAGTGAGTAGTGAGTAGTTTGTAGTAATGAATTGAAATTTGAAATTAAAAATTCATCTATGCGGGTATAGTTTAGTGGTATGACACGTCCTTCCCAAGGATGAGACGGGAGTCCGATTCTCCCTACCCGCACAAAAATACAAAATCAGAGCGAATAGCTCTGTTTTTGTTTATTTTTGTAGCGGGTAGGGAGAATCGGAAAGAGCGAAGTATATTTTTCTGTAGTGAAGCGAAAGAAAAATACGAGCGACGGGCCTGCGAGTTCTTAGTGAAGACGAGTCCCGAAGGGCGAAGGCTGAACTTAGAACTGGAAGGCGATTCTCCCTACAATAAACTAATGATCGAGCGGAGGACGAACAAAAGGCTTAGTGATTCGTGACCGATTCTCCTCCCTACCCATGAATAAGATACAAGAAAATTTTGCGTTCCCATTTATTATGTTATAATAAAATTCGTTATTAAATTTAATCTTTAATTTATTATGAAAAAAGTAATTATTTATTCAACACCAACTTGTACTTATTGTTTAATGGCCAAAGATTTTTTTAGAGAAAAAGGAGTTGAGTTTGAAGAAATTGATGTATCAGGAAGTGAAGAAAAGAGAGAAGAATTGTTAAAACTAACAGATGGGCAAATGGGAGTTCCTGTTATTGTTATTGATGGAACAGTTGTTTTTGGTTTTGATAAAAATGGAATTGAAGAATTGTTGAAATAGTTGGTAGTAGATAGTTTATAGATTATAGTAAAACAAAAAAATCCCTAGAGGGGATTTTTTTGTTTTTTAAATTTCTTATACATGTGCCCCCGGCAAGAATCGAACCCACATCTATCCCTTAGGACGGGACTGTTCTATCCATTGAACTACGGGGGCACAAATATAAAAAATTTAAAGCCTACTTAATCTGCCTAGGCAGACATTTTGTAATGGCAACAAATTTAAAGATATCATTATTAGGACTTAAATTCAATTAATTATATTTACTTTGTTGATATTTTTGCTATAATTTTTCTTATGGATGAGGAATTGAAAGAGTTACTAGAAGAAAATTTAGAAGTCTCTAAGGAGAACAATGAAATTCTCTCAAAGATTTGGTCAGACGTAAAGTGGAAGAGAATTACTAAATTTATTTATTGGTTAATTATAATTGGCTTAGCTCTAGGCGCTTATTACTATGTTCAACCAATAATAGAAGGTTTTTCTCAGGGGTATGGTAGTGTTGGGAAGGGGATTGGTGCATTAGTTGAAAATATAAAAAAGGTGACCGGTATTCTCCCAAGCTTATTGGATAAAACTGGCGAATTGCCTCGATAGTTTTTTCTTAGTAGTTTTAAGATTATAAAATGTCCTTTTTGATGCGTAATTTCTTATAAAATGTTAATATGGGGCATCTTTAATAATGAATTGATGTTAAAGGTAGTTTTCTCATAAAATATAAAATATATGTCGAGGTAGCTCAGTTGGTAGAGCATTCGCCTGAAGAGCGAAGGGTCGGCGGTCCGAGCCCGCCCCTCGACACACTGTATAAACTAAATTTATTAATGCTCTAGCAACTGAGCGTTGCTCAGTTGGATAAAAAGCGTTTAAGCTTTTTATCTGGTTTTTGCGAAGCAAAAAATTGCCGAAGCGAGTCCCGAAGGGCGAGCAGGCAATAGGAGGGAGAGCATTCGCCTGAAGAGCGAAGGGTCGGCGGTCCGAGCCCGCCCCTCGACACAGCAAAAGAAAAAAGACGAATTTATTCGTCTTTTTTCTTTTGCTGTGTCGAGGGAGCAAAGTCCTTGAGGACTTTGTGTGCGGGCTCGGAAGCCGGAACGATGTCGCGCGGAGCGATAGCGAGCACGACGAGTGAGGCGGGGTCGCGAACACTTAGTTTTTTGGAGTCCGGAGGACGAATAAAAAAGTTAGTGATTCGTGACCGAGTCCTTTTTACTAGTCTTGAATAAATAAAAGACTTAGTAATCGCGGGACGACCCGCCCCTAAGCAGTTGCGAAGCGCGAAAAATATACTTAGTGATTTGTGACCGAAGCCCGTTTTAAATTAGTAACCGCGAGACGAGCCCGTATAAAAGAGCCATTTAAAACTCCTTGACAAATAACCACTAATAGTGTATAAATATCGCAGGAAGTATCATTTTATCCATTCAGACACGGAGGAATATCATGGTTGCGAGTCGGAAAACAATGAGTTCTGAGCAGAGAAATGGACGGAGATTTCCTTCGTGGGGAATCCCCCAAAAATCATCTCGGAGAAAACATCGGCCGTCACGACGGCAAGTTCATCGTACTGTGGTTCCTCGGGCCACTCAGGTTGTCACCGAGACTATTATTCATCGGCCAGGAATCCTCGCTCAGGCGTTTTCTTTTTTCAGGAGTATCGGACGAAGGGGACATTCCCAATAACAGTTTCGCCGCTACCATCAGTGGCAAAAACCGCGCCCCTCAAAAGGCGCGGTTTAATCATTTTTATTGATTTTTCTTTAATATTTATGTATATTAAACTGAGATTTGTTAACCTTTGTTTGCTACTTGAAACTAAAATCTAAAGAGGGCAAAGATTATGGATACTGAGAAAAAATGGAGTGATTTCGTCTCTCAATGCAAAAATGCTGTTCCTGGTTCTGGAGAAAAATTGGAGCGGATAAGAAAGAATAAGGAGGCGGGTTTTAATGAACACTCTCTTGGTGAATTATTAGAAATGAGAGTTCACCCTAGTTTCATTTTAGTTCAGTTATTTAGTTGGAAATCTTCCTTGGAAAAAAATAACTATTGGAGAGATCTTTCTGAACGGTTAGGAAGAAAGTAATTTTTTCGAAGCAACTTCTTGTTAAAGATTTGAACCAAAAATTGTCAGCATCTCGCTGGCAATTTTATATTTTCTCATTATTTATACAAAACTCTATTTATCAGTTTTATTCGTATTGTTTTTAAAAATTATAAATTATAAATTAAAAATTCGAGACCTTATTGACCTAAATTTTTCTTAAGTTTTCCTTATTCAAACAATCCATCAACAACCTCTTTTACATCCCCGCCATCAGCCTTTCCCCCCAATTCTTTCATCAACGCTCCCATTAATATTCCCATTTTTGATTTATCTTCAATTCCAAGCTGGTCCTTTTTTGCTTGAGCAATTTTCAAAATTTCTTCTTTGTTCATTGTTTCTGGAACGTAGGCGCTTAAAATTTCTAATTCAGCTTGTTCTTTCTGCACCAAATCTTCTCGGCCTCCTTTCGAGAACTGTTCAACTGAATCTTTTCTTTGTTTAACGGCTTTTTTAATAACATTAAGAACATCTCCATCAGACAATGCCTCGGAGGGTTTTTTTCTTTGAGCCACTAATTCGTTTGTGAAAGCAGATAAAAGACTTTTTAAGACCAATGTCCTCACTTCGTTTCGAGCTTTCATTGATTCTGTTAATTGTTCTCTGATTTGTTGTTGTAACATATTTAAGTTTGTAGTCTATAGTTGATAGTTTATAGAATTAATTTATAAAATATTTTTTTAAAAGATATTTATATTTTACTCTATAAAAAAATTAAAAACTACTGACCGTTGCTAACATCAATAAATCAAAGCTTTTTACCGCAACAAAAGATGACACTTTAAATAAAAAAACACCGGTGATTACTGTTCCCATTAACATAAAAATTAAGAGGATATCATATTCATTTTTTATATTACGGTTTTTATTTTCTGGGAACATCAGCGAATACTACACTATTTTTTGATAAGTTAAAAATGTTGAAAACTTTTTTATGTTTTTTAGTATCTTTGTTCTTTCGTTTTGTATGTTTTTATATTCTTCTGTTATAATATTGGTTATGATTAAAAAAATAGATTGGTACCTATTAAATACAGAGGAAATTGCGGAAAAATTGAAAACCCACCTGGTGGAGGGGCTTAGTAACTCAGAAGTGTTAAAGTTGCGTGAAAAACACGGAGAAAACTCTTTTGGAAAAAAGGATGGGTTAGGAATTTGGGGGAAAATTTTGACTCAATTTAAGAGTCCTTTGGTTTTTATATTATTGTTAGCTGGGATATTAACCTTACTTTTAAATGAATTCGCTGATGCTACTGTTATTTTTATCGCCCTTGCTATTAATACAATCATAGGAACTTTACAAGAGAATAAAGCTTCAAAAGCTTTTGATGAATTAAATAAATCTCAGCAAAAATATGCAACGGTTGTAAGAGAAGGAAAGAAAAGTTTAATTCTAGCCAAGGAACTAGTTCCAGGAGATATTGTCATTCTTGATGCTGGTATGTATATTCCCGCGGACATAAGATTAATTAAAGAAAAAAATATTTCCATTAACGAATCTGTTTTGACAGGAGAATGGGCTAACGTTTCAAAAAGTATTGAAACTTTAGGAAAAGAGGTTTCAATTATTGAAAGAACTAATATGGTTTGGATGGGAACTCTCATTGCCGCTGGTTACTGTAAGGGTATCGTTGTCGAAACAGGAAATAGAACTCAAATAGGAAAAATAGCCAAAAGTTTAGGTGATATAGAAGAAGAGAAGACTCCTATAAAGGAGAGTATAGAAAAATTATCAAAATTTTTAAGCATTGCTGTTGTAATTTCTTTACTTATAATTTTAGTCTTAGGTCTTTTAAGAGAGGAACCTCTTCTTGAAATGATTTTAGTTGCCATCGCTGTTGCAGTCGCTGTTATGCCTTCAGGGCTTCCTGTTGCTGTTACCTCTGTTTTGGCCGTTGGAATGTCTGCCATATTAAAAAAGGGTGGTTTAGTTAGGAATTTATTAGCAGCAGAAACATTAGGGAGTACTACTATAATTTTAACAGATAAAACAGGGACAATAACTGAAGCAAAGCTACACTTGGCAGAAATTTTTACAGCAGAGTCTTTGCATAATAAAAATCTGAAAATTGACGAAGGAGATAATAGGGATTTATTAAAGATGGCAGTCATTTCTTCAGACGCTTTTGTTGAAGAAGACGAAAACTCCCCTGGTAAATTAATAGTGAGGGGACGTCCGTTAGAGAAAGCGATGGTTATGGCTGGTTTGGAATACGGGGTAAGCCAAAATGATTTCTCTATTGATCACAAAAGGATTGATATGCTAGGATTTGAATCTAAAAATGGTTTTAGTGCTTCTCTAAATAAAAACGGAAGTCATAAAATTAATAGATTATTTGTGAGTGGCAAACCGGAACTTCTTTTAGAAAATTCAAAATTTATTTTTATAAATGGAAAGAAAGAAGAAATGACAGGGGCTTTATTAGAGTCGTTTCAGAAAGTTCAAGCTGAGAAAAGTAGCGAGGGGATACGCTTTACTGCTTTGGTCTACAAGGACGTTGACTGGGAAAAAATCCCCGCAGAAGAAAAGAACGCTGGGGAGATAGTCACAGATTTAGTTTTTGTGGGATTTTTTGGCTTCAGTGATCCTGTTAGGGCTAATGCAAAGGATGCCATAAAGATAGCTACAGAGGCCGGAGCGAGGGTTATTATGATAACAGGAGATAATCCTAATACGGCTGGAAAAATTGCTCAAGAAGTTGGAATTATGAAGAAGGGAGACCGCGTTTTGACAGGGGTAGAAATAGATAAAATGAATGATGAAGAGTTGTTGGAGGCTTTAAAACATACAAAAGTCTTGGCTAGAATGGAACCATCTCAAAAATTAAGGATATCAAGAATCTTCCAAAAAGATGGGGAGGTGGTGGCTATGACAGGAGACGGAGTAAATGATGCCCCGGCTCTTCAAGGGGCTGATATCGGGATAGCTATGGGTAATGGGACAGACGTTTCTAAAGAAGCCTCAGATATTATTTTGTTAGATGGAGATTTTTCTGTAATTACATTTGCCATTGAGGAAGGGAGAAGGATCGTTGATAATTTAAAAAAAATAGTTGGTTATCTGTTATCGACTAGTTTCAGTGAAGTGTTCTTGATTGGGGGTTCTCTTATTATTGGACTTCCTTTGCCTATTTTGCCGGCTCAAATTCTTTGGGCGAATATTATCGAAGAGGGTTTAATGAATTTTGCTTTTGTTTTTGAGCCAGGAGAAAAAGACTTGATGAAAAGAAATCCTCGTTCATCAGATAATACAAATATTGTTTCCTCTCAGTTAAAACGTTTAATAGCAATAGTTTCCATTGTTACAGGTCTGTTTTTAGTTGGACTTTATTGGGTACTTATGCAATTTGATTTGAGGATAGAAGAGGTTAGAACTATTATGTTCGCTGTTGTTTCCCTAGATTCAATTTTCTTTGCCTTTTCATTTAAATCACTAAGGACACCCTTGTGGAAAGAAAATTTTCTTTCAAATAAGTTTTTGTTAATCTCTTGGGTGATAAGTATTTTGTTCTTGCTCGCCGCACTATTTTTTGACCCAATAAGAAACATGCTCTCTTTAACGATCCTTTCCGGGAAAGAGCTATTGTTTTTGCTGGGGATTGGAGTGTTTAATCTGATTTTGATAGAGGTTACCAAATATTTCGTTTTTGAAAAAGAATTAAAATAACAGAGACTGGTATAAAAATAAATAAGGAAAAGGCACGCCTTGCAACGTGCCTTTTTTTGCTTGTACAACAGGGGTTAAATCCTGAGTTGGAAATTTCCTTCTCCTATCGGGAGGGGGTTTTGAGAAACCATCTCACCTTTTGCTACGACGAAAGTCATTTCTTTAAGAGAAATTATTACCCGGTCGAGAATTTTCGTATCGCCTTTTACAGAGAGGGTCACTATGTCGCCATCAATAGTTGCGGTTGATATTGTATGGCTTCCAAAATCTTTAAGACAAAACCCTGTGATCAAGCTTAGCTGTTCCCTCAGAAAGTCACCAAAGGAACAAAGAGTGTCTTGTGGCATGTTCTTTCTCCCAAGTAAGGGTTAGGTTGCGAAGGAAACTTTTCTGTCTCAGACAGTAACACAAACTAAAAAAGAAAACAATACTTAAGGTGTTTTTGTTTTATTAAAAACAAAATGTTATTATTTAATCAATGGAAAATCTTTTGATCGTTTTAATTGTTTTTTTAGTGATTGCTGTGGGCACAATGACCTATTTTTTGTTTAAATTACTAAAAACTCAAAACAATGGTGAAGAAAAAAAGGACGATAATAGTTTTTTACTTATCCAAAATCAGTTAAATGAATTGATGAGGACTAATCGGGATTTAACAAAAACATTGGACATGAAAATAGGGGAGTCTTCAAAGATGATGAACGAATCCTCCCGAAACCAGTCCCAAGAGTCTCAAAAACTTATAAAAGAGATGATTGGGCAAATGACTGAAATAAAAGAAACCAACAAACAAGTTTTTAGCATGACAGAACAACTTCAAAATCTTGAAAAAGTTTTGAAGAATCAAAAACAAAGAGGGAACCTGGGGGAATCTGGTCTGGAATTGATTTTAAATAATATTTTGCCTCCGACAGCTTTTCAAATGCAATATAGTTTCAAAGATGGAGATATAGTTGATGCAGTAATTTTTACTAAAGATGGAATAATTCCAGTCGATGCAAAATTTTCTCTAGATAATTATAATAGAATTACAAATGAAGAAAACGAAAACAGAAAGATAGAGCTTGAGAAAGATTTTAAAAATGATTTAAAAAAGAGGATTGACGAAACTTCAAAGTATATAAAACCCAAAGAGGGGACACTTCCTTTTGCTATTATGTATATTCCCGCCGAAGCGATTTATTATGATTTGTTGGTAAATGAGGTTGGCTCAGTAAAGGTAAACACAAAGAGTTTGATTGAATATGCTTATAGAGATAGAAAGGTGATAATAGTGTCGCCTACTACTTTTGTGGCCTATTTAAGTACAATTTTGCAAGGATTTAAGGCTTTTCAGATAGAAGAATCAGCCAAAGAAATTATAAAAAACGTTGAAAAACTGCAGGGGCATATTAAAGCTTATGATAATTATCATGCAAAACTAGGAAATTCTTTGGCCACAACGGTTAATCATTACAACACCTCTAGAAAAGAATTCAAAAAGATAGACAAGGATGTTTTGAGAATCACAGGAGAATCTTCAGAGGTTGAGGAATTGGTGATTGATAAACCTAATAATGAGTAGTAAGTATTAAGTAATGAAAAATAACAATAAGAAGAAAAAAGAATCAACTTTTCAGAAAGCTATGTTTAAGTTGTTTTCTTGCCCCGTGTTTCTTTTTTTTACTATAGCTATCGGAAATTTTTTGATTTTTGGCCAAGTTTATAAATACATTGGCTGGCAGGTAATGATACTCCTTGGTTTGGTTTTGTATTGGATTTTAAGTTCTGACAAAAAATTTAAACTCAAAATGATTCTTTCTAAAGATTAAAAATTTAATTAATTTATTTCATGATTACAGAAAATAAAAATATTCAGTGGAAAAAGATATTATTGGTGCCAGTAGTTGTTTGGGTAATTTTTATGTTGATGTTTTGGGTAGCTTTGTCTTTTGGAGGACAAATAGTACGAATGATTTTTGCTCTGTTATCTATTTATGCTCCTTTCGTCTTGTCTATTATTTCTGCTTTGTTTGTTATTATTTTTGTAAAAAATAGGAGGGCACTTCATTTTTTTATTACGTTGATAGTGTCAATAATAATTGTTTATTTACTTACATCAGTGTTTTTTTCCTATCAATTTATTTCTTCGTACTAGTCACAAAGCAAGAGTTATCTCTGGTTTTAAAAAAGCAGGGGCCTAGGAGGGCCCCTGCTTTTGATTCCCATACTTAGTGAAAAAAATCAGTGTATGTAAGCAACCATTTTGATTTCGAAATCTTTACCTCCTTTGACGAGTCTGTATTCCTCGGCTATATGTGGCATAAACTGGCTCATAAGAATACTTTCGTTAACTACTTCGTCAACAAAACAAAGATCTCCCGTGATGGCTTGTTTGAAATATGTTCTACCAGCTTCTTTTCCTCTTGATTTTTGGTCTATATAGACTAGACCAACCGTTCTCGGGCTTCCGTTTCTGTTTAGTTTTTTCAGAATCTCCTTTTTATCTCGTCTAAAAAAAAGACGAATCATAAAAAAAAGAAAGGCTAAAAAAGAAAAGAAAGTGAGAATGACTAAAAAAAGTTGTACACTCTTTGGCAAATTTTGTAGAAACAACATAATCAATCCTCCTTGCTCTTGGTTTTACCAAAAAACAACATTTCTAAATCTTATGTTACCTCAAACAAAAAATAAGTAAAGAAAAAACAGAAGCTTAGCTTCTGTTTTTTAATGCGTTTTTAAGTGTATCGTCATCAGAGTATTCCAGCTCTGTTCCTGTAGACAAACCTTTACCCAGAGTAGTGATATTAAAGCCGAATTTGGCTCTTAGTGGCTCTAAAACCTGCATAATGTAGTGAATTGTGTTTTCTCCTTCGGGGCTTAGGCTGAGGGCTAAAATAATTTCTTTTAGTTCTTTGCCTTTGCTTCTTTTCTCAATTAATTGCATCAGTTCTCTGGAGCGAACCCAAGGAGCGTTGTCACTCATAATGGGTAAATACCCACCAAGAATAAAATATTTTCCATTGAAGATGTGATTTTTTTCAATATTTTCCATATCCGCGTCTTTGCCAATTACCATTAAAACAGAGTCATCTCTGTTGTTGTCAGAACAAATATCACACACAGATTGTTTTCCTCCTTGGTCAGGGTAGTAGCGATAGCAGAAATTACAAATTTTTACTTCGTCTTTAAGATTTAAAATATTTTCGGCCAATTCTTTTAAAAAATTATTATCCTTAGCTAACAAAAAATAAACAAATCTTTTAGCTTGCCTTGGGCCAATTCCTGGAAATTTGGAAAAATATTCAGTTAATTTATCTATTCTATTCATATTGTTTGAGAATCATTAGAAATCATCAGTATCCTCATCACCTCCTGTTTGAGAGACAGTAAAATCTTCGAAGGAGTTTTTATCAATACTTTGGAAGGTTGCTTTTTTATCATCAAAATTTAATGTAATTCTTCCAGTCGGACCGTTTCTGTGTTTTTCGATTAATATTTCCGTGATGTTTGATTTTTCACCAGCCTCATTTTTTTCTCTGTGAATAAACATAACAACATCGGCGTCTTGCTCAATAGAACCAGAGTCTCTCAAGTCTGAAAGTTTGGGGCGTCCACCTCTTTGTTCAATGGCACGGCTTAGCTGTGAAAGAGCAATGACAGGAACATCTAATTCTCTGGCTAGGTGCTTAAGAGACCTAGAAATTTCTGTTACTTGTTGAACCATGTTATCAGATGCCCTTGTTTGAGTAGGAGCCATAAGCTGGAGGTAATCAACAATAATCAGTTTCAAATCATGCTGTCTTTTCAATTTTCTTGCGATTGATCGCATTTTTAAGATGTTGTTAGCAGGCTGGTCATCTATAAAAATAGGAGCCTTTGAAAGGGTGTCCAAAGATTCTCTTATCAAATCAAACTCACTTTCTTGGTTCAGTCTTCCCGTTCTTAGTTTCCAAGCATCAACTTTAGAATCAGCGGCTAACATTCTATCTACTAATTGTTGGGAGCTCATCTCTAAAGAAAAAATTGCCACAGCCATGTTATGGTTAACTGCAACTTTTCTGGCGATGTCCAATGCAAAAGCAGTCTTACCCATGGAAGGACGAGCGGCTAAGATAATAAGGTCTGATTTTTGAAAGCCAGAAAGTTTATCATCCAAATCTTTAAATCCAGAAGGGACTCCACGTAGTTCGTCTTTTGATTCATGGAGACGACTCAATCTTTCAAAGGCTTCTCCTAAAGCATCTTTTATTTTTATGTAGTTGTTGGCAACAATTGAAGCTGAAATTCCAAACACACTTTTTTCCGCTCGGTCCAAAGATTCTTCTAAATTGTGTTCTTCGTTATACCCAATCCCGGCGATTTCTTCGGACGACTCGATAAGACGTCTCATCATATATTTTTTGTGGACTGTTTTTCCATAGTATTCAATGTTTGAAGAAGAAGGAACAAAATTAACTAGTTCTGTTAAGTAAGTATTTCCACCGGCTTGTTCCAAAGCTTTTCTTTCTTTTAATTTTGTTGAAAGCGTCAGTAAGTCAATTGGTTCTCTTTTTGAAAAAAGATCCACCATGGCTTCAAAAATTATTCTATGTTTTTCGGAGTAAAAACAATCTTTTGAGATGAAGTCCAAAATGTCATACAAGGAATCTGCTTTAAGCATAACCGAACCCAAAAGAGCCTTTTCCGAATCAATATCTTGAGGGGGGATTCTTAAATTTTTATTTATTTTTTCAGCCATTGAAGTATTCTAGCACAATGAAAAAAATGCCCAAACCTTTAAAAGATATTAAAGTGGGGAGGAAGTGGGGATAAAAATCGAAGATTTTTATCCCCAGTATTAAGTAATAAGTATTAAGTAACAAGGCGAATTTTGACGGAGTCAAAATTCGCCTTGTTTTTCGTTGTTATAGCCTTCTCAAAATTTTTTCTTACTATTTACAAATGAGTCAATTAGTATTACTATATCTATAGATTTTTTGAGATGTTCATCTTAGTCAAATATTGAGTATAAGGAGGAGTTGTTATGTGGAACTGGATTTTTTGGATTAGCCCGTTTTGTTTAGTCATTGAAACTTTCTTTTTTTATGTTTTGTTGGTTGGGCTTATCTCAGAGTTTGCATTGGGAACTCCCAATAGAAATGAAGCAGGAGAATTGAGAATCAATAAAAACAGTTTTGTCATTAAATATCTTTTTCGTAACAATTTCTGGGTTACAATTAACAGGAAAGTAGTATGTCCAAGAAATGACTGCCAAGTAATCCGGGGATTTTTTTGGGGGATACCAGTTAACATTGCAATCATGTTTGTTTTTGGAATCATTATAGGGATTGCGGGAACAGTTGGTCTAGTTTGTGGTTTCATTCCTTTGATTTCAAGAGATGCTCAAACCTGTTTTAAACCGTACCAAACATACGGCAAAGAAAATGAGAAAAAATTCATTGCCCCTTGGAAATTTCTGCTTCCTTTAGGGATGGGTTATTTGGTGGCTTCTTTTTGGGAAGAAATCATCGCAAGTGTTTTGTGGCTTTTTGGAACAGTCAGTTCTTTTTTTCAAGCAAGTGCGTATGCCACCAAAGTGGTTGCTACTAATGGTTTGATACCCTTTCTTTTAACTTGTTTGTTTCTTTGTTTCTTTATTTTTTTGATTATTTTTCTTAGTGATAAAAAAACACAAGAAAAATGGGCCGTAGCAAAGGATTGGCTCTCTTCCAAAAAACCAGGTGGTTTTTGTCGCAATACAGAAATTGTCGACGAATGACATTTTTCCGCCAAAATACAAAAAGGTTTCGTCGCTCGCGACGGAACCTTTTTCTTTTTTTGTCCGTTGCTGTGAGCCGTTAGCTGTCTGCTGTTAGCTTTTTAAAAACTTTCTGCCCCTCAGGAGTATCTTTTACTTCATAACCTTTATCAATGATTGAAGCCCTTAATTCATCAGATTTTTGATAATCTTTATTGTCACGAGCTGTTTGTCTTTCTTTAATTAAATTTTGAATTTCTGGAGAAAGTTCCTCAATTGAAATTTCTTGTGGAATTTTTTCTTTTGCCTTACTTAAATTTAGGCCTAGCACTTTATCAAAATCTAAAATAGTCGCTAGTTTATTCTCGTTAGGCAAATCTGATTTTAATAATTCTGAAACAACAGCTAATGCTTGGGGTGTGTTAAAATCATCCTCAATTTTTTCTGTAAATTTATTTTTGTATTCCTTGTTTGTTTCTCCAACCTTATTTCCTAATGAAGCTACCTGCTCATACAGATTTATTAAGCCTTTCTGTGCAGAATCCAAAGCTTCCCAAGTAAAATTTTGTCCAGAGCGGTAATGTGCTTGTAAGAAAAAATAACGAAGAGCCAATGGGTCAAAACCTTTTTCTTTTATGTCTTTTAACATTACAACGTTCCCGATAGATTTTGACATTTTTTTATTATCAACTACGAGGTGCTCATTGTGGACCCAGTAATTAACAAAATTTACCCCGTTAGCAGATTCACTTTGCGCGATTTCGTTTGTATGGTGGATAGAAATATGTTCTTTTCCTCCCATATGAATATCCATGGTGTCGCCTAAATGTTTCTTGCTCATTGCAGAACATTCAATATGCCATCCAGGGAAACCTTCGCCCCAAGGAGAACTCCATGTTTGAAGGGCATTTTCATGTTTACCTTTTTTAAAAAACCATAAAGCAAAATCAGCTGGGTTTCTTTTTTCTGTGTCGGTGGTATCGCCAGTTCCTGCTCCCCCAATTTGTTCCTCCATTTTTTGGCCAGAAAGTCTTGTGTAATCTTTTGCTTTTGATACATCAAAATAAATTGCCAAGTTTGTTTGGTAAGCAAAATTTTTGTCCAATAAAATTTGAATCATATCAACCATTTCTTGGATGTAGTCGGTAGCCCGGCATCTTGTCGTTGGAAATAATAAATTTAATTCTTTTGTGTCCCTTTCGTAATCTTCAATAGCAACATCTGCGATTTCTTTCGGGGTTTTCATTTCTAACCGCGCACTTATTTCCATTCTATCTTCTCCTGTATCAGCATCACCAATATTATCTCCGGTTAAGTGTCCTACATCGGTATAATTTGATACAAAGTTAACTTTATAATTTAAGTATGTTAAAGAGCGTCGGATGGAATCAGCATTAAAATTACCCCTTAACCCACCAATATGTTGGGTTTTGTAGACAGTTGGCCCACAATAATAAAACCTCACTTTGTTATCTTCAAGAGGTTTAAATTCTTCTTTAGTCTTAGAAAGGGTGTTGTAGATTTTTAGAGCCATTTTTTGTATTTAAAGAATAGGGAAAATGTAGTTGTTAAAAGAAGCATTATTCCAAGAACTTTCCAAAAATCATAATCAGAGCCAATGATAGGCATGTGTTGTGTATTCATCCCAAAAATTGAGGCCAATAAAGACAATGGGAATGTAACGAACGCCATAATAGTCAAAATTGTCATTGTTTCGTTTTGTTTTGTGCTTAAAAGCGAATTGTTTGTATATCTGAGCTCGTTTAATGATTCAACATTGATAGCAATGTTGTGTCTTATTTTGTGGTACTCGTTTATAATTTTATTTATATTTTTTGAGAATTCATCTCCCAAAAAGCTTAATCCAGCCACTTGTAATGATTCAAGCCCTGATTGATGGTTGTTTGTGGCTTGCTTTAAGTTGAGTAAATCACGCCCGATTTTTGACAGTTCTTGGACCATTCTTTTTTCTTCGCCTTTGAAAATACTATCCTCCGCCTTTTCTAAAGCATCTTGAATATATTCAATCTCATAATCAATCGATGCATAAAGTTTTTTCATCAGTAGAAGAAATATATAACCTCCATCTCTTTCCATATCTTCTTTTTCTAGAACTGAATTGACATCAAAAACTTTTGAGAATTTGTGGATAGAATCAATATCGTCATATCTTGAGGTAATGATAAAATCTTTTCCAATAAGAAAATCAATTTCCTGATTGGGCTCATTGCTGTGTGTATGTTTGAGGGCAGGAAAGTGAAGGATTAAATAAATAAAATTTTCATGGGCATCTACTGTTTGTCTAAATGATGGAGACAAAAGGTCATTGGCAATGCTGGGGTTAATATCATATTCTTCCATTAAACCCAAAACCTCTTCTTTTGTTGGTTTGAACAAATCAATCCAAGTTAACTTTTTGTAAGTATGTTTTTTTATCATAAAAAATAGTAGTAAGTGAATAAGTAGCAAGTAATAAGTTAAAAAAATTTATTCTGTAAATTTTTTGTTTCTTTTTATATCACAACTTCTATTTTATTATACTGTATGTTTTTGATATTAGAAATACAATAGTTGGGGACTCTTTTTTGGTTTAAGGTGCTGTATAGCTGTTGAAATATAACAAACCATTGACATAATGCATAGTTATGTGCTACTATTAACAACAGAGGACAAGGGGAGGAAAGAAGTTCATAATATTTTGGGAGAAATAATCATGGCGAAGAACAACCTAGTAGGAACCCGTCCCACAGTAATTGTTTCATTGGCATTGTTTATTTTTTTAATGGGGGCTGCCTTTTTTCTTGGAGAGGAAGAAGTTACTCCTCCAGCAAAGCCGGTGGCCGAGGAAGTTGTCGTTTCTGAGGCTCCTGAGGTCTCCGAGTGGAAATACTTGGGCATGGGAATCCAGGGGGATCGAATCTTTGTGTCCAGAGATTCCGATGGTTGTGTTTCTTACGCAACCGAAAGTGTCTCGGGGGAGAAGGAGACTTTTGTCTATGATTGCATGGGGGCAAATGAATCCCTCATTCAAAAATCTCTTTCTTTCTGATTTTTTGAGAATCCCTTAGGGATTCCCGAAAGGCGGGCAGTTTTATACTGTTCCGCCTTTTTTAATTTCTCTACAAAAAAACTTATGATATAATATCTCCATATTTATTTTTTATTTATAAATAATGCAAAAAAAATTAATTGAAAAAATAATTTTCCCTCTCCTCGCTATTACACTAATTACAGGCGTGTTTCTTGTAGGTTTTCGCTTTGGGCAAAGTCGTGAAGCTAGTCAGAATAAAATTGATTCTTTAATTAACAAAACCGATGATTTAGGCAATAAGGTTGATTTTGGGCCTTTTTGGAAAACATGGAACCTTTTAAATGAAAAATATGTAGATTTTGATGGGACAGATGACCAAGCTAGAGTCTGGGGTGCTATACAGGGCTTGGCCAGTTCCTTTGGTGACCCTTACACAGTTTTCTTACCCCCAGAAGAGAATGAACTTTTTGCGAGCGATATCGCTGGGAATTTTACTGGTGTGGGTATGGAGATAGGAATCAGGGATGGAATTTTAACAGTTATTGCTCCTTTGAAAGATACCCCGGCTGATAGAGCTGGAATCAAGTCTGGTGATAAAATATTAAAAATAGATGACGTTTTATCTTCCGATTTCAGTACAGATAAAGCCGTAAAATTAATAAGAGGAGAAAAAGGAACCCCAGTTAAATTTTCTTTGATGAGAGATGAAGAAGATAAGCCCTTAGAAATAACAGTCGTTAGAGATATCATAAACATTCCCACAATAAAGACTGAGTCAAAGGGGAAAGTTTTTATTATTTATTTATATAGCTTTACTGCTACTTCCCCAGATCTTTTCAGAGAAGCTTTGAGAGAATTTAAAGAAGGAAATCAGTCTGGAAAGGTAGATAAATTAATTTTAGACCTTCGAGGAAACCCCGGTGGTTATATGGAGGCGGCAGTTGATATGGCTAGTTGGTTTTTGCCAGCAGGAAAGACCGTGGTTATCGAAGATTTTGGAGGAACCCAGGAAAACAAAATACATCGAAGTAAAGGCTACGATATCTTTAACAAAGACTTAAAGTTTGTTATACTGGTTGACGGCGGTTCGGCCTCGGCTTCTGAAATATTAGCCGGAGCCTTGCAAGAGCACGGTATTGCCACACTTGTCGGGGAACAAACTTTTGGGAAAGGTTCGGTCCAAGAGTTAGTTGAAATAACCCCAGAAACTTCTTTGAAAGTAACTATCGCAAGGTGGCTAACACCAAATGGAGTTTCAATTTCTAAAGAGGGGTTAACCCCTGACACAGAGGTTGAATTCACCCTAGAAGATTTTAAAGCAGGTCTTGATCCTCAATTTGAAAAAGCTATTGAGATACTAAATAAATAGTTTCTAGTTTTTAGAGAAGTTTGATTAATTATTAAATTAAAGAAAAGATATTATGAAAATTATTTTACTACAAAATGTTCCAAAGGTTGGAAAAAAATATGATTTAAAAAACATAGCTGATGGTTATGCTTTGAATTTTTTGATTCCTAAAAAATTAGCAAAACTAGCGACTAAAGACGCTAAAAAAGAGATAGAAATTTTGAAAGAAAAACAACAACTGAAACAGGTTAAAGAGGAAGCTGAATTGATGGAAGATATCCTAAAATTAAAAGATTCTGTTATAAATATAACAACTAAAGTAAATAAAGAAGGACATTTATTTGCTGGGATAGACAAGAAAGCAATTGTTGATGTGATAAAAGACCAAAAAGCTTTGGATATTGGTGAAGATTTTATTGTATTAGAAAAACCGATAAAAGAGGCTTCCGAGCATGTAATAAAACTAAAAGTAGGAAGTAAAGAGTTTAGTTTCACTTTAAAGATTACTGCAGAAAAAGAATAGGTGAGTTTTAAAAAACATATAAAAAATAAAAACCACAGAAATCAATTCCTGTGGTTTTTATTTTATTTTTTTATATTTAGATTAAACAATATTTGCAACTTTTCTTATCTTTACTGACCCGTCAAAATTGGCTTTTCTTTTTTTGCCAAATTTTACCGTCCCTTCTTTCATTGCGAATAGAGTATGGTCTTTTCCTACTGCTACATTAGTTCCTGGTAAAATTTTAGTCCCTCTTTGGCGTACCAAAATAGAACCAACTTTTGCAGTTTGTCCGTCATATAATTTAGTTCCTAAATATTTAGGATTTGAATCTCTTAGGTTTTTTGCTGATCCCCCAGCTTTTCTATGTGCCATATTTGTTTAGTTTATAGTTTATAGTTGATAGTTTTTAGTTAAAACCTTTTTTAATTTATTCCTACCACCCACTTACTAATTAATATATAATTAAACGTATGCGAGAAAGTATAAGATATTTAACTAATAAAATCAAGTTAGTAAGTGATTTTTTCAACAGTCAGGACGTTTTTCTTGTTTTTACCATAATTTTAGTTGCTAGCGCTTCTTTCGGTTTAGGGAGATTGTCAAAAATAACAGAGAATGATTTTCCTCTACAAATAAATAATATTGCCTCAGTATCTGAAGTAATTGAATCAAATGAGGTAAAAGGGAATTATGTGGTATCAAAAAACGGCTCAAAATACCATTTACCTTGG
Organism: Candidatus Campbellbacteria bacterium RIFOXYC2_FULL_35_25; assembly: GCA_001774495.1. Taxonomy (GTDB): domain Bacteria; phylum Patescibacteriota; class Minisyncoccia; order Phycocordibacterales; family UBA12079; genus UBA12079. Next base: position 35,568 of record MFAE01000005.1, on the reverse strand, counting down.
TGTTCTGGAGCCCAAAGAATTAGCGAGACAAATAAAATTTGGTTTGAGACAAAAGAAGAGGCAGAAAATAAGGGGTATACGCCAGCCGCAAATTGTAAAGGTATTTAGGTAAGCTTAAATTTGGCGTATTTTTTCGTCAGTTTCAAAAAAAGTTTTTTCACCTTATGTTTATAAGGCTCAAAAATTTTTTTCTCACTTCCTCAAATACATCCAGATTTAAGCTTACCTGATTAAAGTGTTGCATAGCTATTGAACCATAACGTCCCATTGACTTTTGCGAGTATTGTATTGTATCATTTAATATCTAAATAACATGAGTAATATAAAAAAATTACATCTTTCAAAAAAGGACAAAAAAATTGTGGGAATCTGCGGAGGAATCGGCGAGGCTTTTGGTGTTGATTCTACTATTGTTAGAATGGTATGTATTTTTCTTGCTTTGGTGACATCAATAATCCCAGCAGTAGCTGTTTATGCTGTTGGTTGGCTTATTATTCCAAGCAAATAAATCAAAACAGTGGACCTTGGTCCTTTGGTGAAATAAAGAGTTTAAATGCCTCAGGGTTTTCCCCGAGGATTTTTTATTTTGTCTAAGTTTGTGTTATTATTATGACTTATGGAACAGAAAGAATATATAACAAAAGAAAAATTTAAAGAACTGGAAGAGGAATTAAAATTCTTGAAAGGAACAAAGAGAAAAGAAATCGCCGCCGAGCTCGGCCAAACTAGTTCTATGGGTGATTTAAAAGAAAATGCAGAATATCATCAAGCACGAGAAGCTCAGGCAGAGTTGGAACATCGAATTATGATAGTAGAAAATGTTTTGAAGACTGCTGAAATTATTACAGAAGGGAGCAAAGACGTTGTTGGTATTGGGCGTTCGGTTACTATTTGTAAAAGAGGAAATGAAGATTGTGTGACTTACAAGATTGTTGGGGCAGAAGAGTCCGATAGTGCCCAGAACAAGATTTCCACCAAGTCTCCTTTGGTTAGCGCAATGCTTGGAAAGAAGAAAGGGGAAACATTTTCATTTAAGGCACCCGCAGGGCAAGTAGATTATAAAATTATAAATATAGAGTAATCTTATGTCATCACTAGATGAAATACGCAAAGTTCGTATTGAAAAAAAGGAGAAAATAGAAAAAAATAAAATTAATCCTTATCCATCCAAGGTGGATTTTGATCTTACTTTAAAAGAGGTAACAGAGGGTTTTAAAGAAGATAAAGATGTAAAGTTGGTAGGGCGAATTATGTCCTTAAGACCTCAAGGTGGTTTAACCTTTTTCAATTTTGATGACGGAACAGCTGTTTTTCAAGGAATCTTAAAAAAAGAAGATGTAACTGAAGAATCTTTTAATTTTTTTGAAGAAGTGATGGATATTGGAGATTTTATTCAAGTTGAAGGAAAATTATTTACAACCAAAAGGGGACAGCAGTCCGTGGTTGTTTCCAGTTGGGATATAATAAGTAAGAGTTTGAGACCTTTGCCAGAGAAATGGCACGGTCTTCAAGATATTGAACAAAAATACCGAAAAAGATATTTAGATGTTTTGATGGATAAAGATGCTCAAAATCGTTTTATAATCAGAGCCAAAGTTATTTCAGAAATAAGAAAAATACTGGATGGTGAAGGTTTTTTGGAAGTGGAAACTCCTATTCTTCAAAATCAGGCTTCCGGGGCTATTGCTGAAACATTTAAAACTCACCACAATGATTATGATATTGATATGGTTTTAAGAATTTCTTTGGAAGCAGAATTGAAAATGATTATGGTTGGGGGTTACACGGCTGTTTACGAAATCGGTAAGAATTTTAGAAATGAAGGCTCAGACCCTTCTCACATTCAAGAGTTTACTATGATTGAATGGTATAGAGCTTATAAAGACCTTGAGTATAATATTAAACTGACAGAAGAGATGATAAAGAATATTGCTAAAAATGTAGTAGGTAAAATGCAATTTAAAAATTTTGACGAGAAAGGGAAAGAGGTTGAAATTGATTTAGATAAAAAATGGGAAAGAGTTCGCTTTAATGATTTGGTAGAGAAAAACACTGGTTGGAATCCGCAAGGGGCTAGCCGAGAAGAAATAGAAAAAAATGCTTTGAAATTGGGTTTTGACGGAAAAGAAATTTCTAAAATTTCAGACGGTAACTTGATTGATTTTGTTTTCAAAAAAAGTTCTCGAGGAAAAATTATTAATCCAACTTTTGTTACTCATTACCCTGGTTCCTTAAAGCCCTTAGCTATCCAAAACGAAGACGGGACAGCCGAAGTAGCACAACTTGTTATCAATGGCGCTGAAGTAACCAATCAATATGCAGAGTTAGTTGACCCTATTGTTCAAAGAGATCTTTTGGAAAAACAAATGAAGATGAAAGAACAGGGAGATGCAGAAGCTATGGAATTTAATTCAGAATTTATTGATGCCATGGAACACGGGATGCCACCAATGACAGGTTTTGGTATGGGAATTGATAGACTGGTTGCAATTTTGACAGAACAAAGTAATCTAAGAGACACGGTTTTCTTTCCGATAATGAGACCTTTGGTTTAGGGTATTTAAACAAAAACCTCCTCACACGTAAGTGTGGGGAGGTTTTTGTTTGTGACCCTACAGGAGGGAATCGTCCCGCGATCACTAAGTCTTTTTTAAGTCACTTCGTGTTTTAAAAAATCCTAAGTATCGCTGGACGCGGCTCGCTGTCTCGCTTCGCTCGACATACTCCGCCGTTCGATTCCTGACGAAAGCAAAGAAGTTTGCTTTCTTAGGGTCACACCAAAAGTAAATCTGCCTTATTCAGGCGGATTTACTTTTGGTGTGACCCTACCGGGAATCGAACCCGAATTTCCGCCTTGAGAAGGCGATGTCCTAACCGTTAGACGATAGGGCCAATTTGGATATTATACTGTAATCTTGATTATTTTTATATGTCTTAAGCAGACATCGCCTTCAACGAAGGCTTACCCTATTTCCTATCTCACTTCGTTCGATAAAGGAAATTTCTTCGTTACACTCAGAACTGGATAAAAAACAAAGCAGTTTGTTTTTTTATTCCAATAACCGTTAGACGATAGGGCCAATTTGGATATTATACTGTAATATTCACTATTTTTATACAGGCATTTCCTTTTTAACAACTATTTTAAAATAGAGTTAATATTCCATTGATGATACCAAACATAAATTCAAAATCAAGTTTTTTGATTTCAAAGTAAAAAAAGATGTTTTTATGATAGCATATGAGTATTACTTATAATAATTAAAAAATATGATAGATCCAACAAAAATAAATTTAAACGAATTACCAAAAAAATTCTGTGATGGAGCCATTGGCGGTTATGCAAAGGATTTATTTTCCTTTGCTATCACATCCGGTAATAATCTTGATTCTTTTGCGACAACACCTCAGATTATGAAAAGTATTGCCATCTGGATAAATAAACAAGTAGCCGAATATGAAAAACAGTTTGGTGAAATCGATATGACGCCTCCTTTAATACAAAGTCCTATTCAAGCTGCAGATTTAAAATAGATAACCAGATATGTGATTCATCAAAAAATAAACGGCTAAGCTTTTTAAAGCTTAGCCGTTTATTTTTTGGTGTTTTTTTGGTGATCCTTGCTTATATTTTCAGAATAAGTATTATTACTTTTAGAAAAGCCCGTATACTAAAGATGTCAATTTAACCCAAGAGGAGGATTCAGATGTGTGAGAAAAAGCAGTTGTCCCAAGAAGAAATCAAGAAGCGTTGGAGAATTTTGTGCATAGGAGCGGGGCATCTTCCCAACAAGGCCACTGTGGCGGAGATATTCTTGCACTATCGTTACAATGTGCCTCATCGCAACAGTAAAATCCTTTTCCAGTATGCACTCATTGGTATGGGTTTTGCCTCTCCGGATTTGCAGGCTGACGGTGTCGTCGGGAGAGAAACCCAAAAAAGCCTTCAGAATCTTTACGACGCAACAGGATTGACTTCGGGATGAGCCGTCCTTATTACCTAGAACTCCCGCTTTGCGTTTACGCAAAGCGGGTTTCTTTTTTTTTGGGTTGACCAAAAATGAGAAAACCCGCCAAGCGAGAGCGGGAATTCTCGTCGGGCGGATTTAAGGAGTGGGTGGTTTGCCATAATCGCAACTAGGGCAGGACCCTGTTGCTAAATGCAGGTGTTCTGAGGAACAATGCGTTTCTCTTTCTTGCAAGGCAAAACACGCTGGGTGTTTGAAAAAATTTTCAATAATTTGGCTTCCATTCCACCCTCGGCAAGAAGAATGACTATTTTCGTGACCCCAAAGGAATAGTCGGCAAACTTCTCCTCCTTCAAATTTGCAAGTTCTCCCGTAAGGGATGTCTAGCGGCAGCAATACTTTCATAGTATTTTCTCCCTAGCCAAGTTTATTAAAAATTAAAATGTTTCTTTTCCTTCTGCTAATGTACATTATTCTCTTTCAAAAATCAATTTTTTAATTAAAAAGAAAAACAGGGCCGATAAATCGACCCTGCTTCTTTCGTTTTTATTTTAGTTCAAAAAAGTTATTTCCACTGGCACAATGCCTTCTGGAATCATGTCGATTTTCAGAGCTGCTGCCCGAGTCAAATCAATGTCTCGTGTGTAGCGCCCTTTGCCATCTGTGGTGAAAGGTCCCCTGTCAAGAATTTCGACAACGACACTTTCCCCGTTTAACTTATTGGTGACCTTAACTTTTGAGCCCAACGGAGCAGTCCTGTGGGCGGCGAAGCTATCCTTTGGGTTGTACCATTTCCCACTGGCAGTTTGTTTCCAATAAAATCCTGGGCCATACCAAGAAGCCACTTCATGAGGTCTCTTCTTGAGCTCCGCTGGGTTGATGACATTCTCGTCAGAGGGGTTGTCGTCCCAAGCTTCCTCTTCTACTTCTGCTGGGTAATTCTTAGAGTATTGAACTTCCCGGTTTGATCTTTTGGGATAAGCCCTACTGTGCAGAATTTCCTGAAGCGATCTCCTTGGATGAGCTTTGCGGAAGGCGAACCACGCAGATGTTCGGGATGAAAAGTTCCCATACCCATATTGGGTAAAAAGAGGCAATAAATCTCCGAGGGAGAAGAATGCTTGAGTTTTTCCACGGGAGGAAAACTCAAAAGTTTCACTGTGGGTGAAAAAAGGCAAGACCTCTTCGCTCACGAAGAGTGCTAGAATTTTTCCGCGAGCGAAAGCTGATGAAATGTTCTCACGATTGAGATGTGACAAGGCTCTGTCTCCTGCGGTTATTAAAAGAACCGCTCCAATAAGTACAAAAAAAATCTTTTTTGCTTTGTTCATACGAACACCTCTATCATTCTTTTTGAACTAAAATAAACGAAAGTTAAAGGACTGCTTCTAGCTGGAGTATAAAATAAAAAAGATAAGAAGTCAAATTTTGTGAAAAATGGCTCAGATTATGGGGATTTTGACAGATTTTAGAATAAAAAAGGAGGAACTTGCGCCCCTCCTTGTATCCTCGGTCTTTTTACCTTTTTTATTTTTTAGGTGGTTTTACCAAGTCTTTTTCGGTGTAACCTTTTCCTTTTAAGATAATCAATTTTCCCGAAGTATCATGTAACATTCCACAGTTCTCATTTCCGCAGGCAAAAATTTCTTCGTTAGTGGAACCGGTTTCTTTTGAAAGAAAGAGCCCGCAAGATTTTTTCTTCAATTTTTCTCCGCAGGTTTCGCAAACATTCTTTTTCTTCAAAACTCTTACCTCAAAAAATATTAATAAAAAATAACCTCGGGATAGATTACCTTGTGAGAAGCAATTTGTCAAATTTTTTTAGTGTAATCCACAAAAATCCTGTTTGACTTTCACCCCTGTATATAATTTAATTGTATGTAGAGAAAAGTTATTTTAATAATGAGTCAGGGAGGTCTTATGGACAATGAAAGAAACCCAATCAGTTTAAAAATCTATAAAAAGATTGTGAATGGTGCTGGGAGAGAAGGATTCAAATTAATCCTCAGAGGAGAACATTTTTCAGGAAACTCAGACGAAGTTTTTTCTATCGCAGAAGACCTTTTCCTGATGTTAATTGATAAAGATTTTCAGACAGGTGACGAATCTTTAGATTTAAAAATGGGTTTGGCTCAAATATTAAAATGTTACGCGGAGGATACATGGATTCCTTTGCCAGAAGAAAACACTCTTTGCCGATGCTAAAGAGAGCCCTTTGGGGCTCTCTTTCAAATTATAATAACTCCTTAACTGTATTTACAAGGAAACCTTTTTCTCCATTGCGACTTGATATTTTCCCTTGAAGAATAACACATTTGTTGGCTTCCAAAAGATCTCTGTACTCATCAAATACTTTTGGGAAGACCACTACTTCCATGCTATCACTAAAATCAGAGACCTTAACAAAAGCCATTTTGGCCTCTTTTTTTGTTAAAATTAGTTTTACTTCCTCGATAATTCCTGCAATAACCGTTTCTACTCCATCGAGAGTTTTTTCTTTGATGCTTTTTATATTCTTACCCTCTTTTTTTAGGAGTTCCTTGTATTTATCGAGAGGATGTCCTGATATATATAAACCAAGCAATTCTTTTTCCCAAGACAACATGTCTTTTGTTTCTGCTGGCGGAAATTCTTTTAGTTTTAGCTTAGGAATATTAGAGTCGCTTGATAAAAGACCAAACAAAGAATCTTGCTCTTTTGGTTTGTTCGCGTTTTCTTTATTGTAATTAAGTAAGTCAGGTATATTTCCCAAGATCTGACCTCTTTCTTCCAATTTATCCATGGCCCCACACATAGTCAGCGCCTCTAATGATTTTTTATTTAAATTTCTATCCTGGATTCTTTCAAGAAAATCTTCCAGAGATTTGAATTTTCCATTTTTGGCTCTTTCTTCAATAATTATATTAGCGATACCTTCGCCGAAGTTTTTTATAGTTTGTAATCCAAAACGAATAGCTTTCCCCCCTTCATAATCAACAATTGTGAAGTCTGTAAAACTTTCATTAATATCTGGAGGAAGAACAGGAATTTCCATCCTCTTACATTCCGAAATTATTTCGGAGACTTTTTCTGTGTCACCAGAGTCCGCCATAAGTAAGGCGGTTAAATATTCGATAGGGAAGTTAGCCTTCATATAAGAAGTTTCGTAAGCGATTCTTCCGTAACTAGCTGAGTGGGCTTTGTTAAATCCATAGGCCGCGAAGGTTTCGATAGATTCCCAAAGTTCTTTCACTATTTTTTCTTTAAGCCCGTGTTCAAGACAACCTTTATAAAATTTTTCTTTTTGTTCTTGCATCATCTTTGGAATTTTCTTCCCCATTGCTTTACGAAATTTGTCAGCTTCTCCCCAAGTATAACCCGCTAAATTAACAGCAATAAGCATGACGTCATCTTGGTACATAATAACTCCGTAGGTTGGCTCAAGAATAGCTTTTAATTCGGGGTGAAGGTAGGTTACTAGTTCTGGATTGTTTTTTCTTTTAATGTAATCAGGAATAAAAGCCATTGGTCCAGGACGGTATAAAGCTACCATAGCCATTATGTCCCAAATATCTTCTGGTTTTAGTTCTTTTAAGTATTGTGTCATTCCTTGCCCATTTAGTTGGAAGGTCCCCAGTGTTTCTCCTCGGGAGAGCATGTCATAAGTTTTTTTGTCTTCGAGATCAATATTATCTAAGTCAACCTCTACCCCTTCTAATTCTTTCGCTAGGTTAACTGCATTTGAAAGAATTGATAAGTTTTTAATTCCCAAGATATCAAATTTGGGTAAATTGACCACGCCATCACGGTCACCAGTGTACATGTCATATTGAGTAATAATTTTTTCTTCCTTATCAAATTGCACAGGGGAATAGTCATCAATACGAGTAGGGGAAATTAAAACTCCTGCTGCGTGGGTGGAAATGTGTCTTGCACAACCTTCAATTTTTTTTGCATATTTTATTATTTCTTGAACATCTTTATTTTGTTTGTGAAGTTTTCTCAGGTCTTCTTCCATTTCCAAAGCCCTTTCAATTGTCATCGGGAATCCTTGTGACCCCATGGGGATTAACTTTGCTACTTGGTCACCAAGAGAATAGGGAAGCCCCAAAGCTCTAGTTACATCTCTAACAGAACCACGAGCGGCCATTGTTCCAAATGTCCCGATTTGAGCCACTGCTTTTTTCCCATATTTTTTCCTCGCATAATCAATAACATCATCTCTTCGGATGTCTGCGATGTCAATATCTATATCGGGGATGCCGGGTCTTTGAGGATTCATAAACCTCTCAAAGGGTAGCTTTAGCTCTATTGGATTTACTTTTGTAATAAAGTTTAAGTAAGAAACAAGGCTTCCAGCAGCGGAACCTCTTGTATTTGTATATATTCCAGCTCCTTTTGCATATTTTAATAAGTCCGCCACTATCAAGAAGTAAGAAGAGTAACCTTTGTTTTTTATGATTTCTAGTTCGTATTCTATTCGGTCCTCAATTTCTTTTGTTCTTTCAAGCCCTCTTTTTTCTATTCCCGCGTAACTTAGTTTTTTAAGTTGGCTGTCGTAGGTTTCTCCTGCAGGAATATCAATATCAGGGAAAATCCAACTGTCTAAATCTAACTCAAGATTACATAGGTTGGCTATTTTTTCAGTGTTTACCAAAGCTTCAGGAGTGTTCTTAAAATATGTTTGAGCTTGTTTTTGGCTTATAAAAGAAAAGTCATCTTTTTCTCCACCAAAAGAACCTCCCTGGGAAGACTGAATAGACATTAAAATATCCCTAGCTCTTTTGTCATCAGGTTTCAGATAATAAACATCGTGAGCAGCGACAAGCGGGATATTCATTTTTTTTCCAAATGCAATAATTTTTTCTTTTAATTCTATCTGCCCGTTTATTTCTGGATGGTGGGTAAGTTCAAGATAAAAGTTTTCCCCAAATTTTTCTTTATACCAAATCGCAATTTCTTCTGCTTTAGCAAAATTGTTCATTTTTAGTGCTTGAGAAATTTCTCCACTAAAGTGAGGAGAAATACAAACAAGTCCTTCTTTGTAAGTTTCGATTAATTCTTTGTCGATTCTGGGCTTATAATAAAACCCTTCGATTTGAGATTTGGTTACGAGTTTTAGAAAATTTTTATAACCGGCTTCATTTTTTGCGAGCATCACCAAACGACTTCTATAATTATCGATACCTGATTGTTTGTCGTGACGTGTTCTAGCCGCTACATAAAAATCAACACCAAGGATTGGTTTGATACCTTCTTTTTTACAAGTCTTATAAAATTCAATTGCTCCATACATATTTCCGTTGTCGGTTAGAGCCAGAGAAGTCATTCCGTCAGCTTTGGCAGTTTTAACTAAATCAGTGATTTTAGGTAAGGCAGTTAATAAACTGTAATGACTATGGGTGTGGAGATGAGTGAATTCTGGATTCATGGATACATTATAAGGTAAAAGTTAAAAATAAAAAAATAAAAAGTTCAAATCTTCTACTTCTTGGTATTTTGTGGTATCTTTTTAGTGAAACGAAACTCTGGGTAGCCTGTCATGTACCTGCGATGAAGGGTGTGGTGGAATATCCATATCCGAATAGGGAAACCCAATCCGTTCTTTGGATTACTGTGTGTCGGCAAAAATCGCACAGAGTTCCCCCGGGGAAATGCCTAAGTACCTGGGTGGAGATAATGCACCCCGAGTTTTGTTTTTGCCCTCCGTATCGGGGGGCGTTTTTTATTGTATAATTTAAAACAATGCAAAATATAAAATACATGATAGGAATAGACGAAGTTGGGAGAGGTCCGGTGGCGGGTCCTGTGGCTGTCGGGGCAGTTTTAATTTTAAAAGAAAATGAAAAAGAAGTTGCGAAAATATTTTCCGCCGGAGGTGGATCTGCTCCAGGAGGAAAGGGAATAAAAGACTCAAAAAAATTAACTTCCAAAAAACGAAATGAGTGGTTTGAAAAAATGAAAGAAGCAAAACAAGAAAAATTGATTGATTACAAAGTTATTTTTGTTGATAGTGAAAAAATAGATAAGTTCGGAATAGTTCCTTCAATCCAGTCTTGTATCAACCAAGCTCTAAAATCATTAAACTCCCAGGGATCCGGCCCCTGGGAGTTTGGGGAGGAATGTTTGGTTTTGTTGGATGGGGGATTAAAGGCTCCTGAGGAATTTATAAATCAAGAGACCATAATAAAAGGGGATGAGAAAGAAATGTTGATTTCTATGGCCTCTGTTATGGCAAAAGTGACCCGAGACAGTGTTATGTGTAAATTAGCGAAGGATTATCCAGAATACGGTCTTGAGAAGCACAAGGGCTACGGAACGAAATTTCACATGGATGCAATAAAGAAAAAAGGGATGTGTGAAATTCATCGGAGGAGCTATTTGAAGAATTTGGCAAAGTTTTAAAATATATTTTATTTAAAATAGTTTTATGATATAGTCCACTTAGGATTGTTTTTTGAGTTTAATAAACATATGTGCGAGGCACAAAGGAGGAAGGAATGGGAACCAACTTAGGTGAGATTCTGAGGTTTGTCATGTGGAGTGCCATGTGGTTTTTGGCGGGGACAACGATGTTTTTTGGGGTAATTTCATGGGTGAAAGTTTACACAAAAAGAAAGAGACTAGCCTGGTATTTTTTGGGAACTTTCTTTTATCTGTGGTTTATCTTCTGGATCATCATAAATACAAGTACCCTTCATATTGATTTCTTTACTCCGTTCAGTACTACTGTTCTCATGTATTTTTTTGTCGCCCTGATCGCCTTCTTTGCTTTTTGCTTCCTGGAAGTTTTCCCAGTTGGCTATTTTTCCAGAAAGGAAAGAAGAGAAAGAAGGAGGAAAAGAAATTTAGAAAAGAGGCGAGAGGAAAATCGTCGAATCCAAAGATACTGGACAGAGCGTATCTGAGTCCAAGAAGAAAAAATCCCGTGGCCATAAATGGCCACGGGATTTCTAGTTTTAGATTCAGAAAAAAGTTAACCGCTTTGTCCTAGGACAAAGCGGTTTTTTCTTTCAAAAAAGTTAGAAAGAAACAGATAATCTTCCAATGGTAGAGAGATTTATCGTTTTATTTCTTTTCTTCTCCCTTCTTTCTTCTTGCGCTGCTTTTTTCTTGAGTTTTTTTCTTTCAGCCTTTTTGTTTTTTGGTCTTTGTAGGCGTGGCATCTTTTTTCTCCTTTTCTTGCCCAGAATGTGACGGCCAACAAGAAGTATGAGTTTGTCCAAAAAGACGGATAAGAGAGAGATTAGGTGTACAAGATCCATTAAGGTTTCTCATTGGATTCTCCTAAAGAGTGAGTTAATAAAAAACCAAAGAATTACTTTCTAATTTAATTTTTACATAGATATTAAAAAAACTCAAACGGCAATTAAAAAGTTGCTTTTTTAGAAGAAATATAGTAGATTTATGGGTATTGAAAATTAAGTATAAAGTAATTGGTAGTTACTATAAACTATCGATTATAAACTATAAACTACAAAAAATATGTCAGTAAGAATGAGACACACAAAAGGCCAAAAGGGCAATGTAAGATCACACCATGCAATAAAGGCACCTCGTCTTTCAACATGTCAGGATTGTGGGGCTTTTCATTTAAGACACAGAATCTGTGAGACTTGTGGAAAATACAAAGGCAATATGATAATTGATGTTGCTGCTAAAATTACAAAAAAGAATGAAAAGGTAAAAGCGAAAGCAAAGGCTTTAGGCAAAGATTCAAGCAAGGAAGTTAAAAAAGAAGCTGAGGAAACAAAAGTTGTCTCCGCAGAAAATAAGACAAAAAAATAAAAAAAGAATCCGCTCACCGCGGATTTTTTTATTGGTGACATAGAGAGAAAATAATCCCAAAAATTAAATACCGAGGAGTGAACTCTGAGGGTTTGTTATTATCCCCTTTATTTTTTGTTCGTTTTGTGTTAATTTAGATGAATAATAATTTGAATTTCATTAATTTGATATTTTGATATTTTGATTTTACATTTGTAATATGTCAAATAGGCACCTTTCAAGAACAATAGTTTTACAGTCACTCTTTGAGTGGGACTTTGTTGGGCTGGATAATTCTAAGGTAGAAGAAATCCTCACCTACAATACAAAAGAATTTTCCACCGGTTCTTGTGACTTTGAGTTTGCAAGAAAAATTATTGATAATGTCATAGAGAAAAGAGATTTAATTGATGATATTATCGGAAAGGCAGCTCCTCAGTGGCCTTTAGAAAAAATCTCAATAATAGACAGAAATGTTTTAAGAATAGGTATTTCGGAGTTGTTATTTTCTGATAGAAATCAGGTTCCTCCTAAGGTTGCTATAAATGAAGCTATTGAATTGGCAAAAACATTTGGTGGCGATAACAGCGGAAGATTTGTCAGCGGTGTATTAGGAACGATTTATAAAGAATTGGGAGAACCAGATAAAGACCAAAAAACAAAAAATAAAAATCCTATAAAAGATATTCCTTTCGAAGAAATGCCCATAGAAAAGAAATGCGGGGCTGTCGTTTACTCTGTTCATAATGATAATGTTTTTATCGCTCTGGTTCATGACGTCTTTGGTCACTGGACTCTATCAAAAGGGGGCTTGGAAAAAGCTGAGGATGAGAGAGATTGTACGGTAAGAAAAATAAAAGAAGAGATAGGTTTAGACATAGAATTGGGAGAAAAATTAGGGGAAAATGAATATATTGCTTATGACCCAGAAAAAGGAAAGACGCGAAGGCAGGTCCACTATTATTTTGCCAAGAGTGAGCACAAACCGCTTGTTCTGGAAGAAGGAGGGGGGTTGGATCAGGCAAAGTGGTTTAAATTATCAGAGATTTCAGAACTAAATCTTTATAATGATATTTTGCCGATTATTACGAAAGCGATAGAAATTTTAAGTAAGAAAAAAATAAAATTTTAAGTGAAAAACTTCTCTAAATTTTTCTTTATGAACTTTACCCCCACACCTTTTATTGCGTTGCAAAATGCCTAAATATTTATTTAACAATGCTTTGCAATAAAAGGTGTGGGGGTTTATACTACCTCTTATGAATTTCGAAAAATTTGAAAAAGATATAGAAGTAACCTTTAAAAATAAAGAACTATTAAAAAGAGCTTTTACGCATCGTTCTTATGTAAACGAACACGGGGGCTCTTATTGGGACCATAACGAGAGGCTCGAGTTTTTAGGAGACGCGGTTCTTGAATTAGCTACATCTAATTTTTTGTATGAAAAATTTCCTAAAGAAAAGGAGGGGGTTTTAACTTCCTATCGTTCTGCTTTAGTTAACACTGGTACTATTTCTTCTGTTGCTCAAAAACTAGGGATGAATGATTTTCTTTTGTTATCAAGAGGAGAGGCTAAGGATGAAGGACGGGCTAGGCAATTTATTTTAGCTGATGTTTTTGAAGCTGTTATCGGAGCTATCTATTTAGACCAAGGCTATGAAGTAGCTGAAAAATTTATAAAAAATAATATTTTTCCATTAGTAGAAGATGTTGTTAAAAATAAATCATGGCAAGATTCCAAAAGTTTTTTCCAAGAAAAGGCACAGGAAGTTTTTAATATCACTCCTAACTACGAAGTTTTAGAAGAATCTGGACCAGATCATGACAAAAGATTTAAGGTGGGGGTGTTTGTGGGAGAAGAAAAAATCGCCGAAGGGGAGGGAGTATCAAAACAAGAGGCTGAACAAAATGCGGCCATGGAAGGACTAAAGGCGAAAAATTGGGCTTAATTTGTTTCGATAAAAATTCTTTCCATGGGCTTGACAATTTTGTGTAATTTGAGTTATTATTCTTCTCGGAATAATAATTTCTTTACCAGAATGGTTCATATATTATAGGGAGGGACAGTGATGTCTTTTTGGGGTACAAAAGGTGACTCGGAAGCGGGTTTTGCTATCATCATAAAAGAGGCCGGAAAATCTATCTTAATAATCAAGGACCAACCCAAAAATGAAGAGGAATTTGGAACTCCTAAAAGGAAAACCCCTGGTGGTTTCCCTAAGACTCCAGAAGAAAAAGATGAGAAACTCAGCGATTTCGTTTTGAGAAAACAGAGGGATGAGACTGGAGTTTCAGCTATCCATCTCTCCAAAAAAGATGGAAATGACGGAAGAGTACCCCTTTGCTCTGTTTTTATAGAGGGGCACTCAATCCATTTCTTCTTGATGAGGCACTTGTCAGGGGAACCTACCCCTGGCGAAAATATTTTGTCAGCCGAGTTTTTCTCGGTTGAAGAAGTCCGCTCAATGATCGAAAGCGATGCTTTTCTTCGAAATCATCGAATCGCTCTTGAGTATTTTTTGTCTCTGGGACTTAACGACATCGAAAATATTAACCCTGCTCTTTTCGGGAAAACATTTTCCCCAAACTGACCCCTAAGAGGTCAAAATCCCCGATCGCTTGCGACCGGGGGTTTTTAATTTAAATATTCAAACAAATTTCTCCCGCTACTTCTTTTATTAAGCCTTTTATTTCCATTATCGAAATCAAAGTATTTATTTCAGAAGCTGACATCTCTGATTTTTGAATTAATTCATCCCGGGATATTGGCTCAAATAATAATTCAATAATACTTTTTTCTTCAGCAGAGCAATTTTCTAACTCTAATTTCTTTTGACCTGAATCATCTTTGGTTTGGAAACCGAGTAAGTCTAATAGGTCTTCGCTAGATGTAATCGGAGTGGCTCCCTGAGAAAGTAATTTATTGGATCCTTTGGCTCCGTTTGAAAAAATTGAAGCAGGGACCGCACAAACTTCTTTGTTGTAATCAACACCCATTCTCGCTGTTATTAATGTTCCAGATTTTTCGCTTGCTTCTATAATTAAAATAACATCAGACAGTCCTGCCATGATTCTGTTCCTCTGGGGAAAGCTCCAAACCGTAGCTCTAAAATCTGGTTCAAATTCAGACAACAAACACCCTCCTGATTGGACAATTTCATCAGCTAATTTTTTGTTTATACTGGGATAAATAACAGAAGAATTTAGCCCGGACCCAGGGACAGCAATGCTTTTTAATTTTGCCTCTAAGGCGCTTTTATGAGCAATAGAGTCTATTCCGATAGCTAAACCAGATATGATTGTAACGTCGCAACCCCTTAATCCAGAAATTATTTTTTCGCAGGCTTCTTTCCCATAATTTGTATATTTCCTCGACCCCACTACTGCTACAAATTTAGAATTTTCCCAATCTGGTAAATTACCTCTAATAAAAAGTTGTTTAGGAGGTTGAGGGATTTCCAAAAGTTTTTCAGGAAAGTCTTGTTTAGATAATTTTATAATTTCTCCACTCATTTAAAATATTATAGCAAATAGAAATGAATCGAGAATCTCGAATTGTGAATCCCATTAAAAATAAGAAATTAAAAATTTCTATAATTTTTAACGGGATGAATCATGAATAAAATAAATTCTGATAAAAATGACGACCGTCATTTTTATCAGAATTTATTTGTTTTGATTTATTTTAAAATAGTTTTCTGCCAAATCTCTACGGTCGTATGGATTTGGCAGAAGATTCTTTGCCCCTTGTTGTCTTTGCGAGAGCGAAGCTCGAAGCCCGCCCGCAACGCCTGAGCAAGCTCATCCTTGCGATGGCGGGCGTGGCAATCCAGAAATGGCTTAAATAATCATAAGTTATAAATAAAGAAAAATTAGTACACTAAATCCACGACCGTAGATTTAGTGTACTTTGTATTGTATAGACAAACCAAACTATTTATGGCAAGATAACGGCACGAATTCGAATTGGTCGAATTCTAAATCTGTCCGACGGCAAAGACAATATACTTAATGGAGTAAATGCGAGTTCTACTCGGTATTACCCTTAAGACAATTGCTTAGATCGAAAGACTGAATTTCACTTTAGGAGGTTGTGCTATGATGCACCCCGCTAGTTCTACAGTAGTTAGTTCTTTGATAAATCGGTTAGGGGATTTTTTGCGAAGATGTTTCGCAAGAAGTTACGTCGTTAAGGCAGAAGGGAATTCTCCCAAAACTCATGATTTTCGGCGGTGTCCAGAGTGTGGACATTTTGTTCAAAAATTAAATTTTAAGGAAGGGGCGGAGAGTTGTGAAAAATGTGGAAGGGTCCTTGGTATTAATGGTGAGTATAAAGATGGTAAAGACAGAATTTTTGTCTTACAAAAACCTCTTTACTCACCGAGAGTTTTCTGGAGAATTGCTTCCTACCTTATTATTTGGATGGTAACATTTGTGATTTCTGAATACCATTCATTTGTTCCTGAAAAAAATGAATTGTTTGATCAAGTGTTTGTTCTCACCCTTCTGGTATTTGTCCCTATTTTTATTCAGCTTTATTTTTTTCTTCATGCTTCAGAACTAAAAGATGTTATGTTTAATATGAAGCTCTTGATTTTAAACTTATCAATTTGTGCTGTTTTTTTTCCGGCGGTTTCTGTGCTGGGTGGAAATTGGGTTTTTCGCTGGACCGAAGTTCCAACCCAAATCGAATGGGAAACTCAACAAGAAGAGGAGGCTGTAGCAAAGTTTGAAACATTGGAAGGAGCAGAGGCGGTTCGGTTTGCTTTCCAAAAAATAGATGAGCTCAAAGTCCCAGGGAAATGGTTCGACAGAGCTACTGAATCTTACATGGAAGCTCTCTCCTTTGATTTTCCTGCGACATATACTGAGTTCAGAGCATCTTCGGGTAGTTTAGGAAATCAATTCTTCAAAGGACCTATTACCGGGGATGATATTCAAGAGATAGTTCGTCTTTATGTAGACTATCTTTTAAAAATTGATGTTTCAAAAATTGATGAAAGAATAAGTTTGGAAGATCAATGTAATAATGATCCTTTCAATCTTCTTACAGCAAAGACGCTGAAAGAACACCCAGAGATCTCGGAATTGTGCCAACAAGTTCTCTAAACCCTAACCAGTTTGTTCTCGAAGCCTTGCGGGGGTTAAATCCCCCCAAGGCTTTTTTTTGTATATCTGAATTTTATTTGATATGGAAATGGGGATAAAAGAAATGCTGTAAACTGTAGGCTGTCAGCTGTAATCTTCTCTTTTGCTTGCTTTTTGGTTTTTTAAAATCTAATATTTAAATTGGGATGGTACTCGCAAAATAATAAAAAAGGTGATAGCCATGAATAATAAAGGTAAGGATGATTTAAAAAAGAAAGGAGAAATTGTTCCCATAGCAGAAGGGAAAAGAATAAAGAGAGAAAGGGAAGAGAATGAAATTATAAAAAGGATCATCGCCTATGCAAAGAAGCTTGATTGGTAAGCCGTGCAAACCCTCTGGGGTTTGCACGGCTGTTTTTATTCCATAATTTCTGATAATATATTTAAATAGTATTATTGATGAAATTTAGCCAAAGTTAAATTCCACTTGATACTTTCTACTTATTACTTATTACTAAGCGAAGCGCCTATGTTAGACATAAAATTCATACGAGAAAATAAAGATTTAATTCAATCAGGTGCTAAAAAAAAGCACATTGATTTTGACGTAAACAAGCTTTTAGAAGTTGATGACAAAAGAAAAGAGATTATTTCTAAAGTTGATGAAATGAGGGCTGAGCAAAATTTAGTTACTGATAAGATTTCACTAGTTTCAGAAAATGAAAGAGGGGAGATGATTGAAAAATCAAAAGAAATAAAGGCAAATTTACAAAAACAAGAGGAAACGATGAAAGAAGTCATGAAAGAATGGCAACTTTTGATGTTGCAGGTGCCTAACATACCAGATATGTCTGTTCCCGATGGTGTCTCTGACGAGGAAAATCAAGAAATAAAAAGTTGGGGAGAAAAAACAAGATTTGATTTTGAACCCAAAAGTCATGTTGATATTATGACCAATTTAGAGATGGTGGATTTTGAAAGAGGTTCTAAAATTCATGGTTTTCGGGGTTATTATTTATTGAATGACGGGGCAAGACTTTCTTGGGCGATTTGGAATTATGCCAATGAATTTTTTGGCCAAAAGGGTTTTATTCCAATGCTTCCACCAGCGATTGTTAAAAAAGAAAATCTTTATGGAACAGGGCACCTTCCTAATGATGCTGAAGACGTTTACAATACCCAGGACGATGACTATTTGATTGGTACTGCAGAAATCCCTGTAACTGGCTTTCATTCAGGTGAAGTTTTAAAGCAAGAAGAGTTGCCTAAAAAGTATTTAGGATTTTCCCCTTGTTTTAGAAGAGAAGCGGGTAGTTATGGAAAGGATACAAAAGGGCTTATCCGAGTACAAGAATTTTATAAAGTTGAACAAGTCATTTTATGTGAAGCTAGTCATCAGGAATCTGTAAAATGGCATGAGTGGATAAATAGAAATACAGAAGAATTTATTGAATCTTTGGGCATTCCATATCACACAGTAATAAATTGCGGGGGTGATTTGGGTCAAGGACAAGTTAAAAAATACGATATTGAGCTTTGGGTTCCGTTGGAAAATAAATACAGAGAAATTTCTTCCGCTTCCTACTTCCATGATTTTCAGGCGAGAAGATTTAATATTAAATACAAAGACCAGGACGGTAAGTCAAAATATGTTCACACATTAAATTCTACGGCAATTCCAACTCCAAGAATTTTAGTTTCCCTAGTAGAAAATTTTCAACAAGCAGATGGTTCAATAAAAATTCCAGAAGTGTTACGGAAATATATGAATAAAGAAATTATTTCAAAAGAGAAATAATTTCAAAAACTAAAGACCAAAGAAATAGGACAACATAGAAACAAAAACAGACGGATTTTACTTTTAGTAAAATCCGTCTGTTTTTAGGTTTCTTTGTTCTTCTGTTATAATATCCCGTATGGTTAGATACCAATCATCAAAATTAGCTGAAGAGAGAAAAAAACAGCTGTTGTGGAAATCAGCTTTGGTAGCCATTATTTTTATTTCTTTAGTTTTTTTTATTTCCCAATTTTTTAAACTAGATTATTTTGCTATAAAAATTATAAATATAGAAGGGAATGAGGTTATAAGAGAAAGCACATTAGTAGAAAATATAAAAAATGAAATTTCAAAAAATTATTTGTGGATTTTCCCTAAAAAAAATAGTTTGTTCTATCCGAGATATTTAGTAAAAGAAAAGCTACTGCATGATTTCCCTAGAATCTTGGAGCTTAATTTAAATTTGGATCTCCCGAGTACTCTAGATGTCTCTTTAAAGGAAAGGGAACCTCATGTCTTGTGGTGCAAGTCTAAAATTGATGAGGAGTCAGAAGAGGGTGGAGAAATATGTTTTTTTGCTGATAAGGATGGTTTAATTTTTGATGCTTCTCCTAATTTTTCTAATAATATTTTCTTTAAATATTACACTAATTTGGGGGTTCAACCTCTAAATAGTAGAGACTTGGGAGTCGAACTCCCAAGTTGGGATGATTGGGAGGTTGAATTTCCAAAAAGTAAGCCAAACATTTTAGAGGAAGAGAAGTTTAAGGAAATCGACTCTTTTGTTAGTTTCTTGGATGGGCTAGAACTTAATCCTTATGAACTTTCAGAAAACGGAAAAAGTTATGAAATATATTTTGGCTCTGGGGGTAAAATAATTCTTAGCGATACCCAAATAATTCGAGAAGCAATGGAAAATTTTCAAGCAATTTTGAATATGGAGGAA
Organism: Candidatus Campbellbacteria bacterium RIFOXYC2_FULL_35_25; assembly: GCA_001774495.1. Taxonomy (GTDB): domain Bacteria; phylum Patescibacteriota; class Minisyncoccia; order Phycocordibacterales; family UBA12079; genus UBA12079. The sequence continues at coordinate 16,043 of MFAE01000005.1, read as the reverse complement.
TTTGCTGAGAAAGATAATATTTTCAAAGTAGAATATTTTGATTTGAGATTTGGAAATAAAGTATTTTATAAATAAATCTATAATTAGGTAAAAAAAAGTTGCAGCCCCCTTTCGGGTACTGCAACTTGGATGTCTCGACAAGAGACAACAGCTAATCGTTTGCTAGTCGAAGTTCCCCCTCGGCTTGGTTAGGAAAAAAAGAAACCCTGGTATCCATTTCAAGATAGCCAAAAATGACCATTTTCCCATAATGACAAGGGCAAAAGACTGGAGCAACGCCGATCATTCTGAAGATTCTTCCGTTGGTGTCTTCGGCCAGGTCCTCGGACCGGAAATCCTTCAAAAATGGTTGGGGAATATTTTGGAAGGCTTGGGGTGAATTATCAAGGTCTATTTTTTCTCCAGTCTGGGTAATCTTTTGTATCATGATTGGGGGTCTCCTTTACGGGCAAAGCTGAAGGATTTATATTGAACTATGTTTCCTCTCGTGATACTATCAGAAAGAAATAAAAAAGACAACATGTTAAAAAACTTTTGGAAAAAACTAAAAAAACCCTTTTTTGTATTAGCCCCCATGTTAGATGTTACAGATACGGCTTTTCGGCAAATTATTGCAAAATATGGAAAACCAGATGTTTTTTGGACGGAATTTGTGTCGGTGGATGGTTTATGTTCAGAAGAAGGAAGGGAAAAACTAAAAAAGAGTTTATTACAGTTTGATGAAAGTGAAAGGCCAATCGTTGCCCAAATTTTTGGTTCAAAACCAGAAAATTTTGAAAAAAGTGCCAAAATGATTGCAGAACTTGGTTTTGATGGGATTGATATAAATATGGGTTGTCCCCAGAGGAATATCTTAAAGCAAGGGGCTGGCTCTGAATTAATAAAAACTCCGGGATTAGCGAGAGAAATTATTCGAGCGACAAAAAAAGGAGCCGGGAGTTTACCCGTATCGGTTAAAACCCGAATTGGCTATAATAAAAACGAAGTAGAAACTTGGATTTCCGCTATTTTAGAAGAAGAACCTGTTGTTTTGACTATTCACGGAAGAACAAAAAAAGAAATGTCGAAAGCACCAGCCGATTGGGACACTATCAAACGAGGAAGAGAAATAAGGGATGAAATGAAAAGTAAAACGTTGATTATAGGAAACGGGGATGTTTCTAATGTTGATGAAGCTCAAAAGCGAGTTGAAGAGACAGGGGTAGATGGAATAATGATTGGCAGGGGAATTTTTGGTAATCCGTGGTTGTTCTCGGAAATTGATTGGGGTAATCTTCCAGTAAGAGAAAAATTGAAGGTAGCTTTAGAACATACAAAATTATTTGAAAAAATTTTTGGGGAAACAAAAGAAAATAAAAAAATTTTTGGGAAAAGGGCTAGAAATTTTGCATTAATGAAAAAACACTACAAGGCTTATATAAATGGTTTCGAAGGAGCAAAAGAATTAAGAGTAAAATTAATGGGAACTAATAGCGTTGAAGAAGTCGAAAAAATAATAGCAAAAGAAGTTAAAAGATTGGAAAAATAAACCCGTTGTGGTATATTTTTGGGAGAAGAAGTTATTCCATTCAAAAAGGAAAAAAGGAGTGTAAGATGCTGGTAATCATCACAGAAGACAAACAATTAGGACCGTTTATCCGAATTGGGATTGGGATGAGTCTTTATTTGAGACAGTGCCCCGCAATTTTTTTGCAGAAAGCCCTCGAGGAAGCTCACTCGAGGAAACGAAAAGGATTCATGGCTGCATCTCTCATAAAAGGAGAACTAAAAAAAAGACCTGACAAGCGGAATTTCTAGCTCCAAAGTCGAAAAAGCCCTCCCCAGAAATGGGGTGGGCTTTTCAAATTTTAGATAAATTTGTTATTATAGATGAGAAGTAAAAAGTAATATAAATAAAAAATATGAGTGAAAAGATAAAAAGTATTTCAGCAGAAGAATTTAAAGAAAAATTAGGGTCAGGTGAGTTTATTTTAGTTGATGTTCGAGCACAATCAGAACATGACCAAATCAAAATTGCTGAGTCGATTGTGGTTGATGTGACCAGTTCAGATTTTTTAGAAAATTTAAAAAAACTAGATAAAAGCAAGAAATATTTAATTTATTGTGCTAGCGGAGCCAGATCAGGACACACACTAAGTATTATGGAAGAAGAAGGCTTTGCGGAGGCTTATGACTTGGATGGAGGAATAATGAATTACGAGTAAATGGGAAGTTATTTCTTAAAGTTTTTTATTGCTTGAAAAAATATTTATTTGGGGTAGTATTGTATTTAGAGAGCACTTTTATCAAAATTTTTTGTTGAGGAGGGACAACGATTAGAAAAAAGAGCGGGGGACAAAAATAACAGTAATCTTTAAATTAGGGAAAAGCTTATGGCGCCGTCTGAGTCTGACCAAAATGAAAATGGAGAGTTCGAAATCTTGGGCCTATCTCAATTATTTGATGACACCGTGTCCTTGAAAAGAAAGTCTTCTCCTACAACAGGAAGACAAAATTCTGAGGTGCCAACCTTCAAAGAGGATGAGCAGTATTGGATGGGGCTTTGCTGCGGTGGCAATCAATAGCGGTCTGGGGGCCAACAAGAGGGGGTGTGCTGATGGCACGCCCCCGTTTATGTTTTTACTTTCCACAATGAGGTTGTTATAATAAAAACCAATGAATACAAAAAAAGAACAGACAGTTTTATATCGAAAGTATCGCCCGCAAAATTTTAAAGAGGTTTTGGGGCAAGACCCGATTATTAAGACTTTGGGAGGAGCTATAAATCTGGGAAATATTTCTCACGCTTATTTATTTTCTGGGACTAGAGGAACTGGGAAAACGAGCATAGCAAGAATTTTTGCAAGTGAAATTGGATGTTCTGGTAATGACATGTATGAAATAGATGCAGCCTCTAACCGGGGAATTGATGATATCAGAGAATTGAGAGACTCAGTTAATATTTTGCCATTCGAATCTCCTTATAAAGTTTATATTATCGACGAAGTTCATATGCTTACCAAAGAAGCTTTCAATGCGCTCCTTAAAACATTGGAAGAACCTCCTAGCCATGTAATTTTTATATTAGCAACGACAGAAATAGAAAAACTTCCTAGTACCATTGTTTCTCGTTGCCAAAGTTTCTCATTCAAAAAACCCGCCCAGAATATTTTAAAAGAGTTAGTCCTTGATATTGCTAAGAAAGAAAAATTTAAACTTGAATCAGCTTCAGCCGATTTGATTGCTGTTTTGGGAGACGGTTCTTTCCGTGACACTCTCGGGATTTTACAAAAAGTAATTAGTTCTTCAGAAGATTCAAAAATTAGTATTGATGAGGTGGAAATGGTAACCGGAGCCCCAAAGGGCGGGCTAGTAAATGATTTTATCTCTTCGATTGATATTCTTGAGGCAGATAATGGTTTGGTAGCAATAAATAAAGCAGTTGGAAACAATGTTGATATGAAAATTTTTGCAAAACTTATTTTGCATAAATTAAGGGCAGTTTTGCTTTTGCGATTTGCAAAAGATATGCATAAAATTATTCAATCAGAATTTTCTGAAAATGATTTCAAATTCATCCAAGGATTGGCAGAGAAAACTGATTCAAAGATTTCCTCCAACACAATAAAAGAAATGCTGGAAACTTATGAACAGATAGGGAAATCTTATCTTCCTCAATTACCACTAGAGTTGGTATTAATTAAGCTTGTGGCTGGGAGTGAGTAGTTGGTAGAGAAGTTTACGGTTTACAGTTTACAGGAAAAAGACGACGATAAGCTTCGCTGCTCGTCGTCTTTGCGAGAGCTTTAGCTCGAAGCAATCCAGAAATAAAAATTTAAAAATCAGGTGTTTTCAATTCAATTTTTCCAACACTATTCCAGATTTCGGATTTTTCATCTTGTTTGTATAAATAGATAAACTTACAGACAAAGGATAAATTTTCTTTTATATCAACCAACTCATTTTTTATTTTATCAAATTCTTCAACTGGGATTTTTGAAACAATGGTCATGTGTGGGGTAAAGCTATCTGCTGAAAGTGTATAATCAGCAGGAACATCTTCAACGTTCCCAGACAAAGAAGTAATAGTTTTTGAAAATGTTTCTTTTAAGTAATCTGAAGATTTTTTATCTGGCGCAAAATAGGCGACATTATTATTTCCTTCAAAATAATCCACAGAATCAAAGTTTAAATTAAAAGAGGGGGTTTCGCAAAAGGTTTTATTTAAAAGATTTAACATTTTTTCCTCAGATATTTGTTGTAAATGAAAAGGAGGGTAAATTGTAATATGAGGAGGAATTTTGTCGGAAGCATCTTTTGAGTATTTATTCCTATATTTATTTACTGTATTCGCAACATTTTCTGGTGGGATGATTGTGATTAAGTATGAGTTCATATAGTTCAAATAATAGCAGAATCCAATCATCCCCGAAAGAGGTTCACAAAAGTCATTTTTTTGTGTATTATTCTTAAATATTGCGAGATCGTCTAAAGGTAGGACACTGGTTTTTGGTACCAGGTATCTAGGTTCGAGTCCTAGTCTCGCAGCAACGATAATCCAAAATACCGATTGAGGTATTTTGGATTAGCGTCTTTGTTGAGGGACTAGGACTCGAAAAGCGCAGGAAAAGAAAAATTTATTTAATTTTTCACTTTTCCGAGCTGGGGCCGAAGGTTCTTAGATTTTTACGAGCGAAGCGAAGTAAAAAGCTTAGAAACCTGTGGCCGAGTCCTAGTCTCGCAGCATAAAATAGTTAGACCCTGAGCGATGAGCTTAGGGTCTTACTATTTTACCTGACGGACTAGGACTCGAAAAGAGCGAAACATATTTTTTCGTAATGAAGTGAAGAAAAAATTTGAGCGACGTGACGACGAGTTCTTAACAAAAATGAGTCCACAGGATGAAATTTTTGTTTAGAACTGGAAGTCGAGTCCTAGCTTTCTAAAAACAAAAGAAAGTGACTCAGAAAACCTAATTAGTGTATAATTGCATGATGAAACGCTTTTTCTACATACTTTACAAGGGCATTGCTTGGGGTTTGGTGTTTTTGATTATATTCATTATTATCACCAATATAACTATTTATTCAGAAACAAAACCGTATATTTATGACGATGTTATAAAGTCTCCGAATGCAGAAGTAGTACTAATCCCCGGGGCAGCTATTTTGGAAAGTGGGGCACTCTCGTCTATTTTCATAGACAGAGTAGATTTTGCTATTAAATTGTATGAAGCGAAAAAAGTGAAAAAGATTCTTGTCTCTGGCGATAATAGCACCGAAAGCCATAATGAAGTGAATCCAGTTCGTCTATACCTATTAAAAAAAGGTATTCCAGACCAGGATATTTTCCTTGATCACGCAGGTTTTGACACGTATAGCTCTATGTATCGTGCCCAGAGCATTTTCGGAGTTACTTCTGTAATTATCACGACTCAGTCATTTCATTTACCCCGTTCCGTATTTATCGCACGAGAAGAAGGAATGGAAGCCTATGGAGTAAACGCTGATGTCGGACATATTCTACTCCGCAATTATCTCCGCGAAATACTTGCCAACGAGAAGGCCTTTTTTGATTTGTTGATTCACCGAAAACCTAAATATTTAGGCGAGAAAATTCCCATTACTGGAGATGGAAGAAATTATCCGTAAGAGTGCCTCTTTTGCAAAGCAAAACGTTCGAGTCTTAACACTGGATATGCTAAAATCTATTTATTGAATAACAATAAATTATGAACAAATTAAAAAATATATTTCTAACTATTCTTCTGCTCATGCTTGTTTTTTTATTCCGAGAACCGCTGAAAACACAATGGGAAATTGTAAGTGAGATTCTTTACCCATGCAAAAATCCAATTGCTTATTCGGTGGGAGCTTTTGATACACGATTTGGGATATCCGAGGAAGATTTTTTGAAGGCAATTAAAGAAGCTGAAGCTATTTGGGAAGAACCAATTGGTAGAGAACTTTTTTCTTATGAGTTAGGCGGGAATTTAAAGGTTAATTTAATTTATGACTATCGACAAGATGCCACACAGACATTACAAGAATTAGGGCTAACCGTGGACCAGAGCAAGGCTTCTTACAATGAAATTGAAAAACGTTATGAATTGATGGTTTCTCAATTTGAAAAAAATAAAAGTATCTTTACATCTCGCGCGGCAAATTTCGAATTATCAAAAAAAACTTATGAAGATGCCGTTAAACAGGCGAATCGCCAAAGGAATGTATCTCAGAAAGAAATTGACCGCTTAGGTGCAGAAAGAGACTCTCTTGAAAATGAAATTGAAATTTTAAATGAAATGCAGGCAGACTTACAAAAAGAGGCCGATGATATTAATGTTATTGCCGGTGTTCTAAACAATTTAGCAAAAACTCTAAATCTAAACATTGCTCGCTATAATGATGTGGGTGAGGTTTTCAGCGAAGAGTTTACCCAAGGAGTGTATGAAAGTCACGGGAAAGGAGAGGGAATTACTGTTTTTCAATACTTTACCTATGACAAACTAGTTCGAGTATTAGCCCACGAGTTAGGGCACGCTCTTTCTCTTGACCACCTTGATGACCCAGAGTCAATAATGTATTGGCTAAGCGAAGGAGATAATAATGTAATTACAACCAGTGACCTTCTCGCCATAAAAACTCGTTGTGGAATTGAATAATTTTTCATTATCTTGAATTTGACTTATACCCCTAGGGGGGTATAATTAAAGTATTATAAAATAATTTTAAAAAATATATGATGTATTATTATAATGATTTCTATCCTTTACATCTGTTTGGATTTGGACATATTTTTATGTTTTTATTTTGGGCGGGGATTATCTACGGGGCTTTTCTTTTGTTTAAACACAAAGGACCAAAGCACTCTCACGAAGATCACGCTATAAAAATTCTTAAAGAAAGATATGCAAAGGGTGAAATAACAAAAGAACAATTTGATAATATAAAAAAAGATTTACAGTAAATATGAATTTAACAAAACAAAAACTTATTCGTCGGTTAAAGCTTATTGAAGGACAGGTGCGAGGATTACAAAAAATGATTGATAATGATACTTATTGTATTGATGTAATTGCTCAAACCTCCGCTGTTAAACAAGGGCTCTCTAATGTAGAAGACCTTCTTCTTGAAGGGCATTTAAGCAGTTGTGTTTTGAGACAAGTAAAAGAAGGGAAAACTGAGCAAGCTAAAGCAGAAATCCTCAAAGTTTATAAATTAAAACGTAAATAAAAATATGCAAAAGAAAACATACAAAATAAAAGGGATGCATTGTGCTTCTTGCGCAGGCATAATAGAGAAAACTTTTAAAAAAACTGACGGTGTTGAATTTGCAGAAGTAAATTATGGAACAGAAGCGGTTAAAATTACTTTTGATGAAAAAAAAGTTGATCCTCATAACCTTTCTCAAAAAATAGAAAAACTTGGATACTCACTAGATCTTCCAACTGCTGAAGAAATGAACATGAGTGCCGATGAACACAGCGCCCATCTTGGAATGAACCAATCGAAACAAGAAAAACTTTCAGAAATTAAAGATATGAAAATGAAAGTTATTTCAGCACTTCCTCTTGCTGTTATCGCTATTTTTATTATGACTTGGGATATTCTCTCCCAATATAATATTGTCACCATGATGAGTCCTATACTTGGTAATCTTTTTCATTACCTTTTACCTTTAATGGCAACCTATACACTTTTTGTGGTGGGGAAACCTTACTTACTAGGTTTTTACAGATTTCTTCGCTATGGCAAAGCAAACATGGATAGCCTTATTGGAATTGGTACAGTGGCCGCTTACCTCTACAGTTTTACCGTGACCGCTTTCGCTGATGTCCTTCGTCCTTTTTTAAATGTTGAACATACATACTTTGATGTAACCATTGTTGTTATCACGTTTATTGCTCTTGGAAAATATCTAGAAGCTCGTTCAAAAATAAAAACAGGAGATGCTATTGAAAAGCTTATCAATCTTCAAGCAAAGACTGCCTTAGTAATTTGGGAAGGAAAAGAAATTGAGGTTTCAGTAAACGAAGTGAAGCATGGAGATTTTATTATTGTAAAACCTGGAGCCAAAATCCCCGTTGATGGAGTAATAACGGAAGGGTCATCCTTCGTAGATGAATCAATGGTTACAGGGGAGCCCATGCCAGCCCAAAAAAAAGTTGGGAATGATATTGTCGCGGGAACAATAAATACAACTGGGTCATTTATTTTTAAAGCAACCAAAGTTGGTTCAGAAACTTTACTCGCACAAATTATTAAAATGGTAGAAGAGGCACAAGGAAGCAAAGCCCCTATTCAGGCTCTTGCAGATAAAATCTCAAGCATTTTTGTCCCCATTGTCCTTGTTATTGCTTTTGTTACTCTTGGTGTGTGGATTCTGTTTGGCACTAGTACACTGGGGTTTTCGCAGGCACTTTCATCTGGGCTAGTTTCATTTGTGGCAGTGTTAATTATTGCTTGTCCTTGTGCCCTAGGATTGGCTACACCAACCGCAATTATCGTAGGGGTAGGTAAGGGGGCTAAAGAAGGAATCCTGATAAAAGACGCAGCTACGCTAGAAAAACTTCATAAAGTAGACACTGTTGTTGTTGATAAAACAGGGACAATAACCGTAGGGAAGCCCACTCTGGTTGATATTCAAAATCTTTCCGATTTAAAAGAAGTTGAATTTATGTCAATTCTTGCATCACTCGAGAAAAAATCTGAGCATCCAATTGCTGACGCAATTGGAAGTTATGCCCAGAAAAAAAACCTTAAACTTGAAGAAGTTTCAAACTTTGAAAGTATTCAAGGAAAGGGACTTAAAGGTTTAATAAAAAATATTGAATATTATGTCGGCAATGTAAAACTTATAAAAGACCTCGGTGTAGAATTTGATACTTCGAAAATTGAACAATTTACTGTGCAAGGAAAGACTCCCGTAATTATTACTACTAAAGAAAAAGTTTTAGGCTTTGTGATGGTTTCTGATGAGGTAAAGGTAGAATCAAAGCAGGCAATTACTGACTTGCACAAGCTAGGAATAAAAATTGTAATGCTTACAGGAGATGACGAAAAGGCAGCAAAACATATGGCCTTTCTTGTTGGTATCGATAGTGTTGTAGCTAATGTCTTACCAAAAGATAAGCTTAAAAAAATAAAAGAATTACAGTCCCAAGGAAAAGTTGTTGCTATGGCGGGGGATGGTGTGAATGATGCTCCGGCTTTGGCCCAAGCTGATGTGGGAATTGCGATGGGGACAGGTACTGATGTTGCTATTGAATCGGCTGGCATTACACTTCTTGATGGAGATATTTCAAAACTAGTAAAAGCAATCAAGCTTTCTAAAATAACTATGCGAGGAATTAAGCAAAACCTTTTCTGGGCATTTTTTTACAACATAGTTGGAATTCCTCTTGCCGCCGGAATATTTTACCCAATTTTCGGATGGCTCTTGAACCCTGTTTTTGCTGGACTTGCCATGGCCTTATCAAGTGTCTCTGTGGTATCAAACTCACTTAGAATTAAAACTAAAAAATTATAGTTATTAATTATGAATAATAAAACACAAAAATACACATTTCACGTCCAAGGCATGCATTGCAAGTCGTGTGTCCTTCTGACAGAAAGTGAACTTGGAGATTTGCCAAATATTACTCATGTAAAATCTGATCTCAAAAATAACTCAGTTGAAGTGATTGGGGATTTTGGAGAAAAAACCACAGAGCAAATCGCGGAGGATCTAACTGTGCCATTAAAATCTCATGGATATACTGTCTCGATAGAAAAACAAAAACAAGAAAGAAAATGGTCTGAGTTCAAGATAGCTATACCAATCGCTCTGGTGTTTGCTGTACTATTTATTATCTTACAAAAAATAGGATTAGTGAATCTTGTTAATGCTAGCGAAGTTACTTATGGTACAGCCTTCGTTATTGGCATTATCGCCTCACTTTCTACCTGCATGGCTGTAGTGGGAGGATTAGTCCTTTCCATGTCTGCCACTTTTGCTAAAGAAGGAGACAAAGTTAAACCACAGCTTATGTTTCATGGAGGAAGGCTCGCTTCCTTTTTTGTGCTTGGCGGAGTAATTGGGACAATCGGTTCAGCCTTTACTCTAAACATTTCAATGACATTTACTTTGAGTTTTTTGGTCGGAATAATTATGCTTATTTTAGGGATTAATCTTCTTGATATTTTTCATTGGGCAAAGAAAACACAATTATCAATGCCGAAATTTATTTCAAAACGTGCCCATGGCGTTTCAAAATTTAATCATACACTAACACCTATTCTTGTAGGTGTTGCCACTTTCTTCTTACCATGTGGATTTACCCAATCAATGCAGTTTTACACATTGACAACAGGAAGTTTTTTAAATGGAGGATTAACCATGCTAGCGTTTGCTCTTGGGACACTCCCTGTTCTTGCTTTGGTAAGTTTTAGTTCGTTTAGTATACAAAATAGCTCAAAATCAGGAATCTTCTTTAAAAGTGCCGGCCTTGTGGTAATTATGTTTGCTCTCTTCAATATCATTAATAGTTTGGTGGTAATTGGGTTTATTCCTCCAGTTTTTAATTTTTAGTATAATTATATTTATGAAAGCAACAAGCATATCAATAATAATCGTTATTGTTCTTATAGTAGGAGGTGTCCTTATATTAAACAAAAATACTGCTGAGATTAAACCAACAATTAATGCAAATAATGTGACTATCGTTGACGGTAAGCAAATTATAGAAATCAACGCAAAAGGAGGATACCAGCCACAAAAAAGTGTCGCCAAAGAAGGAATACCAACTATTATTCGATTTAATACAAACGGAACTTTTGATTGCTCCTCTTTCGTGAGTATTCCAAATATGGGTATAAGTAAAAATCTTCCTCAGTCTGGTATCACTGATATTGATATTGGAACACACACAGTTTCCACACTTAATGGGGCCTGTGGAATGGGGATGTATCCTTTTGAAGTTGAATTCACACCTTAACTTATTTTAAAAAATAATCTTTAATAAATTTTAAAAAAATATCATGAATAAAAATCAAATAAAAAATATATTTTTCATCACAGTTATTGTTTTGGGGTTTGGTTATTTTTTAACTATGAATAGCAACAGCGGAACTACCGGAGCAGGTTCTCACGACGATGACGTTGTGAAAAGTTACGAAATTTATCCAGGAGATGTGGTTGAAAAAATTAAAAATAACGAAGAAATTATTTTATTAGATGTGAGAACTCTAGAAGAATACGCGGAAGTACACTTACAAAATGCTCTGCTTCTTCCTGTTCAGGAATTGTCTCAGCAGTCGCTCTCATATATTGGATTAGGGGAAGAATCAAAAAACAAAGAAATAATGATTTATTGTCGGAGTGGTTCACGAAGCAAGACAGCCTACGATATTATGAAATCTCTTGGGTACACAAATATTAAAAGCATTGCTGGCGGGATGACTCACTGGGAGGAAGATAATTATCCTTATACCGAGATGGGAACTTACAATGGAAAAAAAACTCCAAAGAAAGGAAACGGAGGGGAAGTATCAGAAACTAGTCCCAAAATAACTATTGACCGTACATTTCAAGACTTAGGAGTTGTTCCACAATACGGAGATATTATAGATACGACATTTATAATAAAAAACATTGGAAAAGAAATTCTTACCATAGGAGATATCACCACGAGTTGTAGTTGCACCTCTGCGAAAGTAGCTTCAAAAACGGTTCCTGCGGGAGAAGAAACAATATTAAAGGTCTCTTTTAACCCAAATTTTCATAAAGAACCAGCTGGTGTCTTTAAAAGAACTGTTTTTATTCCTACCAATGACCCAACTAGCCCAGAAACAGAAGTTACTATCCAACTTGATATAAACGAAGGAATTTAATTAAATATTTTTACAAAAATCACAGTGGTAAAGCTACTGTGATTTTTTTAAAAATAAAAAAAAGAATACCCTTCTCGGAAACCGAGAAGGGCATAAACCTGCAGATCATGTTAAATTCCTAAGAACTGTTGTCCGAATTTGAACTTTGTGGTTAACCCTTGTCTTCGGCGCTGGCGGCGATTGCCCCAAGGAGAAGGGCCCCTAGTGCCACGGCACCAACTATCTTTCCAGTAGTTTTTATGACACTCGATACGGCTTCTGCCTCTTGCTGGCAATCATCATCATTCATTTCGACGATCGTACCCTGCATATAATGCCCGTCAATCCATCCTGTAAACCGTTTCTTCCGCATGTCGATTCCTCCTTTTGCTGGTTATTTCTACAAAAAAACATACCTAAAGTTAATTATGCTGTTAATTGACAAAAAGTCAAACAAACCTATCTAAAAGCCTCTTAATTTTAAAAAACAAAAACCGCCTGACTCAGGAGCCAAGTGGCTTCTGCGTTAGGCGGTTGGAGTGTCACTCCACGACGCTGATTCTTAAGTTCACGAACCGTCCGAGATGTTCATCCTCAGGCAGGGAAGTAACATCTTCAACCACACCAAACCCATGTTCGCTGTCTCGCTCATATCTAAAGATACAAAAATCAAATCTGAAGCGACCAACAACGACCGAAACTCTTGTGTTCATGCCCCTCCCTGATATAGAATCGGGGATTTTCTCTGCTACTTTTCCAAGAAGGTCGTTGCAAACAGCTAAAGAAAATTCCTCGGCTAATTTTTTTCTCCTGATTTCCGAACAATAGATACCAATGTGGCCAGAAGATTGTTGAGTAATATCATAGAGGACTGTTTCTCTAACACTCCTCAGCACCGCTTGAACAAATGAATCCTGAAACATTTCCATTTTAACAGCCAAAGAATAAAAAGCATAGTTATCTGTAGCAATTCGTATTCCTGTCATCTTTTTATTCTCCAGAGTGGAATTATTAGAAACGATTTTTGTTTGACTTATCCAGAGGAAATATACCTTCTTATAGATATTTTGTAAAGTAACGAAAAGTTTTAAACACTTTTATTTTTTATGCAAGAAGGTATAATTTAGTCATGGCCAAAGGGAGAGACCAAAAAAAAGAAAAAAAGAAACCAAAGAAGGGAGCAAAAACAGATAAATAGTTTTTCGGGCTACCGAGATTCACCTCCTCCAAAGAAAAGGTTTTGTAAAAGTGTAATACATCTTGTGTATTATGCTTTTTTCCGTTTCTTTTTTCTTTTATGAGGGGTATAATTAAAGTATCTTATGAAATTTTTAACGGGGGCAGAAGAAAAAGAGGCTAGAAAATGGATGGAAGAAGCCAGAAGAACAGCCACGGAGGCTTTGTGTTTTCGTGCAAAATGTGGAGCCGTTATCATAAAAGATGGCGATATAATTGGAAGGGGATACAATGCACCACCCCTAAACAAAGAAGAGGAGCGAAGGTGCCTTGATGACTGCAGTTCTTGTAAGGTAAACCACGATAAAACTTGTTGTATACATGCAGAATGGAGGGCAATTATCGAAGCACTTAAAAATAATTCAAAAAAACTAAAAAAATCAAAACTCTATTTCACCAGAGTCGATGAAGAAGAAAATATAAAAAAGTCAGGAAAACCGTACTGTACTGTCTGTAGTCGTTTAGCACTAGACGTTGGTGTCGCGGAATTCGTTTTGTGGCACGAAGAAGGAATTTGTGCTTACCCAACCAGTGAATACAACGAATTGTCTTATGAATACAACAAAGTGGAACCTGTTTTATAAATAAAATAAAAAATGGAATATTTAAAAAATAAAGAAAAATTTTCAATAATAAAGAGAGCGAGGAGTTTTATTCACGCAGGAAGGGGGATTTCTGTCTTTTTGAAAACTACTCACAATGCTTGGCTACATATCTTCTTTTTTGTTTTGGCAATTGCTTTAGGTATCTTTTTTAATATTACCAAAACAGAATGGCTAGCTTTGGTTTTGGTAGGAGGTTTTGTTTTAACAGCAGAAGCTTTCAACACAGCTATTGAGATTGATATGGATTTAACTTCTCCTGACCACCACCCTTATGCAAGAGATACAAAAGATGTAGCTGCCGGAGCCGTACTTATTTCAGCGATTACTGCTCTCGTTGTCGGTGTTATTATTTTCGGAAATTATGTTTTAGTTTATAGTCTATAGTTTTTAGTTGATAGTTTGTAGAAAATTAATAAAAAAATTAAACAAGATCTCTACTTAAAATAAATTTTTTTATATTATCTGGGATATTCACCCAAACAGTGTTAGGTGTAAGTTTGAGTCGACAATCATATTCATTTAAAACAGCAGCTAATATTTCAGAATACGTCTCCATGTATGTCATTTTTTCTGGATTTGGATAATATAAAAATTTATTATTATCATCCCAACTTACTGGATAAACACCTTTATAAATAAGATCAAATATTCTTTTTTCTGGTCTAACAAATAATCTTCCGCTAGAATCAATTTTAATTTCGGCAATATTCTCAATTTTAATTCTATTAAGATATTTTTTAAACAATAACAGGATGTTTATCACTAGTGTACCCAAGAGAAACAAAACTAAAGAACCCCAGGCAAATGCCATTAAAATAAGTGGGCTAGGAGAAATTGAATTAGATCTAAAAATAATAAGAGCCAAAATAATCAAACAAACAGTAATAGAAATTTTTTTTGTTTGTTTATCGTCTTTTATAAAGAAATTTACAATAATCCCCACAAAAAGAGGCAGCACTATACCCCAAAGAATTACTCGGAACATTTCTTGAAAATCCCCTCGGTAAAGAAAACCTACAAAGAGGATTGCTCCCGCTAATTTAAGAAAATTGATTTTTAAATCTTGATAAACATTATTCATATTTTTTCCATAAACTTTTGATAATGTAAATATATCATATAAAATATTTAAGATGAAAGGGAAAAGATTTTAAAAGTTGGAAAAAATATAATTTAAACAAAAAGAAAACCGCCCGACCAAAAGAACCGGGCGGTTTTTTTAGTCTGGGCGGTGGATTAACGTTTCACTTTTTCTTTTTCAAAAAGAGTAAAAAGGGGAATGCTACGACGACAACTTTACTACCTTTTGTAAATTTCATTTCATACCCTTGGGACAAATACTCAACGGCTGTTTTGAGCAAACCCAAAGCATAAATTACGAGTTGCTTGTTGCCTTTTACTCCTGTTTCTTCTTTCAGAAGTTCAAATCCTTCAGCCTCCTCATCGTCTAAATCACAAACAACCCGATTACCTTTTGATTTCGCCATTAGTGTGGCTCCTTTTCTTTGAAAAGAATAGCTGGAATATGATTTCCTCGATTGTTTTTCCTAGCGACAGAATACTTTGTTATGGCTCTTTTGTAAAGGGTTAAAAACAAAGCCCACAGCCGATAGCTGACAGCTTACAGTGAAGAGCTTTTTAGTTAATTACTATGAGTAATTGATAATTTTTAAAAAATTGTTTTATTTATCACAGAGGGTATAATTTTTAGCATGCACAAAAAACAAATATCATTTCCAGATATAGCTGATATCGAAAAAACAAACAAAATAGCAACTGATTTATTTGGAATAGAAGAAGACAAAACTCAAGTTAAACCGACTTTGGAAACGGCCTTAAAACTCATTTCTATAGATAAGTATAATTTTGTTTGTTTCAAGGAAGGAGACGAAGTCGTGGCTTGGTCTGTTGTTTTACCTACTTCTAAAAAAGCTATGGACGATTTTCTAGAAGAAAAAAAGAACGAGAAAGAATTATTTGAGTTGTTTTTAGAAAAACCTTCATTTGAGGCTCTTTATTTAGCGGCGGTTATCGTTGTACCAAAACATCAGAAAAAAGGACTTGGTTTATCCCTAATGAAAGAACAAATTAATTATTTCAAGGAGAATCATGGAATTAATAATTTTTTCACACTGATACTTTCTAAAGAAGGGAAGAGGTTCATGGAAAATATCCAAAAAGACTCTGCTATAAAAGTTTTAGATGTTAGTAGGGTTTAAAAAAGCTGTCTACTGTAAGCTGTCAGCTATAGGCTCTTTCTCTCTCATGTTATAATAGCCACATGTACGACTCAGACTTAAATTCAACCCCTCTCGCTGACCGTATGCGTCCCTCAACCATAAGTGATTTTCTTGGGCAAGAAGATATTGTGGGG
>MFAE01000004.1 GCA_001774495.1 Candidatus Campbellbacteria bacterium RIFOXYC2_FULL_35_25 | reverse complement strand
ATGGTTGGAGGAATAAAGTTATTAAAAAATTTAAACTTGAATCAACTGTAAAAACAAGAGGAAGGCCTAAAAAAGGCTCCTGACCCCTTTTCTCTCCTGACCCCTTTTCTCTGATCCCTTTTCTCCTATTTTCACATTTTCATAGTTTTTTATTATTTAAACTTTTGCATATAACCTTTCTTGAAAATTAAAGAAAGTGGATCGAATTAGACCAACATCTCCTAAAAGATTAATTGCATTAGTAGAAGAATTATATTTTAAATTCAACAAAACAGGCAATTTTTCTTCTCCTAATTCCTCAACTCCTCTTTGTTCATATTTGGAAAGCACAAAATCTAGGAATTCTTTATTTTTATCATCCAAATCTTTAAAAATATTTTCTCTAGTATTGTCAATTCTCTGTTGTCTTGTAATCAAGGGCTTGTTATAGGCTAAGTAAGAAAGCACATCAAATAAATCACAATTTTCAGCATTAACCACTTTTTGAATATTATCTAATTGTTCTAAATCAATTCCTAAATCAAAAAGTCTTCCAAGAAATTCTTTTCGTGTGATAGGATTAGACCAAATTTTTCTCAGCTCTTCTTCGCTCTGAAAAAAATCAGGTAAAACTCCATAAATCTTAGTGATAAATTCTTCTGACGAAAGAGGTTTTCCATCTGCACCCCAAAAAGAAGTAGAAATCATATGTTGAATATCTCTTACTTTTCCATCACTTAGTTTTATTTTTAATTTCTTCTTTGGAGGATTATTACACTCGCAAGGAGATTGCTCACAAACAGGGCAAACTTTGGGAGGCTTTTCGCATAGACAAGGCTGTTCTCCACAAATAGAACATTTTTTTGGAGGCTGAGTTTCGCAAACACAAGGATTTTGATCACACTTAGGGCAAGTTTCTTCTATTGGTTCCCCGTCCCATTCAGGATCAGAGAAATGATGATAAGCATCTACGAAGTCATAAATAGTAAAATACTCTTTTCCGTCAAATAATCTTGTCCCACGACCAATAATTTGTTTAAATTCCACCATAGAATTAACAGGTCGCATTAAAACGATATTTCTAACATTTCTTGCATCCACCCCAGTAGATAATTTCTGTGAAGTCGTCAAAATAGTTGGAATAGTTTTTTCATTATCTTGAAATTCTCGCAAGGCTTGTTCGCCTCTAGCCCCATCATTAGCTGTCACCCTAACACAATAACTCGGGTCGGGGTTTTCTTTCATTTGATTCACCAAATCACGAACAGCGGCAGCATGGTCTTGAGTAGCACAAAATATAATAGTTTTTTCATTTTGGTCTATCTCATCTAAAATAACACGAACTCTTTTTTCTTCACGAGCCTTTATCTCAATAATTCTATTAAAGTCAGGTTCTTCATAGACCTTACCTTCTTCCACCTCTCCCTCAATAATCTCATCATCAGATGTATAAACATAATCATCTAAAGTAGTCTGAATTCTTTTAACTTTAAAAGGAGTTAAAAAACCGTCATTTACACCTTCTTTAAGAGAATAAATATAAACTGGTTCTCCAAAATATTTATAAGTGTCAATATTGTCTCTTCTTTTTGGAGTAGCGGTTAAACCTATTTGAACGGAATCTGAAAAATAATTCAAAATATCTCGCCAATTGCTTTCATCATTTGCTCCTCCTCTGTGACATTCATCAATAATAATCAAATCAAAAAAATCTTTTGGATATTCTCCAAAATAAGGAGTATTGTTTGCTCCGCTCATAAAAGTCTGAAAAATAGTAAAATAAATACTCCCGCTCATCGGTACCCCGCCTCGTTTACGAATATCCAAAGGATTGATACGAACTTTCACATCATCGGCAAAAGAAGAAAAAGCATTAAAAGCCTGATCCGCTAAGATATTTCTATCAGCCAAAAATAAGATTCTTGGTCGCCTTGCTCCATCTCTATTCAAATTCCAGCGTGATTGAAAAAGTTTCCACACAATTTGAAAAGCAATATATGTTTTTCCTGTTCCTGTCGCTAAAGTTAAAAGGATTCTGTTTTTTTCTTCTGCAATAGCATCAAGTGTTTTATTGATAGCATTTTCTTGGTAATATCTCGGCTTTTTGCCCCCTCCGTCTTCAAACAAAATTTGATTAAACTTATTTTTCCATTCATTTTGGTCCGAAAAAGTTTTATTCCATAATTCTTCGGGGGTTGGAAATTTATCAACATAACCCTCACTACCACTACTCATTGAAATTTCATAAATTTCTTTCCCGTTAGTGGAATAAGTATATTCAATATTTAATTTTTGCGCATAAGTTTTGGCTTGTAAAACTCCTTCAGAACATGACAAAGATTCAGCCTTCGCCTCTATCACAGCCAACTTCACATTTTTATAAACCAAAATATAATCAGCGATTTCCTGCTTTCCACGAAGACCTCCTCCTTGAATTTTTCCATCAGTAAAAACAAACTCTCTCAAAATTTTAGAGTCTTCTGTTTCACCCCAACCAGTCTCTTTTAGCTTTGGATCAATATATTCCGCCCTTGTTTCTGCTTCGTTCATACTAGCAAACTATACCACAGGAAAGCCTTAAAATAAATGCTTGTATTCAGAATAATTGTTTTTTATTATTTTTTTCCATTCTTCAGTTTCTTTGTTTTTACTAGTTATATCTGTTTTATTATAAACTAATAAAATAGATACTGAGCCACCATCTTTGCCCCAAGCTACAATACATCTATTACCAGATGTTTTTGCTGATTCTTTTGATTTTGCTATTCTAAATTCAGTTTTTATTATTTTTATATCACCATCGGTAATAATTTCAGCTCTATCGGTTTTTAAAAGATTATCTATACGCTCAAGCTCAAATATTATAGATTTCAAAGTTACATCCCACTGAGAATTATATTTTTTCTTGAATTTTTTTATGAAGTGCCTTTCAGCAAACTCTTCAATTTGTACAGAATAATTAATCTCCATAAATATTAGTAGACCATGTCTGGATCTTCTTGAGTTATAAGTTCATAAGGAATCAATTCATTATCTCGACAGAGAGAATAAGGTAATTGATTATGTGTAAAATTGACAATTTCTTGTGTTTTTTTATCTTTCCATTTATTAGCGATATCTTTCATTATTTTCTTTTCATCTGAGGAAATAGTGGTTATTCTTTCGTTTTTGTTACTATCTGATTCACTTATCAAAAAACATTCTTTGCCACCATTATTTTTATGATCAATATTTATTTTTCCATCAAATTCAAGTTCATCCAAAGCACGAAAAAAAACATCTGGCACAGGTCCGTAAGTAATTTTTCTATATTGCATTCCGCTCATACTTTGTAGGTTGTTATAAAACCAAGCAAAATCAGAAAGATAGAGTAACTTTGCTAATTTTGTTTTAGGAATTTTTTTGTCTTTAGAAAGATTCATACGAAGAAATGTAAGTATCATATGTTTGTATTTTTCTAAATTAGGAGAAACATCTCCTGACAAAAATTCATCTACACTCAGGTTAAAAAACTTTGCAAGTTTTTTTGCTTCTTCCAAACTAAGTTCTTGTTTGCCAGCCTCAATGGCTGTATATGTTGGGCGAGAAACCCCAATCACTTTTGCAATAGATTCTTGACTAAAATTATTTTTAATGCGTAGCTCTTTAATTTTTTGTATATAATTAATCATAGATTTATTATATACAAAACTTGTAAAAAAATCAAGCAATCTTGGTCAAATAATTGACGTAGCAAACAAGAGGGATATAATAAAAGCAATCGAATTAGTCGGCCGATAAAAAATTAATACTAAATAAAAAAGATAAATATATGCGATATTATGTAAATATGAATTCTCAACAAAATGGCGATCACGAAGTCCACAAATCAGGGTGTACTTGGATGCCAGATGTTGAGAACAGAAAATATCTTGGTAATTTTGATTATTGTTACCAAGCGGTAAATGAATCTAGAAAACATTACCGTCAAACTAATGGTTGTTATTATTGTTCAAATGCTTGCCATACACAATAAAAAATAATTAATGAAAAAACAATATTGTAAAATAAAAATTCATCTCAAATTTTAAGATGAATTTTTATTTTACAATCCCCTACCAAAAACCTTTCTCTTTTGTCCCTGCGAGATATTTTTGGGAGAATTTTTTGAAAATTTCATTCTCAAAAAATTCTCCCAAAAATATTGCGACAGTCCAAAAATTTACAACTCCCCACTAAAAGCCTTTTTTAACACTGATTTTTTGAGCTCATCCAGATCAGCCAGTTTTTGCTTATAAATCGTCTCCAGCTTCTTGGTCTCCTCCACCAGCGCATCCAACTTTTTGACGATGGATTTTTGCTCAGAAAGAGATTTTGGAAATGATAAAATAGTTTCTTCTATAAATTCTTTTGAAACTCGTTTATGCCCGCAAGCTCCTGACATTTTTTTTGCACCATCTTTCCTGAATTGTTCACGCGATAAAAAATAATATAAATAGTCAGGAATAATTTCGCCATTTGACCGAAAAACAATATATTCACTAGAACCAAACCCAATTCCATTTTTTAAATTTCGAGCAATTCCTAGTTTTCCATTTTCAAAACAAGGTGTTATTTTCGCTAACAAAACATCTTCATTTGCAAAATATGTATAACTCCCAGAAACTTCAGCTAACTTTCTTTCTTCTTTTGAAATAAATTCTTTTAAAGAAATTTTTAAATCATGCATTGGCACAAAAGAAACAAGATCGTCTTTTTTTAATTTACTTTGAGCTTCTTTTTTTGGTGGCTTTATTTGAAAAATTTCGCTTAACTTTTTACTTTCCCATTTTTCATTGCTAAAAACACTCTGTAAATAACTTTCAAAAAGTTCTTTGCCGTTCTTCAAATTCTTTTCTGTATTCTCTTTCGCTTTTTCTATCTTCTCAAAAACCTCATCCAAAATTTTCACAATGCGATGCTGTTCGGGGAGGGGTGGAAGTGGAATTTCGAGGTTTTTTATTTGTTCTGTACTTAAATTTGGTTGAGCAGAACCTGCCGATATTTTTAAATTTTCTTCAATTTTAGTTGATAAAAAATAATATAAATAGTTATTTGATAAATCTCCCTTAGGTTTAAATTTTCCCACTCGTTGATTTAAATAAAAAATTTCATCGGCGTTACATACTGCCAATTTTCCAGTAGTTGCCCCAGACATAGCTATCACCAAATCGCCTTTCAGTGCTTTATATTTATCAAAATTTTCCTTGTAATCTTTTTTATCGAAAAATACAAGTCTATTATACGAAATTCCGTCATTTTGAATATTTGAAATCCTCAAAACAGGGGAACCTTGTTCCCTGAATAATTTACTTTTAAAAGCAAATCCATTTTGGAAATCACAAACCCCACCAAGTTTTTTTGTTTGCCAGTTATTTTTTTGTTTTTGGGTGGTTTTCATTTTCTATATTTCTTCTAACAACTTAAGGAGTCTTTCTAATTTTTTTATTTTAGCTGGTTCATTTAAAATCATAATAGGATGTGAATCGTGCATATCTTCGTGCCAGTTATCATTTAAAATTTCATCCTTCACAGGACAAACTTCATCTATTTTATCAAGGTAACTGCCGACACTTTTTTTCTTTAAAGTTTCAGAATCTAATAGAAAATAGTACTTCCTCTTTAAAATATGTTCTAAACAAGGTCGGGCTTTCTTTAATGCTTCATTAATATCAGTTGAGTTTTCTATTGAATTTTTTATATATTCAATATCTTTAAAGTAATCACCTTTAATAAAATCGTTCTCAACGTCACACAGTTCTAAGGAGGAACCATCTGTTTGTGAAAAATGAATTTTTAAAACTTTTGAATCTTTAGGAAGTTTAGTAAACAAACGGCACAAAAAACCTTTATCATGTGTAAGAATTATTTTTTGTTTAGGTTCATCTCCACTATCATTTTTTAATTCCTTTAATAATTTTATGGTCTCCTCTTTTCTGTTTTCATCAAAACTTGAAAAAGGATCGTCTAATACAATAATTTTATTTGATAATTCAGTATCATTACTTAATTTTGCTAAGTAGAAAGCAAAAGCTAATAATCTTTTATCACTATCACTTAAAGTGTTCTTAAAATGTGCCTCATTTTCAGGCTCAGGATCGCCCTTTCTTTTTTTATTTGATATCTTAACTTCGTGTGTATTATCAACTACAAAACAAAAATCACAAAAATGTGTATTTGCGAGCCCCATATGTGATTTAGGAGAAAGGTTTTTGAGTTTAAAATTTGCACCTAATTCTGTTAAGAAAAAATTAATTTTTTCTTCGTTATCTTTAAATATTTTATTAACTTTTTCAGTAATTTCTTCATTTAATTTTAATATTTCTTCTTTCTTTTTTTTCAAAAAACCTTCATTTTTTAAATATTCATTATATATTTTGACCCCTTCTTCTAAAAAACGATATTTAGTTATTTCTTGTTTTTTTAATTGATCTTTTAATAAATTTGTCTTCAATGCAGTTTCTACTAGTTGTGAATTTATGTTATTAAAAATTTTAGACAACTTTCCTAATTCCTCTAAAAAAATAATAAAATCAGGATTTTCATTAAAATCTATTAGCTTACTCAAATCGCTTTGCTTATCTTTTACAATTTGATCTATTTTTTCTTTTGCGTCTTCTAGTTTTTTATAATCTAATCCGTCTTTTAAATCAAGGCCATATTTTTCAAATTGAAGAAATATTTTCTCTAAATCAATATTAATAAATCCATCACCAAAATTTTTTATTGATTCTTTAAGTTTCTTATATTCTTCATTAAAAACACTTTGTAAATCATTTATAAAATCTTTTACTTCTGATAAACCTTGACCACAAAAGACACAATTTCCGTCTTTCTTAAGTCTTTCTAAACCATCACTTAAAAAATCTCGAGACGAAGTGATATCTTTCCAATTTTCCTTTATATGTCTATCTACTGTTTTTTCTACCTCAACATCCAGTGTTTTCAAAAACTCTTCTTTAAAATTATAAAAATTTGATTTTATAGGGGTTTTAGATATCAACTCTTTTAAATTACTAAGATTTTCTTGTTGTTTTATTTCGTTTTTTGTGTTTTTAATTTGATTATCAATGCCATCCTCCTTTTTGGTAGATATAAAAAAATCAAAATCAGTAAAGCCTTTACCTATAACTTTGCTTTTTATAATCTTTTTTTCTTTATCTAATCCAGTTTGTTCTAATTTAGCCTTATCTATATTCTTTTTTAACTTACGAACTTCATCACCTATTAAAATTCCATATAAAGAAGATTTCTGCTCTTCATTAATGGAATCACCATAAAATACATTCTTTAAAATGAAATCATTGTCAAAAATCTCTATATCTTTATTTTCCCAACTTGAATCAAAGATATTTTTACTACTATCATCATATAAAATTTCTACCTCTTGAGGATTAGTTTTACCAAAAGACTTTCTACCGTTAATATAACTAGAATTACCTTCTTTTAAAGAGCGAAGTATGGCAGTGAGTGTACTTTTACCATATGTATTATATCCAAAAATTAAGGTTGTTTGTTTAAAAGAAAGATCATCGTTCCTACTTGCAAACGATGAGAATCTTCCAACAGATTGTATTTTAAGTATTTTTTTAATCATGATTTTACAAAATACCCTTAATCCCCCTCAAAACTTTTTCATTCTCCTTATCCAACCTCTCAATTTCTTTTAGAATTTCTTTTGGATCTCTCAAAACAGCTTCTTCTTTCTTATTTGGATTTTTTACAGACAAATCAAAGGTTTTTTCGTCTATATTTTTAATATTAACCGACCAAGAATTTTCACTATCTGCTTTTGTTTTTTGCAATTCTACAAATTCTGCTAAATCACTTTCATTCAAAGAATTCGTTTTGCCTAAATTCCTATCAAGATTTAATGAATAATACCAAATTTTTTTCGTTGACTTTCCTTTTTCAAAGAATAGCACCACTGTTTTAACTCCTGCTCCTTGAAAAGCACCTCCAGGAAGATCTAAGATAGTGTGCAAGTTGCAATTTTCCAGTAAAAGTTTACGGAGTGATACACTCGCATTGTCTGTATTAGAGAGAAAAGTATTTTTGATAACAATTCCAGCCCGCCCTCCTGCTTTCAAAATTTTTATAAAATGTTGTAAAAACAAGAAAGCTGTTTCGCCTGTCTTAATAGGAAAATTTTGTTGAATTTCTCTTCCAATTCCAGCTCCAAAAGGAGGATTGGCTAAAATTATTTTATATCTGTCTTTCTCTTGAATATCATTGATATTTTCCGCCAGAGTATTTACATGTTTTATATTAGGGGCTTCCACTCCGTGCAAAATCATATTCATTATCCCAATAATATATGCCAAAGATTTTATTTCTTTCCCAAAAAAAGTTTTGTTTTGCAAGGTATCCATTTCTTTAGAAGAAAGTTTGAATTTATTTTCTGTTAGATAATTATAAGCCTCCACAAGAAAGCCGGCAGAACCACAGGCTCCGTCATAAATAGTATCCCCAATTTTAGGATCAATTACTTTTACAATAGTTTTTATCAATGGTCGCGGAGTGTAATATTCTCCACCATTTCTCCCCGCATTTCCCATATTCTTGATTTTTGATTCGTAAAGATGAGAGAGTTCGTGTTTTTCTTCATATAGACGAAAATGCATATCATCCACAGCATTTAAAATCTGTCTAAGCTTATAACCACTAGAAATTTTATTTTTTAATTCAGAAAAAATTTCCCCTATTTTATATTCAATAGTATTAGAATCTTCCGCTTTAAATTTTTTAAGGTAAGGAAATAATTGATGATCAACAAAATCTTTTAAATCATCTCCGTCTAGAGCTTTGTTGTGGTCTATTTTTCCCTTGTTATCCTTTGGACAAGCCCAATTATCCCAACGATATTCTGAAGACAAAATGTATGTATATTTCTGCCCCGCCAATTCTGCCTCTGTTTTTTTAGTTTCTTCTAAATCATCAAGATATTTTAGGAAAAGAATCCAAGATGTCTGCTCAACATAGTCAAGTTCTGTTCCGCACCCAGAATCGGTGTGAAGAATATTATCAATATTTTTAAATTGTTGTTCAAACATAATTTTATTTAATTGTTTTAATAATACCCCTTTTTTATCAAAGGAGAAAATAAGGTCAATCACCTTTTTTATTCTTCTTTTTTCATTAAATAAATTATACTTTATCACTTCAGATAAAACAAAGAAAAAACCTTATTTTTTTAATGTAATTTGTAGTTATGTGGAGAAATATCTAAACCAGTCGTGTGGTTCTTGGTGCCGTATATTTTTTGGGTGATTTTTGCTGTATACTTAAACTATTCTATTTATGAACTCAATTAATCTATTTATATACTCAATTAATTTTATAGATGTCATAGGATTATTTATACTGCTTGCTGGTTTTGTGATCGGTCTTGGTGCAGTAACGGTTATTGATATTCACGGTTTCCTAGGGCGAAAATCTTCTTATTGGACCGAAGCGACAACTCGGACGCATAAAGTAACCAAGCCGATGATCTGGGTCGGTATTATGCTTGCCATTATTGGCGGACTGATTTTTTACCGTGAGCAAAGTTTTTCTGGCATTCCGTTTATTCATGCCGTGATTGCATTTGTTCTCATTGTTAACGGCTATTTTCTTTCTTTTAAAGTTAGCCCTTTTTTACTAAAGCGAGAGAAAGAGGGTCGGTCGGGAGAACTCCTGCCAGCTTCTTGGCAGAAGAAAATTATGGTGGGCCTCATTATGTCAGATATTGGCTGGTGGGGCGGATTGCTTCTCTTGGTCGTATACATCCTTAATCGGTAATTATCTATGCAAAAAAAGATTGTAAAGGTGAATGATAAGTTTCAAAAGGGTTACAGATATGAACTCACTGAACCAGTGGGCAGGAATTTTCATCCAGATTTCAAACCAGAACTTACACCAAAGCAAATGCTCGCGCTCGGTGTTTTTGGTGGCAAGTATATGACCGACTGCAAGAAAGAGTTTCCAAAAAGTTGGTTTATCCGTGCTAAACTTTCACCCGAACATCATGATGACACGCTGAACTTTTTTCATAAACATGCCAGTCAATCACTTAAAGTGTGGCGAGAAAAAGGATGGATCAATGAAGAGCACGATCCTCGAGGCTGGTTTCAATGGTATTGCCGATACTATATGGGCAGACGGCTTTCTGCTGAAGACGAACGGCAGATCAAGCGGTGGAAAGCAATCAGTCGTCATATATCGCAAATCAGAAAGAATTGCCGAGCAAAAGATTTGACCTGTCGTCCTGTTCAAAGACAGGCTGTTTTACACTGGGCCTATGACAGCAGAAAAATGTGAGAAATGGGGCCAGGGAGTAGGGAAGGTGTAGGTAATCAAATATAAAAAAGGTGACTGACATCTTTTTTATTTTTCATGCTTCACCATATGTTTCAGCTGGCATTTTCGTCTT
This sequence comes from Candidatus Campbellbacteria bacterium RIFOXYC2_FULL_35_25, assembly GCA_001774495.1. Lineage (GTDB taxonomy): Bacteria > Patescibacteriota > Minisyncoccia > Phycocordibacterales > UBA12079 > UBA12079. Next base: position 144 of record MFAE01000004.1, on the reverse strand, counting down.
TGGCGCCATCTTTGGTTTTCTTGTAGATCATAAGTAGTGGGAGATTGTATCCGTTGAAAAACGTTATTGGAAAATCACAAGTTTTTTAGTAGATAGCCGCTACTCACTAATTATTGTTTTAAAAGCATTATATAATACTTTTAT
>MFAE01000003.1 GCA_001774495.1 Candidatus Campbellbacteria bacterium RIFOXYC2_FULL_35_25 | reverse complement strand
TTGAATTCGGATGTCGCAAATGGAAAAGGGGTTTGGGGAGGAATTTTCCATTTGCTCCTCTTTTTGTTTTTGGGGAATTCGGGGCGGACATGTATGCATTATACTGCACTCTTGCAAAAGAATGCAAGTTTTCCTATTATATATCTATGTCATCAGGTAAAAAACTTGGGGAAAACCTAAGAAAACTAAGATTGAAAAGGAATATGTCGCAAGGAGACCTTGCGACTGCTTTGAGCGTTGATAGAGCGTATATCAGTAATATTGAAAATGGTCGAATGAACCCTACTCTTTCCACTTTGGAAAAGATTGCTAATGCTTTGGGAATTTCCAGTAGCGAACTTCTGAAATGAGAAGTTATCAATGTAAAGTCAGTTTGACATTTTGGTTTGATTGTGTAAACTTACATTACAAATTATGCAAGAATGTATCTCAAATGAAGTGAATAAATTACGGACTCAAAAAAGTATTACGCAGGAAGAGCTTGCGGAAAAGTTAAAAGTGAGTCGCCAGACAATCATTGCGATTGAAAAAGGAAATTACACGCCGTCTGTATTACTTGCCCTTAAGATCGCCGACTTCTTTAAGTTACCGGTCGAACACATTTTTAAAATATCCCATGAAAAATAAAATCACAAAAGAAATAATCGTATCTCTCACGCTCGTAGTGTTGGCGATTTTACTCCTGAACCCTTTTCATTTTTGGATGCCGGACATGATGGTAATGGGAATGCTTGTTGCCTTACTGGTTCTTTTTGGTATATTTGCTAGCTTTATTCTGAAAGAAAAAGTATTTGATGAACGCGATGATGTAAACCGTTCACTTGCGGGAAGAAATGCGTTTCTCGCAGGATCAGCAATTCTCATGCTCGGCATTGTGATACAAGGATACTCACACAAAGTAGATTCGTGGTTGGTGGTTGCTCTGATAGTAATGATAATCGTAAAAATCACGACTCGTCTTTGGAGCGATAGAAATCTTTAAAAATACAGTTATCCACAAAACAAATGTAAAGGACACTTTACATTTGTTTTGTTATTTTATATACTTTATTTATTAACATTATAAGTTAGTGATTAACAAATTTTTATGAACAAAAATATAGGAATAGTTATTGGGGTTATCGTGTTGGCGGTGATTGTTGGAGGAATCTATATATCCAACAATGCAAAAAATGATGCAATGATGGCTAAAGAGCAAATGGAACAGAAGGCCATGGAGGATCAAAAGATGGCTGAAGAAAAAGCCATGATGGAGAAAAAGGCGATGGAAGAAAAGGACGCAATGATGAAAGCTGACACTACAGAAACCGACAGTATGATGAAAAAAGACGAGACAAGTGTGATGGACAAGAGCGACACCATGATGAAGGTTGGTTCATACGAAGCTTATGCACCAGAAAAAGTTGCTCTAGCTTCCGCTACTCATGATGTGGTTTTATTTTTCAGAGCAAGCTGGTGTCCGACTTGTAGAGCGTTAGACGCGGACATTAAAGCTAATCTTTCAAAAATTCCGGAAAGCCTAGCTATTCTTGATGTGAATTACGATAATTCTACTGCGCTTAAACAAAAATACAGTGTTACTTATCAGCATACATTTGTGCAAGTTGATAAAGACGGAAACATAATCAAGAAGTGGAGCGGTAGTCCGACACTCTCAGCACTTGTAGCAGAAGTAAAATAATATGTTGCTTCTCCTGATCTCATTTATCGCGGGAATACTCACGGTGCTTGCACCGTGTATTCTGCCTCTCCTCCCCGTGATAATAGGACATTCCATCACAGACACCACCCCGAGCAGGAGAAGGCTTTTTGTGGTTGTAGCATCGCTTGGAATTTCGGTCATACTATTCACCCTACTTCTCAAAGCAAGCTCCTTGTTGATTGATATTCCTCAAGATTTCTGGAAATGGATTTCTGGTGGAATTATTTTCTTATTTGGTTTAACTATGGTTTTCCCTGATTTATGGGAAAAGTTTTCCTTTGCAAACACTTTAAGCATTAAATCAAATAAAGTATTAACAACGGGATATCAAAAGAATAGTGTTTGGGGAGATGTAATCATCGGTGCATCACTTGGACCTATTTTTTCCGCTTGTAGTCCGACATACTTCGTTATCTTAGCAACAGTCTTGCCCGTTTCATTTTTCTTGGGAATAATTTATCTTTTTACTTATGTTCTAGGTTTATCGCTCGCTCTTATAGTTGTGGCTCTTGTGGGTGAACGAATTATGGCGAAAGTTGGAAAAGTTTCAGATCCGAGAGGGTGGTTTAAAAAGATATTTGGAGTTATTTTCATTTTGGTAGCAATAGCTATTATTTCTGGATATGACAAAAAGCTTCAAATCAGCCTACTTGATGCAGGATTTTTAGATGTAACCAAAATTGAACAAAAGTTGTTAGAAAAAAATGATAAAAAAGATGTAAGTATAAATGGCACTTCAAGTACAGATGAAAACACTGAAGTTGAAGACAAAGCCAGAATGAACGAAGGTTCGTTCTTAAGCATTAAAGAAAAAAATAAAAAATTCGCCCTTGCACCTGACATAAGTACCCCCGATGGTTTTATAAATACAAATAATTTACCCATAACTATAAGTGAATTTAAGGGCAAAAAAGTTGTGTTATTAGACATTTGGACATATAGCTGTATCAACTGCCAACGCACTATTCCGTATCTAAACGAGTGGTATAAAGAATATGAGGACGAAGGGCTTGTTATTATCGGTCTTCACACTCCAGAATTTTCTTTTGAAAAAGTTCAAGAGAATGTAGAAAAAGCAGTAAAAGATTTTGGTATAAAATATCCAGTGGTACTTGATAATGATTTTTCTACTTGGCAAGCTTATAAGAATCAATATTGGCCGAGGAAATATTTAATTGATATAGATGGGTATATTGTTTATGACCATGCTGGAGAAGGTCAATACAAAGAGACAGAAGTTGCAATACAAAGAGCTCTTCGAGAACGGGCGGATAGACTAAATATGAATGTAGAGGTGTCCTCAAATATATCAAAACCAGAAAATGTTGTGTCTGTGGAATCTGGCAAGGTAAAAAGTCCGGAAGTCTATTTTGGATCTGCGAGAAATGAGTACCTTGCAAACGGTACCGCAGGCCGTACAGGTGAGCAAACTCTTTTAGTTCCTTCATCAATCTCTTTCAACAAACTTTACCTTAGTGGCACATGGAATATAACTTCCGAATACGCCGAAAACAAAAGTGCGGGAAGTATCATCTTTAGCTACGAGGCAAAAAATGTCTACATAACTGCAGGTGGAGCTGAAGAAGTTGAGGTTGAAATTTATAAAGACGATGTGTTCGTAAAGAAAGTAACCATTAAGAACGAAACGCTTTACATGCTCATCCAAGATACAGATTATGGAAAACATGTTTTGCGTATTGTCATACCAAAAGCCGGATTACAAGCTTTTACCTTTACCTTTGGTTAAACAAATAAAATATATGAATGACAACATGCCCAAAAATGAAGAAGAGTTCAAGAAGAAATTAACACCAGAACAATATGAAGTCCTGCGACAAAAGGGCACAGAACCGGCTTTTTCAGGAAAGCTCATTCATCCCGACAAAGATGGCTTCTACAAATGCGCCGCCTGTGGCAATCCACTTTTTAAGGCGGAGGCAAAGTTTGATTCGGGTACTGGCTGGCCAAGCTTTGACGAGGCACTTCCTGGGGCGGTAAAAAATATTGAAGATAATTCTCACGGCATGAAAAGAACAGAGACAGTATGTTCGGTCTGTAATTCACATCTTGGACATGTATTTGATGACGGTCCGACAAAAACGGGGAAAAGATACTGTATGAATTCGGTCTGCTTTGAGGACATTAGCGCCAAATAATTATGAACAAGAAAATCGTATTAGCAGGGGGATGCTTCTGGGGTCTTGAGGATTTAATCAGGACTCAACCTGGAGTGGTAGCCACGGAAGTCGGCTATACTGGCGGAGCAAACGAAAATCCGACATATGAAAACCATCCGGGTCATGCCGAGGCAGTGGAGATAGAATACGATCCGTCAAAAACATCATACAGAAATCTTCTCGATTTCTTTTTTCAGATTCATAATCCAACTACACTCAACCAGCAAGGGAACGATCGGGGCACCTCCTATCGTTCGGTTATTTTCTATGAAAATGAAGAAGAGAAAAAGGAAGGTGAAGATTTTATCGAGATCGTAAACAAATCAAAACGATGGAAGGATCCTGTCGTCACTACGCTCGAACCTCTTGGTAAGTTTTATAAAGCGGAAAGCTATCATCAGGATTACCTACAGAAAAATCCAACAGGTTATACCTGTCATGCTATTTGGTTTGATAGCTATCTAAAATAGTAGTATGCATAACTTTAAGCACCTATCTCAAAAAGCGATTCCTCTTATCTTTGTGCTATTTTTGCTTGTTGTAGGTGGTGTTGTGTATTACAAACAAAACTTCTCTGTTCCAACACCGAACATGCGTGAAAGCAGTGCAGTCAAAGATCATTGGAAAGAAATTCTGACTCCCGAGCAGTACCATGTCTTGAGAGAAGCAGGAACGGAGATTCCGTTTACCGGCGTATTAAATCACGAAACACGAAAAGGAACGTACTACAGCGTTGGTTGCGACAAGCCGCTTTTTAGATCGGAACAGAAATATGACTCTGGTACGGGCTGGCCAAGTTTCTTGGCTCCAATATCTGAAGATGCGCTTGTGCTTCGAAAGGAAAGTGGACTTTTGGACGACAGGATCGAGGTTCTTGATACTTGTGGCTCACATCTCGGTCATGTCTTTGACGATGGGCCACAACCTACAGGCAAGAGATTCTGTATGAATTCTGTTGCACTATATTTTATTCCGGATGAGGAGTAAAAATAGTAGAATGTAAGAGGCACAATATTGAAGTTTGGATTTTGTTTTTTGTCCGCCCCGAATTCCCCAAAAACAAAAAGAGGAGCAAATGGAAAATTCCTCCCCAAACCCCTTTTCCATTTGCGACATCCGAATTCAAAAACAAATCAGCCGAAGTTTTGGCAAATCCTTTCCCCAAAAAATAGTTTTGCCAAAACTTCGTCCGCATTGTTCCGCCACCTGCCTGAATACTTGGAAGGCAGAACCCCGAAAGAAAAACACCCTTTCCTTTTTCAAAAGAAATTTCACCCCCGCCAAATCAAGAAAGCAAGGAGTGTTTTTCTTTCTGGGTTGCCGAGGCTCTGCGAGGCAGTGGCGGAACGATTCATTCTCGCTCAAAAAAAGTTCGAGCAAATGCTATAATGACACCACATTTTAATATTTTTTAGTAAAACAGGATATTTTCTTTAGTCTTGCCCCTCTAAAATAGCAAGAGTATAATATAGTTGACTGTGTATCATTACCGAGGGGTCTCTTGGGGTGGGTGATACAGCAAGCTACTCTTGAGAGTGCCAAGGTCGAATCGGTTCAAAGAACATAGCCGATTATCAGACTATAATAAAAATATTATGGTGCTTATTAAATGAGAACCATTCGGTGAGATGGTTCACGTTTTAGAGAACTTTCCTATTTTTTAAAATTATGAGTAAGCCCGACAAAAGGGACAAGAGAAAGATTTTGCACCAATTGACTCATCTTGTAAGACCTCCACGTCTTGAGGGGGTTGTGAAGAATGCCAAGATGAACCCTGTTCGTAAGAAGAAAAAAGAGAAACTTCTTAAGGAAGAAATCCATGTTAAGAAAGAAGAAGTTGTTAGAAGAGAAATAGATTTTGGTGATGAAGAATAAAGAGCAGGTCAAAGTTTGGTAAAAGATTTAAAGAAAATCCAAAATAAAAATTTTGTTGTTCTTACTTTGTATTAAGATATAAATAAATATCCTCTAGTGCTTTGATAGCATCTCCAACTGCTATGTTATTTTGGTGGTAAAGCCCGTCGGTACAGTCTCCCGCGGCCCAAATACCTTCTTTGGATGTCTTTTGAGTTTTAGGATCAACAGGGATTGAGCCATAATCATTTAAATCAACTAAATCAGCCACAAATCCAGTCGTTGGTTGTGCTCCTATTTCTGCAAAAATACCGTCTGTTTTTAACTCTATCACTTCGCCAGTTTTTGCATCTTCATAAATTAAACCTGTAACAAACTTATCACCCAGTATTTCTGTTATTTTTGCATTACTGATTAATTTCATATTAGGATTAGACAAAACTTTTTTAACAGTTATTTCATCTGCCTTAGGTTTTTCATTTTTATCAAGTAAGGTAACACTTTTTGCATAAGCTAAAAGTTGCGAAGCAGTTTCAAATCCAGCATTTCCACCGCCAACAACAATCACATCTTTGTTTGAGAATAGGGGACCGTCACAGGTAGCGCAGTAAGTTATCCCTCTGTGTTCTAGTTTATCAGCGTTCTTTGCTGTAAGTTTTCTTCTGTGGCTTCCTGTGGTGACTAGAACTGTTTTTGATATGTAAGTTTCTTTGTTTGTTTTTATTTCGAAAAGTTTTTCATCATTTTGAGTTATTGTTTCAACTCTTTCAGCATCTTTTATTTGAATAGAATCATCAGCGTATTCTCTTAGGTGATTTTCTAAATTTTTTGACAACTCTTGCCCTGAAATAGAAATAGTCCCAACCCAGTTTTGGATTTCTGGCGAAACAGCACTTTGACCTCCAAAGCCATCAGTTATCAATACTGTTTTTAGTTTTTTCCTTGAGGCATATATACCAGCCCCAACTCCTCCGGGACCACCGCCGGCTATTGCTAAATCGTATACTTTTTCCATAGTTATGTTTGTTAGTTAATCTAAATTTTAGTAAAAAATTGAAGTTCGTCGGAAAGCACAAATTCAAAAACACAAAATCCAAACAAAATTCAAAGCACAAATTTTTTAAAACAGATTTAAGAATTAAGAATGTTAGAAATAATAGAAGTATTCTAACAATTTGAGAGGGAAGTTGAAAGTATTGACCCGGGGGTTATTAAGTGATATTCTAAAAATAGAAGCCCCTTGAATTCATAAGGTTTTTTTTAAAACTAAGAACTATTAACAGGAGGAGAAATAATGTATTCAATAATCGTTCAAAATATTAAAGCGATTTTGGGAGGTAGTGTGGAAGGAGATGTAAGTTTGTTTTTTTATTTACTTGCAATCTTTGGGGTTTTAATCGCTCTCTGTATCGAGAAAGAGAGAAATTTAATAAAATTTTTCACAGGATTCTTTTTTATTGGTTTAATTACTAAAATTTTCTCTTATTTTGTTATGTCCCACAGAGTTCATTTTTTGGAACCAGTTATAGCATGTTTATTTTTACTCTTTTACTCTTTCTCGCTTTGGTTTGGTGTGTATTACGGTAACAAATACCACATGTACTATTACTACGATGGGCGTCAGATGGAACGAAGTTGTTTCCCGGCTGGTGGTGTTTTTGGTCTTTTTTTTAATCTCTTCATTTTGTTTTTTAGTGCCGCTACTACTCCAATTCACTACGGAATTATAATTTATGTAATAATGACAGGGCTACTTTTTGTTGGGATTCTGTTCCTACGTAGAATGGGGCTTTCATTGTTGTTTGGTTGTAACGCAGATGCAGAAGAAAAAACTAATTAGTCATATTTGTCCACAAAAAGCCCTCGGCTTCTTGTGGGCTTTTTTGTTTGTGTGGAAATTAAAAAAGCAGGAAACCAAAGGTTTTCTGCTTTTTTAATTTTTTAGCTGTTGGCTGTAAGCTGTCAGCTATTGGCTACCTCTTTCTTCTCAAGAAAGAGGGAATAGCATCCCAACTATCTTCATCATCCTCATCTCCCATACTTTTTTCAATATTAGATTTTTCTCCTAATTTTTTTTCAGGGACAGTGTTATGAATTTTGTTTTCTTTCTTCTCGTCGTTGTTTTTCTCCATTTTTTTTTCGTTTTTAAATGTACTATCAAAGCCAGTAGCAATAACAGTTATTTTGATTTCATTTTTCTTTAGGGAATTATCTTTTACTGTTCCAAATTTTACTTTTGCCTCTGGGTCAATGGACTCAGTAATAATTTGAGCAGCTGTTTGTATTTCATCCATCCTTAAATCATCTCCTCCCGCGATAGTAAACAAAACGCCCTTAGCGCCATTAATCGAAACATCTAGTAGGGGAGAACTAATGGCTTGCTTTGCAGCTTCTTCGGCTCTTTTTTCTCCGCTAGCTCTACCTATTCCCATGAGAGCAGAGCCAGAGTTTTCCATAATAGCACTGATGTCAGCGAAATCCACGTTTATTCTTCCAGGAGAGGTTATCAGGTCTGAAATTCCCTCAACAGCTTGTCTTAGAATTTCATCACTCATAGCAAAAGCATTATCAACTGTCATTTCTTTTGTCGCCACACTCAAGATTCTGTCGTTGGGGATTACAATAACGGCGTCAACTTCTCTTTGTAATTCTATTAGTCCACTATTAGCAAGAGCCATCCTTTGTTGGCCCTCAAAAAAGAAAGGTTTGGTTACAACAGCCACCGTTAGAATTCCCAACTCCTTAGCAATTTGGGCAATTATTGGGCTGGCTCCGGTTCCTGTTCCTCCTCCCAATCCTCCGGTTATAAAAATCATGTCTGAACCCTTCAAGGATTCTTGAATTTCTTCCTTTGTTTCTTCTGCAGCTCTTCTTCCAATTTCTGCATTCATTCCAGTTCCAAGCCCTTTAGTTAGATTTTTTCCAATGTGAATTTTTTTTACTGCTTTAGAATGGTGGAGGTCTTGAGCATCTGTGTTCATAACAATAAACTCAACTCTTTCAATTTTTGAGTTAATCATATAATTAGTGGCATTTTTTCCAGAACCTCCCACTCCGATAACTTTTATTCTGGCAAACGCTTCTACCTCAGGATTTATTTTAGGCATGATTATATTTTAGGATTATCTAATAACTATTAAACATTAAAAAACAATGCACTATTTTCTAGATGCATTTTAAGCAATTTCTCTGTCAAACTATATGAACATATGATAACAGAAATATATTAGGAGTCAAAACGTTTCAAAACCTTGCTACGGAGCTATTTTTGATTAAACAGAGAGCTGTTTTAACAAGTTAAGTATTTTGTTCTTAAATCGCTTGAAAGTTTCGATTCCTTTTGAGTCTTCTTTTTTTGTTAATCCCAAAATACATAGACCGTAGGCTACTGACCATGTAGAATCTTTTATTTTACTATTTGCATTGCTGATGAAATTTATAGTCGCTATTTTTGAAGGTAAGGCTAAATAGGCCCTGGCTAAATCTTCAATAGTGGTAATTCCAGAACCTCCTCCTGTTAGAATAATTCCTGCTGGCAAAAGACCGTTTCTCCCTATTTTTTTGAGGTGATTATCAATAAGTTCAAAGATATCTTCTAATCGGGCGGAAATAATTTCTTCCAATTTTTTCTTTGAGTAGGAAGTTCCTGAAACCATTCCTATTTTTATTTTTTCTGCCTCCTCGAGAGGAATTTTTAATCCTAATGCGATGTCGTTGGTTATATTGGTTGAGCCGATGGGGAATGTTTCCAAAGAGATGGGGTCTCCATTTTCGTAAACAATAATAGAAACAGTCTCTGCTCCTAGGTTTGCCAGGACACAGCCAGCAATTTTTTGAGCTTTCGTTAGGGTGACGATACTTGACGCAATAGGTGCTGCGACAAATTCTCCTATCTCTATTCCTGTTTTTTCGATTGCTTGGGCCAAGTCCTCAAGGTGCTGTTTAAGGTAGGTGATAAAGAGGAATTTTCCTTCCAATTTTTTCCCCTTTATTCCAATAGGTCTTCCCAAAACTTTTTGCCCATCTATTTTAAATTGGATGGGGATAGTATGTATAATTTTTTTATTTAATAGTTCTATATTATTTTCAGCGACTTCTTGAACTTTTTGTATATCTAGTTCGCTCATTTCAAAATTTCCTTTTGATCCTATGGCTGAGCCTTCAGCAACCACACTTTCGAGTCCTATTCCGCCAATTGAAACGTCGGCTTTTTTAATTTTTACTCCAGCAGACCTTTCTGCTTGGTTTAACGCTATTTCTAGGCTTTTTGTTACATCATTTTGGTTTACAATATAGCCAAACCTTAACCCTTTTGATTCAGAAAGTCCTCTCCCTATCACGCGGGGAATCGTTTTATTTTTTTCTTTCAACAGTTCAGACACCACAACCTTTATTTGGTGTGTTCCGATGTCTATTCCAACTGCTATTTTTTTTGACACTTTTTTATTAGAAAAATTTATAAATTAAAAAAATTGAGAATTTTATTTTCCTTAGCTTCCATTTTACTACTATGTTCGAAACCTTTCAAATGAATAACTCCATGTATAAATAAGTAAGCAATAAATTTTGTAGGAGTTTTGTTAAATTTAGGAGCCTCTTTTGGAACAAGATTTAGGTTGATAAAAATTTCTCCTTCGGAATCAGACAAAGGAAAACTTAAAATATTTGTCGGTTTGTCCAGGTTGCGATACTTGTTATTTAATTTTCTTGAGAGTTTGTTCCCAATAAAAACTAAACTCAACTCATAATTTTTCCCAAGGACTTTGTTTTTTATATTTTCAAAAGGCAAGCTTGGTAGCTTGCCTTTTGTTGTATTTTTTATATCGATTTTTGAAGAAGTCATTTTATCTTTAACGGGTTCTTTTTTCTAGCATCTTACCCAATTTTATTAGTTCATCAATTTCTTCCTTTTTTCTGATTGTTTTTAAAGTCTTTTTCTTTTTGGTAAATTTTGATTCTACCCTTGAATTGTATCTTATTGAACGCATTCTGGGGATAATTCCTGAGCTTTTTATACGTTTGCTAAACCTTCGTAAAAGGCTTAAATTATTTTCGTTATTATTCTTATTTAATTCAACGTTTATCATGTGGTAATAAGATAACATAGATATATTTTCAATGCAAATATTTAGAGCTTGTTTGTAAGAGACAGCCATTGTCTTTATTGATATAATTATTTAGGGAAAAAGTTCGTAATCCCTTCTATTTTATGAGGTGTCGTTATTATGGAAAAACAAGGGTATCAAGATGATTGTATAGCATGCAAGAACGGGGGATGTGCTTGTCCTCGCCATGCACCAGAAGAAGAGAAGAAAGAGCCTAACAAAAAAGTTCTTCCGCCTACGAGGGGAAAAAGACGGTAACCAATTTGGGCTAATAATAGGTAGAGGGGAGCCCCCCTTCTACCTATTTTTTTTTATTCAAAAAGAAAATTTGTTAAAAATTAAAAAACACGTATTATATAAAGAATATGAAGGAAAAGTTTATAGTAAAAGGGTTAGGGGGTAAAAAGATTTTATCTGGAAAAATTAAAATAAATGGTGCCAAAAATGCTATTTTACCAACGATGGCCGCTAGCATTTTATTTAAAGATGGTTTTGAGTTAAACAACATACCAAACATTGAAGATGTTAAAAGAATGTCAGAGTTGTTGGGGTGCCTTGGCTCCGAGGTATCTAAAAAATCAGAGAATAAATATCTTATAAATTCTAAAGGGTTAAATAAATTTGATTTGGATAGAAAAATATCTGAACAAATGAGAGCCTCCATTATTTTGACCGGACCACTCTTGGCTCGTTTTGGGCAAGTTTCTTTTCCTGTTCCCGGGGGTTGTGTAATTGGAGCCCGACCGATAGATTTTTTTGTGGCGGGTTTTAAAAAAATGGGAGCTGAAACAAAATTTAAAAATGATAGGTATTACATAAGTACTAAAAATAAAAAATTAAACGGAGCAAAAATATTTTTTAAGACTCCGAGTGTTACGGCCACAGAAACTTTTATTATGGCGGGAGTTTTGGCGAAGGGTAAAACCATATTAAAAAATGTTGCCCTAGAACCAGAGATAGATAATTTAATAAATTTTTTGGTTTCTTGCGGAGCAAAAATAAAAGGCGGGGGGACAACAACAATTGAAATTGTTGGGGGGACACTATTGGAAGCAAAAGGAAAAAAATATATAGCGATGCCTGATCGCATAGAAACGGGAAGTTTTTTAATTTTAGGAGCCTTGTGTGCTAAAGACCTTGAGATAACAAATTGTAATCCTAATGACATAGATATTTTAATTGAAATATTAAAAGATTCTGGCGTTCCGATTAAAGTAGGAAAAACTAGTATAAAAATAGAAAAAAATGACAAAATAAATAATAGCCAATTTAAAGGATCAGGAATAAAGACAAAAGAATATCCAGGTTTCCCAACAGATTTGCAGGCTCCTATGGTTATTTTTCTAACTCAGACAACAGGGGAATCTCTTGTTTTTGAAACAATTTTTGAAGGTCGTTTGAATTTTATTGAAGACATTACTCGCATGGGGGCTGACATCATATTATTGGATCCGCATCGCGCTATTGTGCGTGGGCCGAAAGATTTAAGAGCGAGAGAATTAGAAAGCCCAGATATTAGGGCTGGCTTAGCATTTGTTATTGCAACAATCCTTGCAAAAGGGGAATCGGTAATTAACAACATTTATTTAATCGACAGGGGATATGAAAGAATTGAAGAAAGATTAATAAAAATCGGAGTGGATATAAAACGAATTTCAAGTGAAGAAATTTAATTTTTTGATTAGCAATTCTTTTATACACTTTTAACTTTAAGCTTCTTCCCTTATAATTTACTTTTATGAAGATAGAGACACTACTTCCTTATATAAAACAAGAGCTAGCTTCTGGGCTTGCCAAAGATAAGATCACTGAAGGTCTTGTGAACATCGGAGGATGGGCTATTGCTGATGTTAAAAAAGCCTTTAGTGTAATTGAAGGTTCTGAAAAAACTCAAGAAGTTTCCATATCAGAACCAGTGCAGGAAATAAGAAGTGAATCACATTCTGTAGAAAAAAATGAATCTGCCTCAATCGAAGACCCTTTTAGAGAATCAATTTCAGAACCTGTGCAGGAAGTAAGAAGTGAACCACGTCTGGCAGAAAACAACGAGGCTGTTTACGCAGAAGATCCCTTCAGAGAATCACTCTCAGAATCTGCGCAAGAAATGAAAGAGAACCAAAAGCCAGTAATTGAAGCACACCAATCTACCATAAATAATGGATATGATTCTTTTGACGGTTTTTCAAACAAAGCACTGGAGGCTTCGACACCAGAGCCTATTCAAAAAGTACCAGAGGCTTTGGCATATGAACCTGCTCAAGAAAGCTCCATTAAGCCACTTCCTGTAGAAAACAAAAAATTTTTTTCCACGGAAAACCCTTTTGAAAAACTAGCCGCAGAATCGTCACAGGTAAAAACAAATGATTCTCAATCGACAGCGACTAATTGGGCTAGTTCTGGTGTAGGTCTAGTAAAAGAATCGGCTTCTTCACAAAGATTGCCTGAAACAGCTTTTCCTATATTGTCTTCAAAAAGAGATGGCACACTTGAAAAGCAAACAAGGGTGAAGGAATCACCAAAATCAAAAATTTTTGTGATTTTTGTTGTTTTCTTATTCTCATTGTTTGTTTTAATTGGTAGCACATATGCTTATTTTTCTTTTTTTGAAAAATTAACATTAGATGAAATGGTTACGAAGATAATGGAAAATCTCCAAATTGTTCCTCCTCAAGAAGAGGCAGAATATGTTCCCCCAGAAAATTATTATGACAGCCAGATTGATGTTGTTGAAATTCCCGAAGAGGGAATTCCTTCAGGTGATATCCCTGAGGGAGGAACAGAGGAAACCCCAGATATATTAGAAGAAGTGGTATTTGTTGTTCCAACTGATTGTGGTTACGATTATTCCTGTTTTAAAGAAAAGTTTTTTCAATGTGAAGCAGGGACAAAATATGCAAGCAAAAATACACAGGGTGTGAAAAAACAAGATTTTGAGATCCTTTCATATGAAGGAGGTAAGTGTTCCGTGGCAACTAGTTTGTTCTGGGCGACAGATGTACCTCCAGATGCTTTAGGCAAAACCATGGTTTGTCTTATTGATAACTCTAAAGATTTTGGAAAGGCTTATCTTGACTCAATAAAGAGTGCAAATTGTAGTGGGGAGCTTTATGATGTCATAAAAAGTTTAGTTCCGTAGATACTGAGCTAACTAAAAGAAGTTTTATCTAAGAGCTATTTGGGGTGTTTGTTATAACAAAATTCTTGCAAAAGAGCGGTTAATCATAGATAATGTAGACTTAGTCTAGAATAGAATAAAAGAATTTCCTTAGAAATTTCTTAATTTTAAGTTCTTGTCAGCATTTTTCATTTTTAGATTTTAATTTTATATTTTTAATATGGGCTTATTTACAAAAAAACTTGGGATAGATTTGGGGACAGCAAACATTTTAGTGTATGTTCCTGGGAGAGGTATCGTTTTGAACGAACCTTCTGTTGTGGCTGTTTCCGAACAGGATAATAAAATATTAGCTGTGGGTCTTGAAGCTAAAAGTATGATAGGGAAGACCCCTGATAGTATTATTGCTTATCGTCCTATGAAAGATGGAGTTATTGCTGATTATAGAGTAACAGAAGCGATGCTCAGATACTATATTGGAAAAGCTTTGGGAAAATTTAATATTTTTAAACCAGATGTTCTAGTTTCTGTTCCTGCTGGAGTAACTTCAACAGAAAGAAGAGCGGTAATAGAGGCGGCAATGAAAGCTGGGGCTAAAAGAGCTTTTGTTGTGAAGGAGCCTATTTTAGCGGCCATAGGAGCTGGTATTTTGATTGAAGAGGCTAATGGTCATATGATTGTTGACATTGGTGGGGGAACCACAGACGTGGCTGTTATTTCTCTTGGGGGGATAGTTGCTTCTACATCGGTAAAATGTGCCGGGGATAAAATTGATCATGCTATTGTTGATTATATAAAAAAGACATTTAATTTAGCCATAGGGGACAAAACCGCTGAAGACATAAAAATAAAAATAGGCTCTGCCATTCCAGTAAAAGAAAAAGGAGAATTAAAATTAGTAATAAAGGGTAGAGACTTTGTTTCTGGCCTTCCTCGCTCAATAGAGATTGGAACAAACGAAGTGGTAAAAGCTTTGAGCAAAGAGTTGATCGAAATAATAAAAGCTATAAAAAATGTTTTGCATGATACTCCGCCAGAATTGGCCGCTGATATTATTGATCAGGGAATTACTATGACAGGAGGTTCTTCTCAATTGAGAAATTTAACTGACTTAGTTAAGCAAAAAACTGGGGTGAGAGCTTATTTAGCAGAGGACCCGTTGTATTGTGTGGCGAAGGGGACGGGGATTGCGTTGGAGCATCTCGATACTTACAAAAAATCCATAATCTCAAAAAAGTAATCCAAATTTAGCGCTGAACTTTGTCGGTATCGGGAAAATTTCTTTCGCCGTATTGTAATACGTCTCAAAAAATTTTTCCTCACCTCCTCGTTCAGCATCTAAATTTGGATTCTTTTTATTTTTACTCCTCAACATATTTTGTTTCTTGCGTGAAATAAGAAAACCCGCCATAGCGAGGTCTTCTCGTCAGGCGGGCGGGTGGCTGTTTGGTATTAAGTCAACAACCATTCTTCAAAATTTAGAGTAAATTTGTAACAATAGGTGTTAATAAGATGTCCAAAGGTTGGACTACTCTTTTTCTGGTCTCCTAGCGCCATTAATTCTTTATTAGAAACACTTAGAATTTTGGCACCTTTTCCTTCAAGGATATCTGCCTCTTGGTGCGACATCGGCCTTTGGAAAAAAAATGCTATTTCATCTTCTTTAACATCCATACAAAAAACCCAATGGCTACTGCCCCCTGTTCCTTTTTGTACTAGGTAACCTTTTTTTGTGACATCTTTTGACATCCTTGATTGAGAGAATTGCATTGTGCACAAATGACCCTTAAATTTCTTTAAATTTTTCAAAAGAACCTCCTATTTCCTTAATTAAGTAGCAAAAGATTTTTAGAAATCTCTAAGGTAACTATACATACTTAGGTTATAAAAGTAAATGAAATATTTGTTTTATGAAAGTTATGTTAATATTTGAATAATGCAGGAACTTATAAATCAAAAAGAAAACCTTCACCACGCTTATTTGTTTGAAGGGAACCACGAAGAAATCTTTTTGGGGATTGTTGATTTTTTGGAAAAAGAATT
>MFAE01000002.1 GCA_001774495.1 Candidatus Campbellbacteria bacterium RIFOXYC2_FULL_35_25 | reverse complement strand
CTGTGGTGGGGATGTTGTGAGTTCCTACTGTGTAGGGTGGTTGGTATTCGTAAGCTCCGATGTCGGGGGTGCCGTAGATGGGGTTGCCGGAGTGGTCGGTGGACAAAGAAACATCGGTGCCGGAGTCGATGTTTGGAGAAGTAGCTTTGATTACAAAATTACTTAACACATTCAAAAATGGTGAGGTTAGTCTAGAAACAAAATCTCCTACTCCTCCACTGTAACTTCCTGTCGAATTTGTATCTGGATTAGCATCACTAAAAAAATTGTTACTTCCAACAGCCGTTACCCCGTTGGCAATATCCATATCATCACCAGTGTTGCTGTAGGCAATTGAATTTTTTATAGTTGTGTTGGCATCAACATTAAAACCTATTCCACTAAATCCGTGGGCAATGCTGTTGAACCAATTGTTGTTTGTTCCGGTTAGGGTAAAACCATCTAAGCTATAGCTGTTTATATAATCAGCAATGAGATTGAAGCCATTGATATATTGTTTTCCGTTGTCTACAAAACCAGCGGCATTTATGTTTTTGTAGATAATTGGATTTCCACTTGAACCTGAAGTTGGGAGGGTAATTGTTTCGTAGAATTTGTGCCCGTTTCCATTTATAATATCGTTGTCTGTTGGGCCACTATACAGATTACTTTCTGATCTAAATAATTGAGAGAATGTTCCGTATGTTCTGGTTGTGTTTGAATTGGAAGCATCTGTGAAAGTGATTCCATTCTTTCCTCCTTCTGGGTATGAGGTCACTATTACATCGTCTTCGAGGGAAAGTTCCCAACTAAGGCCGGTGGCTCTAATATCAAAATAATTATACCAACCAGAAGCACCATTTTGGAATCTTACAGAACCGCCAGCGTAAGCCACCGTCCTAACTTGATTTGATTCATCGCTATTATGAGTATGCCCAGAAAGACCATATTTTACATCTGTTCCTGCGTTAACAGCTGTTTCAATAATGTCTTGTATCTCAGCGGAATTGGCAGCGTACATTGATCTAAGGCTTGTTTTATAAGAAGACAACATCCAATTGCTAGTAGTGTAAGCGCCCACAATTGGCCAATAATTTTCATCATCTACTCCCAACCATCCCCACACATCAGCTTCGGAATAGCCAGCGGAAATATAGGAATCACTATAAATTGGGATCAGCATTAATGCTGAAGCAGTACTATTTACTTCATCAACACTCGTTATTGTCCCAGACCCCCACCAAGTATGATATCCAGCAATCGGTCCTTGGCGATCCTTTCCATCAATATTAAAAAATATTTGTTCACCCACATTTCCTGAAGCTAATCCACCAGTAAACTTAAAATTTATAGTACCACCTGCAACATTACTTCCAGAAAAAGCGTACAGTTTATCTCCATTATTGGGAAAGGAAGGACTGGGCCACACTCGCCACAAAACTCTTGATGTTCCTGGCCAATCCTCTGCATACATCATATGCGAAGCTAGAATAACTTTTTTATTTTCACTATTAGCATCTGCCAAAGCATTTGTTAACCAAGTCAAAGTTCCCGATGTCGCAATCCATCCCTGTTGTTGATCATATGAATTATTGAAATATATTAATCGCCAGTCTTCCCCAATATTAAGAGTGAAATTCTCTGCCGGTGTTAATGTAGAATTTTTTACAAAAGTATCAACATCAGTATAATCAGAATTTATGTATTCATGGTTCCCTACTCCCAAAATTGTTTCAGCATCCGCCACCTTCCAATGAGGTTCGTACTCAGCAATTCTCGCCTGAGCATAAGCTTCATCATTATTAAATAATTGGTGATAATTATCCCCGGTTGTAAGAATAAGATCAGCTCCCAAATAATCTGCCAATTTAACATATTCGTCAGCATCAGAAGCTCTGTCTGTCGTCCCGTCATTAGAAAGTTCTGAATCTAGCGTGTAATGCAAATCAGTCATCCACAAAATTTTTGGATTGTTTGGGTCAATTGGTTCAATGCCGACCCAATCAGTATCATCAACGGCAAAATTATCGAAAAATACTTGCGAAATAGCTTTATAATTACCAATTTTAGTAAAAGAACCTAGAGTAAAATTCGCTGCATAAATCTCGCTGGTGATAGTCCCAGGAACATATGCGCTCGGGAGATCTGTTCCTTTTGTGTAATTTTGATTACTTTGAGGTTTCCCATTCATTTTCCATTCCCACTCTCCGTTTGGATAATCTATACGTATTTCAAATCTTACTTTTGTGTCTTCTTCAAAAGTATCTCCCAAAAACTGATTATTTGCTCCATTATAAAGAACATTGAGCCTTGGGTACAAAACACCACCACTGTAAAAATAGGTTAATATAAAAGAGTAATTATCTGTCCCAGTACTACTACCAGCAAGAATTATATTTGATCTTGTATCTGGTAATTCATGTGAATCAACAATAAATTCAAGCCGCGTATAAGTAGCAATATCTTGACCTATGTCTATTTTCTTATACGAAACATTGTCAGCTACATTGGCCTGATTAAGGCTCATTCTTAGTCCTTGTGAATGCCAATTATTCTTTACCCCTGCAATAGAAACGGTTGAATAATCCTCATCAAAAAAATTTCCAGAACCGACATAGCCCCCCTCAGTTAAGTCACTCCAAACTTCTTCTGTTCCAGCCCCTTCCCATTTTTCATCAATAAGACGAGTGGCCAGGGCTTTGGCCGGCAAAACAAAAAACACCACCAAAAAAAATGCTGGGATTAAAAATTTAATTAATTTGTTTTCCTTCACTGAAATAGTTTTCATAACGAGAATGATAATACTAAAACTTATTTTTAAAATTAAGAGATTTGTTTGATCAACTCTTCAATAGAAATTATTTTGCCTTCTTCACTGTTTCGTTTTTTAAATTCTACTCCTCCGGCTTCTAGTGATTTTCCGCTGACAACTACGCGATAAGGAATCCCTAACAAATCTGAGTCGGCAAATTTTTCTCCTGCACGAGTATCACGGTCATCAAACAAAACTTCGATTCCCTTTTCACTCAATTGATTATAGATTTTTTCGGCTTCTTCGTCTTTTCCTAAACTCAATAAATGCACTTTGAAAGGAGCGAGACTCTCTGGCCAAACAATCCCCTTGTCGTCAGACAAAACTTCAACAACTGTCCCCATTAATCTTGAAATTCCTAGACCGTATGACCCCATAAAAACAAATTGGTCCTCCCCTTTTTCGTCTTTATATTTCAATTCAAAAGGCTTGGAAAACTTTGTCCCTAAACTAAAAATATTACCAACTTCAATAGCTTTTTCTTGTCTTAGGTCTTTGTTTCCACACTCAGGACAGGTATTCTGCTCTTCAATTATTTCTTGATTTACAGCAATTTTGCATTTATCACAAATAAAAATATTATCTTCCCCAGCTTCTGATAAAGTTTGGAATTCGTGGGAATATTTTGAAAAAGTTCCACCAGAGGCAAAGGTCATAAAAGTTTTGTCCCCCAAACCAACTTTATTATAAATATTTTTATAAGCAATTTTAGCCTTCTCATAATATTCATTATGTTCTTTTTCATCTTTAGAAAAAGAGTAAAGGGCTTTCCAGAAAAATTCTCTTCCTCTCATGATTCCTGATTTTGCTCGAGCTTCATTTCGAAATACAGTTCTTATGTCGTAGGCATAAATTGGCAAGTCTTTATAAGAAGAAACGAAGTTGGTCATCATATTTGACATTGGCTCTTCATGAGTAAAAGCAAGCCCAAGTTCCGTATCATTTTTTAGTTGCGTTTTAAACCAATTATCAACTACTTTGTCATCCCACCGATTAGTTTTTTCCCAAACTTCTTTTTTTTGTAAAGCTGTAGATTGCAGTTCTACTCCCCCTGTTTGATTCATTTCTTCCCTGACAATGTTAGCTATCTTATTTATAACCCTCAAACCTAGGGGTAAAATTGAATAAACCCCAGCCATTTCTTTATTAATAAAACCGGCTCGAATTAGAAGTTGGGCATTTTTTGACACCTCGTCTTTTGGTGCTTCTTTTCTAGTTTTTGTGAAGAGTTTTGATTGATACATGTTTCAGTTTTTAGTTGATAGTTTTTAGGATTATAATTTTTCTTTATTTATAACTAATATACTACCTTAAAAACGGAAAAAGAAAAATCCCCCGCCGTTTTCATGGCGAGGGATTTTGAAGAATCATTATCTTCTTTAATTAAAAACCGAGCAATGTTAAGGCCAGTTCAACAGCACCCATTTTACTTTTTCCATTGTGAGTTGCCCCAGCATCAAGAAGAATCTGGTTGTAAGATTCTTTACTAGATGCTGTAATAATAGGCTTATCGAAACCAGATTTTTTCATTTTACGAATTAATGGCATTGAATTAGGCTCATCACCAGGAACGCATGCATCCATAATAACCAAGTCAATGGCTTCAAGGTTTTCAAAAAAGATAGTTTCGCAACCCTCCAAGGTCTCATGTCTTATGACATCAACATCACCTCTTCCAACAAGCATCCTTTTCATCATCATAAAATCAATGACATGATCCTCAACAACCAATATTGTCTTTTTCATGATTACTTCTCCTATTTAAATGGTTAGATACAGGCCATTAACAATATCTAATTTCATTAAAACAAAAAAATAACTTAAAGTAAAGAAAAAACCCCATAAATTAGAGATTTAACATTCTGGTATTCTGCAGAATACCAGAATGATTTTTAATGATAGTTTCTGGATTGCTTCGGGCTAAAGCCCTCGCAAAGACAACGAACAGCGAAGTTGTTCATCGTCTTTTAAAAATTAAAAAATTCTTTCATTAAAAAATTGATTAAAAATTTTAAATTAAAAATTATTGCTAAACCATATCCCCTAAACCCTACACCCTTTAAAACTTTTCTAAATTACTCTCAGGGTATTAAATTTTAACTAATTTTCTAAGGGTGTCCTTAAGATTTAAATTACTCTCAGGGTGTCGCACTCCCCCGCTCCACTTCGTTACGCTACAGGGAGAACGACACCCGTTCGTAATTTAATTTCAACACCCGAAAATCTAGTTAAAATTTAACCCGCTCGTAATTAAAACTTTAAAAATTGGATGAAGTTTGGGGAAGCAAGCGAAAATTGTTTGAGCCGTATTTCAAATACGGTGAAAAGAATTTTCGTGAAGCTGACGAAGAAATTCACCAATTTTGAAAGTTTTTAAAACAGTTTTATGATGTCGTTGTAGGTAACCGCCACCATCAACAACATCAACAAAGCAAAACCTACTAAATTGAGAGTATTAGCAATAACTGGTTTTATTGTCTTTCTGGTTACTGCCTCGATGAAAATAAACAAAAGTCTCCCTCCGTCTAATGCAGGAAAAGGAATAAAATTTATCACAGCCAAGTTTATAGAAATAAAAGCTGTAAAACTTAAGAGATAAATAAAACCAAAACTAGCGGCATCTCCAACCAAACCGACAATACCAACAGGCCCAGAAACATCAGAGAAACTTCCTGTTCCTTTTATCAAGCTCGCAATAAATCCAAAAAGCCCAACAGCGATTGTACCAATTAAACTAATTGTTAATTTTAATCCCTCCCACAAAGCTCTGTGGATGGGCAACCTTACGACACCAACGACATCAGAACTGATTCCAATAGCAAATTTGTCTGCGATGATACCCTCTTTGGGTGTTATAAATGCTGTAGCAACTTCCTCCTTTCCTCTTTTATATAAAACGGTTAATTCTTCTCCCCCATGTCCCGCGATGAATTCCTGCATTTCTGTTTGGGTAAAATCTTGGATAGCAGATTCTCCTGCTCCCATAAACATCAATTTATCTCCTACTTCCAAACCTGCTTCAAAAGCCGGTGAGTCTGGTAAAACATCAACTAAAACAACATTAGCATCTTTTACCTCTACCCCGACAAATTGGTCAACAGAAGAGGGTAATCCAGACATAAAACCAATTGATATTAACAGCCATGCAAAAATAAGGTTACAAATAACCCCAGCAGAGATGGTCAATGCTTGCGCCCATTTTGGTTTGTTTACCATACTCCTACTACTGTCTGATCCATCGATTGAGTCTTCATCGGGAGTTTCTCCAAAAATTTTAACGAAACCGCCCAAAGGAATTAAGTTTATAGAATACTCTGTTTCCCCTTTTTTAAAAGCAAAAATTCTAGGAGGAAAACCTATTCCAAATTCATCCACTCTCATTCCTGTTTTTTTAGCTACAATAAAATGTCCTAGTTCGTGAACTAGAATCAAAACGGCAAGAATTATGATAAAAAGTAAAATAGTCATGGGTACTAGTATAAGATAGCTGGTAGTAAGTAGCAAGTTTGGAGAGCAATTTAAAAACAAAACAACGAACTTTTTTTGTTGTTTTGTTTCTTGATACCCGATACTTGATACTTGGCACTAACTCAAGCTCTGCTTGATTTTTTCCACCATCTCAATCTCCTCCGCAATCCCGTCTATCAAATCATAATTTTTTGCTTCTTCGGCGGTCACCCAAGCGTAATCAATACTATCGTCATCTAACTTAATTTCACCTACTTTGTAGTCACAATAAAAACTCAAAACAATAACCGGTTTTCCTCCTGGTGCTATAAATGCAACATCTATAAGATAATTTAATTTCCCAACTTCTATATTACACTCTTCCATAATTTCTCTCCTCAAAGAAGTTTCTATTGCGGAATACCATTGACCTGCCGCTGTAGAAGGAGGATTGTGGACATAATCATCGGTTTCCAATCCACCGCCAGGGACAGTCCACTTTCCAGGGAAAGCTTTTTTTTCTTTACTTCTCTGGGTAATCAAATATTTACCGTCTTTATAAATAATCGCAGTAGAAGTAACTCTATGAAGTTCTTGATTTTGAATTTCCATTATAAACTTATCTCTTTTTCTTTTTTTGCGAGAACCTCTTCAAATTTTCTGTTTGTTTCATCTACTATTTTTTGCATTTCTTCTTTTAACCTAAATTTCTCGTCTTCACTTAGTTCTCCATCTTTTTCTTGTTTTTGAATTTCCTCCCAAACACTATCCCTCTCTCCTCGAAGAGAAACTCTGGCTTTTTCTAATCTCTCTTTTGCCATTTTCATAAGCACGCCTCTTCTCTCTGAAGTTAACTCTGGAAAAGAAACTCTTACCCCGTTACTATCAGTTGAAATAGAAACACCTAAATCCGCGAGTGTTATTGCTTTTTCAATAGCTTTAACCTGAGACAAATCCCATGGAGCCACTCTGAGAGTTCTAGCATTTTCTATTCCAATATTAGCAACTTGATTTATTGGCAAAACAGCTCCATAACTCTCAACTCTAACTCCATCCAGAAGATTTGGAGAAGCCATCCCAGTCCTAATGCCAGAAAATTCTTTAGCCAACCAATCTTCTATTTCTTTGATTTCTTTTTTAAATTCAACAAAATTATACATAATGTAAATGGTTAGATTAATATTAATTTTTTCCGCCAGAGGTGGATCCGCCTCTGGCGGAAAATTTTGAAAAATCGTACATAATTTTAAATTAATTGCTACTAAATGAGCCTGGTCGGCACAAATTACGTGCCTCTTCCAAAACTTGGTTTACCCTATTTCCACGAACACCAACTGTGCCTAGAATATTTTCACCCCCTCCCCTTATCTCACGACACAAAACTATTCCTTGATTTAAGAACTTTAGTTTTTCTTGTTTATTTAAAGAAGTTAAACAGGTTAAGGGATGTAAGTTATTTTCTTCAATAAGATCTTGCAAATTACCCTTTTCTGGGTAATTCCAACTAATCATTGTTAAACCAACGCAAACCCCGTAGTCAACCGCTCTCGAAGAAAATTTAGTGTTAGTAATAAGCATTTTTATCTTTTTCTTCTTTTTATCTATCTTTTTGTAAAAATCCCCCTTCTCCAAATCATCAAAACGGGCTTTAACATACAAAGCTGTCTTTATGTCAGATGTAATCCCTGAACTATTATGAAATTTGATTTCGGCTCCAATAAATTCCTTATCATTTTCTGCGGTGATATCAAGCTCATGCAAAACACAAAACCCCCTTACTGTTTTTCCAACCTCAACGTGATAACCTTTCGCTCTAAAAATTTCCCCAACAAAATCCTCAAAAGGGAAACCATTGGGTCCCATATCCATAATAGCTCGACGGACGGAATACCTTGTGGCTGCCGTTTTTTCTTTTTTCTTTAGTAAAGAAAAGGCTCTTTTATAAATTTCCATTGTATGCATCCCCTCAACCAACTCATCTTCTATCGTTTGCGATATTTCCATCACAGTACCATCATTAGCACCAGCTCTCTTTAAAGAACTTTCCAATTTAGTAATATCAAATATTTCTCTTTCCCCATCAGCTTTTGTGATATTTATTTGTTTATGCATATAGAATATTATAAATGAAAAATTAAAAAGTAGAAAGTAATAACAAAAACCAAGATAGATTATTTTTTAGCCAAAGTCTATTTCTACCAAATACTTAATACTTACTACTTAATACTTGTTACCCCCCAATCACCCCTCCTCCTAAACACTCTTCTCCGTCATAAATAACCAATGACTGTCCTTCCGATACGGCTTTTTGTGGTTCGTCAAAAATAACCTTTAAATTGTCAGTGCTCGGAGTACTGTCAATTTTGCAGGTTTGGAGGATTTGACGGTAACGAATTCTAGCCTGATATTTTTTATCAAAATTTGGGTTTTCTCCACTAATCCAACTAATATTTTTTATGATGATTTCTTTTCTGTCAAAACTATCTTTCTTTTGTAGTTTCTGAGATACGATAATTGTATTCTTAACAACATCTTTTGAGACAACAAAATAAGGTTTGTCTTCAGGAGTTTTTTCCGTTACCAAAAATCCATGTCTTTGCCCGATGGTAAAATAATGAGCCCCATCGTGTTCTCCAATAACTTTTCCTTCTTCATCTAAAATATCCCCTTTTTCTTCAGGCAAAAATCTTTTTAAGAAATCTTTCATCTCAACCATCCCAACAAAACACAACCCTTGGCTATCTTTTTTTTCCGCTGTAAGTAAGTCATCTTTTTTTGCAATCTTTCTAACCTCTGGTTTTTCTAAATGACCAACAGGAAAAAGAATATATTTTAATTGTTCCTGCCCGAGAGTCCACAAAAAATATGATTGATCTTTATTATTATCTTTTCCTGCTAACATTTTAAATTTTCCTTCCTCAAAAAAATTGTGCGCATAATGTCCTGTTGCAACATAGTCCGCTCCACTATCTAAAGCAAATTTTAAAAATCCACCAAACTTAATACTTTTGTTACACATAACGTCTGGGTTTGGAGTCCTACCTTCTTTGTACTCTTTAATCATGTAATCAAAAACTTCTTTTTTATATTCTTCTTCCAAATCTAAATCTAGAAAAGGAATATCCAGTTTGGCACAAACTCTCATCGCATCAAGACGGTCCTCCCTCCAGTCACACTTAACAAACTCGGGTTGCCAAACCTTTATAAAAACACCCGTTACATCATAACCTTGTCTCTTTAATAGAGAGGCTGAAACAGACGAATCTACCCCGCCTGATAAGCCAACAAACACTTTTTTACCCTTTGTTTTAAGCACTTTTAAAGTGTATATTTTTAGATTGCATATGTAAAGAAAAAACCACCTATTCGGTGGTTTCTTCAAGAAGAAACTATTTCTTCTTTGTTGCTTTCTTCTTTGCTACTTTCTTTACAGCTTTCTTCACAACTTTCTTCTTTGCTGCTACTTTCTTTACAGCCTTCTTTACAACTTTCTTCTTTGCGGCTACTTTCTTTACAGCTTTCTTTACAACTTTCTTCTTTGCTACTTTCTTTTTTGTTGCCATATAAAAATAATTATTTATTATTAAATATCTATCGACCTTTTTTTAAAAATCAAAATTAAAAAATCTTTTTCCTAACTTTAATTATACTACTTTTTTATTTTAAAAGAATATTTTTTTGAAAAAACTGTGGAAAAGTTTTTTAAAAAAAAATAAAAAATATTTTATTTTTTTTAAAAAATTTTATATTTTTTAAAAACTTAATTTTTATTTTAAATGTAAGATTCAGTTTTTCAAAAAAACCAAAGCTAACAAGTTTTTTTGGCATAAAAAACTGTGGCAATAGTTTTTTATACTTTTTTCTTCTGTTTATTGACTTAATTTTTTAATTTACATAATCAACTTTTTCGTTTATAATCAACCAGTTAAAAGTAGTATTATTTACAATATAATAGTATAGTAATAAGAATATGCGTCGGTACTCAAGCGGTCAACGAGAGCAGACTGTAAATCTGCTGGCTTAGCCTTCGTAGGTTCGAATCCTACCCGGCGCACTATATTAAAAACCCTGAGCAAAAAGCTTAGGGTTTTTAATATTTAGTGTCGCCGAGAATAAGGCACCTGCTTGCCTTATGTGTAGGATTCGAAAGCCAGAGTGATGTGCGAGTTTGTGTTTGCTTTGCAAACACAAGGCGAGCACCGCGAGGCGGGGTCGCAAAATTTTTCCGTCAGGAAAAATATTTATGACCGAATCACTATCAATTCCATTTAGAAATGGAAGACCAAATTCTGCTCCAAAAATAAAAAACCTTGTTACGTAGCATGCTACGTAACAAGGTTTTTAAATCAGAATAAAAATTACTACCAGACGCCACGCCTCTCACTCCTCTTCCCCGCCAGAGGCGGACACGGCGCTTCGCAGAGACCTAACCTTTCCTCGTAATTTTTCTAAACCTTGGTTTTTACTTTTTTGTGGATTTTGTAATTTTTTTAGGCTTCACTATCTTTTTCTTCACATCAAAAACCATCTCGCCATTTTTCATATCAATTGAAACACTTCCTCCAACCATCATATTATTCTCAATCATTGAAGAAGCAATGGGTGTTAAAATTTTATTTTGAATTAGTCTCTTTAAAGGTCTCGCTCCATATTGTGGGTTGTATCCTTCTTTGGATAAATATGACAGTATTGATTCTGACAAATTAAATTTTATTTCTTTTTCTATCAATCTTTTTCTAACAATACCAATTTGAATATTAACTATTTCCTTTATCACCTCAGGAGACAAAATATCAAAAATAACTATTTCATCAAGACGATTTATAAATTCTGGTCTAAAATTATCTTTCAAAGCTTTCATGACATTGTCCTTGGCATCTCGGTAATTTTCTTTGTCGTCTTTATTTTGACCAAATCCGATTGATTCCATTTTATCGATAAATTGAGATCCAATGTTAGATGTTAGTATTATTACAGTATTTTTGAAATTAACAGCTCGTCCCTTAGCATCAGTCAATGTTCCACTATCAAGAACTTGGAGTAAAATATTAAATACATCTGGGTGTGCTTTTTCAATCTCATCAAACAAAATTACAGAATAAGGTCTGTGACGAACTATTTCCGTAAAATATCCACCTTCCTCATGTCCAATATAACCAGGAGGAGAACCTATCAACTTAGAAACTGAATGTTTTTCCATAAATTCTGACATATCAACCCGAATCAGAGCATCTTCATCATCAAACAAAAACCCAGCTAATTTTTTAGTTAACTCTGTTTTTCCAACTCCTGTTGGGCCCAAAAACATAAACGAACCTATTGGTTTATTGGGATCGGATATACCTACTCGAGACCTCTTTACAGCATCAGAGATTTTTTTAATGGCTTCGTCTTGCCCAATAACAACTTTTTGTAACTCCTCTTCCATCCTACTCAATTTATTTACCTCTTCTTCCAGCATCCTAGTAACAGGAACCCCTGACCACCGACTAACTATATCAGCGATTTCACTTTCTGTTATTTCTTCATTCAAAATCTTTCTTGATTTTTGCAACTTCTGAAGTTTTGAGTTATTGGCTTTTAGTTCTTTTTCGAATTGAGGAATTTTTACATAACGAATCTCAGCAGCCCTAGATAAGTCGGCGATTGCCTCGGCCTGCTCAGCTTCAACTCTCAGTTGTTCAAGTCCTTTTTTAATTTTCTTTATATCAAATAAAGCAAGCTTCTCATTCTTCCATTTTAACTCAATTTCGGAAGTCTTTTCCTGCAAGTCACTTATTTCTTTATCAATCTCTTTCAAGCGGACACTATTCTTTTTATTTTTCTTAAATTCTTCTTTTTTAAGCGCTTGCCTTTCAATTTCCAGACGCATAATCTTGCGGTGTGCATCCTCCAAAACAGGAGGTTTATTTTCAAGAGAAATCTTTAGGGCTGAGGCAGCTTCGTCAATTAAATCAACAGCCTTGTCAGGGAGAAAACGATCTGTGATATAACGACTAGATAAATCCACAGCAGCAATAATAGCATCATCGGTAATTTTTACTCCATGATAGAGTTCATATCTTTCTTTCAACCCACGCAAAATTGCCTTAGCATCTTCAAGAGATGGCTCGTTTACGTAAATAGGCTGAAATCTCCTAGATAATGCTGGGTCTTTTTCTATATACTTTTGATATTCTTTCGTCGTGGTGGCTCCAATAGCTCTCATTTCTCCTCTAGCTAAAGCCGGTTTTATCATATTGGAAGCATCCATTGAACCTTCTGATGCTCCCGCCCCAACAATAGTATGCAACTCATCAATAAACAAAATTACTTTTCCGTTAGAATTTTCAACCTCTTTCATTATTGCTTTTAACCTATCTTCAAATTCTCCTCGGTATTTTGTTCCCGCTACTAAAAGACCCAAATCAAGAGATAATAATTCTTTTTCCTTTAAAGATTCTGGCGCGTCACCTTGTGTGATTCTCAATGCCAAACCCTCAACGATAGCGGTCTTTCCCACACCAGCCTCCCCTATCAGAATTGGATTATTTTTTGTCCTTCTAGAGAGAATCTGGATTATTCTTCTTATTTCATCATCTCGCCCTATCACAGGATCGAGTTTGTTTTCCATAGCAAGTTTGGTCAAGTTTCTGGTAAATTTAATTAATGCCTTAAATTTTTTAGGTTGTTTGATATCTGTAATCTTCCCTTCCCGAACTTCTTGAAGGACATCTACAATGGAATCCTTGTCAATTTTAAATCTAGAAATTAATTCCTTAACATTTCCTGGAGCATCTAAAAGGGAAACCAAAAAATGTTCGGTGGAGATAAATTCATCTTTCATAGACGCAGCAATTTGAGTAGAATTTTCAAGAACCTTTGCTAATTCTGGTGTTAAATATATTTGGTAGGAAGGGCTAAGTGTAGAGTCTCTTTCTGGTTCTTCTAGCATTTCAAATAAAGAATCTGTCAGCAGAAGTGTATCAACCCCAAGCCTCTCTAGGATTGAAATAACGAGGCTTTCTTCTTGTAACATTAAAGCCGCAAAAAGATGAATCGGCCCAACGTGATTTTGCCCACGCTCAATAGCCAACTCATGAGCCTTTTTTATTGCTTCTTTTGCTTTTGTGGTTAAGTGATTTAATGGGGGCATAATTATGATAATTTTTAGTTGATAGTTTTTAGTAAATTTAATTTTTAATACCTGAAAGTTCAATATAATAAAATGAACTTACTCAGTCAAGGAGACAACTTCCTTACTCAAACTTGAGATAGTTTGTAGGTCTTGATTTACGAAATCTAAGACAATAAATGAACTCTTGTTAGAATCAATATTAATCCCAATAATATTTCCTTCTAAATCTAAGAGGGAGGTCCCTGCTACTATATCAGAAGCAAGAATGTTAGTTTTTAGACCGGCTATTGTGTTTTTCGGGATTATTTCTTTATCAATTTCTTCAGCACTATTTCCCAAACCAGGAACCTCGTCCTTTATTGCTAATTCTATTTCAATAAAACTTGAGACAATCCCTGTCAAAATTTCTGTTGAATCCTTTCCGCTCAATGCAGCGACAGACTGCCCTAACTTTAATCGTGAAGAATCGGCGATACTCACTGTCTTAAAAATTGGTTTGAATATTTTCCCCTCAGGATTCACTACACGGAAATAAGCAATCCCCTTGTCTGCATTTAAATCTAATAAAGTTAAACTATTATTTTCACCTTTATTGTTAACGATGTAGTAACTCCCGTCCTTTAAAATACCCTCGCTGCTAGTTAAAATAATTCCGGTTCTATCGACAAAAATTCCTAAATCAGTAAAAGTTTCATCATCTATTTTTTTAATCCGAGCAAAGCTTTCTAAATTTTTTTCAACAACTCCTGCAATCAAATTTCTTTCTGTAACAACAACTTCTTTCTTCTCGGTGATAACCTGTGTGTTCGGAGTTACGGTTTCTATCGTCCTTTCGACGACTCTTTGTATTGTCTGAGTTACCCCAGGAGGGGCTTGGTCCATCAGTGTGACCGCCACTATTCCAGTAGCCATAGAAGTCACAAAACTAACTAGAAGTGTTAGTAAAACGATTTGAGCCTTTGTTAATTTCTCTATATCCATTAACAAAATGATACAATATTAAAGATGAAATTACAAATTTAGGTAAAATTTGATTAAATAAAATCTCTATCAAATTCTATTAGGTGGTTCAAAAATTCTGGCAAATCAGACCCAACAGCCTCCAAAGATTTTATGAACAACGAATCCTTGTGCAATGCTGGTGAAGAATTAACTTCTAGGAAATAAATATCTCCCTTGGGTGTAAAAATAAAATCCGAACGGGAGTAATGACGGATATTCAAAATATTATGTATTTTCCAAGATATTTCCTGAATTTTTTCTCGCTCTTCTCTGGTTAGGATCTGAGTAGTATGGTCGAAACTTCCCTCTTTCTTAAAATCATGATTTAAAAAATTAAACTCATCAGGGGTAGAAATTTCTAATGGCAATAATGAGTAATTTTTATTTCCTCTAAAATTTTCGATTACTCCACAGGTTATTTCCCTACCTTTAATTAATTCTTCAATCAAGACAGCGTCTGATATTTCGAAAACATTTAAAATCGCTTCTTTTAGTTCTGTTGCGGAAGAAACAATGTGAACTCCCACAGAGTACCCGCTGTCCGAAGGCTTAACCACGCAAGGCATAATGATTTCCCTAAAAACATCGTGGCTTTTCTTTTCGTCATACTCATCTCTCCTGATGGTGCTGTAGTAAGGAGTTTTTATTCCCTCGGTTTCGCAAATTCTTTTTGAAATTATTTTACTCGCACTCAAGGAAGAAGCCATAGGGTTAGAGCCGGAGTAAGGAATGGCAAAACTTTCTAGCATCCTTACAATGTTTTTGTTATCTCCTCCACAGCCAAGAGAATTAAAAACGAAATCGACTCTTTCCAAAATACTATTTGGACTAATCTGTTCACCATTTAAGTACCAAGCCCCATTTTTAGAAATAGAAACATCATAAACAGTATATTTATCTAAAGATAAATTTTTTAAAATTTCACCACCACTTTTCATGGACATCTCGTACTCACGGTCGTATCCCCCACGAAGAACAGCTATTTTAAATTTATGAAACATGAATATATTATAACAATTTTTTAGAAAAATATTAGGAGGTGTTTACCCTACTTCGCGTTTTTATAATATTCAAAAAGTGCTTTGATACCAGCTAAATTCTTACTCCATTCGATATCCTCATGAGTTTTAAGTTCTACTGTAATTGCAGGTATATTAATCGAAGCCAACCACCCTTCAGCATCGCCCGTAATTTCATAGGCGTCAAAAGATTTAACTGGCTGATAACCTGATGCAAATGAATAAGTATTCATGATATCAATTGTTTCAGGAAGAATCCCTTTCTCACACTCTGATGCATACACGGCATTGGACTGACTGTGCCAAAAAATAACAGCTTTTGGTTTATTTTTTGAAACAAAACCTTGAAGGGCTTTGGCTTCTGGTTCAGAAAAGGCGGTTGATCCTGCACTCACTATATTTCCCTTCCAAGTACTCTCTGGTTTCCACTTACAATCAAAATTGCGGTTGAGGTCTACATCGTTTGCATTAAAGCGTCCAGCCGAAGCAAGACCATCATCTGGCACATCAGCAAAAGTAAACCGACCTTCTTTACCAACTACTTTATAAACTCCATCAGGGTTAGCAGAGGGAATAACAGTTACGGTTATATTTTTAGGGAGAACATCTGGATTGTCATCCAAATAATCCATAAACTTGTAAGCCAAAAGAACACTATTCCATTCGTAGCCACCGTGGATTCCCCCAACAAATGCAATGTGCGTTTCTCCGTTTCCGTAGGTGTAAGCATCAATGTTTCTTCCTTCTACAGAAGAGCCAATCACCTCATGTTTTGTTTCAAAAACTTTTTGTTCAACTAAATCGACAGACAAATCTGGGGCGTCGTGAACCCTCAAAGTGAAAAATATAAAGGAACCAATACCAATTGCTAATAACAAAAGAATAACCAGAATAATCTTTTTAGAGAAAAAATTATTCATTATTTAGAATTTAGAGTAATAGTTAAGTAGTGCCTTTATACCTGCTAGATTTTTACTCCATTCAATATCCTCGTGTGTAGAAAGGAGAACACTAATTGCAGGAATATTTTTCTTAGCAAGCCAATTTACCATGTCCCCTGTTATTTCATAAAAATCAAATTCCTCGTAGGAAGGATAGCCAGATGCCTTTGCATAAGTATTTGTAATTGTTCGCGTCTCATCTAAAATACCATTGTGACAACTTGAAGAAAATACTCCTCCGACAGCACTATACCAAACTACAACAGCCGTCGGCTTGCGGGTTTCTACATAATTTTTTATAGCTAAACTTTCTGGTTCAGAAAAGACTGTGTTTCCTCCGCTGACAGTCGTGCTGTTCCATTTACCAGTAGACTGCCAATCACAATCAAAGTTACGGTTAAGGTCCACTTCGTTTGCGTTAAAACGTCCTGGGATTGTTTTTTCTTGTAAAGAAGGAACATCTGTTGAAGCAAAGCGCCCAGCAGTACCAACAACCTTGCTTAACCCGTCAGGATTTAATACAGGAATCACAGTTACTTTAACATTGTCAGGGATCAAACTAGGGTTTCCTTCTAAGTAGTCCATTAACTCATATGCAACTAGGGCTGTATTCCAAGAGTATCCTCCGTGGATACCACCAATGAATAGCAGTTCTGTATCACCACTACCATAATGATAAGCAGTGATGTTGCGACCATCAACAGATTTTCCTATGACAGTTTTACTCTCATCGACTTGAGGCTCATTTGTCTGCCCCTCTACCTGGTCACCTGTTTCGTCACTCCCCTCGGAATGAATGAGATCAGCGGTTTCATTCTCGTTACTGATAACGACACTATCAGAAGAACTTTTAATAAAAAAGAAATATACGCCTGCGCCTATAAGAATAATAGCTAAAAGGATAATAATGGTTTTTTTCATATAGTTTTATTATATCATATTATCTATGAAGGCAAGTATTTTCTGTTTTGGGGGAGAAATTAATTAATAACACTCAAATCACCACCAATAAGTATTGGATTAAAACCAATAATTTCATCCTTCAAAATTCCTTCGGGAATATCGTTATATAAAAATATTTTTTTGCTCAATCTAAAGGCGTCATACATTTCTAAAAAAGTGGCACCTCCAATATAATTGCTCATACCATTTTTTTCAAAATTAAGAACAAGCACGGCATCATTATTTTCAATAACATCACTACTATGTCTTAACTTTTCGGCTTTCCATTTAGAATGCTCTTCTCTTCCAAGGTCTCGAAATCTTCCTTCAGTAGCAGGATCTTTAAAACAATTAGGTAAAGTTATTATGTGAGCATTTTCTTCCAATGTCTTTTCAATACCTGGGATTTTATCGTAAAAATTTTTACTGCAAATAATAAATATTTTCATGTTGAAATTATATCATAGGGGGATGTTATGAGACTAGGATTTTCACCCCCCCCCACACCAATCATTTTGATTTCTTTCCAAAGCTGCCGGACTAGGACTCGACTTCCAGTTCTAAACAAAAATTTCATCCTGTGGACTCATTTTTGTTAAGAACTCGTCGTCACGTCGCTCAAATTTTTTTCTTCACTTCATTACGAAAAAATATATTTCGCTCTTTTCGAGTCCTAGTCCGTCAGGTAAAATAATAAGACCCTAAGCTCATCACTCAGGGTCTAACGATCTTATGCTGCCGGACTAGGACTCGACCTCCGAATCACTAAGTCTTTTGTTCGTGCTTCGCACTCCAAAAGCCTAAGTGTTCGTAGGCTCGGCTCGGCTGTCGTACTCGCTTCGCTCCGTGCGACAAGCCTCCGCCTGTTCGAATCCTACGCAATGTACGCAGGTACCTTGCTAGTCTCGGCATCAAAACAAATAAAAACAACAGCTAAAAGCTGTTGTTTTTATTTGTTGCTGCCGGACTAGGACTCGAACCTAGATTGGCGGTACCAGAAACCGCAGTCCTACCATTAGACGATCCGGCAATATTATATTAATACTAAACCAGTTTGCTTTTCATTTCCACCACTTCGACGATCCGGCGAAATGATCTGCTACGAGATTAAACGATCTTATAATATAACTATGATTAAAGCTTTTTACGGACAAAAAATCAAGTATTTTCTTGCTCACTTGTATGAATATCTCTTTTTTGTTTGAATCAACAGAAAATCCTGTTATACTCTGATTAGAAACAGTTTTCTCAACAAAAACAAGTAGTGAGGAGAAAAAGGATGGGGAAATATAAAATAAATGGCAAAGTCTTACTGGGAATCGTTTTCATTTTAATCGGATTATCCGGCATATTTTTCGGCGAAGAAGACTCTGAAAAGGATAGAGGCGCCTCAATCGCTATAATTTTTATTGGAGGAATATTAGCTGTTTCTTCTTACGAGAACAAAAGTCTCGTCGAAGCAGATGAGTCAGACGAGGAGGGCGAGAATGATTGACTGCAAAGGAGACCTAAATTTTGGACTTGTTTTCCTTGTCCTATCCCTTGGATTAGGAGGACTGTTGCTTTTCTTTAAGCATCCATGGATTGCGGGTTTCGTTTTTACCGGGTTATTTTTATGTTCAGCTCACTTCTTTAAATCGTACAGAGAGAAAAAGGCCATATGGCCAAATGGTTAAACCCCCTTCTGCAAAGAAGGGGGTTCAATGCTATTTAAACCTTTAAATACTTCCTTACCGCTAAGTAACTTGAGAAAACACCCAAGAAGACACCCGAAACTAAAAGTATGAGCAAAATATGAAAAAAATTAGTTAGGTAATATTCAAAGACATTCACTCCTAATAACTTTTCAGTAAAAGAACCTAAGTAGAAAGTAACTGGAAGAAATATAATTAAAGCAAGAGCCGAAGAAATAATCCCGTACAAAACCCCCTCTATAACAAACGGGCCTCTAACATATCGATTACTTGCCCCAACCAACATCATTACAGAAATTTCCTCCTTGGCAATATAAATAGCGAGGCGAATAGTATTAAAGGTAATTATTATTGAAATAATAATTAAAATTAAAGTAACAACAAAACCGACTCGTTCGGTATTACTTATTATCTTTGTCAGCCTATCAATCACTAATTTATTTTGATAATAATTTACCTTGTCTATTATGGACGAGGAACTACTATTTTCACCCAAGAATTTCGCAATACTTTCATATTGATCTGTTTCGTTAGCTTGAACATTTAAAGTAGCCCCTAGTGGGTTATCTCCGAGTTCATCCAAGGCCTCAAGAGTTGTTTGATCATTTTCATGATTTTTTCTAAAATTCTCAAGAGCCATTTCCCTAGAAACATACTCAACAGACTCTACTTCAGGAAAACTTTCTAGAGATTTTTTTAATTCTAGGATATCTTCCTCACCAGCATCAACGGTAAAATAAACATTAATATCAACTTTGTCTTTCAATTGTAATAAAACAGAGTCTAGTGCCGCATTGCTAAAAATAAGAGAACCAAAAACAAGCAAGGTAATAGAAACTACCAAAACAGCTGACATGGAAACTGTCTTATTTCTCCAAAAATTTACTAGGGCTGCTTTTATTATTCTTTTTGTATTTGTTATAAACATGGTAAAATTTTTATTTACTCTTAATTATTTACTTACAACGAAAATTTACCCGACTTATCATCTCTCGTTACTCTTCCTTTATCCATTGTGATAACCCTCTTCCCTACAGAATCTATTACTCCCTTATTGTGGGTTGTTAAAATGACAGTTGTTCCCAGCTCGTTTATCTTTTTTAAGATTTGAACTATTTCAAAAGTATTTATTGGGTCAAGGTTCCCTGTAGGTTCATCAGCAATCAAAAGGTCTGGTTGGTTGACTATCGCGCGAGCAATAGCGAGCCTCTGTTTTTCTCCTCCTGATAATTCATGAGGAAAATTCCACATCTTATCTCCCAAATCAACTAATTCCAAAACGTGAGGAACATCTGATTCTATTTCTTCTTCGGTCCTCCCTGCTGCTTCCATTGCAAAAGAAACATTCTCATAAGCTGTTTTATGAGGAAGAAGTCTGAAATCTTGGAAAATTACTCCTACCTTTCTTCTGAATTTATTCTTTTGATCTTTTTTGAGTTTGCTAACATCAGAGGAACCAAAAAAAACAAACCCCTCGGTTGGGTGATCCTCGGCTAAAAGCATTTTTAGAAGAGTTGTTTTCCCTGCACCAGAATGACCAACAATTGAAACGAATTCCCTTGGTTCAATTTTGAAGGTAACGCAATCTAAAACCTTATCTCCATTTTTATATGTTTTTGATACTTTTTCGAAATAAATCATTGAATTTTTTATAAAAAAATTAGTTTGTAGTTGATAGTATATAGTCTATAGTAAAAAATTTGCGAAGCAAATTTTTTCATTAAAGAATTTTCGCGAAGCGAAAATTCTTTTCTTACTACTCACTACTTATTACTATCTACTCACTAGTACATTATACGTTACTCTCGTTTTTTTTCAATTTTTTATAACCCCTTTTCTGCTTCAATAAACTCGTCCAAATCCCCATCCTCCAAAACCTTGTTAATATCCCTCACTTCTACTCCGGTACGGTGGTCTTTTACCATCTGATAAGGGTGCATAACATAGGAACGAATCTGGCTTCCCCATTCATTCTCAGTCATTTTACTTATCTGCATTCCTTGTTCTTTTGCCCTCATTTCTTCTTCTTGTCTTTTGATAAGCTTGGCTTCAATCATTTCCATGGCCTTTTCTCTGTTTTGTTGTTGGGACCTTTCTGATTCAACCTGCGCAGAAATATTTGTTGGCAGGTGTACAACTCGCACAGCTGTTTCTCTTTTATTTACATTTTGACCTCCGGGCCCACTTGATTTCGCAAACTCAATTTTTAAATCATCTTCTGGAATTTGCATATCCCTCGCTTTTTCAAGTTTTGGAATTACTTCAACCATTGAAAAAGAAGTGTGCCTTTTTTTCTGGGCGTTGAATGGAGAAATTCTTACGAGACGATGAACTCCGGATTCATTTTTAAGTTTTCCATAAGCCCCTTTTCCAATCACTTCAAAAGTTATATTTCGATATCCTCCGTGATCATTTTCATTTGAATGCATCAAAAAAGTTTCCCAATTTTTATTTTGAGAAAATTTTAAATACATATTATAAAGTATCCTTGAAAAATCTTCAGAGTCATCTCCTCCTGCTCCAGATAAAATAGTAATGATGGCACTACCTTTGTCATACTTCCCTGCTCCTTCCAACTCATCTTTTAAATTGTTCAACTCTTTTATAATTTTTTGTGCTTCGTCTTTGTTCTGCCAAAAATCTACCTGACCCATTTGCCATTCCAATTCTTTAATTTTATTTTTTATTTCCTCTTTTTCCATGCAAGTAATTTCCGCACTACTCCACTTGAAAGTTTAACCTCAAAGTGAAAACTTCAAGTACGATTTATATGTCAGACCTTGGTTTACTTTAGATAAGAGAAAAAGCGTAGATAGCTAAGGCAAGTGCAGCTGTGAAAAAAAGTGCCCCCACAAAACACTTTGATTTAAAGGGACTCTTCATTAACCCCACAGAGCAGGTGTCACATCTCTTTACTAAAATTTGGTAGAACTGATACCAAGCGTAAATTGTTCCTATAACAAGAACCAAGATCAAAATTTTTAATGTTATTTCTAAATCCATTGCTT
Source organism: Candidatus Campbellbacteria bacterium RIFOXYC2_FULL_35_25 (assembly GCA_001774495.1). Classification (GTDB taxonomy): domain Bacteria; phylum Patescibacteriota; class Minisyncoccia; order Phycocordibacterales; family UBA12079; genus UBA12079. The sequence continues at coordinate 90,764 of MFAE01000002.1, read as the reverse complement.
TAAATTATATCAACCCCGTGAATTAATTGAAAGATGATAAAAAAGACATCAAAGACACTGTCTCTATAAAAGACAAAACTGGGGATAACTCTATTGTCTTTTATAGATATGTTGTATAATTAAATATAGAAAGAGGGAGATGTTATTATCAAAGTTCAGGGTGGTAAAAGGGGGCGGAAACATGACTACCACACAAGAACAACAAAGAGAGGTTTTGGGGATTCTTTTAGAAAACCCAATATTTTGGAAAAGGGCCAGTTCAGATAGGCAATCAGCTATCGACGACTTGGCGATAACCCTTTTCGGGAGCACCGATGACCTTGCCCAAAGGCAAGAACAAGAAAGAAGTGCACACTTAGCCGAAGGAAAAAAACTCGGCAAACTTCTCAGGGACCAATAGGAACCAATAATGATAATTATATCTCTCAAATGGGTAAGGGCCCGTGAAGTTGCGGGCCCTTGGTATTTTTATACAGCCAAGAGAGTCTCTCCTATTTTATATACATCTCCAGCACCGATTGTAAAAATTACATCTCCTGAACCAAAACTTTCTAAATCTATTTTCTCCGAAATATTTTCGAATTCTGAATAAGATACATTTTGATTAAATTTTTTTATTTTTTCAACCAGTATCTCCGAGTTTATACTCGGGTCATTTTTTTCTCTGGCGGCATAAATCGGAAGAATAATTACTCTATCGATATCATCGAAACTTTCAGCAAAATCTTCTAAAAATATTTTTGTTCGGCTATACAAGTGCGGTTGGAAAATAATAGTTATTTTTTTGTCTTTAAAAAATTCTTTTGCTCCTTGAAGAGTCGCTCTTACCTCGGTCGGATTGTGGGCATAATCATCATAAATTAATGTTCCATTTTTTGTCTTTCCTTTACATTCAAAACGTCGCCAAGTGCCTTCAAAATTATTGAGTGATTTTTCTGTTTCCTCTTTGTTTAAGTTCAAAATATCTGCAATAGCTAGCCCAACCAAAGCATTTTGGATATTATGCTTTCCTGGGATTTTTAGATTCAGGTTATCGCTTTTATATTGCCTATAATCGACGATTTTTGCCCTTATACCGCTTAATACTGGTATAATGGTAGGGTTGTTGGGGTCACAGACAATAAAGTCTTTTTCACTCATTTTTAAGGCTAATTCTTTAAAGGCACTCTGTATATCAGCCATGTCTTTATAATAGTCTAAATGGTCCTCGTCTATGTTTGTAATCACCAAAATGTTTGGTTGGAGTTGTAAAAAAGACCTCTTGTATTCACAGGCTTCTACTATAAAATATTCACTTTTCCCATTAAGAAAATTGGTCTTTTGCTTCTTGAGAAGACTTCCTACAATAACTGTTGGGTCTAGCTGAGCATCAATAAAAATTTCTGCCAACATTGCGGTTGTGGTAGTTTTTCCATGAGTTCCAGAAACAGCAATAGTAAATTTATCTTTAGAAATTAATCCTAAGGATTGGGGATATGAGATTACGGGGATATTTAATTTTTTTGCTTTTTGAAGTTCCGAGCTCCCTTTTGTAATTGCGGGTGAATAAATTACCAAATCAGTATCGTCGTCTAGATTATTTTCGTTGTGTTCAATATAAATGATGGCTCCAAGTTTTTTTAATTCTTGAGTTATTTTTGATTCGCCCAAGTTTGAACCAACAACCAACTTCCCTTCTCCCAACATCATCCTAGCAACAGCCGAAACACCGATTCCGCCTATTCCTATAAAGTGAATTTTTTTGAGAATTTTTAAATTCATTGGGAAGTATTATAGCATTTTTAAATATCTCTCTACCCTCTTATTTCATGTAAATTTAAAACGACTGATCCTGTGGGAGGAGTTACTGGTCAAAACAAACTTAATACAAAAAAATGAAAAATATAGTATACAAACAAAATTACATAGATTAAATTTGATTTGTTGTAATATTGTTCCTTATAAAATTTTCTAGAATAAAATAAAGATATTAAAATCAAAATGGGCAGTAAAAAACTCATTAATAAAAAAAGGACATCCCAAGAATGATCACCTGGAACATCGCTTATCATACCAGATAACATGGCGAATAGTCCTGCAACAAAAAATAACAAAATATTAAGAAAGAAAAGTATGTTTGATAATATTTTCATAATTATAAAAGGTTAATTATTATATTTTAAATTATATCAGAAAATAAAAAACGATAAACTATGCAATATGGTAGGACTCGTCCCGCGATTACTAATTATTTTCTTTGTGCTTCGCACTCAGAAATAATAAGTATCGCTGAACGCGGCTCGGCGACAAGCCTAAATTTTTTTACGAAAAAATTTATCTTGCATACCGCCTCCGCCGTTCGAGTCATACCATTCTGCTACAAAAATATAATAAAACCAGAGAATTGCTCTGGTTTTATTATATTTTTGTGCGAATGGTAGGACTCGACTTCAAGTTTCTTAATAAAAATTTCATCCTACGGACTCATTTTTATTAAGAACTTGTCGTCACGGCTCGACTGTTTCTTTCACTTCGCTACAGAAACATGTCTCCGCCTTTCTCGTCCTAACGTAAAGTGCGCAGGCACTTTACTCCATTCGCACAATTTTAAAACACCAAATCAAAGATTTGGTGTTTTAAAATTGTGCGAATGGTAGGACTCGAACCTACGACCTCGTCATTATCAGTGACGCGCTCTAACCACCTGAGCTACACTCGCCTGTGTTTACTATATTAAACTTTCAAATAATTACAATGACGAGGTCCCTCGTCGTTATCAGGTGAGACAATCTGGAAGACTGTCGAACCGCTCTATCCTCCTATCGCCTGTTCGCCCTTAGGGACTCACTTCGGCGATTTTCTGCCTTTGGCAGAAACCGGATAAAAAGCCTAAACACTTTAGCCGTTGCTTTTTTCTTTCAGAAAAAAGTCCACCTGAGCTACACTCGCATATTATTTATTCTGGATTGCTTCGGCTTCGCCTCGCAAAGACGATTTTTCCTCAAAATTAACCTCTAAAATATAACAAAATGTTACGTTTTTCGCAATTAAAAAATAATTTTAAAATTAGATGTAATTTGGTGGAGCGAGAATAAAAGAGAAGGAGGCGTATTTTCTATACGACGACTGATATTTTATGAATCGCGACGCCAAAGTACGCTAATTTTAGGATTATTTAAAAAACTCTATGAAGTTTATTAGCAAGCTAATAAACTTCATAGAGTTTTTTAATTTCTTATATTTACATGCATCAAACGACAAAGATAAAATTTAGAATTTTCTAAAAACTAAAAACTATCAACTAAAAACTAAGAAGGTACAACCTTTCTTTTGTTTCGCTTCATTTCCCAGTAACGCATATCTGGGATAACGGATATAGATTTGAGATGCAATATCATTGTCTCCTGAATTTTCTAGCAAGCTAGAAAATTCAGTTCCAACCATTTAAGTCTATTTCCCGTAGGAAATAAACAGTTTCAATTTGAAATAATCCACGAACAGCTTCCGCTACCCGTGCCTTGTTACGACTTACTCCCTGTTATCGAACTTACCTTAGTCCGTCATAAAGACGGCCATCGGGCACTCCCGACTTCCTTGAGTTGACGGGCGGTGAGTACAAGACTTGAGAACATATTCACCGCTGTGTGCTGACCAGCGATTACTAGCGATTCCAACTTCATGAGGTCGAGTTGCAGACCTCAATCCGAACTGGGGCTGTGTTTGAAGGATTAGCTCAGGGTTACCCCGTCGCGACCTATTGTCACAGCCATTGTATCATGTGTGTAGCCCAAGACATCAAGGGACATGCTGACCTGGCGTCATCCTCGCCTTCCTCCCAGCCTAGTATTCACGAAGTGAATACAGTTTTTAGTCTATAGTTTTTAGTTTTTAGAGAAAAAATTTGCTTTGCAAATTTTTTACTATCAACTACTAACTACCAACTACAAACTGCACATTCATGTGCACTAGGCTGGGCAGTCTCGCCTGACACTTGTAACAGACGATAAGGGTTGCGTTCGTTTCCCCACTTAAGGGAACAGCTCAAGCCACGAACTGACGACGGCCATGCATCACCTGTCTAGCCGTTAGGATTTTCTATTTCTAGAAAAACATAAGCTAGATGTCTAGTCTTGGTAAGGTTCTTCGCGTATCATCGAATTAAACCACGTGATCCACCGCTTGTGCAAGTCCCCGTCTATTCCTTTGAGTTTTAAGCTTGCGCTCGTACTACCCAGGCGGTTCTCTTAACGCGTTAGCTGCGCCTCTCAGAGGGTCGATACTCCAAAAAGCTAGAGAACATCGTTTACGGCGTGGACTACTGGGGTATCTAATCCCATTCGCTACCCACGCTTTCGTGTCTCAGCGTCAGAAATGTGCCAGTGAACTGCCTTCGCTTTTGGTGTTCCCCATAATATCAACGGATTTCACCCCTACACTATGAGTTCCATTCACCCCTCACACTCTCTAGTTTTGCCGTTTCTTTTGCAGATCCTGGGTTGAGCCCAGGGCTTTAACAAAAGACTAACAAAACCGCCTACACACGCTTTACGCCCAATAATTCCGGATAACGCTCGGGGCACTCGTATTACCGCTGCTGCTGGCACGAGTTTAGCAACCCCTTATTCATGAGCTAATGTCAATAAACTTCTTCACTCATAAAAGACCTTTACACTCCGAAGAGCTTCATCGATCACGCTGTGTCGCTCCGTCAGACTTTCGTCCATTGCGGAAGATTCTCGACTGCGGCCTCCCGTAGGAGTATGGCCCGTGTCTCAGTGCCATCGGTGGGGGCCAGGCTCTCACCTCCCCTAAGCGTCATTGCCTTGGTAGGCCATTACCCTACCAACAAGCTGATACTTCGCAGGCTCTTCCCAAAGCGATAAATCTTTACCCTTGCGGGACTATCAAGAATTATCCCACCTTTCGATGGGTTATGCTTGACTTTGGGGGAGATTCCTACGTGTTACTACCTCGTTCGCCGTGGGTCTAAACCCACTCGACTTGCATGCCTTATCCACACAGCCAGCGTTCATCCTGAGCTAGGATCAAACTCTAAAATAAAGTTTCCTAGTAAACAGAATAAATCTGTATTAGAAAAATTGAAATGAAACGAAACAAGAGAAAAATAATATCTTCTTTTGTTTTTTTCGGTTTTGAATTACGAAATAAAATTCGCCACTCAAAACTTTTGGACTTGTCGTTTTTTTGATTTGTTTTTAAACAAATCAGATGCATGTTGCTTTGAATTGCCTAAAGCAATTCAAAAACTATTAAGTTTTCAAAGAAACTATCTTTATCAGAATAGAGACTATTATATAGATATATAAAAAAAAGGCAAGCAATTTTTTTCGTTCCTTTGAAGAACTCTCGCTTCTTAGTTTATACCAAAATAATCCTAACAAATAACATTGTTAAATGATTAGAAGAAGTCGAGTGTTTGTAAGGCCTATGGGTTTAATTACGTTTACATGATTGACAAAAACAGATGTTTTGAGTATAGTGTTGCCAGTAATTATAGTCCTTTCAATGATTTTTTCGCAAATTTTGCTTTCAATTCATAAGGAGAATGCATGCAACAAGAACAAGGAACGACTCCAGCTTTAAAAGAAAGATTCAGTCTTGAAGCGACTTCTGTCACAGGGATAAAATTAAAGCTAGACCCTCACTCCTGTGAGAAGTATGGATTTAATCATGGTGCCTCTGTGCGATACATGAGATGCACTTTCGGAAAAATTATGGGTGAAGATATTCATGGCCAGCTCTGGGTGGCTGCCGACAAAGACTCTGGAAAAGTCAGACTTTGTCGCAATCCATCACAACTTAAAATTGCCTACCGTTCGCAATAACAAGAACAGCTTCACCGAAAAAGACTACCAAAATGTCCCTAGGGGTTGAGGTGGTCTTTTTTTTATTTTCTAGATTGCTTCGGGACAAAGCCCTCGCAAAGACGAAAGACGACGAATGGCGGAGCCATTCGTCGTCTTTTTCTATCAGCTATCAGCTACAAGCTATGAGCTTCTCTTTATTTATGCATTCTAAAGAAAACTTGGTAAATTGAGCCCAAATTTATCAGTATAAGGATAAGTACGATGAGCCAACCAATCACGGGAAGAATACCGATAATAGTTAAAACAACGGAACCCCAGAGTATCGTCTTCCAATTTACAGAATAATTGTCTTTTTTAGTAATTGCCAAAATTAACCAACTTCCAAAAGTTACACCCGCCAAAGCGCTCGCAATTATTATTGATGACAAATAAATTGTCAAAACAATCAACCCAAGCCAAATACCAACTACAGTAATCATCAAGATAACCATAATGATTGGCACTAATATCAAAACAGCAAATCCTGTCCCTAAACTTTTCCAAAAACTAGTAATGCTTTCTTTAACCACTGCAGTAGTAAATTTTTTAAATAGGTAGGCGAAAAACAAAGCTACAATAATCATTCCTATCAACTTGATTAAAAGTGCTACAGAAATGATTGCAAAGATAAATCCTGCCAATGCTCCCTTGTCTAGATCATGCTTCCCTGCTCCTTTTTCATTTATAATCGTTTCTCCCAAAACAACGGCTCCTTCATCCATCACAATTTCTTTGGTTGAATAATATTCGAGGTTTCCTTTTATCACGGCATTACTTCCGAGTCTGATCTCATCAACTTTATCAATTTTCACATTGCCACCAATTTCACTATTGATAGTTAAAACTCCGCCACTCAAATAAATATTGCCAGTAACTGGTCCTTGGATATCTACCACTCCCCCTCCGGCAACTAAATCTCCGCCGACAGAAGCTTTACTCGAGATAGAAATATTCCCTCCACCCAGAATCAAATCATCTGTAATCTTTCCTTCAATAACAATATTTCCCCCACCTCCGTGGACGCTCCCTCCAACGTCTCCTTTTATCAATAAAGTCCCAGCGCCTGAATAAATAGACTGCCCAACATTTCCATTAATGTTTAAAATATTTCCCACAGCATGCAAACCTTTTTCTATATTTGCATCGACTGAGATAACATTCCCTGCCGTATAAAGATTTGTGATTTGTTCTTCCTGGCTAACAGTTACATTGCCCCCGTTTTTAGCTGCCGCACGAAAATCTGCTGCTTGAGTGCTTCCTGCAGTTGCAAAAAATGCAAAAGTTAAGGCAAGTATTAAATAAATAGCTTTTTTAATTTGCATAATAGTTTCAATTAATTTAGTAATATAATAATTAAATGATACCAATTTTGAATAAAAAAAGACAGGAGATTCTTAAATCGTTGACCCGAGTACTATTTTTTGCTTTAATGGTTTAGAAATAGGAGACAGACTGTCCTTTAGGACATAACCACATAGAAAAAAGGAGGAAGCAAAAGATGGCACTAGAAAAATTCGGTTCCCATTGGTTTATCCATTATTCCTATCAGGTTTCTGGCAAAACCCATGAAGCGAGTATTTATCTCACTGATCCGGGAACAAAATATTTTCGATACAAGAGGATGAGAAGGGCCATCGGAGATTGGTTGAATAAAATTCATGATGGCGACCTTAAAGTTGTCATCAGAAATTACTTTCAGGTTTCCAAGATGGAAATCGATAACTTCTGGGCCGGAGTACCGAAAGAATCTTGCATGGTAGAGGATATCACTTTAATTTGATCTGATTTCACTTCCAAAACAACACCCGCCCAAAAAGAAACCGCCCGTTTCTATTGGGCGGTTTTCTTATTTCTATTTTTTCATTCTATCATTCTATAGAATGTTAGAATGTTGTTCTTTAATGGTTGGAGTTGGGAGAATTAAAATCCTTTACAAATCAAGCTTCGTGATGTATGTTTTAAGCAGAAAAAAGAGGTTTTTGTGAACTTTCTTATACAAACTATGGGGTGAAAAAATGCGGAAAGAAATAGTCCAACAGGTTATTGATGATTATATTACTCCCACCGAAGAAGAGGTCATAACAGCTCTGATTGATGGATTAAAGAACCATCGAGAAAATGTTGTGGCGTGGGTAAAAGATAATCTAATAGAGTGGATGACTGTAATTGCTTTTCAAAACAAGGGGGCCATAGCTATCTACGATTACCCCCAAACAGCCGAGGATATTGTTTGCCGCTTGGAAGAAATCCACGCCGACAAACTCAAGTAACTTGTACCTTTTCAAGTAGCCCAAAAAGCCCCGCGAAGATGCGGGGCTTTTTTTATTCCTATTTTTTAATTTCTACTTTTTCATTCTATCATTCTATAGAATGATAGAATGTTGTTTTTTTTATTTCTTTTCTTTCTTTTTATTTTTTCCAATCTTCGATTATGATTTTTTTTCCTGAGCGGTGGATGTTGAGTTTTTGTTTTTCACGAATTTTTAATTCATCGACGATTTCAGCAGGAATTACGACGGATAAACTCCTCTTCCCCACCCTCGTAACTTTTCTAGTATATTTTTCCATATAATTTGAATAGTTATTTTTTTAATATTTTTATTATAGCATCTGTTACGTAGCGTGCTACGTAACAATCTACGTAACAAAATTTTTTAAGATTTGGGTTGGGGGTTGGAGATTGACAAATGAAAGTAAATCTTGTATTCTTGTACGAGATTTGATTTTGTTTTTGACAATTTAAAGACTATTCAACACGAGGAGTTTGCCATGAAAGATTCAGCGATGAAGAGTTATAGGAAATTGATCCTTTTTTTGTTCGGAGTAAATTCGTCTGAAAAAGCGACCAAGGGAATGCTGCCATTCATAGAAAGTGACATCACCATAATCAATGACCTTGTTGATTCCCTTGGGGAAATGGGTTCACTGATTATTGGGTGGAAGTTTGGTCTGGGTGGAAAAAAAAGAAAAACGAGGAAAGATATTGCCCATCTATATGATGTTCCTGAACATGTTATTTTGAAGAAAGAAGACGAAGTTAAAGATACATTACTTGATATGTTGGGGAAATCAAAAATTTTCAACATTTCAGTAAAAAAGCTTCTTCGGATTCACTTCAAAAAAACTGTGGAGGAAAAACAGCGAATTATTTCCGAGCTTGAAAAAGAGCTCGAGAAAATTGTTGCAGAAAAACGCCGGGAAATCTCTGAAGCCTATAAAGACTTGGGAAGAGCCGATTGGCAAAGACGTTGGAGAAAATCTCTCTTGGAGAATTTTAATCCTGATATAGGGTTAGATCCGATTAGGGAGCTAAGTATTGACGAGCTTTTTTTATCGATTCGTGGAACAAGATGCCTAAAAGGATCTGGTATCACTACAATCGGTGATCTGCTCAAAAAAACCAGGAAAGAACTCCGGCGAATTCATGGTTTTGGACTAGGTACAGCCAACGGAATAGTTGTTGATTTGGAAGAATATGGATTGTTATTGGCTGAAGAATAGGTTTTTGAAACCGTTTCTTCCAAAGCCCCGTGGAAACGCGGGGCTTTTTTTATTTCTATTTTTTAATTTCTATTTTTTCATTCTATCATTCTATAGAATGATAGAATGTTATTTTTTAATGTTTGGGGTTGGGGGGTTCCATTGACAAATGTTTTTAATATGATAATATGATAGTAATGTTATCGAGCAATTCTATTGCTAGGTAACGAAACTACCACCTTAAAAGCGGTGGCGACTAAGGGGAAAATATCTAGGGCTTTAGATACCCGAAGCGAATAAAGGCGACGTGATGCCTACACGTTAGCCTTTTTTATTTCCTATTTTTTCATTCTATCATTCTATAGAATGATAGAATGTTGTTTTTTTTATTTCTTTTCTTTCTTTTATTTATTAATTTCAGATCTTAATTTCATCCAAAGTTTACCAAGGTGATTTTCTCCATCTTTGTTTGGCCCCCAACCCCAAAAAGCATCTTTGTGAGAATCCTCAATGATTTCGCGTTCTTCTGTTTGTAATAATTTCTCTTGAATATATGGATGTTGTTCTAATTTAGCTCGAATGATTTCTTCCATAATAGATAGTTTAAGATCTTCCCAATCATTTTTTACTTTATCCGGATATTTCTGGGCTATTTTTTTTGAATCATAAGATGAACGAGCATTTTTAATCTCATTGATAATATTTTCGTCTGTAAATTTTGCGGATTGATAAGCGTGTTCTAATGTCATCCATAAGGAACCTTTCCATTCAACAGCAAAGGATGAAAAATTTGAAAAGCAATAAAATTTTTTTTCATAAAATAAAATTGGTTCTTTATTTTCCATATGAGTTTTATTATAACAGTATTTAGTTGGTAGTTGGTAGTTGGTAGTGAGTAGCAAGTATCAAGGAGTAAGTAAAAAAGCCCACCGGAGTGGGCCTTTCTTGATTGAAGAATAAAAACGGTTAAATACGAAAGATTTCCTGTGCTGTTTTTTCGACAGCGTCGAGCGGGTCATCCGCATTAACGATAGCCCCACCAATGACTATTTTGTCGGCACCGTTGCTCAGGGCAAATCCAGGAGTCCCTGTTCTCTTCTGGTCAACTTCGTCACCAGTAAGTTTCCACGCGGGGGTAATCCCTGGGACAAACTTTCTGAGGCCTGTGAGCTCTCGGCGTTCATTCAAAACGGGCAACTCTTTGGAGGAGCAAACTAGATATTTTACGCCCGAGAGAACAACAATCCTGGCCAAACTAATAACTGAGGCCTTTGATGGGTGCCCGCTTCCAAGGTGAACCAATTCTTCAGAAAACGATGTCAGTTCCGTGACAGCGATAATTGACGCATTATCACCACAGGCATTGACCCCGTCTGACATCATGTCAACCTCGCCCTTGGCCATAACGGTTACAAATTGAACCATCCCCGAAGAAATATATGGTTCGAGTCTTCCAACCACAGTCCTAGGGATATCGAAAAACTTAAGGTCAACCCAAATGGGTTTGCCATACTGGGCCAATTCTTCAAATAGCCGAGGTTCGCCGTCTTTGCGAAAGGCTTCTTGATCAACCAACCGATTGATTTTGAAGCCAAAAATGGACGGGTGCGGCGCTATCATTTTGGCGATTTCCAAAGCGCGCTTTTTGTTTGTGTCCAATGCTGCCCAAATCTTTCCATTAAAGTTCACGGCGTTTCTCCTTCCTTGTTATTTTTTGTCAGTAAGTTCTGGCCAGTTTTGTTTCGGACGATGACCTCCTTTGTTTACTGTTTTTATTCCTTAAACGTCAAAGGACTGTGATCGGGACAACCCCAATAAAACTGGATTCATACTATCAAAGACGGTACTAAAATACAACGATAAAGGGATAGTTAGTAGTAGGTAGTGAGTAGTTGGTAGTAAGTAATAAGGGAAAAATTAAAAGGCCCACAGGAGTGGGCCTTTCTTTATTCTACAAGAACTACGTTTCTGTCAGCCGAGAGCTACTGCTCTTAGTGGCTCAACTCCTGAGGAATTGGCGATTCTCCTTCGGAGAGTCTCCACGAAAAGGGAAAAATCTTTCTCTCCTCGGAGAGTGTTGCGGATTTGAGAAATCTCTTCCTCGGACGGGTCGTGAAGCTCTCCACAGTTTTCGACAACCCCTGTTGCCATGTTTAGAATTGGGAGCCAATCTCTGTTTTCTGTGACCCCCTGTAACCTTTGCTCGTGTACTTGGAAGCCAGAATTCTCGGGAGGAAAAAAATCAGTGAAGACCACCATCCTCCCCCCTTCTGAAAAAACAAGTCCGATGCAATTGAACTGTGTTTTTTTATCTTTTTTTCTGTTAGATAAAATACAATTAGGGAACTTCATGGCAACCTCCTCTCAAAGGAACATAGATTCATCTTAAACGACATTTTCTGAGTAAAATATAACATAGTCTTGACCGTTATCGCAACAAAATTTTAAAATCCACAGTGCTCCGGTTACTGGGGATTTTTATTTAATTAAGATTGGCTAAGATGAGAAATTTGTGGTAAATTTTACTTGAGAAATAACAGTCTTTCGAAGAAAAACTTTAGAGAGGAGCCCCTCCATGAAACTGAAACCTATACGACCCATCTTAACTGGATACTTTTTATTAGCCACAGGAAAGGGAGAAGAAAAAGCAAAAGTAATCAATGGTTTTGATTTAACAAAAATTCATATTCCCGACGACACTATCCGAATTCACCACTTTCTAAATATTAACGCCATCGCAGAATTAAACGGAAAAAAAATCAAACTCCATGGAGAAAAGAGTTTGGAAATAAAATCGTTTGTATGTGGGAAAGGAGACCCTCCTCCAAACGATGAAAGGGGTTGTTGGGAAGAAACCCTTGGACCACCTGATTTTCCTCGAAAGATTTTTCAGTTCATTCGAAAAAAGTGAAGTCTTCTTTGTTGAAGATTTCGAGAGCCCTACGCTTGCGCGGGGCTTTTTTTTTAGTATATAATAAAATAAGTAAAAAATTGTTTCTTTTTTGATAGACTTGTTCTTTTTCTTTAAGGGGGATTTCATGCAAAACCAACGGGAGAGAGAAATATCGGTATGGTTTGTTGTGGGCATCGTCATCACAATGATGGTAATTTCGATAAATCTTGCTGAGATTATTGATGCCAAGTTGGTTGAGTGGGCGTTAAGCCCCGATCACGAAACGAGGTCTTTGAAACTTTTTTTGATTCCTACCTCAAGGGAAGATATATTGATGACACTTGTGTATTGTATCTTCGCCCTGTTGGGGAAAATAAAAAAATAAAAAGCGTGGTGCCCGGAGGCCACCACGCTTTTTCTTTTTGATTATTATAATCCGAAGGCCCCGAATGAAATTGTAAACTTGCCGACGAACTTAAATGATTCAAATTTGGATGAAATTTGAGGAGACAAGAAAAAAACTTCCGAGCCGTATTTAATATACGGTGAGGAAGTTTTTTTCGTAGTCGACGAAGAAGTTCGTCAAATTTGGATTATTTATTAGAGAATTTTTGCCAAGTAACAAGCAAAGGAGAAGCCAGGAATATTGATGAGTAAGTTCCAAAGGTAACTCCAAAGACGAGAACCAATGCAAATTGTTTTGTTGTTTCTCCTCCAAAGAAAAACAAAGAGCCAAGGGCAATCAAAACAGTTAAAGATGTATTTATAGAACGAGCAAAAGTTTGACTTAAACTCTTCCCAACAATTTGTTCAAAAGTTTCCCCTTTTAGGCTATTTTTAAGATTTTCTCTAACCCTGTCAAAAACAACGATAGTATCGTTCACTGAAAATCCGAGAATCGCCAAGAGAGCAGTCACAAACAAAATATCAATTTGATAATCAATATAGAAATGACCTAATATAACAAAGATACCAGTTGGGATAGAAATGTCATGAATAAGAGCCAAAATAGCCACCATTCCATATTTCCATGATGAGACACTTTCTTTTCCTAATTCAGAAACTTTTCTAAAAGAAAAAGCGACGAATAAAATAATAGCAATAATGACCAAGATAAGACCCCACAAAGCCTTGCTTTTCAATTCTTCTCCAATAACAGGACCAATCGAGTTAAATCTTTTTTCCTCAATTTTTACAGTATCACCAAGAGCAAGAGAACTCATAACACCTAATCTTTCTTCTTCGGTTAAATCTTTGGTTCTCAAAATAACCCCGTCCCCTCCGGCTTTCTGAATCGTGTAATTTCCAAGATCTAATTTATCTAAATCTTCTCTGATAGATGGCAAATCGATTTCACTTTCAGGATAAATAACCTCGGTGATTGCTCCTCCTGTGAAATCAATACTGAGATTAACCCCGTAGAAGGCCATCACGAAAAACGAAGATCCTACTAACAAGACTGCGATCGTATAAAATATTTTTCTGTATTTAATTACAAACATAATGATTAGTAGTAAGTATTAAGTAATAAGTAGTAAGTCAAAAAAATTTACTTCACAAGCTTTCTCGTGAATCTTAATTATTAATTTTTTTAAAAAATTAATGTGTTTATATTATACCAAAAGGGGCTTATGGGCAAGTTCTCACCTCTTTGTTCTTAATAAAAGGGCAAAAAAACCGCAGGAGGCTGTATGGGACAGCTCCCTGCGGTTTAGAACCTCTAACGACAATGTAGATTTTACAGAGCCATCGGCATTGATAATTCGTCAATACCTTCTTCGACTTTTTGGGGAATTTTGACAGTTGGAATTTCCAGCCCCGGTTGAAATCCTTCATCGGAGCAAGAGGCGATGGGGTCAACCTTACGATCCCAAACCTTTTCGGGTGGAGTGGAGTCCAATTGCTCCTTGGTCGGTACCGAGATAATGGTCGGTTTCGTGTCTTTCCTACGAAGGAGCACTTCGGAAAGTTCCCTTTCGCCGACGGTTCTGAGGTCACTGTCGTCTACGACCTTACTTGGGTACAATGATTTTGGGTGTTCCTTCAGACTAACCTTTGAGTTGAGAGGGATTCCTTTGTGGAAGATACGAAGAAGTTCATTTTGTTTAGCAGAAAAAAATGAACCGGGATGACTCTGCCCCTGAAGGTAAACGCTTAACATATGTAAATCATGCTTAGCCCACCCCCAACTAGATAATGGATCAAAGTCTTGGGGGGTAAACAAATCGCCTACAGGCCCGTAGTATTTATTGCTTAATAAGCCATTTACTAAGCATTCTACTTCTTCACTGTTGTTCCCAGCAATGATATTCCAGCCAAATTCAGGGTCAACGACATCGTATTCAATGATACAATTTCTATATCTTAAATCCCCCAACACTTTAAGATAAAGGTATCCTCCTTTTTCTAATGAAATGGTGTCACTAAAAGAGAAGGTATTTGTTTTGTTGGCTAACTTAAGCCAAGCCTCCGGACAAATGACAACTCCAAAAAAAACTCCTAATACGGAACTCGCCACCATAACCACAGTTCCTAGCCTTACATCTTTTTTGTCGATGGCCTTCATAGTCTTATCCCTTATCAAAGATTATTGTCAAAATCGCCTATGTTTCTGGGTTGAATATAGCAAAATAGGAGGGGGTTTGCAATGGAAAATAAAAGATTCTGGATTGCTTCGGGCCAAAGCCCTCACAAAGACGAAAGACGACGAATGGTGGAGCTATTCGTCGTCTTTTTTGAGATTTAGAAATTTCAAAAGTTCTCAAGGTAAAATCTTCCATTCACTTCGCTACCCGAGGGCTTGCCCCAAGTGCTATCCCCCGCTTCACCTCGTAGAGAAAACTATTAAATAATCAAATTTGGATACAGTTCGAGGAAGCGAAGGAAAATTGTTTGAGCCTTATTTTCTATAAGGTGAAAATAATTTTTCTGAAGCTGACGAAGAAATGTGCCGAATTTGATTATTTAAGCCCGTTGCTAAATAAAAATTTGGATAAATCTCCCTCCTTTTTTGGAGCAATTGCCAAAAGCAATGTTCTCGTTATTGTAAGGGCTGTGAACATACTGATTAGAACTCCGATACCGAAAGTCAAAGCAAACCCCTGAACCAATGATGTTCCAAGCCAGAACAAAATCACCGCAGTAATAATACTTGAAATATTTGAGTCACGAATTGAAAGCCAAGCTCTTGCAAAACCTTCCTTTATAGCATTTTCTATATCCAAGCCCTTTCTCAATTCTTCCTTTACTCTTTCAAAGACAAGAACATTTGCGTCCACTGCCATACCAATAGACATAATAAATCCTGCGATACCTGCTGATGTCAAAGTAACCGGGACAACTTTGAATAGTGCCAACATAATCCCTACATAAAACATTAAAGCGACAACTGAAATAAAACCAGGTAATCGATACCAAATAAGTAAAAAGAATGCCACCGCGATTAAACCATAAAGTCCTGCATTAACTCCCTTGTTAAACACGCCTTCGCCCAAAGAAGCTCCAACAGTTTGGGTAGAAAGCAATTCAATCGGCACAGGCAAAGCTCCGTAGTTTAAATCTCTAACAAGTTTTTTTGCCTCTTCAGGACTGAATCCACCAGAAATTTCTGCCTTACCATCTCTTATGGCTTCCCTAACAACAGGAGTTGTTATTGGGGCACCATCTAAATAAATTGCTACTATTTTACCAATATTTTCTTTAGTTATTTCAGCAAACATAGCTTTCCCTTCTGCGTTGAAGGAAAGTAAAACCGTTGGCTCACCTGTTGTTGAATCAAAAGAAAGTTGAGCTTTATCTAAAAGACTGCCGGTTAAACCAGTATCCAAAAAAGGTTCTTCCAAAGCTAGTGGGTCTGGCTCTGGAGTAACTTGTCCATCTCCTATAATTTCTACATTTTGTAAAGTTTGGAAATAAATTTCTTGCGCAGCTAAAATCTCCTGAGTTTTTCCGTCTGGTCTTTCTACTTTAAATTCTAGCAACGGTGTTTCTCCGATAAGAGTTACTGCTTGGTTAATATCTGTAACACCGGGAAGTTCTATAATAAGTCTGTAATCTTCACCAGCTTTTTCTATTTGTACCAATGGTTCAGCAACACCAAAAAGGTTTGTTCTTCTTTCGATAACATCTCTTAACCCGTCCATTGCATCCTTTGCGTCTACCCCTCCTCCTACCTTTGAAGTATCAGCGTTATAGACCAACTGAGTTCCTCCAGCTAAATCAAGCCCTAGTTTGAAGGAAAATTTTGATTCTGGATTTACTTGAGAATTATAAATGAAATAACCAATTAATCCACCTATTATTATTAAAAATATCGCTGTTATTCTAATTTTCATAAATTTATTTTCTGTGTAAATAAAACATTGTTTATATTATATCAAATGGAAAGAATATGCAATTTTTAAAATTATTTAAGGCCCGAGAATCCTTGCGGATCCTCGGGCCTTGGCCTTTGTTTGTGCGTCCTTTTCAGGACGCGGAATCGAGCTCGTCGGCGATTCTTGCGAACTCACCGGCACAACGGCGAAGAGTATCAACCATATCATCCACTTCGGTGGTTGATGCCGCCTGTTTCACGATGTTCTGAACTACCTGAGAAGTCACTTGGGGGAAATTTTTTTTCAATTGCATCCCCAGCCTAAAGACAAGACTAGTAAATGATTTTCTGATATCACATGCGTCCTTTTTCTTGCCAGTTTTTTTGCCGACGATGTTGTCAGCCATTTGCCTTGAATTTTCGACCCTTAGTTGAAGGGGCAACTCAAGATTTTTGTTGTAAATCTCCATCTGCCTTTCTTTGGGGACTCTAGCAATAGCAACGGCTTCATTGAAGCGCAACTGTTTATCACTTTCGATTTCGCTCCCCATGAGTTTCTGCAATTGTGGCAAAAGCTCCTGCAAACGAAGATAGCAATATAAGGTAGACTGCGACATCCCCAACAACTTTGCCAACTGGTAAACACTTTTCCCATTTTTTGAAGTCTGTAACCAAATGGCCTCAGACAACTCCATATGGGTATGGGGCTTGCCACAATTGTTGGCAATCAAAGATTGCAAATGATGATTCATTTTGTGTTCCGGCTCACGGACGATGTCAACCTCAAGCCACTCAAGGGGTTGGCAAGTTCTCCACCGCCTTTCGCCGTCAACAAGCTCAAACTCGATAGAAGACTTTGGGTCATCAACGAGAACACGAAAAACTTCAATTCTTTTACATTGACCTCCTTCCTCGATACTTTCCTTCAACAATTTTAAATCGCCAAATTCTTTTCTCGGTTGAAAAGAACAAGGCCGAATCTGGCGAGCCTGAACCATGATGGTTTCAAGAACCCGACCTTTCGGAGCAACGGCTACGGCTGGAATGAGTTGAACCACTTTGTCTTGCCCAGTTTTCTTTTTTGCGGTCTGAACCATGGTGCAACCCTCCTTGTGAAAAAATTGTCGTTAGCCTCGATATGAAATAGAACTCTTATTCCGGTATTTAGGATAACACAATAAACAAACAAAAAACAAGCACGAGTTTAGTAAAGTAAAAAATAAAATTGACAGTGGCTTTGCCTCTGTCAATTTTATTTTTTAGACTTAAATATTTTTCTTATTGCCCATACCCCAACAATACTCAAAAGGATTCCTCCCACTATATCTAGTGGCCAATGGACTCCTGCTACTACACGGGCTAGTCCGATTAGGAAGGCTCCTATCAATAGAGAATTGGATAGCCATTTTGGGTGATAATAATAGCTCATCAAAGCAAGGGTAAAAAAGAAAGTCGTATGACCTGATGGAAATGAATCTACATCACCGTGGGTAAAAAGTAGATTAATATTATCATTAAACCAAAAAGGCCGTGGGCTATAATAAAGAAAATTTATAATTTGGGAGATCCCCCAAACAGCAAAAGCTGAAAGTATAATCACAGAAACTGCTTTTAAATTATAAAGGGAGAGTTCCCCCTTTCTGAAAAATTTATATAAATAATAAGAAACTAGAATAGCTACCAACCAAAAAGGAAGATACGTGGCACAAAAAATTATAAAGGTACCTAACCAATGATTTTGAAGCGCGAAATTATTTAAAAAAGTAAAAATTATTTGATTCATTATTTGATTATAACAGACTTTAATTACCGTTCTTTAATTTTTTCCACTGTTCTATTTCTTTATGGTGGCCAGAAAGGAGAACTTTTGGAACTTTATAATTTTTATCTTTGTATTTAAAGCTTTCGGGGCGAGTGTAAACTTCGGAAGAAGCGATTCTACTTTCTTCTAAAGACTCTTCATTCCCTAAAATACCTTTGACTTGGCGGGTGATTGTATCGATTAGAACCATGGCAGGTAATTCCCCACCGGTTAAGATATAAGGGCCGATAGTTATATCGTCAGTTTTAAAAACCTTTTTTACTCTGGCATCGATACCTTCATAATGTCCTGAAATAATAATGACGTCTTTATAATTTTTAGAAATCTTTTTTGCATAAACATTATCAAATTGCTTTCCTGAGGGTGAAAGAAAGATTATTTTTACTTTTTGTTTTTTGCCTTTGGCTTTTTGAACCGCTTTTATCACCGGTTCGGCTTTTATCACCATCCCTGGGCCCCCTCCATAAGGCCTGGAGTCAACCTGTCTTTTATTTTTGGCGAAATCACGAGGATTGTAAAATTTAATTTTTATTTTTTTATCTTTGATTGCCCTAACCAAAATAGACTCATTTAGGTATGAGTCGAGAGCTGAGGGGAATAGTGTAATAATGTGGAAGTTCATAGTTTTTAGTTTTTAGAATTATTTTGTAAAATAACAAACTATAGTAATATACTACGGTTTTTTGTGGTTTTTATCAAACTTAAATTTTAAAACAAAAAAACAACGAGGCGTTTGCCTCGTTGTTTTTTTGTTTTGATTTACATCTTTAGGTCTTCGATTGCTTGGTCGACAGTTGCGCTATCGGCAGCAACAACATTGTTTTCTCTGTTCTCACCAGCGAATCTTGTACTTCCTTCTGGTTCGTTAATCTTTAGATTAACACGAGCGTTATTTTTCATTCCAACAACTCTAAGTAGTGTTCGAATAGCCTTAGCAGTATTACCACTTCGGCCAATGATCTTACCCATGTCTGCAGGAGCAACATCGAGAGTCATTAAAACTCCCATCTCGTCAACTTTTCTGTTAATCTTAACTGCGTTTGGTTCGTCAACTAATTGTTCAACAACAAATTGTAAAAATTTCTGATCGCTATCCATATTTATATTTCAATAATAATACTTTTAATATTCAGGCAGTAATTCGACCGTTTCGTGTTTCCTATCATTAGAAAAACACATTATTTTTTTCTAACTGCTAAAAAAATTATAACAAACAAGATAAAATTAATCAAACTAAAAAAGTACTAAGTACCAAGCAATAAGTAGTAAGAAAAATTTATGGTTTAGAGACAAATTGTTACCTCTTTAAGGCTTCAATTGGACTTTTTTGGGAAGCCTTGCGAGCAGGATAAATTCCAAAAATCAATCCAATAGCAATAGAAAAAACTAATCCTAATATAGCTGCCCCAAGAGGGAAACTAAAGGACCAAGTATACCCCGCGAGATTTAAACCAAATGTTATCAAGGTGGCTAGACCTGCCCCAAGAAGAACTCCGACGATACCCCCAGTGATTGTTAGAATAATTGCCTCAAAAAGAAATTGCACCATGACGTCTTTGTTGGTTGCTCCGATAGCTTTTCTTAATCCAATTTCTTTTGTTCTTTCGGTAACAGACACAAGCATAATATTCATAACACCGACTCCACCAACCACTAGAGATATTCCTACCACAGCGGAAAGAAATAAGGTCAAAGCATCAAGGATAGTACTAATTTGATCAAGCATTCCCTCGGGAGTGACAACAAAAAAATCATCTTTAGTAATATCGGTGATATCGTGTCTCTCTCTTAAGGTATCTTTTATATCTTGGACCGTCTGGTTAACAAATTCTGCGCTAGTCGCTTTTAAAATTATCTCGTGATAATGATTGATACCCAACAAATAAACCTGCGCGGTTGAATAAGGTATTACGATTATCTCATCAACGTTAAAACTTGAAACTTGTCCACGAGAAGACATTACCCCAATAACTCTAAAATTTCTTCCTTTAATTTTTATATTTTTACCGATAACATTTTCTTCATTCCCGAACAATTCTTCTTTTACTTTTGAGCCGATAACAGCTACGCTAGCCTTATTTTTTATATCTATATCATCAAACAAAACCCCTGATTCTAATTCTGCTCCGAACATCTTTACCATCAATTCGGCAGACCAGCCAAAGTTGGTGGCCTTAAAGGTTTCTCCTCGATAAGAAGCTGTACCGGGCACCATAACGGCTGGGGCAATTTCTGCTAAATAGGGTACATTACTTTTTCTTTTTAGAGCCTCAACATCTTCTGTGGTCAGAGAATCAAGAAAAAGAGCATCTGTTATATCAGAAAGTCCTTTTGGTTGTTGTCCTGGTCGAATGACTATCGTATCTGTTCCCATTCCGCTTAACTCCCCCATTATTAAATTCTCGGCTCCTTTTCCTAAAGAAAAAATTAATATGATCGCAGAAATACCAATAACGATTCCTAAAATAGTTAGAAGGGACCGAACCATGTTCGTTCTTAATCCCATGTATGAAGTTTTGAATAAGTGTTTTATTTGCATATTAGGAGAATTTTAAATTTTACTTGATGAATTCACCCTCTTCCCTTACGTGGGCGACTTTTTCATCTGAAAAAATTTTACCATCGAGGATTCTAATTATTCTTTGGGCGTATTCTGCAGTGTGGGTTTCGTGAGTAATCAGGACGACAGTTTTCCCTTTGTGAGACAATCTTTTTATAATATCCATAACCTGCCCACCAGATTTTGAATCCAAGTTCCCTGTCGGTTCGTCGGCAAAAATAACATCAGGGTCATTAACTAATGCGCGAGCGATTGAAACCCTTTGTTTTTCTCCAACAGAAAGTCGCTGAGCATCATTCCCTATTCTATGAGAAAGTCCAACGGCTTCAATAGCTTTCGTGGCCAAATCATTCCACTGCTTTTCTGGAACATCTGAATAAACTAGTGGCAACTTAACATTCTCCAAAACACTAGTTCCAGAAAGTAAATTAAAAGACTGAAAAACGAAACCTATTTTTTTATTTCTTATATGAGCGATTTCATCGTCATCAAAATTAGCGATATTTTCGCCATCAAAAAAATATTCACCTTTTGTGTATTGATCCAAAAAGCCAATCATATGAAGCAACGTCGACTTCCCCGAGCCAGAAGCTCCCATTATTGCAACAAACTCGCCTTTCTGAATATCAAAAGTCACCCCACGAAGAGCTTGTGTTGGAATCTCGCTATCATAAAAAGTTTTTTCTAAATCTTTGACTGAAATTAAAGGTTGCATAAAAATATAGTTAAAAGTTTATAAAGTTTTTAAAGTTGAAAGTTGAAGGTTTTTGAGTTTTATTGACGGATTTTGCGAAGCAAAATCCGTCACTTTTAACTTTATACCTTTATAAACTTTCTACTTACTTGTAATAACCTTATCCCCTTCTTCTAGCCCTGAAATTATTTCGATGCTTCCGCTGGTGCTTCTTAGCCCAGTTTCGATTTCTCTTTCAACAATTTCTTCCCCCACAAGAACCTCTGCATATTTTCTTCCATTGCTGTGGATAGCCCGAGCAGGAATAGATATTACATTTTCACGAACACCTGTAAGAATATCAATATTAGCTGTCATTCCTGATTTGATTCGATCATCTTTTTCAACAAATTGTAAAATTGTTTTATAAGTAGAAACGCCATCAATTATAGTTTCGGCTGGTTCAATTGAAACAATTTTTGCCATAAAAATAGTATCATCTTCGTAAGCGTCTAACGTGACTTCAGCCGTATCGTTTGTTTTTATCTTTGCCACATCAGCTTCTGGAACATTTGTTTCTATTTCAAATTGAGCCTCGCTTATAACAGAGAAGGCCAGGGCGTTTGGCTGAATAATTTCCCCCACTTCGACTTCTCTTTTTGTTACTATGCCTTTTATCGGTGAGTAAATTATTGTTTTCCCGATAAGAGCACTGTAATTATTAACGTTGGCTTCAGCTGATTTTACTTTAGATTTTTGTTCAGCGATTTGTCCTTCTGTTGCTCCGGCTTCTTTCAAAACCAGTTCTTGTCTGGCAAGTGACAAAGTAGATTCGGCTGTACGTAATTTTTCATCAGACGCAGAAATATTAGCGATGGCTGTATTAACACTTGTTCTGGCAATATTTACATCAGACTTGTAACCATCAATCGTGGTTTGGGAGAAATTGGAATTAGCACTCATGCCGTTTACTGCCAAAGCAACTTTGTCCAAATAATAATTTATTTCACTTAAATTTTGTTTCGCGATATTGGCATAATTGGAAAGATTGGAAAAAATATTTTGATCATTTAACAAGCTCGTGCTCCAAGAAGTTAAGGTACTTTCAATTGCCATTCTCTTGGACTCGATATCTATCTCTAAGCCTGAGCTGGTATTAAAAATTAACTGCGGATTAGTACTTCTTGGATTAATAAAAAGTTGGTCTGTTTGATTTCTAATAGCATCATCTGATTTGGTGTAAGAGTCTTTTATTTTATCAACTAAACTATTCTTGGCATCAGAGAGAGACTGTTCTGCATTTTGAACCCTCACCTGTTGAATTAAAATTTCTTCAGACCTTGTTCCTTCTTCTAAGTCTTTTAATCTTGTTTTTTCAACTTCTAATTGGGCTTGGGCTTGGGCATACTGTGCCTGGTATTGAGAATTATTTAATGCCGCCAATTGTTGACCTACATAAACCTTATCCCCCACATCAACAAAAACACTCGCTATTTTTCCACCAGATTCAAAGGCTAAATCAACCTTACTTGAAGGTTTCACCTTTCCAGTTACTCCCACTTCTTGCCGAATATCACCTCTTTCCGCAACAGCAAACTCATATGAGTTGCTATCATTTCCCCTGAAGAACAAGAAATAAGCCCCTAATATAACGGCTATTATTACTACAGTATATATAATGTATTTTTTTTTCATAAGTTTGATAAAGTTAATTTATTCTTCTATATTTTAGCATCTTTTAAAAAAATTGAGTAATGCCTTACTTTCTATATTGCCTGCAAGCTATTTTAAGATATTACAAAAAATCGGTAACTAATTTATCAATTCTCTCATGATTCTCAAGATTAACCCAAATGATTCTTTTGTCTCTTTTGAACCAAGTTTTTTGACGCTTGGCATATTTCTTTTCTTCTTTAATAGAATTTTCTATCATTTCTTCTTTGGAAATTTTATTTTTTAAATAACTAGCAATATGCTTGTGAGCTAAGCCTATTTCGTTCATCCTTTTCCATGTCATCCCTTTTTTGTGAAGATTCTCAGCCTCAGCAACAATTCCTGCTTTTACTCTTTTTTCGAACCTCCCTCCGATTCTCTTTTTTAAAACATCGTCATCTGTCCTAATCCCAATCTGCAAAATTGACAGGGGCAAGGCCACTGGCAATTTTAGTTTTGGGACTTTTCCGAGAGCAGTGGCAATTTCGATAGCTCGCATTAAACGGCGAGGATTTTTTTGATCTATTTCTCTGAAGCGACGATGATCTAATTTTTTTAATCGCCTACCCATTTCTTTTATCGCTTTCTCCCTGTCTTCTCTGAGTAGTCCTTCTAATTCTTTTCTTAACGTTAAATTTGGACTTACCTCCGGCAAAACAATATTGTCTACAATAGCCTGAATATAAAAACCAGTTCCTCCTGCAATAATTGGTAACTTCCCTCTTTTTAAAATATCTTTGATTACACTATCAGCCTTTTTCTTAAATTGAATAACAGAAAAAGCACGGTTAGGGCTGGCCACATCTAAAAGATGGTGAGGAATTCCTCGCATTTCTTTTTTTGTTACTTTTCCGCTTCCAATATCTAGGCCTTTAAAAACTTGCCTAGAATCAGCAGAAATAACTTCCCCATTATATTTTTTGGCCAAATCAACAGCTAGGTCCGTTTTTCCCGATGATGTTGGACCGAGGATAATAAGAATTTTTTGTTCATTCATGTTATTTAAGTTTACCCCCACACCTTTCTTTTGTAAAAGAAAGGTGTGGGGGTATACAAAAAATTTAGAGAAGCTGACAGCCGACAGCTCGTAGCTAACAGCTATTTAAAAAACAGCCCTGCAGGCGTAAACCTGCAGGACTGGAACATTTTTGAGAACTCAGAGATGGTTCATTACCCCGAGTCGATCCCTTATCCCCAGAAACCGGCGCAAAGATTCTTCCATTTCTGTTACCGCCCGCTTCTTTTCCCTCAAAATAGCAACTGCTCTTTCGAGAGTGTAGTCGATGATGTTTTTACCGAGCTTCAATTTGGGGTCAGCATAAAATGGAAGGATAATCTCATTGAATTCCTCCCGAGTATCAAACTCGAATATGCTGCTATCAGCGAACAAACGACACTCAACGACATTCTCATTTATTTTTGGGGGGTTTTCCTTCCGAGACAAACCTTCAATAGGCTCCTTGCGAAAAAAAACATCCACGATAAGAAGAGCGGCCAAATCTGCGATGATGAACAAGGACCTCTCAAAAAACTGGCCTTTTTCTTCCGACGTAGACAAGATTCCTACCGGGATCAATAACCACCCGTCATTTACGAGAAAAGCTTTAGGGAGTGTCTCGAAAATCTCCGCTTTGGTGATTCTTTTCTCGCCAAAACTCCCCTCAAGATTGTGGTTTAGACACTCGAGAAAAGTTTTCGCCTGACCGTATTCTTTGGCCATTTGGGGCAAAATACTCTTGCATGAAGATAGAGA
Organism: Candidatus Campbellbacteria bacterium RIFOXYC2_FULL_35_25; assembly: GCA_001774495.1. Taxonomy (GTDB): domain Bacteria; phylum Patescibacteriota; class Minisyncoccia; order Phycocordibacterales; family UBA12079; genus UBA12079. The sequence goes on along the minus strand of MFAE01000002.1, from coordinate 65,709 downwards.
TTCTGAAACGAGCATCTTCCAATCAACAGCGGTTAAATTTTCAGGATTGATACTACCAGTGTTAACAGCCATGCCGAGTCTTGAAACTTGCTCTTCCTGTTTTTTTGTTGATCCGGTTCCTGTCGTCATCGCTTTATTCCTCCAAAAGATTAAGGTTATCAATGAAATCAAAGAGTTACATCCTGAATCATACTACAATAATCAAGTCTGGAAATCAAACAAACTCAAACTTCAAGAGAAAAATCAAGCCCTTTGACAAAAAAACTAGCTACTGTACTATATAAAGTATCCGAGGTGATTGTTGTGTTCACCAAACACAATACTTGAAAAAGTATCTGGATAATATTCAGACCAAACTAAGGGTAAAATTAAGTGGTCTAAACTTTAGACAATTTGGGTGGAACCGCGGAGAAATTCGTCCCAATATTGAAACCTTTCAAGGTTTCAATATTGGGACGAATTTTTTGTTTTATTAACACAGACTAAATTTTTTGTTTTACCAAACTAATTAAAAAATATTATGAGAAAAAATAATCAAGAGCAACTAGAAAAACTGCGACATTCACTCGCCCATATTATGATGCAGGCTTTGGAGAACCTTTATAAAGCAGTCCCAGCAATTGGTCCTGCTATTGAAGATGGTTTTTACCATGATTTTGATTCTGAGCAAAAAATTACGGAAGCTGATTTGAAAAAAATTAAAAAAGAAATGTTCAAAATTATTTCTAAAGATTTCCCGATTGAAAAAATTACAATGTCTATCGATGAAGGAATTAAACTTTTGAAAGAGAAGAATTATGTTTATACTCTTGAACTAGCCGAGGAACTAAAAGAAAAGAGGGAAAAAGAAATTACTTTTTACAAACAGGGTGATTTTATAAATATGTGCAAAGGTCCTCATTTAAAATCAACAGGAGAAGTTAACATGGAAGCTTTTAAATTAACAAAGATTGCTGGGGCTTATTGGAGGAATGATGAAAATAACAAAATGTTAAGCAGAATTTATGGAGTGGCTTTTGAGACTCCTGAGGAATTGGAAAACTATAAACTAATGCTTGTTGAAGCAGAAAAGAGAGACCATAGAAAACTAGGGAAAGAATTAGATTTATTTACTTTTTCTGACTTAATCGGCCCAGGACTTCCATTATTTACTCCCAAAGGAACTCTGATTCGAGACTTAATCATTGACAAGATTCAAAAGATTCAAAAGGTTTATGGTTATCAAAGAGTTGATATCCCTCATATCACAAAAAGTGATCTGTACAAAAAATCTGGACACTGGGAAAAATTTGGCGATGAATTATTTAAAGTAAAAGGAAAAAGTGAAACAGAATTTGTAATAAAACCAATGAGCTGTCCTCACCACACCCAGATATATGCCAGCAAACCAGTAAGCTACAAAGACTTGCCTATCCGTTATGTTGAAACAACAAAGGTTTATCGAGACGAACAAGCGGGAGAACTTATTGGACTTGCCAGAGTACGAAGTATTACCCAAGATGATGGACATGTTTTCTGTTCTCCTGATCAAATTGAAGAAGAAGTCGGAAATATTGTTAATGTTATTAAAGAATTTTATCAGTCACTGGATATGTTTAAAGAAGGCGACTTTTGGGTTTCTTTGTCTGTGAGAGATTCAAAAGACTTAGGAAAATATTTAGGGGATGAAAAACTTTGGGACAAAGCAGAAAGTACTTTAGAAAAAATTGCTAAAAAAGAGAAACTTCCTTACAAAAGAGTTGAGGGTGAAGCGGCTTTTTATGGACCCAAACTAGACTTTATGTTTAAAGATGCTTTGGGGAGAGAAAGACAATTGGCTACTGCTCAACTAGATTTTATAATGCCAGAAAGATTTGAATTGGAATACACAGATAAAGATGGCCTGAAGAAAACTCCTGTAATGATTCACAGAGCTATCGCTGGTTCTCTGGAGAGATTTATCGCTGTGATGATTGAACATTTCGCCGGAGCTTTTCCTTTGTGGCTTTCTCCTGTTCAGATTAGAGTTTTGCCAATAACGGATGCTCATAAAGAATATGCGAAAGAAATTTTTGAAATATTAAAAGAGAAAGATTTCAGAGTAGAACTAGATGATGACAACGAAAACCTTGGTAAAAAAATAAGAAAATCAAAGGTAGAAAAAATTCCTTATTTTTTGGTGATTGGTGATGAAGAAATAAAAACAAAGACGATTACGGTGGAAAGCCGTGATCAAGGAAATCTTGGGCAAATGAGTATTGAAGATTTCTTGAAGAAATTGGAAAAAGAAGGAAAATAGCCTATATTGTAAAGCTTAAAATCCACAGGGGCCTGGCCCCTGTGGATTTTAATATTGGACACTATTTGACATAATGACTAATAGTATGTTATTATTACAGATAGGACAGTCATCACAATCTGTGACATTAAACACACTAGAGGATACCGCCATGCCAAGTTTTTGCCAAAAAATACAGTACGATCTCTTTGGTCGTCTAAAAAAAGAAGCGAAAATTTTTATATTTCTTTCCCAGGAATTCTGGACCGATTTTACTGGTCGTTCTAGGAGAAGAAAGAAAGTAACTAGGAAAATCAGCAACAGGGCCGAGAAAATCTCTTTTAGAGGCATCAATCTGGATTGCCTCCAAAAAAGATCAGGTAAAAGAGGTTTTTACCTTCTCCCCTTCAAAAAAAGGAAAAAAACCTCTTTACAGGAAAGGTTTGAAAATCCTCTCTGGAAAACTGGGGGGCGTTTTATCTCCTAAAAGTTGTGGGCAGACCTGCCAACCCTTGGATCGATTTTTGATTCAAGGAGGCAGGTCTTTTTTTATTCCTAAATTTTACCTTTTAAATATTTTAATCTTAAACCTTCGGGAAACTTTTCTATCGCATAACGAAGCGTTGTACGAGGCATTTTTTTGTAATATTTTTTGAGAAATTTTTCTTCTTCTTTCATGTCCCTCTTCCCTACTTCTCGGAGTGCCCAGCCAACGGCTTTGTGGATTAAGTCGTGATTATCATTTAACAAAATTTCTGAAATTTTTAAAGTGTCATCAAATTGGTTTTCTCGAATGAAAGCAAATGTAGATAAAATCGCAATCCGTTTTTCCCAAAGATTTTTAGATTCGGCTAATTTATATAATATATTCCTGTCTTTCTCTAGCAAATACCGTCCCGTTATTTTAGGGGCGGAAAGGTCTACCAAATCCCAGTTATTTATGCTCTTAGTATTTTTAAGATAAAAATCAAAAATTTGTTTTTGCTGAGTAACAGATACCCCACTTTTTTGGTATTTATCAATCAAAATAAACAAACCAACAAGTCTTTCCTCGTGGATATTGCTATTCAATAACTTTTGAATATCTACCAATTCTAGATCGTACTTCTTTGCAATTTTTCTTTGTACAGGAACATAGATACCTAAAAATATATCACCTTCTCCATATTCCCCCTTGCCTGTTTTAAAAAATCTCTGAAGATTCTTGGCTTGTTCCGAATTGGCATTATTTTTTAATTCTTTTTTTAGCTGAGTTAAAGACATGGGTAAATTGTATCAAATTTCTCAAAGAGGTCCCACCTCTCCCTCCGCTTCCCAGTCAGGGGCGGGCGCAACACTACATAAGGAGGAATGACCTCTCGTTCGAAATTTTAAAATTAAAAACAACTCCCAGGAGCCTTGCCCCTGGGAGTTGTTTTTTGGGTTTATTAAATTTTTAATTATTTATTCCAATGTCCTCTGCCCATACCTCTTCCTTGTCGTTCTCCCCATAATTTTTGGCCCTCACCTTTTCCAATTCCTAGACCTTGCATAATTTCTCTAGCTCCTTCAATGTCTCCTGCTTCGCGAAGACTATGAGCTTCAACCATTTTTGCAAAGATCTCTGGGGTAATTACATCCTCCATCGGAGAACCTACCACGGCTGTCAAGAATGCATTGTAATCGTTATTTTCTACAGCTTCCTCGGCATCTTCTCTATGTTCATTCGTAAATTGACATCTCCTCTCTCCTCTAAACCCCATTTGAGGAAATCCTGCCTCTTCAGCCAAAACTTTAGCCCCTTCTGTGTCACCAGACATTCTTAGGTCATGCATCTGTTCTAAGGTAGCTTTTTGTTCATCTGTTAATTCTGGTTTTCCTGTTCCCAATCCTCCATAAGCACTGGTTACCCCGGCGCCTACGATTATAAGAGAAAGTGCGAAAACTATAATTGATATTTTGTTTATCTTCATAATTATATTAGGATGAAGTGTTTAGGGTGTAGGGTTTAATTTTAAAAACTTTTTCCTTTACCAAAAACAAACTTCACATGCTTTTAATTTAATAATATCCGGATTTTGTAAAAGTGAAATTACTCTCTCTCACAATTATTATTACGCATTTGAAAAATATTTCTTTCATCAAAATTATTTTCTTTAAATTTCATCTTAATATCGTTTAATTTACCCGGACCTATCCCCATACCAATCATTGGAGGTTCAAATCCCTCTTCTTCCATTTGCTTCATTATTTTTTTACGCAAATAAGAACTTTCTCCCTTAATTTGCCAAGGACGAACATCACAAGCCTCAAAGGTTTTCTCATCAATTTGTTCCCCCCTAAAAGAAACAATGGAAACATTGTCTAATATAATAAAATGCCTAGGCATGAGCTTTCCAACAGTGATATTCCATTCTTTTCCATCAGCATCCTTTAAGGTCAAAATGTCATTTTTTTCTGAAGGAACGATAGCTCCGACTAACAGTCCTTCACTAGGATGATTCCATAAACCCTGTCTTTTCTCGGTAAATCTTTTGTAATCAATGAGATTCCCTAATTCGTAATCAGTAATATGAGCCAATCCAATTTGGTAAAAAATTCCCCCCAAGATAACACTGACCAATATACTCATCCCCACAACCTCAGAAACACTATATCGGTAGCCCTTCTTTGTATTTTTAAAATTATAATCCGCCCCTAAAATAAAAAAAGCTAGGAAAATAACCCAAAGAACTGGGGCCACATTTATTATATGATCTAGCAGACTTCCGCTAAGAAAACGGTAAGACTCCCAGTCGCTGTTAACTAGAACAAAAATTATTACAGAAGTAGCAATTCCTCCAACTAAAATAGAAATCGCACCCAAAAACCACACAAAGATATCTTTGGTCAAAAATTGCCACCTGGGTTTGGGAGAAATATGCTTCTCCTCTATTCTCTTTAGTATTTTTTCTGAAAATTTATTCATATTAATTTATTTTTTGGTACTCATCTTTAAACTGTTTTTTGGCCCTATTGATTAATGTGGCGACCGTTCCCATCGGCTTCTTTAAAATATCAGAAATTTCTTTGTAATCTTTTTCTTCAAAAAATCTTAGTATAAGAATTTCTTTATATTTTTCGTCTAATTTATCCAAAATTTTTTTGATATCTTTGGCTAAATACTTTGAATCTATCTCTTCAACAAAATCAAAATCCTGGATGATATTTTCTAAAACATGATCTTCTATATCAACGGAATTCCCTTGGGGGCGAGCCTTGTTTTTTCTGTGAGCATTGATTGTTTGATTGTGGGTTATACGATAAATCCAGGAAGAAAATTTCAAATCTAAATCAAAACTATTTAAATTATAATATGCTTTTATGAAAGTTTCTTGCAAAATGTCTTCGGATTCTTCATTAGACATATTTGTGATCCTCTTTATATACCGTAAAAGCTTTTCCTCATATCTACTTATAATACACGCAAAATAGTCCTTATCTTTCAAAGTTAAGTCAACTAACTCTTCGTCCGTTTTATTCTCACAATTTTTGCTTGTCTGCATATTGGTAATTATACCTTAATACACGATTGGGAAGAATTTTCTTTCGTTTCCTTGAATGGCTCAACTGGTTGAGCCATTCAAGGAATTATGATATTCTCTAAATAGGAAAAGTGTAGAAAATAAACTTACTTCAAGATAAGGAGAGAAAAGATGTCTTTAAACGAGCACGGTTTTGATGATCAAAAATGGGTTCTGTGTGCTAAACATGGTATTCTTTACCCTAAACAAAGGCAGGAAGAAATCCAGAGGCAATTTTCCGAGAAGCCAAAGGATGAAGATGCTCTTTGTGCAAAAATGAGCCAATCAATTTTTGTTCGGGAATGTCCTGTGTGCCAATTAATAGCTTGGGAAAGGATGTCTATCCTCCAAGTGTCCCCAGAAGAGGCTGTCCAAGCAAGAAGTATACGAGAGGGAAAATCTCTTGGCCTCGGAGGAAAGAAAAAAAGAGAGACTCAGTTTATTTCATTAGTAAAAAATACTTGATGTCTCTTTCGTGAAGAGCAAAATCCCCGTGTTATGCGGGGGTTTTTAATTTCTGGATTGCTTCGAGCTTTGCCCTTGCAAAGACGGTTGACTAGCTCAACCTGTTGAGCCGTTCAGGGAATTGTGATATTCTCTTGTGTAGAAAAGGTCTTGAATATTAAACTATTTCTTTAGGAGGAAAAAGAATGCCTATAAACAATCGATGTTCTATTACTATGGCCTTAATAATTTGCGGTAAAAATCAAATGGTTACACAGGGCGTTCTGCTAGAACAGCTCTTGGGGGCTGACCCAAACATCGTTCTTGTTGAAAGCGACACTGATCCTTTGAAAATATTTATTCTCGAGACTCGTCACCAAGAGCCTATCCCAACAATAAATCTCTTGGGAGACCTTCCTTCTAAGAGAAGGCGGAAAAGTGGAAAAAGAGGGAAAGATCCTTATATTTCCAAACTGAAGAAATTTCTGTAACTTTTTTTGAGAAGACGAAAGCCCCGCGTCACAGCGCGAGGCTTTTTTGATTTCTGGGTTATTTTAAAATTACTGCCAGACGCCGCGTCTCTCACTTCGCAGAGACCCGGCCTCTGTTCGTAATTTTTTAAATAATTCCAAAATTGGATGCGGAACGAGGAGTTGAGGAAAAATTGTTTGAGCCTTATGAACATAAGGTGAAAATAATTTTTCTGAAAACGACAAAATTATGCGCCGATTTTGGAATTATTTATTTAGATAGGTAATAATTAAGAGTATGAATCCAATCCTCATCAGTTCCCTCTTCTTTTTTTGTTCGCAACAGCCATTCCAAATATCCCCTGTCTTCTTTTAAAACATCTTCCGTAAGACGCCCGATATGTTTTCCAAATGCAAATTTTCGAATAAGGGAAGGCTTGTTGGAAATATCAATCATTCTTTTTATTATTTCTTCGTGGCTAGAATTGTTAGATTTTTCTTTTGCTTTAGCATAAAGATGCTTAAAGACAGCCTCTAGTACAAGGACATCCCCGTCGGCACTGTGAGCAACTATTTCAACATCTCCTCCTGAGGCGGATCCGCCTCCGGCGGAAAATTTAACAGCATAATAATATCTTAGGAATTGCAAATTATATTCTGGAATTTCTTGCTCTTCATCTAAATATCTAGCTAACCTTAATGTACAAATATAATTAGAAATTTCTAACCCTTCATTTTCTAACATAGCGATATCAAATTTGGCATTATGAGCAACAAGAACATCATCTTTAAACAAACTTTGTAATTCCTCGGCCATGGCACTCCCCTTAAAGGCTGATTCATTTTCAACCATCTCATTTGTAATATTGGTGATACTCATGGCTTTGATAGAAATGGGAACTGTTGGTTTAAAATTTTTGGTTTTTATTTCCTCACCTTCTATTTTGTAGGCAACCTGACACAAACGATCCTCCTTTAAATCGTTGCCTGTTGTTTCTGTATCTAAAAATATTAATTTATTCATGAATATAAGTATAAAGTTAAAAGTTTTTAAAGTCCATAAAGTAAAAGTAAGGCCTTGCCTTACTTTCTGTATGATTCTGGATTGCCACGTCAGTTTCCAAAAAATTTAAAAAACTTGTTACGTAGCATGCTACGTAACAAGTTTTTTAAATTTTTTGGAAACTTCCTCGCAAAGACGAAAAAGTTAGATAGATAAATTAGTTAAACAATCTGTTCAACCAACCAAATAGGCTAAAACCTCCTTTTTGATTTTCGATTTCTTGGTCTAACTCATCACCAACTTCTTTTAGGGATTGAATTGCTGTTGTAAAATCTTCTCCTGTTACTTCTACAGACAATTCTCCCATCTTTTCTAATCTTTCATTATATTTTTCAACATATTGTTCTGCCTTTTTTATTTCACTATAATTTGGACCAATGAAAAATCTTGCGAAACCTCCTCTTTTTGAAACTTCTGATAGAGACGCCTCCAATCTCTCTCTTTCTTGCTCTTGTTCTTGAGCCATAACTCTAATCTGTTCTCCAATTCCTTCTTCAGCTCTTTCAGAAACTCGAACCATTTCTTGTACAGCATTTGCAACCTGGCTTCTTCTTCTTTCCATTTTTGGAGCTGAATCAGAATCATCATTTTCATCATTAATGCAATCGGTTGTTCCGGAATCATCGCCGATACAATCTACGGCATCAATATCATCCATCTCGTCATTTTCTTCAGCATCTTCTGCTTCTGTGGTGCTCACATTATCGCCTAGGCCTTCGTTGTTACTAATTAACATCGGAACTCCTTTTTGTTCTTCTTCTTCTTCTTTATTTTGTTTAGCATTATCAGCAAAAGAGATTGCTGGCACGAAAACTAAAGCAAAAATCACAACTAGAATTAAATTTATTTTTTTCATGATTTATTTTATTAATTGTATAATAACGTTATTATATCAAAATAACAGGAGTTATGTAAGCTACCTGCTATTTTGTTAAAATTTAAATTAATTTTCTGCCCTTTTAATTAGAATCTAAATTATTTGAATTATCCTCTACAACAACGTCGTCCTCTTTTTTAACTGTCATAGATTTTGCTGTAATAACAAATAAAACAACAAGTATAACAGCGGCGATACCAACGCCAAGCCACGGCAACCATGGGTATTTTTCAGTAATTCTACTTTCTTCTCCGTCACAAACATTTCCTATCCCATCACCGTCTTCATCTTCCTGATATCTGTTTGGTTGGTTAGGGCAATTGTCTTTACTGTTAATCAATCCATCTTTATCGAAATCATCGCAAACATCTCCCCTTCCATTACCATCAACATCTTCTTGCTCCACATTTGCAACCAAAACACAATTATCACTTACATCAGGGATTCCATCTTCGTCAATATCAGCTTTTTTATATAATGGATTATTTAAAGAAACAACAGGGGCTATCCTCAATACATCCTTATCTGATCTTAAGTCGCCAGACTCACCAGCTCCACCATCTCCAGGTCTTTGGTCTGGATTAAAATATATTCGATAAGTGCTTCCTGGTTGAGCAAGAAATCTAAGAGATTGTGTTTCTTTCGTTTTATTTTCTTGGTTTAATCGTAGTTCTGTTATACGAAGGGGTTGAGAATAAGTAAAAATAAAAGTCCATTTATCAGAAGTTGTCTTGGGAAATTGAATTGACGAACTTTTCATTTCACTTCGTGCCACAACAATTTTATTTTCTCCGTTTACTTCAGCTCTGATTTCAATAAATCTTGGTAAAGCAACATTGTTATCTAGAAGAACTGTTAAAGAAGACGAGGTTATTAGCTTATCTCCTGCTATATTTATTTGGGCTGAGCCTTGGGCATTTTCGGGTAAACTAAATTCGGAATATGTTCTAGTATTATTATCATTCATTTCTGTAACTAACGCTCCTCCATTGATGTTTACTGTTAGAGGAATTTCGATAATGTCTCGATTGAAAAAAGAAGGTTTAAATAAAGGGCCATCATCCTCGACAACTCCGAACTCAAATCTATCAAAATATTCATTGTCAAAAGGGACTTCTACAACAGTTGGAACCACAATAGAAAGATTGTTTATGTCCTTGTACTGCCTAAAACTAGGAATAACTTCGATTATTTCTATTTCTTTTCCATAAACATTAAGAGAAAAGAGGCTTGATAAAAAGATTACACCAACGAAAAATAAAAGTTTTGATTTCATATTAATTATTATTAAGATTAATTTGTTCCTTTTTCTTGCGACCAAGAAAAGCGGTACTCATAAGAAGCGCTCCGATAAGTAGGAAGGTAAAAATTCTTTCACCTAATCCCATGTGCCAAACATCAACTAAAAGAAGTCTCCCGACAACAAAAAATAGTAGTAAACCTCCGTAGATGCGAAAACTTTTTACATCATTTGTCTTCCCCTTAATATAAGTACCGATTCCTATAACCGTAAAGATAAACAGAGAGACTGTTGTGGCGGTATCATTTTCGATAAAAGAAAGAGCGTGAGTTGATAACCAGATAAGAATGTAAATAAAAATTGTGCCTATGGTGAACAAAATTGCACCAATATTTATTGAATCTTTTTCTCCTTCCTTTTTTTCGCCTAAGAAGAAAAATCCTGATGCAAGCAAAGTAACGGCTAAAATAAGAAGAACGAAGAAATCTTCATTAAAAACACCCTCTCTCCAAGAATACGCGTCCATACTTTGGAAAGATAACAAGATTGGGCCTATCAATAATAGGGCTGTTTTTTTAACAATATCAACATTACGTAAAACTTGATAAGCAAGAATGGAAACTAGTCCGCTCTCAATAGTGTAAGCAATCGTGAGGGCAGCTCCTTGAAGTTCTGCTGCTGTAGCGGCGGCTAGTAATCCTAGGCTGACTGCCAGATAGACAAAGAAAGGACCTTTTCTCTGTGTAATTTTAAATACCATAAATGCTCCGACTGAAAATACCAATGCCCAAACCACCATAATAAGACTTTTCCATTCATCTTGAGCTGCCGCCAAAATCCAAGCAATAAGAAATAACCCACTACCAGCTGCTGTAAATAAATCTGGGCCAATAGTTTTGGCTTTTAATTTTAAGAAACCCAGCATGTTGACAATAAAAAACATTCCAACAAAAGCATAGGCAAAAAGCAAAACGATTTCATTCAACGAACAACTAAAATGAGGAGTGCTGTACAAAGCAATCATTATTAAAGAAAAAGATGTTAGGATACGCCAACCAGTAAGAGAAACGACCCATATGGCCCCGGCAGTAATCACAAAGAGATAAGAGAACCATGCAATATCAGTTAGCCCTGTGGGATTGGTTAAGAGCGGTGCGATGCCTGCTAAAAGTAAACTTGAAATAGCGAGAGAACGACTATCGTGTTTTACACTGTTTAGTGCAACAAACGCGGTACTCAAAAACATCATAATGAGGGCGGTAGTTGGGGTAAAGAATCCGTATATTTCTCTGGCAGCAAAAATAGTTAGTAAGATAGCCGTTGAACCAACCACCAAAAAAATTCCCCCCTGATGTTTGTATTCGTTCATTCTCCACCAACCGAAAGTTAGCAATGCCACACCCAGAATAATACCCATTGAAATACGCCCCATAGGACCAATCCAATTATTTAGAAAAGCATAAGACACGAGCCACCCAAGACCTATCAGCAAAATAAGCGCCCCTAATTTTATAAGCCAATCTTCTTTTAACCAGTTAGCAAATCTTTCAAAACCAGATGGCCCTGTTTTTTGATTATCTGTAGGAGATGGCGGCAAAGGAGCTTCTCCTAATGAACTAGCTCCACTAGGAGTAGTCGTGGCACCCTTAACCCAAGCATTATTAGAAAATTTTTCGGTCTTTTCTTCTAACAAAAGATTAATTTTTCTTTCGTGCTCTTCAAGTTTCGACTGAATAGCATTTATTCTGCTATTAAGAATCTCTGTAGTTTTGTCCTCAAAATTGTTATCCATGATTATATAAAAAATTAATAATATTAAAATAAAAAAACTACCAAAACATCATCAAATAAATAAGAAAAGCGCCAACCAAAGCTACTAAAAGTAACCAAAGAAAAAATCCCCACAAAACCCCTCTTGCAACATATTTTCTTTTTTTCCTAATCTTAAAATAAGTAAAAATTATAACTATAAGAAGAAATATACCAGCAATAAACAAAGAAACGACAGGAACAAAAAACCGGAAGACCCCTAAAACTAGAAAAACCCCTAAAATAACTCCCAAAAAGCCTTTAAAAAAGTCTTTTATGTTATTTCCTCTTTGTTTTGGATTTGAAGAAACAGCTTGTTCTGCCTTTGAAATTAAATCCTCTGAATATCCTGCTAATTTAAGCTTTTCTTTTAATTCACCAAGAGAATATTTATCTTTATTCTCTTGCAAATATTGAACGGCGCTGGAAAAATTATCAGACATAGAATAATTGTATCATTTGAAAAAAATTTTTGATGAAAAGTTATCCACTATTTTTTGTTAGAGAAAATAAGGTAAATAAATTACCGAAACAATTATAAGATAGAGGATGGTGAACATAACAGGCACTCCTATTTCTACACAAGTAATAGGTGTGTAAATTTTCTTGTCTTTACCATTTCCTAATATATCCCATTCTATTTTGTAAGGGGCTGTAGGAAGTTGTTCCTCCAATTTATGAATGATTTTATATTTTCCTCTATTTATATTTCTATAAGCGTTTATTAATCGGTACCAAATTATTGATAAAATTATTCCAAATATTGATGCAACTAGCACCAAAAAAGGTGAGTCATTTTCAATAACTTTATTTACCACCCCCATAAAACCTAAAGTGGCTGTGTTAATGGTAAGAAAAAAATCGTTAGTTTTTTGTCTACGGTCACTAGATTTCTCAATCCCTGTTATATACAATTTATATTGAGCAAAAATATGTTCTTTATGGCTAGGTCCGTAATCTTCTTTATTATTGTTTAATACTTCTTGATTTTTCATTTATATCGTAAGCCCTGCTGTTAGCGTGCTTATTATCGTCGGCAAAAAGATTATCATGCCAAGCAATGGTAAGGCAAAAGTAATAATAGTTACCCAAAAAATTATAAGAAAATATTTTCTTACTTTTTCTGAGGAAACAAAAATCTTCTCTAATTTTTCAGCTTGTTCTTTGAGTTGAATTTCTAATTCTAAATCAGTCATAGGTATTAGTATAGGATAAAAAGTTGAAAGTGGAAAGTTGAAAGCTACTCTGTACGGTATAGAATAATTTATAAATTAAACTCCATAAAATCTTCCCCGTGAATGACTTCACCTGAGAATTTTTCTTTTACCTCGCCAACCATATCGATATCTTCTGTATTTGGATAAAAATGACTTAAAACAACCTTCTTTACCTTACTTGTTTCAGCGATTTCTCCTATTTCATAAGTATCCATATGTGCCGGACTAGCATTTCCCTTTGTACAAGAGGAATCACAAATAAATAAATCTACATCCTTGGACGCATTTTCTACCCCGATGTCTTTTATGCTATCACCAGAAAAAGCAACGAACTTCCCTTCAAACTCAAACCTAAATGAGTAAGCATCGGCGATAACCCCAAAAGCAGTATGTTTTGTACGAAATGATTTCACTGTAAGCCCCCCAAGCGTAAGAGTACTGCTAAGATTCTCATATTTTATGTTAACCCAATCCTCAAAAGCCGGTAACTGATAAGCTTGTGACAATTTTTGAGTAAAATTTTCAATTCCTACTGGTCCGTAAATAGTTGGAAACTTTTCTAACTTTTTTGCATAAAAAAAGTCGTTTAATCTGAAGTTCATTTGGAAAGCAAATAAATCACTAGTATGGTCAGCATGAAAATGCGAAATAAATACATAATCTATTTCTGTTGGATTTACTCCGAGCTGGGAGAGTCTCATCAATGTTCCAGGACCGCAATCAATTAATATCTTTTTTCCATCAACTTCTAACAAATACGAAGGCCCTGACCTTTCCTTGTTTGTATAGAATGAACCACTTCCTAAAATTGTTATTTTCATAAATATAATTTTATCACAAATTTTAAGATTCTGAATCTCCTATTAGGAAATCGGCAAAACCTAGCAGTGTAGCTCAACCTATAGGAATAGATTTTGAGCTTTGTTCAAAGCTGTATAATATTTAGTAAATACTGATTTTATTCTAAAAACCTGAATGTTGAGATAATTTCTTGTAACTTGGTATCATTACTATCTTTACCAACGACAGAGGTCGACAAAACAAATGTTTTATTATCTCCCTTCAATATATATTCTCTTACCTCATCCATCCCACTTACTACCTCAAAAGAAACAAACTTATAACCGTTTATATCTAATATCTTTTTGTTATTATACCCAGACAAAAATGGTTCATTAAAATCTCTGTTCACCCACTCCATATAACTTTGATAATAATCGGAATAATTATTATTGTCATCAAAAATAGTAATATTTAGTTCCTCCCGTCCACCTAGGTAATCGTTTGCCGATGGTTTAATTTGGTTGGAAATTGTTATTTTAATTGGCAAATCTTTTGTTATATTTAAATTAAAATCTTTGGGGTATTTAACTTCAAACCCAAACTCTTCATTTATGTAAGTTCCCCAATTTACAATTTCATTTTCCTTGATACTACAAACTCCGCTGTCGCATATTGCTTTATAATTATATTTTTCCATAGGGAGATCGCAATCAAAAACAACAGTGCTTAACAAAGCTTCTTCTTTTTTATTAAATTTTTCAATATCATCTTGATTATTTAATCTATTAATAGAAGTAAGGCCACCACATCCACTAGCCAGACTAACAAGCTCACAATCGTCATCTTTTTGACAACTAATTTCAAGATTTGATACCGTTTTATCAAAATGAAGAAGATGCGTTGTTCTGTTATTTAAATAAAAATAACCTCCCCCTCCCACAACAGCGATAAATCCTAAAACTATTAAAATCCCAATTAAACCAAATCCTTTTTTCATATTATATAAATTTATTTATTTATTTTAATAATTCCGGTAACGGTAGCAGATAGCACAACCAAAATACCTAAAATATATATTACCTTTTTAAGAGCCTCCGTTATCTCTGGCCCATTTCCAAGATCTAACACCAACATAATTCCAGCAACAGCAATAGAAATTAATGCCAAAACAGAAAATATTGTTAATACAGATTTTATTTTATTTTTCATAATTTAAAAATTAATTATTATGCTTTTATAATATCACTTAAAAACTTTTTCTAAAGAATAATATCTTCAAAGTCTTTAGCGCTATTTTCAAATCCAAGATAAATGAATGGTGTTTAATATAGAACAAATCATATGATAATTTTATTTTTGTCTTATCGATGTCTGTCTTATGGTGGGGAGCTTCTTTATGATAGATTTGAGCCCAACCAGAAAGCCCCGGCTTTTCTAAGTGTCTAATGTTGTAATAAGGGATTTCTTTACTGTAAACTTCAACTAATTCGGGTAATTCTGGGCGAGGTCCAACGAGAGATTGATCACCTTTTAAAACACCCCAAAGCTGTGGGAATTCGTCTATGCTGGTCTTTCTTAAAAATCTCCCCACCTTGGTTGTCTTATCTCCTTCGTCTATCCACATCCCTGAATCATTGGTTTTCATACTTCTAAATTTTAGAATCTTTATTCTTTTTCCCCCTTGTCCTATTCTTTCTTGAGAATAAAAAATTGGTCCTTTATCTTCTAGTTTTATTGCGATATAAACAAATGGATATAAAAACAAAGAAATGATCCCTAAAATAAGAGAAACGAAAACATCCATTACCCTTTTTAAAGAATCATAAAAAACGTGGGATGAATTTGAAATGTTTTCTAAGAACCAATCATATTGAATCAAGGACAAAGGAATCCTCCCAAAAATATCTTCGTAAACATCATGCGCATTCATAAACTTAATATCTGAAAACATTAAATTATAAAAATGAGACAAGAGAGGTTTAACTTTTTCACTATCCAAATCAACAATAACAACAGAGACCCCTTCTTTGTATATCAAATCCAAAACATCTTGTTGAAAATTTAGGCCATCAATTTTATCTAAATTTAGGGTAGAAATAAGATTTAAGTTATACCAAGAATTTTTTTCGATGGCTTCTTTTATATCGTTAATCTCTTCCCTGTTTCCAACGATAATAGCATTGGCTCTTTTCCTGACTCCCACAAAAGGAGCAATGTAAGCTCTCCAAATTACAATAAAAAGAAAAGAAACAACTAAATAGATTAAAAGATTTGTTTTTGGAGCAATATTAAAGAACGATGCAAAGTAAAAGAAAGCTGCCGCTATGATGCTATTTATCAACTGAACGTTGAAAATACTAGTGAACAGCCTTCTTTTTATAATAAGAACCCTTTTTTCATAAAGACCCGCTATGAAAAAAATAAGAGACCACAAAATAAAAAGGATAGAAAAAGGAATAATGTGTTGTAAAAATATTTCTTTACTAGGTAATGCTAAATAACGAATAAACAAAACCACCCACAAAGAAAGTGTAAATACTAGTATGTCCCCCACAAAAAGCAGGCCTGATTCCCTTTTACTCATAATATCCTTAAATAATACAACAATGGGGCTTTTTTTGAAAGACATAAATTGATACAATTTACACTATGGGTAAGAATCTCAAAAAAATAAAAATATTTTATATAGTGACCAAATCAAACTGGGGAGGGGCTCAGGTGTATGTCTATAATCTTGCAACAAATTTACCCAAGGATAAATATGACGTTGCTGTTTTATATGGAGGAGAGGGGTTACTAACAGAAAAATTAGATGCTAGTGGTATTAAAAAAATCAAAGTAGAAAACTTGGGCCGTGATATTAGTTTCCTTGACGAGATAAAAGCTTTCAAAAATTTAATTAATATTTTTAGTAAAGAGAAACCTGATATTATCCATTTAAATAGTTCAAAGATTGGAGGGCTGGGTTCTTTGGCGGGAAGAATTGCAGGGGTTAAAAAAATTATTTTTACTGCTCATGGTTTTGCTTTTAACGAAGACCGTCCTTATTGGCAAAGACTCATCATAAAATTTATTAGTTTTATGACAGTCGTGATGTCGCACGAGACGATAGTTATTTCAAAAAAAGAATTGGAGCAGGTGTCCCGTTGGCCTTTGGTGTCCAAAAAATTCACTTTAATATATAACGGAATATCAAAAATAGAATTTTTAAATCAGGATGACGCTAGAAAATTTTTATTAAAGAAAATTGACAGTGCTCCGAGTACTGTCAATTTTGAAGATTGTATTTGGGTAGGAACTATTTCTGAATTAACGAAAAATAAAGGTTTAAAGTACGCGATAGAAGCTATTGGGAGACTCAAAAAAAGTTTGGGAGATGATTGGGATGGAGTATTTATTATAATAGGAAGTGGTGAGGACAGGGGCTATTTAGAAAATTTAATAGAAAAAGAGAATTTAGAAAAAAATGTTTTTCTAACAGGATTTATAGAAGATGCAAAAATATATTTAAAGGCTTTTGATATATTTTTATTATCTTCGGTCAAAGAAGGCTTCCCTTTCACATTACTGGAGGCGGGGCAAGCAGAGAATACAATTATTTCAACCAGAGTTGGGGGAACAGAAGAAATTATTGATAATCTGAAAAATGGTGTCATAGTAAGGGCCAAAACAGAAAAAGAAATCGCCAATGCTATAAGATTTTATTTAGAAAATAAAAATGAAGTGGCGGATTTTGGGAAAAAAATAAAAATTAAAGTCATGGAAGAATTTTCCCTTGAAAAAATGGCCTGGGAAACATTGGCTGTTTACGAGGGATAAACAATTGATTTATTAGAAATTTAATAATCAATTCTCTTCTTCAAATGACCAACTATATTAGTAAATTAACTACACCTCTTCACTCCACTCCCCCGCCCCAAGATATCCCCACCCACAAAATGCCTAAAAATACAAAAAAAGCTATAATTAACCTAATTAATATTAAAAATTAACAAAACTATGTCAAACGTAGAATTTCAAGAAGAAGTAAGGGGTAGAGTTCGGGGAGAAAAGGTTTCTTTTATAACAAAACTTCTTATGAAAATGGGGGTAAAAGATGAAAAACAAGCTAACAAAGTAATGCTAGGGATTATTGTTCTTTGTGTATTGCTGACTATTGTAATAATTTGGTCAAGTGGATCTACTAATTCTACTCCGGGAAGAGAACTGGGTATTGAAGAATTACAACAATTAAAAGAAATGGGTGTAATAATACCTGAATAAAATATATGTTTAAAAAATTAAATTTAACAAAAACTAAAAACTCTTTAAATAATTCATTCAAGGCGACGGCGAAACTAAAAAACAACCTAGGTTTCACTTTAATTGAATTGTTGGTAGTTATTTCTATTATTGGCTTGCTTTCAAGTGTAGTAATGGCTTCTTTGAATAGCGCGAGATCGAAAGCGAGAGATATTAAAAGAGTGCAGGGTTTACAACAAGTTCAAATTGCTTTAGAGATGTATTACAATGAAAATGGAAGTTACCCAAACAACGCAACAGTAGGGGCTAGTAACATGGACTGTTGGGAATGTGGAATTGTCGCGTGGAGAGATTTAAACAAACTAGCAGTTCTTTCTCCTTATTTAAAAACAAGGCCGATTGACCCTTCCATACCCACTTCTGGCTTCTTCGTTGGTGCCTTTGATGGGCTCTTCTACAAAACAAGTGCAAACATGCAAGATTACGCAATAGCAATGGTGAATGTTTCCGAAAATTGGAATTCTATACCTGCAAATATGAAAAATACAACTTTTTGGGGAGGAAGCAATAGTATTTTTTTATCGACTCCAAATGCAAAAAACTGGATTTTGTTTGGCGCTTATTAATCTGAAAGAATTAAATCCCCAAAAACTCATTCTGCATATCGTCTTTGTGAAATCTTTGAGAGTGGTGTTTAATACCCATTAAAATGCCTAGCCCGGTAAATTCAGTTAGTAAATGTGACCCTCCATAGCTCATAAAAGGAATGGTAACCCCCGTAACAGGGAGCAAGCCTATATTCATTCCAATATGCACAATAAAGTGACTAATGAACATAATAGCTAACCCTAAGCCAAAAAGAATCTCAAAATTTGATGTTCCGTTAACAGAAATCAGCAAGATTCTCCAGATAACCACCGCGAAAAGAAAAAATAAGATTAAAACACCAACAAAACCCCACTCCTCGGCAAAAGATGCAAAAATGAAGTCTGTTTCATACTCGGGTAAAAACTGAAGACGAGACTGTGTCCCAAAACCAACTCCCTTCCCTAGCATCTGCCCTGAACCAACAGCAATGGTAGACTGGAAAGCGTTATATCCTGCTCCTTGGATATCGGCCAAGGGGTGTAGAAACGTAGTGATTCTATTTTTTTGATAATCCTGAAAAACAAATCCCCACAAAACAGCGAATGCGAGGACGCCAACGGTGAAAACAGCCAGAAGGTGTTTTTTTGAAATACCAGAAACGAGCACCATCCCTAACCAAATCATAAAAATAATAATAGCCGATCCAAAATCTGGCTGTAATAAAACTAAAACAAAGAAAATAAAAGCGTAAATACCAGAAATTAAGATATGTTTTATGTGAGCTATTTCAACATGTCTCTTCGAGAAATATTTTGCAAGCAATAAGATAATGACCAATTTCACAAAATCAGCCGGCTGAAAAGAAAAAAGTCCTAAATCGAACCAGCTCTGTGCCCCTTTAAAGACACTCCCTATAAAAAAAAGGGTTGATAAAAGAAGAACAAAAAAAGAAAAAATAAAGATAAGAACCTTTGTTTGTTTTAGAAAACTAAAGTCAAAAAAACTAAACAAAAAGAAAACAAATACTGAGACAAGAGACCAAATTAGCTGTTTTTCAAAAAAATAGTTTTCTCCAACAAAAGAGTTCATTGTGATGAGACCAGCACCAACTATTGTCAAAGCCGAAAAAAATAAAATCCAATCAACGTCCGTTTTCAAATTGAAAAACATAGCTATTTAACCAGCGGGATTATTGTTGTTCTCCCGGGCTCAGAAACGAAGGGCTCAGACCAAGTAAAAACCACATCTTCTGAGGAAGATTTTGGTAACGAGTTAATAATCGTCTGAGAAACATTTATGGCGTTACCTTCTTTGTCAAAAACAATAGCGGTAATCTCAATATTATTAAAACTTTTTAGTGTTTGATTTTCTATAGTTACGTTTAAGCGAGGTTTACCATTATCATAAGAAAGCTCCTTATTCTTTACAAACAAATCTGGCTGTTCTTTTATAGCTTTTTCCCATTTTATCTCTTCAGAAAATTCAAAAAAAGTTCTTTGGGGCGTTCTTTCCCCGGTCACAATAGTTCTTTCAAAAATTGGCACAGTACTGTTCGCCAAAAGATCAACTTTTCCGATCCTCTCATATATTAAAACATTTTTATCATCATAGACTTTAAAAGAATAAGGAACTCCAAAAGCTTCTGCTTCGCTATTAGCGTTTTCAACTAAAGCCATCGCATTATAAACATCGTTAGTTAATTTAAACACTCGACTCCACAAAACAACTGGCTCCATAGTTTGGAAGCTACAAACGGATGAACAAGGGAAACCACAATCAACGCCTTGTTCTGTTTGATTCTGTTTTCCATCAAAACAAGTGGGGGGTTTATAAAAAAATGAGTAAAAACTGGAATAAAAAATACCCAACAAAAACATTGCAAAGAGTCCAAAATAAATTGTTCTTCTTCTAGATGACCAAGACATAGCATTAGTATAAAGTAGTAAGTATTAAGTAGCAAGTGTAAAAAGCCTGTAAAAGCTAACTTAATCCAGCTTGTTTTGTATATATAAAAGCAAAAATAGGTAACAAAAAAATCAAGTACTTAGTGTTGTTATTTCTTTTTTTCTTCGAAAAAAAGCTACCTACCTCCCCCAACTTGTTTTGTGTATAAAAGCAAAAATAGGTAACAAAAAAATCAAGTACTTAGTGTTGGCGCCTACCTACTTTCCCCATAAAGAGTATCATCGGCTCTAGAAGGCTTAACTGCCGTGTGCGGAATGAGAACGGGTGTACCCCTTCCGACGAAGCACCAACACAAAATACTTGATTTTGTTGAAACTTATTTAATTTTGAAATTGAATAATTTGAGAACTGAAATGAAGTGAGGAACTTCGCGCAAAAAGCACTAATTCCTCAAAATGGTCGGTTGATACGGCCCCCAGACTTGCCTCTTTTTTACCCTTTAGGAGTAACCAGCAACAAGCCAATTTGTGTGGATAGGGACCGTATCCCCCGATACAATTAAATGAACGCTCAACGGGATTCGAACCACGCCCTATTCTCCCCATTTAAGAGTAGTACTTTCGCTAATAACACCGCGCTATACAACCTGTCGATGTGTCAAAAGCCTTGTGTCAAAAACGAGTTAAGAGAATGTGCCCATATACACTTTTTGCGCTCAAGAACAAAACCTCATTTCAGTTCTCAATATTTGAATAATGGTAAAATTTAATCACATCTTTTTAACTACAATCTATCGACTATAGTTAAAAACTACTTTTTAATTACGTTCTTTAAAATTCCTAATAAGAAAATCGATGAATTAGTACTCCTCGGCTAAATATATTACTACACTTACACCTAGAGCCTATCAACCTGATCATCTCTCAGGGATCTTAAACGATTCCTTATCTTGAAGTTGGCTTCCCTCTTAGATGCTTTCAGAGGTTATCCATTCCCAACATAGCTACCCAGCAGTGCTCCTGGCGGAACAGCTGGCACACCAGAGGTTAGTTCACTCCGGTCCTCTCGTCGTGTTTTTCATTTAATAATTAATATTATTAAATTCAATTTCCCCTATTTCTAGGAGCACAGACTATATCTTCACCCTTTCCTCATGAATTTAGGACTAGGGGTGGTGGCGTGTTACATATAAAGGTTGTCACTCTTTTACAAAATGATTCAACACATTTATACGTCTGTTGCAGAAAGGTTATTTTCTACAAACAAGTCGTTACGGGGTCAAACCTAAACGCTCGTACAAATCTTTTTTATTTAACGTACTGTGACTAGCATAATTTTCTTTTCTGATTATAAATGCTAAATCAACTATTTTACGTAATTGTTGTTTGGTCATATCACTTATTTTAACGATTTCTAACATAGTACAAGATTCTATAAGAGCTTTTGTCTGAATAGACTTAAACTTTATAAAAGGTTGCAATTGCAAAAGAATTTCTTTTACTGTTTTGTAACCATTAATTCGTAATTCGGATATTCCGTCTTTTCGACGAGAAATATATCCGATTCCAAACACTTTACGCATCCACAAAAGTGGTTTTTCATGGCGGGTATCTTGATATAAGCAGATTGTTGCCATAAACCTTACGCCCCGTTTTGTATCGGAACGTTTTTTGATTTGTAACATCAAACTGCCATCACCATCAAGAAAACCTGCGATGTACGCTAAATTATTTGTATGAGTTTTAGATCGACTTCCCACGGTATTGCCTTAAAGAGGATTGCGGTCCTCAAGCATATTGTAACATACAGAGACCGAAAGTATGTTAAATACTCGAACAACAATCATATGAAGGTTTCACCGTTATAGCCACATTTTCAATCCGTCTTTCGACGGAAAGTAGCAAAATTTACTAGGAGCAAATCTTCTCAAGAATCAACGCCTGCAGCAGATAGGAGACCAACCTGTCTCACGCATTTTGTTTTAACCTTCATTACTGAAGGGATCGGACTATAACACATTCCAATTATAAATAATTGGATGTCAACATTTAGTCTCTACGGGCGAATATTAAATTCTTCCCTCGGTATTGCCCTCAAAAAAATTGATAGGGTTTCACCGATATAAGTCGACTTTTTCTCATAAGAATTACTTCTTATGGACCGCCGTGTTTGGTTGGTTTCTTTTCTTTTTCAAAGACGAAAAAACTCTTTGTTTTGTTTTGATTCAGACTGTAAAACAGCTAAGTAAACTTTAAATTATTTTTACATTTTTCATCGTCATTTTGATTTTTGAAACTTGCATTTTAAATTTAAAGTAGCTTTGCTACTTTACGGTCTGAACCCAGCTCGCGTATCTTTTTAATTGGCGAACAGCCAAACCCTTGGGACCTTCTCCAGCCCCAGGATAAGATGAGCCGACATCGAGGTGCCGAACTCCGCCGTCGATATGAACTCTTAGGCGGAACCAGCCTGTTATCCCCAGGGTAGCTTTTATCCGTTAATCTTAGGCCGCATCTAAAGCGGACCTTCGGTTCACTATGCTCTGCTTTCGCACCTGCTCGACATGTACGTCTTGCAGTCAAGCCAGCTTGTGCCATTACACTATCAGCACGGTTTCCATTCGCGCTTAGCTGACCTTAATAGGCTCCTCCGTTACTTTTTAGGCATTTATGTTACAGACATTAATCTGTGAACGATACCGGAGTATATTATTCCTTATTGTCGCCAATAAGATCGGACTATATTTTCTAATCTAAAGATTAGTTCAGCGTTTAGTCTCTGAGGATTCTTGTAAATATTACAAGTCTTTCCTGCTGATTATCCGTTGACCGACCAATAATTTGGTTTAGGTCGCACTGATCAGATTTTCACTTCTGCAATTTACTCACAAAAGTACTGTCAGATACTCGGAATTCCCAGCATATAGCTGAATACCTACTCATTTTAAAAATGAATACCCCCTATTTTATTTATTTTCGAAGTGGATTAAACTTCTCGGAGGCGCCATAGTTTGATTCAACCAAAAAAAATTGATTGAATCAAGGATAGCGCCCCACTAAAACTACCTGCCAGATAATGTCTCCCGACGTTTTTGCCGTCGAGATTAGAATATACAATTTGAAAGAGTGGTATTTCACTGGCGACTCAATTATTCCCAAAAGAATAACATCAAAGTCTCCCACCTATTCTACGCATCCAAAACATATACCCAATATCAAGCTATAGTAAAGCTCCTGGGGTCTTTTCGTCTAGCTGCAGGTAACCGGCGTCTTCACCGGTATTGCATTTTCACCGAGCTGTTCCCCGAGACAGTACCCCACTCATTACGCCATTCGTGCACGTCTGAACTTACCAGACAAGGAATTTCGCTACCTTAGGACCGTTATAGTTACGGCCGACATTCACCAGGGCTTATAGCGGCCAGCATAAAAAATAAATTTTTTATACCACCATTATTTAACCTTCTGGCATTGGTCAGGCGTCACCCCCTATACATCCTCTTACGAGTTCGCAGGGAGCTGTGTTTTTGATAAACAGTTGGCAGGGTTACTTTCGCTGCGGCCCTCTTAATAAAAAGAGGGCAAGCCTTATTCCGAAGTTACGGCTGCTTTTTTGCCGAGTTCCTTGGGGAATTATCACTCGTTCGCCTTGGTCTTCTCGACCTGACTACCTGTGTCGGTTTTAGTACGGATTCCACACAATTAAGTTTAGAGGCTTTTCTTGGAAGGCTCTTCATAAGAATTTTCCAACCCGAAGGAAGGAATTTAATCTATTTACGAAATTTAACATTAAAGTAAGTTTCCCGGATTTTCCTAAGAAACAATTCTCAAAATAAATAACACAAATCCAATAATGTGCTCTTACTTATTTCCTCCGTCACCCCATCGCATTATGCGGAAGTTACGGAATATTAACCGTATGTCCATCAGATTCGGTTTTCACCATCTCCTTAGGCCCGACTAACCCTTCGCTGATAAACATTGCGAAGGAAACCTTAGTCTTTCGGCGTGCAGGGATCTCACCTGCATTGCGGTTACTTGTGCCAACATTCTTACTTCTGTACGCTCCACCGTGGCTTACGCCTTCGGCTTCATCGCAGAACAGAATACTCTCCTACCACTCATGAACTAAAAGTTCACGAATCCTAACCTTCGGTATCATACTTAGCCCCGATAATCTGCGGCGCAAGATCTCTTGATGAGTGAGCTGTTACGCTATCTTTAAAGGATGGCTGCTTCTAAGCCAACCTCCTCATTGTCTGAGAAATTTCACCTCCTTAAGTGCACTTAGTATGAATTTAGGGACCTTAGATGTAGGTCTGGGCTGTTTCCCTTTTGACCACCGGAGCTTCGCCCCCGGAGTCTAACTGCCTAGAAATTGACTACTGGTATTCGGAGTTTGATAGGACTGACGAAGTTTCCCCCTGTTCAGTCCTTCCAGTGCTCTACCCCCAATAGGTAATCTAGACGCTAACCCTAAAGCTATTTCGGAGAGAACCAGCTATCACCAAGTTCGATTAGCTTTTCACTGCTTACCACAAGTCATCCGATGGAGTTGAACGACCAAACGGTTCGGGCCTCCCTTCATCTTTCGACAAAGTTCACCCTGCTCATGGTAAGATCACTTGGCTTCGGGTACTATACAAAAGACAATTAGTTCGCGCTATTAACACTCGGTTTCCCTGTGAATACGCCCAATAGGGCTTATCCTGCCACTTATATAGACTCGTTGGCTCATTCTTCAATAGGCACGCAGTGACGGATTGCACGTTG
Source organism: Candidatus Campbellbacteria bacterium RIFOXYC2_FULL_35_25 (assembly GCA_001774495.1). Lineage (GTDB taxonomy): Bacteria > Patescibacteriota > Minisyncoccia > Phycocordibacterales > UBA12079 > UBA12079. The sequence goes on along the minus strand of MFAE01000002.1, from coordinate 40,500 downwards.
CAAACCTGTTCTGTGCTAAATAATGGATCCGAGCTGGTTTTCACCAGCTCGGAAATGAATCCGTCGATTTCAGATAGAAAATGTCTACCCGCAATAGAGAGTGCCACCCTCCCGTATCCTATTCGAGATCATTCGGATTGTCACCTTAAACGGTGGCGCCCGACAACCCGAAGGAAATCTTTCGCGGACAAGCTACACGACGGAATCCATTATTTAACACAGATCAGGCGCACAATGTGCAACCCGCTCCTACTCCTTGTAGGCGTATGGTTTCAGATCTATTTCACTCCCCTCACCGGGGTTCTTTTCACCTTTCCCTCACGGTACTTGTTCACTATCGATCTCTAAAAGTATTTAGCCTTACCAGTTAGTTCTGGCAGATTCCCCCAAGCTATTCGTGTCTTGAGGTACTCAGGAACAACAACAAGAAAGATATTTTGTTTTCGTTTACGGGACCATTACCCTTTAGAGTTTTGCTTTCCAACAAATTCAACTAACAAAATATTTTTTGACTTTCCTCATTCATAAATGAACGACACTGTTGTCCTACAACCCCGAACAATATAAATACCGTTCGGTTTGGGCTCCTTCGCTTTCGCTCGCCGCTACTGACGAAATATCGCTTAAATAAATAAACATTTTTTTCTGTTCCTCTAGGTACTGAGATGTTTCACTTCCCTAGGTACGCTCCTAATAATTAAATTATTAGGTAACAGAGTTTTACTCTGTTGGGTTCCCCCATTCGGAAATCTTCGGATCAAAGGTTGCTAGTCACCTACCCGAAGCTTATCGCAGACATGCCACGTCCTTCATCGCCTTTTAGAGTCAAGGCATCCACCATACGCCCTTAAAATTTCTTATTAGGAAATTTAAAAAACGCAATTTTTTAAAATGTTTCAGACGATAATTCAATATCTGAAACACCGAACCTTTCGAGGTTCTTTTTTCTGTGATTATGCAACAATTTGTTTTACAACAAATTGTTAATTTTACCTACAGATCTAAAATCTTAAATTATAAATAATTTAAAACTAAAGACCCATACAAAACCCATCCGATTCCATGGATGAATTTTGATTATTCAATTTTCAATGAATCTATCTTACCGCCATTTCTTTCTTACTATCCGTGCTCAGTTTCAGCAAGCTGAAACTGAGCACGAACAACAAAATTTTAATAAAAAATCCGCTTACTAAAGCGGTAGTTTAACAGACAATATCAAATGCCTATTACTTTTTCCGCTTATTAAAGTTATCTTTATTTATCATATAAAGTATGTCACCTAGTATATACAAACTAAAAAAAAAGTCAACAAGAAAATAAGGTAAGTTTATTAAATCTTTTCACACAAAAATAACGTTAGAATATCACTATTCTAACGTTATTTTTTAATACATCCGCAAGGCTACCGCGCCACTAATTGGTTAAGCTCTCCAAATTTTCTTAACAGCCTTCCACCCATACTTTACAACAAACAATGCAATAAATAGGTAAATAATGATTTGTATCAACTGGAAAAGATAGGTACCCAAACCTACTGTAATATTCTGAATCATTGAATTAAACTCGTTCACAAATTGTTTCAATTCGTAAACCCAAGAGTTTTTTATTTGCTTCAAATCAAAGATAACAATATCGTAAACGCTAACACTAAACAGAGTATAATCCACTCTATCAATTTGTTCGGCCTTGCTTTGATTAAGTCGGTCTATTCTTTCTTTAGTATTAAGCCTCTCTTGTGTCAATCTTTCGATTAACTGTATTTTACTTTCAATTATTTTAGCCAAACTTGCAACATCCTGATTTCTTGTTGCAAGAACGGTAACTTGATCATACGCACTCTGAGCGTCCGTTAAGGTTTTTTCAACGGAGGCTAATTTTTTAGTTAAGATTTCAATCTCGCTTGTATAGTCGTCAATAACGTTTTTCAATGTAAATTTATTTGTTTGTAAAGACTCTGGTTTAAGTCCTTGAATCACACCTAATACCTCATCGGCCTTATCGTTCTTAACCTTAAAAGTATAGTAACAGCTTGTATCATTTTTGTTGCTACTCTCAAAAACAACATAGTCTAGACCTTTCAAAACTTCCACATTGGAACAGGTCTTTTTAAACTTCCCCGTCTTAATAACGGCGGAATACTCAGTAACTTCAAAATCTTTTTCATCATACATCCCGACACTGCTATCCTGAGCCATTTCAGTAGCAACGTTTCTTACTGACAAACTTGAAGGAGCTATCATTCCGCTATTAGACGAAGAGGAGTCACTGCTATAGCCGGTACTTCCATTAAAAGCTGTTCGAAAACCAAAACCAATAAAAGATATGGCTACGGTAAGGAAAACAATCCCAAGGAGTCCAATTCCTAAAATCTTAAAAATAGGAATAGACTTTAGGTCAAATTTATTTAAAAAATCCATAAAAAAATATTTAAATTTATAATAGTATTATTATAGCAGGTTTTTTAAGAGTATTAATAGAATGAAAAACATGGGTCTCGCGACCCCTGCCCTAACCCAAAAAAACTACATACTTTTTTTCCTCTTCATTCCGCCGACATTTTGGATTACTGCAACTGCAGTAATTTGTTACTCTCCCTCAGAGAGTTTCTATTTTTGTGGTAAGCGATTCTCCCCACGAAACATCTGGGACATGGTATGTTGCTTTTCTCAACAGCAGACGCTTGTTGTGTTTCATAAACCTTCATTAAACCAGCATTAACCAAAAAACTTCCTTCTTCTCTCTCTCGCGGTCATTAAGAAAAGCAGAATTAAAAAGAAGAGCAATTATAACGGCGCCTTTTGCGATGCCATACATACCTCAGCCCTCCTTTTTAGCAAAATTTAAGTACTTTTAACCCACCACTATCTACAAAAAATAGTACTCTTTTAAAAAATTTAAATCAACTAACATCTAAAGATGCAGTAAATAAACCATTAACATCAAAAATAAATAGAAAAAATAATTTGGAAAAGCGGTCAAGGAATCGGTGAAGGCTTTCTTTGACATCTTTTGGATTTTTAAACTAAAATCAGTGGTCTCATTTGTTCTAACTTTATTATACAAATTTATATATGATTCCTCTTTATAGGCAAAATAAACATCAATAAGGAAAAAAGAAAGAATAACCGCATAAAAAACTCCTTTTGACTGATGCGCAGAGCCGTTAGAAAAAGTGATCAAACTGAACAAAACAGTCAAACACCACCCCTTAAACAAAAAGGAGCTCTTTATCATTCTCTCAATAATATCTTGGATAAATTCAAGGTGTTTAATTTTCTTCGAATCAAAATTTATTTCTTTTTTAACCATATTATTTTTAAATATAACAAAAAAACCAAAAAGTTCAACCTACAAAATAATTTTTTACTAAACAGAAAAACATTGACAAAAAAAATCTTTCATCTATTATTCTTATAAAGTTGTTCTCACCAACCCCCAACGAAGGAGGAACTACCGTGAGGAAAATGCACATGAGAAGGTTCACCATCCCCCGGATTGCCCACTGTCGCGGAAAATGCTGCTCTGGCTGCGGAGGAGGTTGACTCCCGCCTTTGCACTTAACCAGTGTAAAGGCCGAAAACACAAATCCCCTAGGGTTGCGTAAGCGACCCCTGGGGATTTATTTTTTTAAAAACAAAAAGGCTCGCTTATTCCTCACGGAAGCGAGCCTTGTAAACTTTAGGGGATTAACCACCAATCAACTTAATAAATAGACCGCTGATATAGCACACACCAAACCAGCAGTTTGTTTAAGATTGATAACTTCCCCATTAACAAAATATGCTAGTAGTGGAGCAACCATAACCATAACAACAGACACTGTAACAATAAAAGCGCCGCTCTGGTTTCCTGCTCTTTCAAGAGTTTGAGAATAAAAATAAACACCAAACCCATTCAACGCACCTGCAACAGACAAAATTAAAAATGATTTAATATCTGGCACTGGGATACTCAGCAAAGTTGCTCGGGATAAAATAAGAACAGGAACGGCTGTAAAGAAGAAAACGATTGATGCTGACCAAGCAAAATTTTGTCTGCAGTATTTACTCATCACCGCCCACCCAACGAAAGTTACTGCTATAAAAAAAGCTCTTACAATTATATTCATTCCATTCCCCTCTCTTGATTGTCTTTATTATTAATATTTCAATAGTAACCGATGCTAGACAATTTTTTCTTTGGTTACAATATCACAAAGATAAAATGTAGCCAAGTTTTCTCAGTAGAGTTTGACATTGGAGCAATTATAGTATTAAATAAACTTAGAAAAAAATAATTTTTTTCAAATAGAAAAGAAGGAAGGAGAAAAATTATGTCAACAAAAAATACTAGATCGGGGGGTAAATATTGTAACAGCCACACCACAGTTATCCCCGCGGCAGGAACTGTGGTGGATATTGCCAACGAACTTTCAGAAGTTACAAAGATTCAGATTGGTTTTATCAAAGCAGGGTTAAAATCAGCTAATGGACAAAAAAGGGTCAAAATTGGGGATATCGGTTCCAATATTATGTTATCTATTAGAGACAATACGACTGTTCAAGAAATTATTGTATATTCTAACGACTCGCAGAAAACAAAGTTAGCCGTGGCACAAGGATCCAGGAATGCAGGTCTTCATGTATCATTTGGCCCGCATTAAAAAACTCCGCAACCGAATAGGTGTACCAAATCCCCAGAGCTTGCTCTGGGGATTTAAAATTAAAAAACTGTGAGATATTAATTATGGGTTCTTAACTCTTTTAGATCTTCCCCAATTTTTTAGCCAAAGTTTCGGTTTCATTTAAAAGTGCGTCAACTTCATCCAATCCTTTTTTCCAAAAGTTTTTATCTGTAATATCGATACCCAATTTTTTAAAAATATTTTTTGGAGAATCTGATAATCCTGCAGACAAAAATTCTTTTACCTCCTCAATAAACTTTGGGTCTTCTTTCACAGAATTTTGCATTGATTTTGAAATTAATAAACCACTAGCATAAGAATAAACATAAAAGAAACTTCTAATATGACCCCAATAAATCCACCAGTTTTCTGACCCTTCTGACTGCTCAACGAAATCGCCCATATAAGCAGACATATTTTTTTGAAATATTTTACCGATATCTTCTTTTGATAAATAACCTTTTTCTCTAAAATCTTTGTGTAATTCCTGCTCAAATTGATAGCAAGCAATTTGTCTAAATATAGTAGAGATATCACCATTTAACTTGTCTACCATTATTGCGAGTCGCAACTCATCGTCTGCCCCCTCTAAAATATCCTCAAGAACAAAATCTTCCATAAAAGTACTGGCGACCTCGGCTGTTGCCATAGGGGTCCCAAAATTTAATGCATTTTGTTTTTCCTTCATTAATTCACTATTTATACCATGTCCCGCTTCGTGAGCGATGGTCAGAACATCGTGCAATTTATCCGCATGATTTAATAAAATATATGTCGGTTGAGTAATTAAATTACCGGCACAAAAAGCCCCGTCCCTTTTGTTTTTTCTTGGATAAACGTCTATCTGACTTTTTTTTATAAACCCGTCATAAATATCAAAAAATTGTTTATCTAATTTTTTAAATACTTTCAAGACTAAGTTGGAAGCATCTTCATAAGAATATTTCTTATCAATATTTCCATAAGGCACATTTCTTTCGTGGTACTTTAATTTATCTACCCCCATCAACTTTGCTTTTAACTGATAGAATTTTTTAGCAGTATCAAAACGGCTTGAAACAGAATCGATCAAGGCATCAACTACCTCACTATCAATATCATCACTAATGTGCCTTTCTAAATCAGGCCTTTCAATCCCCCGGAGATCGTCATCAACTTTTTTAGAGTGCAGTATGGAATTAATTTCATGTTCTGCCACATCAGAATGTTTTTTAAGAATTTTATTTAGTACTTCACTCGCCGAATCTCTCGTTTCTTTGCTCTGGCTACTCAACAAGCTCATTATTTCTGCCAAAGGTTTTATTTCTCTTTCACTATTTTCAGAAATTATCTCCCCTTCCTCTTTCGACAAAAAACTTTCCACCATATCCACCCAATTTGAAAAACCGGCTTTTGATTCAAGAGACAAAATATTTTCTTCCTTCTCACTCAATAAATATTTTGCTTCAGTAAAAGATGTTTCTAAATAATGTTTGTATTCATTCAACCCTTCGTACTCTAAAAATTTACCTTGCTCTGACTCAGGAATTTTTGCCACCCTCATTCCAAAAAATCGCATATCGTTCGCTATTTTTTGATAAAAATCATGTAACTTGTTTTCTTTAGCCTTCAATTCTGGATTATTTTGATCCTGTGATGTTCGTAACCAAAAATAAAAACCGACGTCACCGTAATTTCGGGACATCTTTTCAGATTCGTCTAAAGCTTCTTTAAGTATGGAGGGCTCTTGAAGATAATCATCTCTATCTTTCCATTTATTTATAAACCCATAAGCTTCCTGCTCTATAAGTTTTTTTTCTTCTTCTATTTTAGGGTCATTATCTCCGCTTAAAAGAGAGGTTAAGTCCCAGATTATTTGTTTTTTATCTTCTTCCATAATAGATATAAGTTAACATAAACCCCAAATATATCCAATAAAAAACATCCAGGCATTAAGTTGAATACGTGAATGTTTTTTTCAAAAATTGGAGTTATTCAAACCTAATAGAAATTTCTAAAGCATCATCGTGCTCTGGTAAACCACTAGGGTTATCTTTTTGTAATATCAATGCTCCTCTTCTAGAAAAATCACCAATATTTTCTGGATTTTCAAATTCTAGTATTCCCTCAAATTGAACAAAATCTTCTGTCATCCAATCACCCTTGGCGGTAGCATAGCTCTGGGCAATTATTCTTCCATCCCAATCAGTTAAAACAATAGGAAAAACTGCTTCAAAAAACCAAGTCCCCCTAGCCTCACCCCTAATTACAAGAGGGCTTTTTAGCACCTGATTAGGTCTTGGGTTATCCAAACGAATCAAATCCATTTTTTCTAATTCATTGCCGATACCCTCAACAAAAAAATTTTCCCCACTACGACATTGTCTAGGATAACTTTCCATTACTGGATTTCCTGCTTTGACACAATCTTCAAAACTTTCAATCAAAGCTCCTGGGCATAATCCAATTGGCATTTCTGCAGAAGGATTCCCGTGTTTTATCCATTCCCCATTTTGGCAAATCCAGTCATCCTCATTCCCTCGCAAAACAAATAAACCAAAAAATACAAGAATGAAACCAAAGATTAACAAAATTTTATTTTTTTTAGACATATTATTTTATATTTAATTTATTAAATCTTTCTTCAACGACATCCCAATTAATGTTATCAAAAAAAGCTTCAATGTATTTCTTCTTTTCGCTTGGCAGATAATCAACCATAAAAGCATGCTCCCACATATCCATAACTAAAATGATTGGAAGCCCTCCTAATTGTCCTAATTCGTGGTCCCCCACCCAAGCTATTTGAATAGAGTCCTTTGGTTCGTCAAAATAAGCTACCACCCAACCTATTCCCCTAGTCATCCCTACAAGTTTGAATTCTTCTACAAAGGAATCTAGATTTCCAATTGACTCCGCTAATTTACTACTATCACTTAATCCTTTGGAACCCTTTTCTAAACTTTCAAAATAATATTCGTGCATCCTCATGCCATTAAACTCAAAACTAAACCTTCTTCTGAGTTCAGAAATGACGTAAGAATTATCCCCCTCTTCACCAGATAGCTCTTCTATTTTTTCTAGAATTAAATTGGCATGTTTTACATAGCCAGCATAAAGCTTTAAATGTTCTTCTGTTTGTTTTTCTGATATCCCACTAAGAAGATTCATATTAAACTGTTTTTCTTGATATTTACTCATAAACTAATTATATCAAAAAATTGAGGTAAATCACCACCCTATAATTTTTGGGAAATATGTTTGAAAGGGATGAATATTATCGTCCATGGGACAATAGAAAGTACCACTGGAACAATAATCTCTGGCTCAGAAAAAAATTCATTTACCAACTCAATCGCTAAGGTAAAATTCATATAGGTAAAACAAATTGCGACCGCAATTTTTTCACTTTTACTTTTCCAAAAAACAATAAAGTATCCAACAAAATGTAATACAAGAAAAAACAAAAATAATAAACTTATATAAAGAAGGTCAAACCCCTCAATGATGACGTGGGATTGCTTTGCTACGATAATAGCGATAAGAGCGCCTAGTAACAAAACAGATAACGGCTTGAAAGAAACAGAGATTTTGTCTATTTTCTTCTGCCAAAACCTCTTTAGTATTTGGGCTAAAATAAAAGGAGCGTAAATAACTTTTGCTAACAAAATGAACATACCAAGAGCATCAATACTTACGGAAGCCCCCGCTAAAAAGTTAAGGATAAAAGGTAACGTGACAGGAGCCAACAAAGAAGTGACCACTGTAAGTACCAAGGTTAGACCATACTTACCACCAATAATTTCTGAAAGCAGAGGGGCCGTCATGCCGACAGGAACCGCTGATAATATCAAGAAGGCCACGGCAAGGGAGGGATAGAGTAAATTAGTTATATAATAAACAACGATAGGTAATATAAAAAGAGATGCCACAGAGAGAAAAGCAATCAACAATTTATCGTTTAAATAATCCTTAACTTCTTTTAAATCAATTTTAATAGAGCTAAGAAAAAATATCGTCGCCAGAATTAATTTCGTATAAACCGAAGCCCACAGGATCCCCTCCGAAAATAATAGGCCGACAATAAAAGCTAGGCCGATGATTAAATAGTGGCTTTCTGTAACGTAACGAATGGTTTTTAAACTTTTCATATCACCAAATTTTAACACATATTATAAGTAATTTATTTCTGACACTTTGGGCAAAAGAATATGCTTCTTTGTCCAAGCTTTTCCCTTATTACCAAACCTCTACACCCCAAGCACCTTTCTCCGTCTCTCCCGTATACTCTCAAAACATTTTGGAAACTGCCAGGCTTCCCTTCTGTATCACGATAATCAACATCAGAAGTCCCCCTCATTCTTACTGCTTTTTTTAATATTAAATTTATTGCCTTAAAAATTTTTTCAATCTCTTTTTCTTTTAGTGTTAAAATTTTTCTTTTTGGATTAACCTCTGCCTCAAATAAAATTTCACTTCGGTAAATGTTACCAATTCCTGCAATTAATCCTTGATCTAAAAGAACAATTCCTATAATACTTTTTACCTTTCTTTTCAAAATATCTTTTAAAATTTTTAAACTAAAATTTTCACTCATAGCATCAATTCCTAATTTTTTAATTTCTTTAATATTTTCCACTTCATCAGTCGCAACAACCCACAGCCACCCAAACTTTCTCATATCTGAAAATTCCAAAGTTGCTCCACTTTTCAAACTGAATTTATGGTGCACATATTGATTCACCCTCTCTTCAAAATAATCATTTTTAGAAGAAATTTTGGCGGAGCCAAAATTTCTTCTAGCTGTTAGCTGTAAGCTGTCAGCTGTCGGCTTGTACAAGAGGTGTCCTGACATTTTTAAATGAATAATAATCGAGTTTTTATTACCTAAATCAATAACAATATGTTTCCCCCTTCTCCTCACCCCCAAGATTTTTGCTCCGGAAACTTTTTTTTTAAATTTCAAAAAACTTGGACGAACATTCTTTTTCCAATCACTCCAAAAATCAATGATTTGCTGGTCAACAACTTTCTTATTCAAATCATTCACGATTGTTTGTACCTCTGGTAACTCTGGCATAAAAATTAGTAAAAAGTTAAAAATTTATAAAGCTGAAAGTACCTAAAATAGGATACTATTATAATATCAAAATATAATAAAAAATTCTAAGATAGCAATATAAAATAAAAAACTACCTGTACAGGTAGTTTTTTATTTTATATCAATAATAAATTTATTATTGAGCTACTTCTTCAGTAGGAACTTCTGTATCTGCAGAAACTCCTGGATCTACAACGTCTATATTCACTTCAACATCCATAACCTCTTCTGTTGTTGTGTCTTCTGTTATTGCTTCTTCTTTAACTTCTGATTTGTTCATGAAACCAAACCAAACTATTGCTGCAACAACAATTACTCCTATTACCCATTTTACTGTATTGTTCATAATATAAATAAGTAGCAAACATCTAATATCGAGTAGTAAGTGAAAATTTGTAAAGCAAAGTTTTCACTATCTCTAAAAACTAAAAACTGCTATCTAAAAACTTTTGTTAATAATAATCTATATTATATCAAAATTGTTAAACTTTGCTAGATATATACTACTTAAGCAAGATAGTCCACATCATAACTCCTTTCTTGTCTAGTCATTTCCCTATCATTTAACATTCAGTAATTCGGATACATTTTTCAAGCCTAAGGAAAATACCCCCGACTAGCAACTTTTCATTAATATATGCTATCAAAATATAGAAAAAAGGTCGGAGGTTCAGCCATAAGCTGAACTTCCGACCTCCCAAAAATCTAAGAAGAATAATCAAAAAAGGAACTTCCAGCAAACCTGTATTGCATCAGCCTCCTGATTTTCGTGGATTTCATAATCGAACGAAAGACTCATCTGCCGAGGGAATGAAAAGGTTAAACCATTCACCCAAACTGCTTTAAACGACTCTTGAACATTTTTCTCCCCACTAATCTGGGCGTGAAATTCTACCCATTTTGAAGGGAGATACCCGACAAACAAATTTCCTCCAAAAACACCATTGTCTACGTAATAAAAAACATTTTTTAGAGTTGTTCTAGAATTTTTTTGCTCAAAATTAAAACCTACCCGAAAAAGATCTTCTGACCATTGTGTATCAACGGATAGATAACCAAACTCCCCTCCTCTTTTGACTTGTGTCGAAAATTCTAAATTCCCAATCTTATTAAGAGCCAACTCTAACTTGCCTTTCAAATCAAAATTTATTTCCCAGTCAGACTTATTCCACTCAAGCTGAGTGCCGTAAACATAAGCCCCGGAAACAGACTTAGGCTTAACCCGCATGCCATTAAAATAACGGGGGTTTTTGTTCGCTTCAGTTTCTCCTAAAACAAGATTGCTGTGAACGAAAGCTTTCCATTCTACGCCTCTAGAAATTTCCAATTTTTCAAAGGCCCAAATGTTTCCTGTCCATAAGAAAAAAACAATAAACGACACGGAACAAAAAATTTTTATCTTCATAAGGGCCTCCTTTCTCCTTAGTTAAAAAGAACTGAATTAAGCTTCTTACGTGAAGATAACATTTTAAATATATACAAGTCAAATTTTTGCCTTATTTTTTAACAATTACAGTCCAAATATCTAAAATTCTAGCCAGAGACTCTACTTGTCCCAAGGAAGCAAATGTCGGAATCCCTAATAAACAATTATTTTTTGTTAAAATCGCAGCGCCGCCAGAATTGCCTTGGTCTACTTTTGCTGAAGTTATAAAATAATTTCCATCAAAACCTGCAATTATGCCGTCGGTAGCAGTGACGCTATCCGTAGACCCAATACCAGGGAAGCCTAGTACGACTATTTCGTCTCCTAAAGACGGCCTTTGCTCACAAAATTTTGGCAAAGTTGATGTTAGTTTCGAAGTATAAACATCAGGATTTTTTATACTTAGAGTTCCCCAATCATACTCAGAAACAGAGACTTCAATATCTCCAATGCCAACAGAATATTCTGAATTACCATCGGGCAACTCAATACTACAAAATCTTAAATTATAAGAATCGGGACTTTGTAAAACATGCCTATTTGTTAAAACCTTTACATCTTCTCCTTCGAATTTCAGCATTATGCCTGAACCACTAGTATCATAGTGAGTATTAGAATTGGCTAATTTAGAGTCACAAGCTATATAAACAATAAGTGGTTCCCATTGCTTTATTATAGAGGTCAGGTCCTGAGACAAACTGGTTTCTGAAAGCCGTGCTTCCAAATTATTAATTTTTTCTTGAGAAATTTTTTCCTGAAATTGTTTTTCTTGCTCAATCGCTTTTCTAACAGTTTCCTCTTCGGCTAACTTTCTCTTTATTTCATAAACCTCACCCTCACTTTCCAATCTTAAAGAATTAACTTCTTTTTGAAGGTCTTCAAGATTTTTTTCGTAATTTGAAAGTAAGGTTTGGACTTGCTCATTATTTAAAGTTGTTCTTTCTTTGTATTTTATATAACTAGAAAAACTAAAAAATATAGTGACTAAACCCAACAAAGACAACAGGCCAATAGTCATTGATTTAGGAGATAACTCAATATCTTTTATATTTTTAGGAGGAACTTTTTGTACCATGGTAATATAATATCAATTATTAAGCCTAGTAGCAAAAACGATTCCTGATAGACGCGAAAACCCCGTCATCCAATCGACGGGGTTTCTCACAGCATCACTCTCTAGATACGTGGTTCGGCTATAAGAACTCAGCCTACCACCCCTCTTACGTGGAGCTTTCATCCACAGCCGGTTCCGCCGGGCGCGAACGGGGAGTGATTTGGAAAACTTCACCAAAAAGTTACAATCAACTCTCTTTCTTACTTACATTATATGCTACTTATTTAATAGTGTCAATAGTTTAAAAACACAAAAAAAAACAATGGCCTTAACCATTGTTTTTTTGTTTAAATAATTTCAAACTTTGAATTAAAATAATTATCGCTTCTTACCAACCTTTCTCCTTCTAACAACAAGTTGATTTGAATATTTCTTCGGTGTTCTTGTCTTTTGACCCTTTCCTGATGGCTTGCCCCACTTTGTCTTGGCTCTTCTCAAACCTCGTCCTGACTTTCCTTCTCCGCCTCCATAAGGGTGGTCAACTGGGTTCATGGCACTACCTCTAACGGTTGGCCTTATTCCCATCCATCGAGATCTTCCGGCTTTTCCAATAACAACCAATTTATGTTCATCATTTGAAACTTCTCCAATAGAAGCCCAACAAGTATCTAAAACTTTTCTAATTTCTGATGAAGGCATCTTTAGGTGCATGTATCCAGAGTCATGAGCAATTACTTCTGCATAATTTCCAGCTGACCTTGCAATCTTTGCTCCACCCAACGGTTTTATCTCAACATTGTAAACATAAGTACCAACGGGAGCATTTTTTAGCATTACTCTGTTTCCAGCTTTCAATTCTGCCTTTTCTGAAACAATCATCTTGTCTCCAACCTTCACAGATTTTGGAGCTAAAACATATCTTCTTTCTCCGTCCTCGTAACATACCAAAGCAATAAAACCTGATCTGTATGGATCATACTCAACAGTTTCTACCTTTGCTGGAATATTAAATTTATTATATTTAAAATCAATTTGACGATATTTTCTCTTATGACCTCCTCCTTTGTGTCTTGTTGTGATTCTTCCGAAAGCGTTTCTTCCTACCCCCCTCTTTCCACCTTTCGTAAGAGCTTTATGTGGTTCAGAAGCTGTCAAAAAATCTCGGTAATTTATACCGGTCATGTGTCTTCTTGATGGTGTTGTTGGTTTATTTATCTTCATGTTTTTATATCGGCTCTACGGCCTGCAATAATTATCAGCTATTGCGAACTTTAATTATTAATGAAGCTTACAGCTCACAGTTTACAGTTTACAGCCTTTTTAAAAATTTGCTTCGCAAATTTTTTGCTGTCAGCTGTCAGCTGTAATCTGTTAGCTTAAATTATGTCTATCTTGTCTCCTTTCTTCAAGAAAACAAAAGCCTTTTTTCCTCCTGTCTTAACCCCTTTTCTCCCTCTTGAGAAAACGTTCTTTGCTACTACTTTACTAACATTAATTTTTCTAGGTTCAACTTTATAGATATTTTTTATTGCTTCTTTTATTTGTACCTTATTTGCCCTAAGAGAAACATCAAAAACATAAACATTTTCAGCAGTTTTATCTGAAGACTTTTCTGTAATTCTCGGATTCAAAATTACTCCTTCTGATTTACCTATATTATTTTTTATATCTGAAACGTTTTTCATAGTTTTTAGTTGATAGTTGATAGTTTTTAGTAAAAATTTTGCTTCGCAAATTTTTTTACATCACCTTTATTTTTTAACTGTTGTTTTTTTAGCTTTTGTTTCTTTAACTTTTGCTTCTACCTCTTTTACTACTTCTTTTTTTTCTACTTTCTTAACTGTTTTTGTTTCTTTGTTTTTTTCAACGCCTTTTTTACCAGTCAAGAATTCAATACTTTTATCTGGATTAGAAATAACCAAATATTTATAATTTAAAATATTTAAAATATTTAAATTTCTTACTTCACCAATTTGAATATTCCCAAAGTTATTAAAACTTTTTTCTACGTTCTTGTCTTTGTCTCCCAAAGCAATGTGTAGTGAATTTTTTCTCTTGGAAAGCATCCCTTCAAAACCTTTTACGTTGCTCAAATCAGAAACAATATTTCTTGCATCTTTTGATTTAGGTTCTTTTAATTCAAAATTATCCACAAAAAGAATTTCTCCGTCTCTGTACTTCTGTGACAAAACGGTGTAAAGAGCCTTTGTGTTTGTTTTCTTGTTTATTTTTCTACTGTAATTCTTTTCGTTTGTTGGGCCAAAAGTTACACCTCCACCACGCCAAATCGGTGAACGGCTAGAACCATGTCTTGCTCGTCCTGTTCCTTTTTGTCTCCATGGCTTTATACCTCCTCCGCTAACTTCTCCCCTGTCTTTTGTATGAGAAATAGGGGCTCTCTTATTGGACATCATAGAAACCACCACCTGGTGAACCAAATCATTATTAAAAGCAACACCAAAAACAGACTCTGGTAATGAAATTTCACCTGTTTTTTTTCCGTTTTGATTGTAGATATCTGTTTTCATAATTTTTAAGTTTACAGTTTACAGTTTACAGTTTACAGTTTTTCTTTCTGGAAAATTTTAGCTTTAGCCAAAATTTGCTCTGTAAACTGTAAACTGTCATCTGTAAACTATGTAGATACTATTTCTACTAAAGTTCCTCGTCTTCCAGAAATTGCTCCTTTTATTAATATTCGGTTATTCTCTTTATCAATTTGAACGATTTCAAGATTTTTAACAGTCACCCTGTCACTTCCCATCCTTCCAGCCATCCTTGTTCCCTTAAACACCTTCTGAGGGCCTGTGGAGCCGATTGAACCTGGCTTTCTCTCGCTGTGTTTCTGCCCATGTGAACGAGGACCTCCTGAGAAATTGTGTCTCTTCACAACACCTTGGAAACCCTTACCTTTGCTGATTGATGAAACAACAACTTCTTCCCCTTCTTTAAAAGAAGAAACGTCGATCTTGTCACCAACTTTTACTTCAAAAGGAGTATTGTCTGGATTAGAAAATTCTTTCAAATATCTAAAATTTCCCAAATCCTTCAAATGTCCCTTCATAGGTTTGTTTATATTTTTTTCTTTCTTTTCTCCGTAGCCAACTTGGATAGATTCGTAACCATCCCCTTCTTTGTTTTTAATCTGGGTTACTGTAATTGGTCCTGCACTTATAATTGTAACAGGAAAAACCACACCTTCTTTGTTGAAGACTTGCGTCATTTGTTCTTTTGTTCCCAGAATAAATTTCATAAAATTATATAATCCGAATACTACGAATTAAATTCGAATTCCCCGAATCAATCCTTAAAAACAAAAAAGGCTCAAACCTTTTTTATAATCCTTATATTCTACACAAATCGAAAAGAAAATCAAGTAAAATTTTAGTAGAACTAAAATTTCTAGTAATAAGCCTGCCCGCTTGTGCCTCGCAGTGGTAGACGGGTATTAAGTAGTAAGTAATAAGAACAAATTTAAAACAAAACCCCTTGGTTACCTCGACTTTCGTCAAAGCTTCCAAGGGGGTAAGGGTACAAAGGGTCAAAAAGGATTATTTTGCCAAGATACTGTTGCGAGAAAAGGCACGACTACCAGAAGACCCAGGACCGCCCTCCAATGAATAAGCACGCACGACCCACTCCCGATCGCCGGCATACCAATCAACATGCACAACAAAGACCTCATTATCAACCCCGCAAACGTAACAGAAATTTCTCTTTAAAAGCTCTCCTTCTTCTCCATTTGGTTGAAGAGCAGTTTTTTGGTCGAGCCAAAGACAAAACTCTGTGGCTGTAAAAACATGGTTCTTACCAAGACGACCCCTGAACTCGACGTCTGCCTCTCGTTTATCAAGATCAAAGTAAGATGTTTCCAAAGAAACTCTTATCGTCTTTTTTGCAACCGACAAAATGTCTTTTTGAAAATTTGAGGAAAGCCAGAGTCCTTTACGGTCGATTAAGGTCGTGGGGTCGAACATTTCAACAAACTCGTGAGTGCCACGGTACAAACCAAGACACTGCCGAGCAAATCCTTCATTTCCTCTTCGAGCGATATCGGCAATTTCCTCTAAACTCGCCCCTGCTCTCTCAAACAATTTTGCCAATTCAACCGCAACGACTGCTACAGAAAAAATGGATTTTTTTGCTTGTTCTTCGGCTTTTGTACCCATGGTACTAACCTCCCCTGTTGTGTGGCTATCCTAAACGGATGTTGCCACTATTCATAAAAAACGAACTAATTACACAATAAACATACACAAACAGTCAAACTTTGTCAATGATTCTCGATTGCTTCTGGATTGCTTCGCTATCGCTCGCAAAGACTATAAAAACAAAATCAGCGTGAAGTTTTTTAAAACAAAGTTTTAAAAAACTTCACGCTGATTTCTAAAATTCAATATTTGTTCATTTTTGGGTTAGATGCGAAAAATTTGATTGAACAAAATTTGAGCAATAGTTATCCTATTGTGAAAATTTTGTGATTGAAAATTTTTTGCAGATGACGTAAAAATGGGCAAATAAAACTACATTATTTTAACGTCGATAGATACTCCCGAAGGTAAACTAAGATTCGTAAGAGCCTCAATTATTTTTGCTGATGGATTCAAAATATCAATTAATCTTCGGTGAACCCTCATTTCAAATTGCTCTCTTGCATCCTTGTGAACAAAAGAAGACCGGTTAACGGTATATTTCTTTATTTCTGTTGGCAAAGGAATCGGTCCGCTAATATTAGCGTCAAATCTTAAAGCTGTATCTATAATTTGCTTTATAGATGAGTCTAAAATTTTATGCTCATAAGCAAAAACTCTTATTCTAAGTTTTTGAATAATATCAACTTTCTTATCTACCTTTTTTGTTTTTGTTGTTTCTTCCATAATTTTTTTTAACTATACTCTTTTTATATCAATCTGTCACTTTTGCGTCCCAAATGAGGCGCAAAATGACAAATCGATAAATTTCAAAAGTTTGGGCAAAGATAAAGATTTTTAAATTTGAATGCATGACGAGGAGGTGAGAGAAAATTTATTGAGGCGTATTTCAATACGGCGAAATAAATTTTCTTGATACCGACAAAGTCAGGAGTCAAATTTAGAAATCTTGCTTAGGCGGTGATTTTTGTGACTACTCCGGCTCCAACAGTTCTCCCTCCTTCACGAACAGCAAATCTTTGTTGTTCTTCAAGAGCAATTGGAGAATGTAATTTAACTTTGAACACAGCGGTATCTCCTGGCATAACCATTTCAACACCTTCTTTCAAAGTAACTTCTCCAGTAACGTCAGTTGTTCTGATGTAGAACTGAGGTTTGTATCCTGAGAAGAATGGTGTATGTCGTCCTCCTTCCTCTTTCTTTAGAACCAAAACTTCTGCTTCAAAATCTGTATGAGGTGTAACAGTTCCTGGTTTAGCAAGAACCTGTCCTCTTGTGATATCTTCTTTCTTAACTCCTCTTAGAAGAATACCAGCGTTGTCCCCAGCCTGTCCTTCTGAAAGTGATTTGTTGAACATCTCGATACCTGTAACTGTTGTCTTAACAGTGTCTTTAATACCAACGATAGCAATTTCTTCACCAACTTTTATGATACCTCTTTCAATCTTTCCAGTACAAACTGTTCCTCTTCCTTCAATTGAGAAAATATCTTCAACTGGCATAAGGAAAGGTTTGTCTGTATCTCTTACAGGAACAGGGATGTATTCATCTAATTGTTTTGTTAATTCAAGGATTGGTACTGCCCATTCATCTGTTACTGCTGTTGTCTCAAGAGCTTTAACAGCGGAACCTTTGATGAAAGGAGTATTATCTCCATCATATTCATATTGATTCAACATGTCTTTAACTTCTTCTTCTACCAATTCTACCATCTCCGGATCGTCAACAAGGTCAATCTTGTTTAAGAAAACAATAATCTTAGGTACACCAACTTGCTTTGCCAAAAGGATGTGTTCTCTTGTTTGTGGCATAGCACCGTCGTTTGCTGCAACTACTAAAATCGCACCGTCCATTTGAGCGGCACCGGTAATCATGTTCTTGATGTAGTCTGCGTGACCTGGCGCATCGATATGAGCATAGTGTCTAGCATTTGTTTCATACTCATTGTGAGAAAGAGCAATTGTAATTCCTCTCTCCTTTTCTTCTGGAGCATTATCAATATCATCAATACCTCTCAACTTAACCTTGTTTCCTGCTAGGTTAAGAACGTGCAGTATAGCTGCAGTAAGAGTTGTCTTTCCGTGGTCAACGTGACCGATGGTTCCCACATTTACGTGAGGCTTGTCTCTGTTATATTCTTCAGTTGCCATAATTTTTTTTTTAAATTATTAATAATAACTTTAACACCGCGCTTTTAACGCAAGTGATTAAATATAAAAATAAACGCTACTGCGTTACCCTCATATAATAGCAAAAGATAAATAATAGTCAAGAATTGTTCGAGAAGTTCCGAACATTCCTAAAAAAATCTATTTACCTAAAAACGACTTAAATCCGTATAAAATTAAAAGTAATGCCGTGGCATCAAGAAAATTTTTAAAAATACTAATTAAACTTCCATAAGAACCAAAAAATTGGAGCAAGAATTTTTCTAATATACAAGCAAAACCAAAGACGAGGGCTCCCCATCCAATTATCCCGAAACTTTTACCAATTGAGCCTCCGTACCCCCTAAGCATAATAAAAAGCAAAAGAGATGAACCAACAAGAATTGAAAAAAAGATTAAATCTACAACTACTGAGAAAGAAACTTCCATAATTTTATAATAATAACATAATCTATTAATATTCGAAAACCAACAACAATCATTTGAAACAAAAAATTTTATTTTTTAACCAACATCCTAAGCCCAAAAATAATCATCAAAAAACCAACTAATTCTATGGAGTGATACAACAAACCATAAGTTTGACTAATTTCCGAGGTAATAAATTTATGTGCTAATTCTTCAAATATATGAGAACCTGCTAAAAAAATAGCCCCCCACCCAATAGTCTTAAAGGAAGTCCCGATGACTCCCCCATAACCGGATATCATAAAGAATACCCAAATGGAAGAGGCAATCATGACAACAAGCATTACAATATCAAAATTTATTATTTCCATATTATAAAAGAATTATAACTTTTTTTAAAAAATAAAACTAGAAAAAATGTGATTAAAAAAAATACCGCTCGAGCGGTATTTTTTTAACTTTTTGTAAATTAAAAAGACTAAATCTACTTTCTATTTCCTCTTCTCAACTATCTCCTTAGCTACATTAACAGGAACAACATCATAGTGGTCAAACTCCATTGTTGAAGAAGCTCTTCCTTCTGTCATAGACCTTAAAGTAGTTGTGTACCCAAACATTTCTGACAACGGAACTTTAGCATTCACTACTCTGTTCCCTCCTCTGTCGTCCATTGAATCAATTTGACCTCTCTTTGAACTTAGGTTTCCAGTTACGTCTCCCATAAATTCTTCTGGGGTAACAACCTCGACTTTCATAATGGGCTCAAGTAAAACTGGGTTAGCTTTTCTTGCTGCTTCTTGAAAAGCTTGTGATGCAGCAATCTTGAAAGCAATTTCTGATGAGTCTACGTCGTGGTAAGTACCATCATATAATTCTGTTGAAACATCCACCATCTTATAACCAGCCACAACCCCTCTTTCCATTCCTTCTTTAATTCCTTTTTCTACAGCAGGAATATATTCCTGTGGAATAACTCCTCCTTTAATACTGTTAACAAATTCTATTCCTCCATCAAATCTCTTAGTATTTTTAGGAAGGTTCTTTATCTCTTCTTCTGTTAATTTTTCTAACGGTTTAATTCTAATCTTAACATGACCATACTGACCCTTACCTCCAGACTGCTTAACATATTTGACTTCGGCAGAAGATGGTATTTGAATCGTTTCTCTATAGGCAACCTGAGGTTTACCGATATTAGCTTCAACACCAAATTCTCTTCTCATTCTGTCTACCAAAACTTCCAAGTGAAGTTCTCCCATACCAGCAATAATAGTTTCCATAGTTTCAGCATCTGTATTTATTGTGAAAGTTGGATCTTCATCTGATAGTTTCTTCAAAGCTAACCCCATCTTTTCTTGGTCAGCCTTAGTCTTAGGTTCAATTCTTACGGCCACAACAGGTTTCATAAATTCAATCTTCTCTAGAATAACTGGATTGTTTTCATCACACAAAGTATCTGATGTTCTTGTACTTTTTAGACCAACAGCGGCTGCAATTTCTCCAGCATAAACTTTCTTTACCTCTTCTCTGTCGTTGGCATGCATTCTCACGATTCTTCCTAGTCTTTCTTTTTCACCAGTTGTTGAATTGTAAATGTATGAACCAGCTTCAACAGTTCCTGAATAAACTCTAAAAAAAGTTAATTGTCCTACGAACGGGTCTGTTTGCAATTTGAAAGCCAAAGCTGCAAAAGGAGCATTGTCATCAGAAGGTCTTTCAACTTCTTTATCTGTCTTAGGATCGATTCCTTTAATAGCAGGGACATCGAGTGGAGAAGGAAGATAATCAACAACGGCGTCTAGCATTTTTTGAACTCCCTTATTTTTTAGAGCAGAACCTGTAAAAACAGGAATTATTTGCAAAGCAATTACTCCTTTTCTCAAGGTCGCTTTTAGTTTATCAAGAGGAATTTCTTTCCCTTCTAGATAATCATTCATTAACGCCTCGTCGTTTTCAACAATTTTTTCAATAAATTCTCCTCTGAATTTTTCAGCCTCGGCTTTCATGTCTGCGGGAATCTCATCTTCCCTAACATCCATCCCCATATTTCCTTCAAAGTAGTAAGCTTTCATCGTTAAAAGATCCACTACACCTTCGTGATTTCCCTCTTCTCCTATAGGCAATTGAGCTCTAACAGCGTTAGGTGTTAGTCTATCTATAATGGACTTGAAAGACCTATCGAAAGAAGCACCAGTTCTATCTAATTTATTGATGAAACAAATCCTAGGAACTTTATATTTATCAGCTTGTCTCCAAACGGTTTCTGATTGTGATTCTACTCCGGCTACACCGTCGAAAACGACTACACCTCCGTCTAAAACTTTAAGAGACCTTTCCACCTCAGCGGTGAAGTCAACGTGTCCAGGAGTATCGATAATATTAAAACGATGTTTCAAAGAGTCATTACCTGTAGCATAAGTTGGCGTCCAAAATGTTGTAACAGCAGCAGAAGTAATTGTGATACCCCTTTCTCTCTCCTGTTCCATCCAGTCCATAGTAGCTTCACCTTCGTGAACTTCACCGATTTTATGCGAAAGTCCTGTGTAAAAAAGAACTCTTTCGGACACAGTTGTTTTTCCCGCATCAATGTGGGCAATAATTCCAATATTTCTAACTTTTTCCAATGGGTAATCTCTGCTCATAGTTTTTAGTTGCTAGTTTTTAGTTTTTAGAAAAAACAAAAAACTATTATTAATTTCTTATAAATAATTTTTAAATTTTTGTTGCCAAACAAAAAAATCGTAAAACGATTAATTGCGTAATACTATATATCAATTTATTGCTTTTAGCAATAAATTCTCCCTAAATAAAAATAATATTTTGCATGACAAAAAATAACTTTAAATTTAAATGAAATTCGAGGAGACAAGAAAAAAACTCCCGAGCCGTATTTTAAATACTGTGAGGGAGTTTTTTTCAAAGTCGACAAAGAATTTCTCTAAATTTAAAATTATTTTACCATGCAAAATGAGCAAAAGCTTTGTTCGCGTCAGCCATCTTGTGTACATTCTCTTTCTTCTTTATAACCTCTCCTTCATTATTATTTGCAGCAATCAATTCATCAGCCAATCTTTTACTCATTGAAGATCCTTTTTTTGCTCTAGCTGCCTCAAGAATCCATCTCATAGCAAGGGCTAATCTTCTCTTTTCTGGAACTTCTCTAGGTACCTGATAGTTAGCTCCTCCGATTCTTCTAGACTTAACTTCCATTAAAGGACCAGCATTTTTTATAGCTCCATTGAAAACTTCAATAGGGTCTTTTGTTTTTGCTTTTTCTTTTATATTTTCTAAAGCACCATAAACTACTTTTCTTGCGACACTTTTTTTACCGTCACACATAACATAATTTATAAAACGCTCTAAAACCAATGAGTCATGAACTCTGTCTGGTTGAATATTTCTTTTGTCTTTTATTGGTCTTCTCATATTTTTTAAGTTTACAGCTGACAGCTCACAGTTTACAGCTTTTTAAAAAATTTGCTTTGCAAATTTTTTGCTACTCACTACTCACTACCAACTACTTACTAATTCTTTGGTTTTTTAGCCCCGTACAAACTTCTGCTCTGTCTTCTCTTTTCAACTCCTGTTGTATCTAATTTTCCGCGGACAATTGTATAACGAATTCCTACGTCTTTTACTCTTCCCCCTCTTAGCATAACAACTGAGTGCTCTTGAAGTGTGTGTCCCATTCCTGGAATATATGCTGTTACCTCCATTCCATTTGTCAGACGAACTCTAGCAATCTTTCTAACTGCTGAGTTAGGCTTCTTTGGAGTCTTGGTAGTTACTTTAACACAAACCCCCCTTTTGAAAGGAGATGGGTAAGTTGTTGGTTTATTTTTCTTAAGATTAAAACCCTTGCTCAAAGCAATAGCCTTAGGTTTTCTAGGATCTTTTTTTCTTCTCTTTTTTAGTAATTGATTAACTGTTGACATCTTTTTTTATTTTTTAGTTCTTGATTCTTAGTTTTCGAAAAAACTCCAAAACTGAACAGCTATAAATCTACTATATTATGAAACAAAATGCAAACATTTTTAAGCTTACAGCCACCAGCTACAACCCAACCCCTGTAATCAAGAAAAATAAAAGAGAAATTACTGGAGTAAGGAATTTCCAAAGGAAAAAAATAAAGAACAAAATTAACCAAATATAATTCTTTTCTAAGAAGTATCTAACTTTTATTAAATTGTGAGGTAAAATGCCAAAAAGTACTTTTGAACCATCTAAAGGAGGAATAGGAATTAGATTAAAAAGGCCTAAAACCAAATTAATTAAAACGATCATGCCAGTAGCTTTAATGAAAGAATCCGAGGCAAGACCCAATTCCCCACTAAAACGAATTAGGACTCCAAAAATGATAGCCACAAGAAAATTAGACAAAGGACCCGCTAGTGCCACCATCGGCTCACCAACTTTTGCATTTTTTAAGTTATAAGGATTATAAGGAACCGGTTTAGCCCAACCAAAAATAAAACCTGTGAAATAATAAGCGATGGCAGGAATAATTAACGAACCCTGCAAATCTAGATGCTTAAAAGGATTAAGAGTAAGTCGACCCGCTAACTTTGCGGTAGGGTCACCAAAAAGATAGGCAGTATATCCATGAGACACTTCGTGTACCACAACCGACATAATTAGTATTACTATTGAAAATATAAAATCAACTTCCATAAATATAAATAAATTTTTATTGCAAAATAATTAACCCTATGATACCATAACAATCACTTAAATTAAATTAATTATGTCAAAAACTTGCCCAATAACAGGAAAAAATACAAAGATGGCTGGAGGATACAGCAATCGTGTTCGTGCTACCAAATTTAATCCCACTGGGATGAAAAGAAGGAAAGCTAACCTACAAAAAAAGAAGATTTTTATTCCTGAATTAAACAAAACAATGAGGCTAACTATCTCAACTAAAGCTATTAAGACTATCAATAAGAATGGGGCTTTTGCCACACTTAAAAAAGCCGGCCTAATTAAATAATTCCAAATTTGGCGCATAACTTTGTCGTCTTTCAAAAAAATTTCTATTCACCTTATAACAAATAAGGCTCTAAAAATTTTTTCTCAACTCCTCGTTCTTCATCCAAATTTGAAATTATTTTAAAAACCCCTAGTATTCTTAATGGATACTAGGGGTTTTTAATTTAGTTATTATCTTCTGTCATTGACAGAAAAGTAAATCGGGGTTATTATTGTGAACGGAAATGGGAATGGTATCCAAACAAAGTACTAGGGGGAAGAATCCATGGGAACTGCATTAAGGGCACGTATTAGAGAGATTTCTGGATCCGTTGTGCCGTTTGGTGGCAAAAAAACTGCTATTGAGCAGATGTCGGAAGAAGAGCTTCTGATATTCGCTCTTACCCAAACAGAAGCCGACGAGAGAATCTTGTCTGATACTCAGACAAGATCTCTCATGGAGGCCGCTCGGCTTTCACCGATGTTCGACGGCACATGCCAAAGTCTGGGGTATGGATATCTGATCACCCAATAACACCAAGGTCTGAGGAAGACCCCCGAGGGTGTAGCATCTTACGGTGCTACACCTTTTTTAATTCCGAAATATGTCCCTATCACTTATTACTTAAATACTTCCAACTGACTTAATTTATTAAAAATAATTTTATAACTCTTAAAAAGAACATGGACGAAAAAAATGCCTATCGGAATCATAGAAGCAAATGCCAATGTAACAAATAACTCTGAGCCCTTCAGCAAGAGTTGCGCAGAATAAAAGATAACCGAAATTACTTGCATAAAGGTAGCGGTTATTACTAGTGCTAAAATTATTGATGTTATTATTAATAATATTTTTTTCATAAAATAAATTATATCAAAAATTAAACAAAAAGAACTCGACGATACTTTATAAACTTCCAACCTTCAAATCACTCACCCCATCACTTTTAAATATAATAGTTCCCTCTTCATCTGTTCTCAACAAATTCACTCCAAACTTTTCCAACAAATCCAAAACTTCCTTATGTGGGTGCCCGTAACTATTATTTAAACCAACTGAAGCAATCGCATATTCTGGACTAGTAAAACCCAAAAATAAATCCGAATTAGAAGTCTTTGAACCGTGGTGTCCCAATTTTAAAACATCTACATCGAGGTTATCCCCCAAAACATCTACAAGATATTTTTCAATACTTTTGGGAGAATCTCCTGTAAATAAAAATGAATTGTCTCCATTGGTTAATTTTAAAACGACCGAAGCCAAATTTGTATCAAATTCCGAAGCATCTTGATTAGGAAACAAAACCTCCAACAAAACCCCGCAATCTGACAGGGACTTAGTTCCTGGGAGATTGTCTAAACAAATACTCATACCTTGTCGAGCCAAAACTTTCTCAATACCTTTTTCTTTAATCAAATCTTCAAATTTTATATAAGTGGCATTGTCAGAGTTGACTCCTGGTTCTAAAACAAAATCAACCGTGTAATTTTCTAATACTGAAGGCAGCCCACCAACGTGGTCCTCATCAGGGTGAGTCAAAACAACCATATCAATTGACCTATCATAAAAAGGCATCACTTCTGACAATTTACTAATAAACTGCCTATTTTGTCCTCCATCTATCAAAACCTGTTTCCCGCTTGGAGCTTCAATAAAAATAGCATCCCCCTGCCCAACGTCTAAAAAGGCTACGATAAGTTCTTTTCTTTCTTCAGCCAAAACCCCATACCAAATTAAAAAATTGAAGCAAAGAAACAAACCAAGAATATATAATTTAAAATTTTTTTGGAATTTCATTTTTTATATTATAAACCCAAAAAGGAAAATTCAAACTATGCTCTCCGATAACAAAAAATTTCCAGTAACTTAGTTACTGGAAGTTTTTTGTTATTTTTTATAAATCAATTTTGTCTTGTTCTCCTCTGCCATCCAATAAATACCAATCGACTTTTCTTGAGAGATACATAATTGTTGCAAGAATTAAGAACAACCCCACACTGCCGATAAGCAAAGCGTAATCTTCTAATTGAAGTAAGATATAAATAAAAGCATATAAGAAAATCAAAACTCCCCCTTCTATTGCTACAAATTTTTTTTCCTTCAAAACAGTTAGGGAATAAAGGAGAATAAGCCCAATGGTCGCGGTTCCGGCAATTCCATAAGCAATGTTAAACCCTAAAATCTCTGAGGTAGAAATTAACAAAGCGTAAAAAAGTACAAGAGCCAAACCAACTAAAATATATTGAATCGGGTGAATTTTCTTTCTATTAAACATTTCAAAAGATAGAAAAATCAAGAAAGTAAGAGCGATAATAAGCAAAGCGTACTTAACAGAACGATCTGATTTCTGATAACCATCAACTGGGTTAATAAGACTCACACCAAAAACAGAATCGTAAATCCCATAATTACTCCCTACCCAAGCTTGGGGATAATTTCTATTCAAATCCAAAACATGCCAATCACTCGTAAAGCCAGAGTTATCCACCTCTCTATTGTCTGGCAAAAAAGAGCCGTCGAAACTTGGAGAAACCCATTCTGAAGAAACCTTCACATCAGTTGTTTTCCCCACAGGAGCAAAAGCCAATCTTCCACTTCCTTTCAACTTCAAATCAAAGGAAAAATTACTTTTTGAATAAAGAGAATTAGCGGGGACATTCACACTCAAGCCAGAAGCACTTCCCCCTTCCATTCCATTCACCGTAATAGCCCTAACTTTTTCTTCATATTGGCTAAATGTTGGTTGATTAAAACTACTAATATTCCTAATCACATCGTCTGTGATAATTCCTGAAACAAATTTAACATTTTGATTATTTAATTTGAAATCGGTTCTTTCTTCTAAACCTCTAATGTCGGAAATACCAATAGCAATAAAAGCACCGTTCCAATGAACAAATTGGGAATTAATTCCAAGAAAAGCAAAGTCGGGCTTTTCGAAATCTCCCGATACAGAAATATTTGAAGAATAAACCACAGCATCATAAATACCACGAGATCGCAATTCAGGAGAAACAGTAGTTTCAATATTTAAAGTCTCAGGTAAAAAATGGGCATAAGCTATTTCTTTAATTTGTTTCCCATCTATTATTCGATACAAGTCATACGGCACTGTTAAAATTGGCCCAGCAACAACCTGTTCTTCCCCCCATTTTGAAGTAATATCTTGAATGGCTAATTCACGATTTGCCTGTCTCTCATAAATCACAGACTTAACCATCCCTACGGGGATAAGTAAAAGAAGAGCTAAAATAGCAATAAAAATAACCCTTAAGGTTGTGCTTTGTAGTGTTGTTTGTAGTTTATTCATATTTTTATATTAACATTTCTTTCAAAATTTTAAAATTTTTACATTATATATATTCTAATAAAAAGCAGCCTCGTATATGTATACATACACGAGACTGCCAAACTACCATTTAGCCACCCTCAACCAATATTCAGCTCCCAAAACAGACTCTCTCATAGCGATAGGCTTGCCTTGAACAAGGATATCCCAAAGTTCCGATTTAATACCTGATATTGTTATCCGTGCATCTAAAATCTTTTTTTGTTTTTTTGAAGGAGAATGCCAACGACCGAAATACCGAAATTTTATTTGAAATTTCATATATGTCTCCTCAAAAAATTGGTTACGAAAGAAAATTTCTATAAATTAATATACTCTTCTTGCAAAAAAAATCAATTATTCCGCTAAAATTTTGAAATCTTTTTTTAACACTTTTCGCATTCCTCCATTGTATAAAGCAACCGCTGGATGATACAAAGGAATTATTTTTACTTTTCCGTAGGAAAATTTAGCTTCGTAAGATTTCCCGTGTGCTTTACTTATTATTTCTATCTCATCCTCTAACCCAAAATGACGCATTATATAATTCATAGAAAAACGCCCAAGGGTCGCAATAATCTTTGGCTGAATAATTTTTATCTGCCTGTCTAAAAACGAACTATACATCTCAATTTCCTCTTTTGACGGATCTCTGTTTTCTGGAGGTCGATCTTTCACTATGTTAGTTATGTAAACATCTTCTCTTTTTAAACCAACAGATTCTAATAGAACATCTAACATTTTTCCTGATGCCCCACAAAAAGGACGTCCTGTTTGGGATTCTTTTTTTCCAGGGGCTTCTCCAATAAACATAATCCTCGCACGACAACTTCCCTCGCCGAATACCGGTAGGTTCTTATTTTCTATTCTGTATTTATATAAGGGAGATTTTTTAAAATTCAACAAATCGTTATTAACCTCCCTCAACAGTAATTTAATCTTATCCTCCGAATTCAACATTCTTATATTATGCCATACTGTATTTTAAAATTATCTCGCAGTTTGGAGTTGCCAAGACTTTGATTTTTCTGTAATTTTATGTTATAAGTAAAGCGTATTTAAGGACTTTTCTAAATAATTTTGAGCCCCAACAAAAATACAAGAAATAAAAAATAAATGGCATATAAACCACAAACAAGGATAAACGAAGCAATAAGATCCGAAGAAGTAAGAATTATTGGACCCAACGCTGAAAACATGGGCGTTATGAAGACTCGAGATGCTTTGCTAAAAGCTCGTGAGATGAATTTAGATCTTATAGAAACATCACCCAATACTAATCCTCCCATTGCAAAAATAATGGATTATGGTAAATTTCAATACGATGAAAAAAAGAAGGCAAAGGTAGCAAAGGCGAAATCTCATGTAACAGAAACAAAGGTTGTCCAAGTAAAAGTGGGAACCGGTGAACATGACTTGGAACTAAAGGCTAAAAATATATCTAAGTGGTTAAAAGAAGGAAATAGAATAAAATTAGACTTATTCTTAATAGGACGAACAAAATATATGCAAATCGATTTTTTGAAAGAAAGAATGGACCGAGTCCTGCATCTAATCACCGAGGAATACAAAGTTGCCGATGGCCCAAAAAAGAGCCCCAAAGGGTTAACAATGGTACTAGAGAAAAAATAAAGAATCCCTAAATTAACACTAACACTTGTCTAGATTCATTAAAAGGCTTGAAAAATTAAGTTTTATAATGTAATATAGTGGGATTGAAAATATCTGTGTTAATTAACGCTTTTTTCAAAAAAACATGAAAACAAACAAATCATTCCAAAAAAGAATAAAAGTAAGTAAAAACGGGAAACTTAGCTCTAGGAAAATAGGCCAGGGACATTTTAATGCTAAGGCAACTGGGTCACAAAACCTAAAAAAGAGGAAGATGACCTCAATAGTGATGACATCGAAATCAAAAAGTAGATTTTTAAAATAATTCTAAGTTCTAAAAACTAATATATGACAAGAGTAAAAAGAGGAACAACTTCATTAAAGAGACGAAAAAAGATGCTAGGTCTAGCAAAGGGTTATCGTAATGGTCGCTCAACGAAAGAAGCGCAAGCTCATGAGGCTATCTTGCATGCTGGAGTTCACGCTTTTGCTCACAGAAGAAAGAAGAAGGGTGATTTCAGAAAACTATGGCAAGTAAAAATGAATGCAGGATTGAGAGCTTTAGGATTTACATACAGTAAATTTATAGGAACATTAACGAAAAACGAAGTTGGTTTAAACAGAAAAATATTAGCCGATATCGCAGAAAATCATCCTGAAACTTTCCAGAGAATTACCGAACAAGTTAAATAAATAAATAAAAAACCGCAGGAGTCAGCTCCTGCGGTTTTTTATTTTATTTGTTTATTTCTTAAAATATCCGGTCAACGCAATAATCACCATTAAAATCTTCTGAATTTTTGTAAGCTCTGTTTATCCCCTCTTTATCTTTCTTAACCAATTCTATAACTTTTTCAACCAACCTTGCTGGGTCGGTGTCGAAAACTACCTTATCATTATGTCTGTTGCTTCTTTCCATTATAGTTCTTATTGTCTCATCCATTGTCCAGTCTCCCTCTAAAATACCTATTGGTTTTTTATCTTCATAAGCAACAGTAAACTCATGAATTGTTCCTATCCTGCCGCAGCCTATCAAAACGGCGTCAGAAGCCCTTGTTAGGAACAAATCCCTCCCTGGGTAACCGAAACCTGTATAAACCATCAAGTCCATGTAATCTACGGGTAATCTATAGATATTTCTATGTTCGTACTCGCTTGACGCTGGTGAGAAACCAATGGAGATTCCACCGGCTTCTTTTGCTCCCTTAGCTGCTTGTAATGGAAATCCTGTGGTTGCTCCCGTTACCAAAATTGCATCGTGCTTAGCAATTTCTCTTCCTAACTCTTCTGCTATGTCGAAAGCCGCTGCACCACAATGCCCTGTCTCAGCGGCACCAGATACACAAAGCTTTATTTTAAAATTACTATTTTCTTTTATTTCCATATTAAAAATTATATTATATTATATTATATTAAGTATTCTAACAAATTTTATTCAAAAGCTGAAATCTTTAGTTTTATAAAAAGCAAAGAAACTGTCAGTGCCCCAACAGTATCCATGATTAAATCTAAAATAGTATCAGACCAATAATTTTCAGAGAAATTAACCCCTATAATAAACTCAAAAATTTCCCAACCAAGACCAACAAACAAAACAGTCAGAACAGAAAAAATAAAAATAAATAAATTACTTTTTTTCTTAATCTTTATTAAATTAGAAAAAAAATAAAATTGCAAAAAACTAAGACCAACCCACAAACCCCCCAAGAAATGTAAAAGGATATCAAACCACCAGAATTTCCAGTACAAGAAAAAATTAATAGCCAGTATGTGAAGTGTGGCTATCAGAAAAATTAAAACGAAATTAAATATGAAAAGATTTTTTTTCACTTGATATATTATACTAAACTTATTCAAAAAGTCCTCCCTATCAATAACCACCAAAATTTAGAAAACCAGCTCCGTATTTGAAATTATTTTTCTAAATTAATTCCAAATACGGTGCTGGTTTTTCTACGAACTATCTGGAGCACCATCCCTATTCTTTACATAGGTGGGTATTCCGAGCGCTACACCTGAATGCAACAATACGACGAATTCCCTTGTGATGCTTTAGTAGGAATGTTCCAAATAGCTCTACTACAATTATACACCCCCACAGAATCTTGCAATACTTGAAGCAAATTTATTTTTGTTTTGTAATCTACAAAACAAATACTGTTTACCAAAATAACCAGAGCGTGGACTGCCCCTTATATTACAATGCTTATTGCCCAGGAATCAAAGTAACTAACCAAAAATTTCTTTTAAATTGGCGATTATTTATCGTGGAATAACTTTCTGTTTTTTCCATTTTTAATATTTTAAAATATTTTGAATAAATTTGAATAAAATCATCTTTTGAAAAAACTCTCTCAACCAAACATGTCTCTGGCATTATATAAGTATCTTTTTCCTTCCCAGAATTATTTTTCAAAAGAAATTTTGCATTTTTATCCCCGTCCTTGCACAAAGCTCGCACAAAAAATATTCCATCTTTTTTCAAAACCCTAAAAACTTCAGAAAGATAAATCTCTCTTTCATTCTCATCCAAGGAATTGGATGAAGTAATATCGACAACTAAATCAAAACTTTTATCATCAAAGGGGTATTTTTCGCCAATACTCTGTTTGATATATTTGGTCTCCGCCCCAATTTCTTTTGCTCTGTTTTTAGCTAAATTTATTGCTGTATCAGAAATTTCTATTCCAATTACTTGGGCTCCCTTTTGAGCAAGGTAATTAGCATTCCTTCCTGTGCCAGAACCTAAGTCAAGAATTCTAAAATTTCCCAGATTCAAACCCAAATCCTTTTTTATATATTTCAAAAATTTAAGAAAAAAAGCCTGAGGCTTATCATAGCCTGTCACTAACTTTGGATTTTGATATTCTTTTTCCCAAACTTTTTTTTGAGCCATAGTCGTTTAACCAAGTAGAGGCAACGATGCAAAAGGATGCTCGATTCCGGTAAAAAGAAATATTTTAAAGTATTAAAAAATTATTCAAAAATACCGTCGATGTTTACGTCGTAAAGCATTTGCTCTTGTACCAACCTGTAACTTATAATTTCACTTTCTTCAAACCAATGTTTTATTTCTTTTTCGGCTTCTTCAACCGAACCAGAGGCATGGATTAAATTCCGAACAGCTCTCCCGTCTGCATCCGACATTTGGTAGGAATCTAGAACAAAATCTCCCCGAATAGTACCAACGTCTGAAGTGAACGGCTCTGTCCCACCAACAATCTTCCTTGAAATCTTAACTGCGTGGGCCCCTTGCCAAACCATAGCAATAACAGGACCGCTTGTCATATATTTTTTAAGATTTTCTAATATAATAGCAGTAATCTCCAAAGGATTTTCTGAAGGTGGTTGTAAGCCCTTTTTTTTATAACTTTCTATTGTCTTTTCTCCTGTTATTCTTCTCCATTCTGGGTCAAGGGTATAGTGTTCCTCAATTTTCTCCTTACTAGGAGCAATCATCTTTAAGCCAACTAGTTTAAGACCGACTCTTTCGTAACGTTTAATAATTTCGCCAACCAAAGTTCTTTGTATCCCGTCTGGTTTAACCATGACTAATGTTTTCTCTTTACTAAAATGTTCCATAATTCTATAAAAATTAAGTTAATATTGCCAATATATTAACATAACCAAACGTTAAAAACAAAAGATCTTTAGCAAAAAAATAATTCTGATAAAAATGACGGCCGTCATTTTTATCAGAATTATTTCAACCCAAAAACTTCTTTTAGCCATTTATCATTCTCTATCTTTTCTACAGTCATATACAAGACATCTTTACCTAAAAATAAACTGGATTTCATCATTACAATTAATTCTTTGCAATCATAAGGAAATACCCAAACACTATTTTGTAATTTTACAAAACCTAATCTACTCAATGTGCTTCTTAAAATAGTCCTAGTACCTTTCCTTGTCTCTTTAATATCAAAAATTACAATCCGCCACTTTTTATCCCATTTTTTTGGCTTTTTTATTTTAAAATCATTTAATTCTAATCGGGCTAACTCTTGCTCTCCTTTCTTTGTTAAACGAATGTATTTTTTACCATTTTTTATTTCGAGTTTAATTAAATCTTTTTTTAACAACCCGCCAACTACGCTGTTAACATAATATTTTTGATCATATTTTTTATATTTCTTATTTCCAGAAAAATACCCGATGGCCTGCAAAGCATTTGGGGCAACAACAGCTACAGATACGAGACCAGCTATTGCAATGGTAGCCAAAATAATTTTTTTAACAGGAACCCGTAACTTTCTTTTTTTCTTTATTTTTTCCATTTTTATATAATTCTTTTACCCATACTTTGATATTCTTTCTGATAAAAATAGCGACCGCTATTTTTATCAGAAAGATTAAAATTAAATTATAAATTATTTAAAATTATTATTCAATAAAAACCCTAACCCTAACCTTGGCCTTGGCCTTGGCCTTGGTCTTGGTCTTGGCCTTGGCCTTGGTCTTGGTCTTGGTCTTGGTCTTGGTCTTGGTCTTGGTCTTGGTCTTGGTCTTGGTTAAATCTTTGTTAAAATCTCTGGTTCCCCATTAGTTATCAAAATAGTGTGTTCAAAGTGAGCACTCTTTTTTCCATCGGCAGTATTGAAAGTGTATCCATCATCATCTAAAACAATTCTTTTTGTACCCGCATTCAACATCGGTTCAATCGCCAAAACCATACCTGACCTTAATTTATCTCCACTTCCTTTTCTGCCAAAATTGGGGATGAAAGGTTCTTCGTGGACATTTTTTCCAACACCGTGACCTCCCAAATCTTCAGCTACATTAAACCTGGCTTTTTTTCCAAATTCAGCTACGGCGTGGCCTATATCGCCAGTTGTGTTTCCCGCCCTAGCTTGTCCAATTCCTTCATAGAGAGCCTGTTTTGTGGCTTCTATGAGCTTCCTAGACTCATTATCTACCTTGCCTACTCCAACAGTTACCGCCATGTCTGTAACAAAACCATTGTGTCTAAGACCAAGATCAAGACCAACGACGTCACCATCCTTTAAAACCCTACTGTTGCCATTTGAAATACCGTGAACAATCCCCTCATTAACCGAAACGCACAGACTTGCAGGATAAGGAAAGCCAGACCCCTCTGGTTTATAATTCAAAAAAGCAGGCGTATCACCTCCTTCCAGAATAAGTTTCTCGGCATAATCATTTAATTCAAAAATTTTTACTCCTGGAACAGTTTTTTTTGCAACTTCACCTAAAACATAAGCGAGTCTTTTACCCCCTTCACGTAAGATATTTATTTCTGCTTCAGAATAAATCATTAGTTTAATTATACCCCATAAACCTTCTCCATAATCTCTTTGTTCACTTCTTCAATAGTTTGTTCGCCATTTATGTCTAGAAATTTATAAGTAGAATTATTTTTTAAATATTCAATAGCAGGGATAACATCGCGATCAAACCAATCTAATCTTTTACTTACACCTTCTACAGTATCATCGGCTCGTCCTCGCCCCATCAATCTATCAATCGCCCATTCTCTAGAAACATTCATGTAAATAACAATTGGATTCTCTCTTTTATAAAATCTTATCGCTGAATCAAGCACTTCGGCTTCGTTCAAACGGCGAGGAGTTCCATCTAAAATGAGATGCTCGTTACCTTTCATATCTTCCACCAAATCTTTACCCCAAAGATAAGTCACCAAAAATTCTGGCTGTAAATCACCATTTTCAACGATTTCTTTAGAAAGAGTTTGCGAGTAGCCTTCCTCTGCCCAAAATTTTCTTAAGTCTTTCCCTGTACTAATATAATTAATGCCTATGTCAGGAGTATCTTTTTTTAATCTTTCTGATAAAAGGTCAATTTGAGTTCCCTTACCACAACCAGATCTACCTATAAATATGAATGTTTGATTTTTCATCTTATTAGAAATTTTTAACTTAATAACAACTTTCATTATATTACAATCACCCTCAAATCCAAAACGAACAACTCAACCTGTTGAGTTGTTCGTTTTTATAAAGTTTAAAAATAAAAAAATCGCCTTCTGGCGAATTTTTTCTAAAAACTAAAAACTATCAACTAAAAACTAACTTAGTATTCTCTCATTGATACCTGCCCATCCACCTTCTTAACCAAATCCAGTACAACAGAAACCACAATCAAAAGAGCGGTTCCCCCAATAGCCAGAGAAGCGATACCTGTTATAGCTTTCATCACTAAAGGCAAAACTGCAATAAAGCCAAGGAACAAAGCTCCAACAAATGTAATTCTGGTCAAAACTTTACCGATGTATTGAGAAGTATTTGCTCCTGGTCGTATCCCTGGGATAAAGGCTCCGCTCCTTTGTAAGTTAGTTGCGATAGCTTCTGGGTCAAATGTAACGGCTGTATAAAAATAAGTAAACAAAAATACTAGGATAAAATAAAAGATAGAGTAAAACCAACCATTATTCAAAATACCTAACACGAATTCTGAAAACTTAACCAGTGTGGCATTGTTAACATTCACCAAAAAATTGAATATCATCTGAGGAAATAACAAAATTGATAGAGCAAAAATAATAGGAATAACGCCCGCTTGGTTCACTCTTAGCGGCAAGTATGTGGAAACACCACCATAAACTTTCATCCCTCTAACTCTTTTTGAATACTGAATAGGAATAGGTCTCTCCGCTTCCGTTACAACAACAACCCCCGCCACGATCAAAACGGCTAGGAACAAAAAGGCAATATAAAGTGGTAATTGCGCAATATCAAAAGCAAAAATGTTCTGACTCACAGCCGTTGGTAAACCAGCAACTATACCCGCAAAAATTATTATAGAAACTCCATTACCAATAGAAAATTCTGACATTAACTCACCAATCCAAACTAACAAAACAGAACCAGCCACAATAACACTTATGTTTGTTAGCATCTCAAATAAACCTAGACTATCCAAAATTCCCTGCCTTTGCAAAAGAGTAAGAAAGGCATACCCCTGAACAACTGCCAAAGGAATAGTTAATAACCTTGAATACTGACTAAATTTTTTCTTCCCGGCTTCTCCTTCTTCATGATAAAGCTGTTTTAATCTTGAAGACATCATTGTCATCAACTGCATAATAATTGATGATGTAATATAAGGACCAACCCCCAACATTATGATAGATAGCCCAGACAAACCACCCCCAGAAAAAATGTTCATCAAACCAAAGAATTGGTTGTTTGAGAAAAATTCTTGTAATTTAGCAACATCAACTCCAGGAACAGGAATAGCCGCTAATACTCTAAACAAAACTAAAAAACCTAACAAATAAAGGATCCTTTTTCTTAGGTTACTATCTTTTATTATTAGGTTTAATTTATTCGCAAAATTCATAATGTTTTAGTCGATAGTTTATAGTTTATAGTGTTAAATTACAAACTATCGAAATTCTATAGACTATAGACTACCAACTATAGACTACTTAATCGTTCCTCCTGCTTTTTCTATTTTTTCCTTTGCCATTTCAGAAAAAGTACAACCTGACACCGTAATTTTTTTTGTTATTTCACCAGTTGCTAATATCTTTATAACTGGCATCTTCCCACTTTTTCTTTTCACGACACCTTCTTTAACTAACTCTTTAGGATTAACAATAGCGTCTTTCTCAAAAGTCTTATCAAGAGCTGACAAATTAACAGGAACAGCATTATCTTTTCTAGATTTAAAATTATAACCTCTTAGCTTAGGAATTTTCTTGATCATATCCCTAATCTCTGGTCGTCCGCTGTTTCCAGTTCTTGCGTTTTGTCCTTTATGTCCTTTACCGGAAGTTTTTCCTCTCTTTCCACCACGCCCAACACGGATGCTTTTTTTATTATTTTTATTCTTTTGTATGTTATGAAGTTGCATATTTTTTTAGTTTGTAGTTAGTAGTGAGTAGTTTGTAGTATAAATTTCGCTTCGCGAAATTTATTAACAAATCTATATAATTACATTTCAAATTCTCTTAGGGCTTCTATAGCCACTTGAGCATTATTTAATTTATTCTTGCTTCTCGATAAAAATTTTGCGCCCACCTCTGTAATTCCTGCCAATTCTAAAACGTCTCTAGCGGAGCTTCCTGCCACAATACCTCTTCCTTTCGCTGGTCTAATAACAACACTGGAAGAACAGTACTTAGCCTCTACTTCGTAAGGAATAGACATGTTGTCGGTCAATTTTAATTTAAGTAAATTCTTTTTAGCATCTCGAATTGCTTTTTCTATAGCCAAAGCTGTATCAGATCCCTTCCCAATACCAACACCTACTGATCCTTTTCTGTTCCCGATTACCATAGCAACACTAAAACTAAACCTTCTACCTCCCTTAACAACACGAGTAACTCTTCTGATGTTAATAATCTTTTGATCAAATTCTGGTTTTTGTCTTTCAAAACGTTCTCTAGGTTTTCTTGGTCTTACATTTTTCTTAAAAGTCCTTTCGGAGGAAGGAGCCCCTGCTGTAGTTGCGCTCTCAGCAACAACAGGAGTAATGGGAGTAGCAACAACCGGAGTAATAGGAGTAACAGGAGTAATTTCTTTTACTTCTCCTACTGAATCGTTATTATTTTTTTCTTTTGTTTCTTCCATTTTTTTAGAAATTAGTAACTAGTAACTATCAATTAAAACTCAAGACCTCCTTCTCTTGCTCCATCAGCTATAGCCTTAACTTTCCCTGTATAAATATAACCACCTCTGTCAAAAACAACCTTTTTTATTTTTTTCTCTAACGCCATTTTAGCCAAATCACTACCAATTTTTTGCGCTTTTTTTGCAGGATCTTTTTCTCCCTTTACCTTTTCAGAAGAATAAGAAACTAATGTCTTGCCATTCTCATCATCAATAATTTGAACGTAAATAGCTTTGTTTGATTTGAACACGCTTAACCTAGGAACTTTACTTGTTCCAGTTATTTTGGCTCTAATACGATTGCGCCTTCTATTTCTTTTTTCTACCTTTGTTGTACTCATATTTTAATTAAGCTGTTTTCTTCCCTTGTTTTCTTCTGATAATTTCACCTTCATATCTGATTCCTTTACCCTTGTAAGGTTCTGGTTTCTTTTTTACTCTGATATCTGCCGTAAAACTACCAACTCTTTCTTTATCAATACCTGATATTGTTATAATATTTTTTTCAACGGTAACAGTCAAATCTTTAGGTATCGCGATTATAACATCGTGAGAAAAGCCTAAACTCATAACCAAATCTTCACCCTTAACATTAGACTTGAAACCAACTCCTTCTACTATTAATTTCTTTTCAAAAGGTTTATTTACTCCAGCAATCATATTAGAAATATGTGAAGCATAAGTTCCCCACAAAGCTCTTGTAAAAACAGTATCCTCAACCTTTTCTAGTGTGATTATATTATTTTCCTGCTTCACAACAATCTCTGGTCTTAGTTTCCTTACCAATTCTCCCAAAGGTCCTTTCACCCTTAATTCACCGTTTACTATAACGACTTCTGTTTTTTCCGGTATTTCTATTTCTTTTTTTCCTATTCTACTCATATTATTACCAAATTTTAAATAATGCTTCTCCTCCTACACCTTCTTTTCTAGCCTGTCTATCTGTCAAAATTCCTTTCGGAGTTGATAAAACCAAAAGACCTTTTCCTCCCTTTACTGTTCTGATGTCTTTTACTCCAAAATAAATTCTCTTTGAAAGTTTTGAAACTCTTTTAACATCCGTGATTTTTGGAGATTTATCTTCGTTATAGGAAATTTCAAGTTCTAAAGTTTTCTTCACTTTCTTCCCTTTTTTTGAAACTGATTTTATATAATTTTCTTTCTGTAAAAGTTCTGCGATTTCTAACTTGAATTTAGAAAAAGGAACAGAAGCATACTCTTTTCGAGCATTACTTGCATTCTTTATACTTATTATTAAATTTGAAATTTTATCCATATTGTACGTTTAGCGTCTAACACTTATGTGTTACAGCCTAATCGTTTATTTATTAAATGATTACCAAGAAGATTTTGTTACTCCTGGGATTTTTCCCTCGTTAGCATACTCTCTAAAACATATACGGCAAAGATCAAAATCTCTCATGTAGCCGTGCTTTCTTCCACACTTAAAACATCTTCTCACTATTCTCGTTGAAAATTTAGGTGTTTTATTTGCTCTAGCTATTACTGATTTTTTCGCCATAAATATAAAAAGCTTCTACAAGCTCGAGGACTATCTTATCATAATACAACTTAATAAGTCAAACAAAAAACACCTTGCCCCAGAGAGGCAAGGTGTTAAAACAACAAAATCACAGATAAGCAGAAGTCCTCCCCATTTCGTCAACTTTTGACATACAGGAAAGCTGCGTAAATAAAACTGATCCAGCTATCCTGAGGTGGTACTGCAATTGGGCGATATCAAGAGAAGTATCAAAATCATCGAAGGTGTTATAACTCTTAAGACCACTATGTGCCATCAACAACAAACACAAGTCACCTCCATCGGCAAAATTGCACATTAAAGGATTTTCTGGAAAGAGGGTTGTATTTCCCTTCCTCCACTGTGGAGTTCTCCTGAAATCATGCTCCTTTTCTTCGGAATGAGCAACTACGGCGTGAATTTCAGTCTCTCCCAGACGCCCGACGACAACCCCGTCCTCACAGCCAACTGAGGAATAACAGACTGAAACGTAACGTCCAATAAGGTCAGAAAACCATTTTGATGGGTGGTCCCATTCAATATGCCGACAAGCATTTGAAATTTGGGTGTGTACTTCGCCAAAATCCACATCTACAGAATTTTCTTTTCCCTGTTTTCTGGGTAATTTGATTGAGCACTCAATCCGATGGGCAAAAGTTGCCACAACACGTTTTTCCTCGTCGCACATCCCAGCCATTATCAGAGAACCTGCTTGGTGAATTTTCCCATTCTGAAGCACGTTGATACCGATACAATTGCCAAACCTCCTGACCCTCAACACAGAATTGTTGATACTGATCGGGATATCAAAATACTCCGAACCGGAAGATATTTTTTCAAAAACTTCCTCTGGTTTAAAATCTTCCGCAAAAGAAAAAACTCCGTCCCAAAGCCTGTTGATATGTTTTTCTTTTTGGCCAGGACTATTTACGATCTGCTCAGCGCA
Source organism: Candidatus Campbellbacteria bacterium RIFOXYC2_FULL_35_25 (assembly GCA_001774495.1). Lineage (GTDB taxonomy): Bacteria > Patescibacteriota > Minisyncoccia > Phycocordibacterales > UBA12079 > UBA12079. The sequence goes on along the minus strand of MFAE01000002.1, from coordinate 574 downwards.
AAATCTCATATAACGTCGGACAATAAGCTCTAGTCCACGGTAGAGATCTTTTCCTTCGTTACTCAAATGCTCAAGCCAAATTGTGCCCGATCTAAACGGAAAATCCATCTTGTGGATTTTCAAATCCACACCACACGACGAAGAAAATAGGCGAGACCTTTTTAACAGTTCCAACGCTTGTGTTTGAATCATGACGATACCTCCTTCTTTAAAAAGAACTAAAGATAGTAGTCTGTGACGACTACCCCACCAGTTGCCCGGCAGGATAAAACAGGCTGATCCCGCTTTACCGCTCAAGATATATTTTTATGCAAAATATATACTAAACGCTAAGCATGATTACGCAAAATCAGTCTATAGAAACAAACCAAAATAAGCAAGCATTAAGAAAAGGGCTGTCGGACAGCCCTTTTTTTCTTAAAAATAAATTATTAAATCTGCGCCTCCGTCGTTGTGGACACTTCTTCTGATACAACTTCTGATACTTCTTCTGACACTGGGGCTACTACAACAACTGTGCGGGTAACTTTGCTGGCTGGATTGCCAGCTGTATCTGTAACATCATAGGTGACTT
>MFAE01000001.1 GCA_001774495.1 Candidatus Campbellbacteria bacterium RIFOXYC2_FULL_35_25 | reverse complement strand
TATAGATTGAATAGCCGACCACGTAAACGTCTTAACTATTTAACACCTCGGCAAGTTTTTAAAGGTGTGCACTTCAAGAGTTAATTCAAGAAGGGTATTTGACACAAATGTATAAGTCGTGATATAAATTAGATATGTATAAAAATTATACACAGCTAAATATAACTAATTGGAACACCTGCGCGGGTATGTCTTTCGTGCTTCCAAGTAAATCATTTATGTTTAGCTATGATAGTTTTAATCTCCTCCCCCTTATTTTAAAAGTCTAAAATAAACAAAAAACTTCTCTTAGAAAAATCTCAGCTAAACATAAATCAGCCGAGATTTTTTGTTTAGCTAAACCGTTTTGGTTCTTTGAAAATTAAACTAGGAGAAAGCCATGCAAAAAAGTGATGCGCAGAGAAATGTCAGGCTGTTTGGGTGGTTTGTGATCCTTTCAGAACCATTATTTTGGGGACCAATATTGATATCCTATATTATAAATATAGGAAAAATGAGTTTGCCAGAAATTTATTTTATGGAGTCAATTGTTTTGCTTGGAGTTGTTTTTTTAGAAATTCCTTCAGGAGCATTGGCTGATTTAATCGGAAGAAAAAAAACTATTATTCTTGGGAGTATCTTGCACACTATAAGTATTATTGTTTTTAGTATCTCCGACTCACCCAAGGAAATATGGTTAGCAAACATCATTTGGATGATTGGGTATTCTATGCAATCGGGGGCTGACGTAGCTTTGCTCTATGATTCTTTGAAAGAAGACGGGAGAGAGACCGAGTACTCCAAGATTATTGGAGGAAACTTAGCTAACCGCCTTTTGGTAATCACATTTAGTTGTTTGATTGCTGGGTGGATGTTCAAGGTAAACCCAAGGCTTCCTTTGTTCTTATCAACCCCAACAGTCTTAATTTCAACATTTTTAGCATTTTATTTCACGGAACCTTTAAAAACCGAAAAATACAATATTAAAAAACAGTTTGAGATAATGAAGGCCGGATTAAAAATAGTGCTAAAAAACGGAAAAATATTGTGGATAATATTTTTTACGTTACTGATTAGTGTCGCCTCCAAGATTTGGTTTTTCACATATAATCCTTATTTTGAATTAGTAGAACTCAAAATAGAATACTACGGAGTTATGTTTTCTTTATTAAACATAACAGCTTGGTATTTTAGCCGTAATGCACATATTTTTGTACAAAAAAATAATACACAAAAGTGTGCATTCATCATCGTTCTGCTAGTAGGGGTTCCAGTCTTGCTTATGGGATTATTTGTGTCAAAAATATCCTTACTGGCTATTTTATTCCAAAATGTTGTTAGAGGTTTTTTAACTCCATTTTCAAGCGACCTCCTCAACAAACAAATAGGTTCATCAAACCGGGCAACCGTAATTTCGATTCAATCTGCGTTTAATGGCTTCGCTCAATTTTGTTCTTTAAGTATTTTTGGCTATATACTAAAAATCTATTCTTTAGGTTTTTGTATGCAAATCTTAGGTCTGTCTGTATTGTTATTGGGATTTATAATAATCCTACAGTATCGCAGAATATTTTTGGGGAACTCGGCTACCAAAAAAAATGTTTAAAAAAAAAGCGACTTCTTATGAAGTCGCCTTTTTATTATTTAGTCTCCTTATCTTCCTCTTCATCAGATGGCTTTTCTTTATCCTCTGTAGAAAAGTCGGCATCTCTAGTCTGTCCCTCGGTAGTACCACTTTCTGAGGCCTGTGCGCCCTGTGCTGGTGTTTCCTGGGCATGTTTAGCCATCTCTGACCCTATTTTCTGCATTTCGGTTGATAGCTCGTCTGTTGCCTTTTTGATCTGTTCAATATCGTCACCATCCTTTGTCTTTCTCAAAGCCTCTATCTTTTCGTTCACTGACTTTTTAATATCTTCAGAAATTTTTCCTTCTGCATCCTTGAGAGCTTTTTCTGCTGTGTAAATAATTTGTTCGGCAAGATTTTTTGTATCAATAACATCCTTTTTCTTCTTGTCGTCGGCTTCATGGATTTCTGCATCTTTTTGCATTTTTTCAATATCAACATCGGTCAAACCAGAGCTAGCTTCAATTCTTATAGATTGCTCTTTTCCAGAAGCTTTATCTTTGGCTTTAACTTTTAAAATTCCATTAGCATCAATATCAAAAGTTACCTCAACCTGAGGAACTCCTCTTGGTGCTGGTGGAATTCCGTCTAGAATAAATTTTCCTAAACTTTTATTATCATTGGACATAGATCTTTCTCCTTGAACGATATGAATCTCTGTTGAAGTTTGATTGTCTGATGCTGTTGAGAAAACCTGAGATTTTGAAGTCGGGATAGTTGTATTTCTAGTGATAAGCTTTGTAGCTACTCCTCCCATCGTTTCAATTCCTAATGACAAAGGAATAACGTCTAGAAGAAGAACGTCTTTTACATCTCCTTGTAAAATTCCTGCTTGGATAGCTGCTCCGTCAGCCACAACCTCATCTGGGTTGATTGATTGATTGGGTTCTTTTCCATTGAACAAAGCTTTTACCGCCTCTTTAATTGCAGGCATTCTTGTTTGCCCACCCACCAAAACAATTTCATCAATATCAGATATCTCGAATGGAGAAGTCTCTATCGCTTTTTTAGTAATTTCAATAGCTCTATCTATATAATCTCTGGCCAAGTCTTCTAATTTTGCTCTGCTTAATTTTAAGAGAAGGTGTTTAGGGCCATCGGCATCAGAAGTAATGAAAGGGATATTAATTTCTGTTTCAGGAGTAGAAGAAAGTTCAATCTTTGCTTTTTCAGCGGCCTCGTCTAACCTTTGCAAAGCCAAAGGATCTTTAGAAATATCGATTCCACTTTCTTTCTTAAATTCTCCTGTAATCCATTTTATTATTTTCTGGTCAATATCTTTACCTCCCATATGGCTGTCTCCGTCGGTTGATTTAACTTCTACCACATCATCTCCAACTTCAAGAACAGACACATCAAATGTTCCTCCTCCAAAGTCAAAAATTACAATTTGTTGATCTTTCTTTTTATTAAAACCGTATGACAAAGCTGCCGCGGTTGGTTCGTTTATTATTCTCTTAACATCAAGCCCTGCGATTTTCCCCGCATCTTTTGTCGCTTTTCTTTGTGCGTCATTGAAATAAGCAGGTACTGTAATTATTGCTTCTGTAATTTTTTCACCCAATTTAGCTTCTGCATCAGCTTTTAATTTTTGAAGAAACATAGCAGAAATTTCTTCTGGTTTGTACCATTTGTCACCCATCTTAACTTCCACGCCACCAGTATCAGACTTCCTTATCTCGAAAGGAACCGTCTCCCTGTCTTTTTGAACTTCTTTATCATCAAAATTATGGCCAATGAATCTCTTTATACCAAAGATTGTGTTACTAGGATTTGTAACAGCCTGTCGCTTAGCCAAAAGACCAGCGAGTCTTTCTCCCGTTTTTGAAATAGCTACGATAGATGGTGTTGTCCTTGACCCCTCGGCATTTTCAATAATCTTGGACTCACCGCCCTCAATAATCGCCATCGCTGAATTAGTTGTACCTAAATCTATACCTAATATTTTACTCATATTCCTAATTTTGATTAACTTATAATCTTTTCCGCTGGAGGCGTATCCGCCTCCAGCGGAAAATTATTTTTAATAATTATTTCTCAAACTCTCCTACTTTTACCTTGGCTTCCTTCAAAATCTTGCCATTTAGTTCATACCCCTTCTGGATTACTTCCAATATTATACTGTCTTTCTCTTCCTCGTCAACTTTTATCATCTCAACCGAGGTATGTTTTCTCATATCAAATTTTTCGCCTTTGGGATCAATCTGTTCAACGCCATTGTCTTTCAAAACAGAAATCATTTGATTGTAAATATATTCTACTCCTTTCAGCCATTGTTCTGGAACACCTTCAATATTTTTAAATGCCATATCAAAACTATCTAAAACGGGAATTATTTGGATGATTAAATCTCCCTTAGCAAAATTCACAAAATCTTTTCTACGTTCTTCAAAATCTTTTTTAGCATTTATCAAATCGGCTTTTGCTCTTTGCCAACCCGCCAGATATTCTTGCTTCTCTTCCGTACAACTTTTAAGTTTTTCCCGTATTTTTTTAATATCACCCCCAAAAGAACTTTCCTTCATATTCTCCTCATCAACCTCGATGGTTATATCGTCGTTGACAATATCTTCCTCATTTTTTTCTTCTTTTTTATCTTGTTTTTTAGACATAATTTAAAAACATTTAAGATTTAATTTGCAGTTTTTTGACTCACATTTACATTTAAAATCATCTAAGGATTCAATTTTAGAATAATCGGATGTGATTTCTTCTCCTTTTTCTATTTTACGAATAGCTACATCGCAATTATTTTTAGGAACAGTGTTGGAATCACAGGAATGGTTGATGTATCTTTCAGGTTTTTGCATGAGATAATATTTATTATCCTCAAAAAGTACATACTCCTTTTTCCATATCAGACAATTCATTAACTTGTTTTTTAGTTATTTTTTTTGGGTGCCAACTTAAAACAATCTCACCTTTTTTAAAATCACGGCTTGCAAACACTCCTCTACCGTGCAAATTTGATTTTTTTATAAAAATATCTCTAGACATAGTAGATAAACAACAAATTATAAACAATATCTAAATTTTAATAATCAAAATATAAAATTTATTTATTTGTAGATTAAAGGTTCCCCTATTTTAACAAATAAAATAGCTTGTTGGTACTTGACAACACCTCATAATAATATCAATATGAAACCTAGGAAATTAAGTTCCTAAATTTAAAATCTCGAAGAAAATCTTCACGAAAATCATTGTCAAAACTGACGAGGTAGAGGAAACTGTCGAAGTAACAGGCTGGGCGGAGCGAGTGTTAACCCAACTGGCAAGAATTGAGGAAACAACCCCTCAGCAAGCCCTCCTGAGGCTTGCTGAACTCGGGGCAAAGAACACACCAAGATTTAATGTCTGTTAACTCTGAAGCTCCTTCACCCACCATATTTTATTTTTCACAAACAAAATAACAAACGGCTAAGCTTCTACGAAGCTTAGCCGTTTAATTATTACTTACTACTCAATACTTACTACTTATTACCAGCAATGGAGTAAACGATAATAAAAAAACCGCCATATGGCGGTTTTTTTATTATCGTTTACTCCATTGCGGAGCCTTTCTAGCTTTTTTAAGTCCCGGTTTCTTTCTCTCCTTCATCCTCGGATCTCTTTTCAAAAACCCAGCTTTTTTAAGCTTACTTTTAGCGTCTTCATCAAATTTAAGAATAGCTCTTGAAATACCGTGTCTCAAAGCATCAGCTTGTCCGCTGATCCCTCCACCATTGATTAAGGCTGTTACAGAAAATTTTGCTTTCACTCCTGATTTCTCAAATGCTTCCTCGGAAACAGCCTGTAACTCTTTTACAGAAAAATAACCTTCTAAATCTTTTTCCTTATTTACAACAAAAGAATTAGCCTTGGCCTCTGTGATTCGTACTCTAGCAATAGCTGTTTTCCTTCTACCAACAGCTTCGTAATATTTACCACCAACTTTCTTTTTGGTGTCTTTATCTTCTGCTATTTTTTTTGTTGTTGTTTCTTTTATCATTTTCAATTCTTATTTAAGATAATTATTCAGTTATCATTAAGTTTTTTAATACTTTAGATCTTAACTTGTTGGCAGGTAACATCCCGTAAATAGCAAGTTTCAAAACTTCGGCATATCCCTTCTTTTCGATAACTTGTTTCATTTTTTTTACTTTTCGTCCTCCCGGGTAACCAGAGTAAGTCTGGTACTCTTTATTATCAAGTTTCTTATTTTCAACATTTAACTTAGACACATTGGTTATCTTTACTTTTACATCAGCAACTTTATTTTTTTCAAAAGCTGGGGAATTTTTTCCCATAAGTAAAATTGCCGCTTCACTTGCGACTCTTCCTAATTTTTTTTCTGTTGCATCTATTGTATGTTCCATTTTTTTAAGCTTACAGTTTACAGCCGACAGTTTACAGCTTTTTTAAAAATTTGCTTCACAAATTTTTACTACTCACTACTCACTACCAACTACTCACTACTTTTAAACTCTACAGAGTATAATCATTTTCTAAAATTTTGCAAACTAATCTATATTAAAATTAAATAAGTTCGATTTGCGCCATTTCACTTCCGTCCCCTGGCCTATTTAATAATTTTACGATTCTTGTATAACCGCCATCTCTTTCTTTATATTTAGGAGCTATCACATCAAAAATTTTCTTTGTAGCCTCGACTCCCCCACTTCCTAAACGAGAGGAAACCATTCTTCTAGAAACAAGATCACCGGCCTTTCCTTTGGTTATAATTTTTTCAACAAAAGGTCTTACCTCTTTTGCTTTTGCTTCGGTCGTTTTGATTTTTTCCTTTAAAATCAAAGAGATAGCCAAAGAACGTAACAGTGCTGTTCTCTGTTTTGTAACTCTCCCTAATTTTCTTATTGATGATCCGTGTTTCATGTTTTAGTTTATAGTTTATAGTTTATAGTTTATAGTTTTCAAAAAAAAATTTTCTACTCACTACTCACTAACAACTACTCACTAATTTTAGCTTTTTAATGTTATTCCAAAATTACTTAATGCTCTTTTGATCTCTTGTAAACCCTTGCTTCCAAGTCCTTCCAAGCTTGTCAAATCCTTCTCTTTTTTTCTAGCCAAACCTCCAACAGTTCTTATATTGGCTTCTGACAAGGCATTTGTTGTTCTTACAGACAAATCAAGAGAATCTATTCTAGTCTTTAAAAACTCTTCGTCAATAGTTTTTTTCTCTCCAGAATCATCATCACCACCATCTTCATCCCCAACAACTTCCTCAATTTCCACTTCTTCTTCCTTAAAACCAACAACGGCCTTAAGTTGCTTTATCATTATCTCAATTGAGTTTTCTAGGGCTGCATTGGCTGTTAGAGTTCCGTCAGTTTCAATAAGGATTCTAAGTCTGTTGAAGTCAGTTCTGTCTCCCACACGCATGTTTTCTACTTCATAACTCGCTCTTCTTATCGGTGTAAAAAACGCATCTAATGGAATGGACCCTATTTCAACTTTTCCTTTCGAAGAATCATCTTTTGAAAGGTATCCTAACCCTTGCTCTACAGTAATTTTCATATCAAGAGTTGTATTTTTGTCAGTTATAGTAGCAATATATTGGTCTGGATTTAAAATCTCAACTTGTCCAGGTACTTCTATATCTTTCGCTGTAACAGTTTTTAGTCCCTTTACTTTTAGGGTAAGTTCTTGGGGTTCATCAGACAACATCTTAACCCTTACTTTTTTCAAGTTTAGAATCATATTTATAACATCATCCTTTACACCGTCCATCGTTGAAAATTCATGAGGAACACCATCAATTTTGACTGATGTTATTGCAGCCCCAGGCAGAGACGACAAAATAATCCTTCTAATAGAATTTCCTAGTGTGTATCCATATCCAGGGTAAAGACCGTCTATCTCATAGGTACCTTTAAAATCTTCTTCCTTAACAATTCTCGGCTTTGAAGGCAATAAAATGTTTAGATTAGACATAAAAATTAATTTTAGATTAAATTATAAAATTGATAAAAAAATATACTATATTTTATGGTTTTTTGCAAGTCCCAGTAAAAAGTTGTTATCTGCTATAGAATTCAAAAACTGAACGCAAATCAAAAATTTCTCCGTCGCTCATCTTTGGTAAACCTAAAACCTGACCTTCGTTCTTGCTTATATCAAAAGATAACCATGTTGGTATTGTACTATCTTTCATTCTATCACTTAAATCAGCAAAAAGAACTTTTCCAACACTTTGAATCCTGATTCCGACTGTTTCTCCAACGGAAACCTTGTAAGACGGGATATTTAGTTTTTTACCATTTACTGTGATATGTCCGTGATTTACTATTTGTCTAGCCTTGGCTCTAGTTTCGGCTAATCCTAATCTAAAAACTGTATTATCTAAACGAGATTCAATGTCTTGGAATAACTTTTCATAAATATTTATACCCTTTTGCGCCATTACGTTATTAACGTACTTTACTAACTGACCCTCTTTTAGGTCATAAGTGAATCTTAATTTTTGTTTTTCGATTAGTTGCTTTCCGTAATCAGTTACCTGTTTTCTTCTACCTTTCTTTTTTTGATCATTTTTTTTACTCTCGGACAACGCAAACTTCTGTGTTTGACATTTTTCGTAGACCCCAGAGCCTAATCTCCTACAAATTTTATATTTCGACTGTTTATTCATATTCTAGTTTTTAGTTGATATTGTTAGTAAAGTTTTTATTTTATACTCTTCTTGGTTTTTTGGGTCGAGGTCCATTGTGCGGAACTGGAGTAACATCCTTTATAACCTTGATATCGGCGCTACCGCCTGTTAGAAACCCTCTAATAGCTGATTCCCTTCCTGCTCCAACCCCCTTTACGACAACGTTAACATCTTTGATTCCAATCATGGTAGACTTTTCTCCAACAAGCTCTCCAACCTTGGCAGCCGCAAAAGGGGTTCCTTTCTTAGCACCCTTGAAACCAAGGGACCCACAGGACGAAGCAAAAACTAAATTTCCTTTGTCATCAGTAAGAGATACCTTTGTATTATTGTAAGTTGACTGAACATATAAAGTCCCTGTTGTTAATTTCCTTTTTAAAACACGAGAAAGGGACCTTGCTTTCAAAGCTGACTTATCTCCACCTACTTTTTTTACAATTCTTTTTTTCCCCATAATGATTGGTAATAATAAAATATTAAACTACTTCTTATCAACCTTCGTTCTACCTGAACCCATGGTCTTTCTAACGTTCCCTCTTACTGTCCTTGAATTTGTTTTTGTGCTTTGCCCTCTTGCTGGTAATTTTTTTGCATGTCGAGATCCTCTGTATGTACCAATGTCTTTCAACCTCTTGATATTCCCAGAAATCTCTCTTTTTAAATCTCCTTCTATCTTATAGGCCTCTACGGACTCTCTTATCTTGTTTTCTTCTTCAGGAGACAAATCTTTCGCCTTCTTTCCATAATCTACTTTTGATTTATCTAAAATTTTATGGGCAAGAGGACGACCAACCCCATATAGAGAGGTCAACCCTATTTCTAGTCTTTTTGCGTCTGGGATTGTTATTCCTAAAATTCTCATTTTTTTAATTACTTATTATTACTTAATACTTAATGCTTAATATTAGTTAAAAAATCTTTGATTTTTTAACCCTGTCTTTGTTTATGTTTAGGGTTCGCGCAAATAACGTGCAAACGTCCTTTCCTTCGGACGCTCTTACAATTCACACAAATTTTTTTAACTGATGATCTAACTTTCATAAAATAAAATCTTATCTACTTGAAAACAGTAAATTAAAACTAGTCTAATATATCAATTTATTTAATAAATGTAAAGCTATAATTTATGTCCTCTTTATAATTCGGCCTTTCCCCCCATAAGGGTCAATAACAACGAGTACTTTGTCCCCTATTAGAACCTTTATTCTGTGCATTCTCATCTTACCTGACAGGTAGGCTAAAATATCATCTTTTGAGTTGTTCAACTTAACCCTAAACAAAGTATTGGGCAATGCTTCTGTAACAACACCAGAAACTTCTAAATTTTTTATATTTTTTTCTTCCATTGAAACTTACAAGAGTCTAGCAAAAACGCACGTTTTTTGCAATTAAAATATAGTGGAATCTACTAAAGGTTTTCCAGACTAGCTGAAAATACTTTTTCTATTTTAATTTTATCAACATTTTGGGGAAAATTTCTTTTCCAAAACGGACTTATGGAAACCTCGGCCTCTTTTATCCCAGAAAAATTAGCCAAAATTATGTTCACGTTTTTCTTAGGTTGACCAGAAAAATCACCTTTCATTTTCTCCTCATCAAAAGTCCATATAAAATTAGCGGAACCACTTATGTCAAAATCAAAGCTGTCATTATCCTCAATAGAAACAAGGTCTTTTTCTTCCACACTAAAATTTAAATCTTCGATATTTGAAATCTCCAATGTCTCACTAGCCATATCTTCAGGAAGAATATTATTAGCTAGATATTGACTCAAACTATCCCTATCAAACGAAACAGCCCTCAAGAAACCTTTCTCAACAACCTGAACGGAGTCACCCAAATCAATATTATCCTGAGATTCAAAATCTATAAAAATTCCGTCCTCATATAGAATAAGATTTCCTGGAATCTGCGCGTATACACTTTCTTTTAATTTTTTAACTAAATCTTCGTGAATGCTCTGCTTCATGTCTTTTAATTCAGAATCATCAACCATCTTCATGATTCCAGAGTAACCCCCTTTCATAGCAGTCTTTGAACGTGCATAAAACTTACTAAACTTATCTGTCCCTTTAAAGCCAGGAACGGTAAAATCAGTTAAACCAATGTTGTAACTCTCTCCGGGAGAATCAGCGTAAACAGTAACTACGACGCTACCAGGGACACTTTTTCCTCCAACCACGGTCTTCCCAGGAACGACAACGGACTTAGGAATTCTATAAATCAAACCCTCTGGTGTTTCAAATCTAGTATTTATAACCAGCCTCTGTGGAGCAGAACTATCATCATTAAAAATAATAATCTCGCCCGATGATTTCTTGTCAACATCTTTTTCCGTTAAATTACTTGTAGACATACTCCCTGTTTCTTCTAAAGTAATTACGTTATAAGAAATATCCTCGGTATCTTTGTCGCTATCGCTAGAAGAAAAAGCCGTAAAAGTTGCGCTAAACTCAACTTGTTCCTGTTTAGGAACTAAAGTGATCTTAGCCCCAGAAAAAATATTAGATATGACAAACAGGAATAGAACCAAGAAAATAACCCCTAAAAACCACCAAATTTTTTTTGATTGGTTATTTTTAGAAGACACCATTCCTTCAGAAGACCTAATTCCTTCAATAGGACCAGAAAAGTCAGACAAATTATTGGAACTAGAAACATCTTCTCTTTTTCTGGATAAAGGGATATCTCTTATCGATCTTTTTTTGGGAGGCATAACATCCTGTAAAATATTTTTCGTCATAAAATATAAATGTAAATATGATTAAATTTAATAAAAGAATACCACAATATTTTTTTTAATTCTATAGATAATTGCTAGTCTATTGACCAGTTGTGGAAAATTACTCAAAGAATTTGTTTACAAACATCAACTCAATACCAAAAAAGATGTCATCCTCATTCACTTCTCCTAATTCACAAAAATTACGAAGATCCTTGCTGGTTACTAATATAGAATTTGATGTTTTGTTGTATCCAGGGAAAACTAATCTGGTAAAAGGCCAGTCTTTTATTAACTTCTTAAAAAAAGCTCCCATATTGTCATCGGCTATTATATAGATCGTTCTGGGAGAAATGGCCCCTTGAGACAACTCGGAAATTCCTTTCTCCAAAAATTCTAACCACCTTTTCTTCAATTCTTCTAAGGATATTTCAATTTTATCAAAAGTTTGCTGGTTGGTGATATTTTCATTATAAATATTCATAATAGAAATAGCTCCGTTGTATGTTGTTTTAAAATTTTTTATTATTTCTCTCAAAAAAATATTTCTTCCAATAGGAAAAGTTTGATTTTCTCTCAAGACACCATCTTTAACAAAAGAAACCTCTGTTACCTCCCCACTAATATCAATAAAGATAAAATCTTTTTCAGAATTAAAAATATCCCGCAAGCTACCAAAAGCTGACAAGGCAAAAGAGTGTAAGCGCAAATTGTCTACATCAAATTTTTTTCTTATACTTTTTTGAATTTTTTCAGAAATATCCCTTGATAAAAGACTCATAAAAAAAGATGTTTCAGCCTCTTTTACTTTCTTTTTATAAGGATTATTAACAATGTACCCATTCAACTTTATTTGGATTATTTTTTTATCCATTACATCAATCTCATTATTTTTCCCCAAAATACTTGAGTATTCTCCTGACTCTAATTTAATGAAAGCCTCTTCTTCTTTTTGAATGATTGATTTTAACAAACTTTCTGTTATCTCAAATGATTTATCCTTTTTGATTTTTATTTTTTTTGTTTGAGAAACACACCAAGGAGACGAGAAAAAACAAAAAGCATTTTTTATTGCTTTGTTTTTAATTTTAAGAAAATTAAGATGAACCAAACCGTTTTTTTCCAAATCAGAAACAACTGAATTAAGAGTTTTTAACATTGAATCAATAAATTTATTAGCATCTAGCTTTTCATGGAAAACCATTTGTTCTCTAACACTATATAAAATTTTTGGCTTATCTTCCTTTTTTCCAGGAATCAAAACGATTGCTCCCCCAACACTTGAGGATCCAATATCAAAAATAGCCGCAATTTCTTGCTTCCCCTTTTTTTGTGAGCTAAAAAAAGATGTCATAATAAATCATTATACCATGTCCTGTCTTAATAAAACAAAAAGTAGTGAATAATGCATCCACAAAAAGTGTGGATTTTTTATAAGAGCTTTCTTATTTCTTCTATTTTAAATTTTGCCTCGGCACTCCCTATACCACAGAAAGGAATATCAACACCTACTTCTTAATGTTTCAATAAAAGGTATAGCGGTTTATAATATAGTTATGAACCTAATTAAAGTTATACCAATATACAGAAATAAATTTCAAGAACCAATCTTATTTTTTTCTTCAAAAAAATTTTCTGTAGGTTCTATCGTATTGACCCTTTATGGAAAAAAAAATAAACCATCTCTGATCGTGGAAATAAATAGTTTGGAAGAAAAAAAATTCTTTCTGAGAAGCAACAAAATTAAAATTCAAAAAATAGACAGTGATTTTGAGTTATCTCTTTTAAAAAATGAAATTATTGAGTTTATTTTCAAAATCCTACCAAGAACAAACTACAAAATTAATGAAATTTTTCAGAAAGTAATTCCCTTAAAAATTATTCAGGAAATAAACAAAATAGACGAAAAAACCAATCCACTAATAGACAGAGTGGCTCTCAACAAGAAATTAACGGCAAACTTTATTGGGAATGAACTGATAAAAGCAAAAAAACCGGTCCAGGAAGATCTCGTGGGAGATGTCGGTATTAAAAAAATAAGTTCATTTCTTTCTCAAACAAAGAAGACAAAAAGTTCTCTCCACTCAGAAAAACACTACCTGGCAGATGAAATAAGAAATTACTTTGGGGAAACTGCAGAAAAAGGAAAAGGTTCCTTCGGTTTTTATATAGGTTTTTTTAAAAGGATTCCCACACAATCAATCTATCAGTATTGGTCAGAAGCAAAGCAAAGTAAGCATCCTAGACTCAAACAACAAAAAATTTTTTGGTGGAAAATCGGACAGCACTTAAAAGATGCAAAAAAATAAACCGCCGTTTTCTTATTGACAGAGAATTTTTAATACTATAAAGTTTTAAGATTCTCAGGGCTGACCACTTTTTTGTCATGGGTAGGGCGAACCTTATTGAAAAATAAGAGAAGACCCGAATTGGCTCTCCACATGACGACTTGTGGCAATTAAGTGCCAGCTTTGGGAATACCTTTTTTGCACCGCTAACCGTGGTGCATTCTTTTTTTAAATTTTTGACTTTATAAACTTTTAACTTTAGACTTATTGTATATGCTAAAAATCCTGCAAAAAGAAAATAAAATACTCAGAGAGAAGACTGCGAAAGTTCCATCTGATGAATTAAAGTCAAAAAAAATAAAAAAAATTATAGCAGAAATGTTTATTACACTAAACAATGCTAGAGATGGTGTGGCTCTTGCGGCTCCCCAAATAGGAGAATCTCTGAAAATTTTTGTATTATCAGGAAAAGTATTTCAAGCTGAGGAAGAGACAGAAAAAGTGGAAGAAAACCTTGTTTTTATCAACCCAGAAATAATAAAAAGTTCAAAGACACGAAAATGGATGGAAGAAGGGTGTCTGAGTGTGAAAGGTTTAACAGGAAGAGTCAGCCGAGCAACAAAATGTACCATAAAGGCCCAAGATGAAAACGGTAACTATTTCACAAGAGGAGGAAGCAATTTATTGGCTCAAATATTCCAACACGAAATGGACCACCTAGAGGGAGTTCTGTTTATTGATAAAGCAAAAGACTTAAGAGAACTAGACAAAAACGATTAAAATAAGAAATCGCCGCCCGAACTGCGGGCGACGATACAAAAAACATTTATCATTCAAGCACAACCTTGACACATTTAATCCCCCGAACAATAAAAACTACACCGCCGATGAAAAGAAAAACTCCAAGGTTGTACAAAAAATCAGACTTGAAGAAAAAAAATAATCCACCGAGAAGCAATAGAACCACCCCAATGACTACCTGAGAAAAGGCAGAAAAAAGAAAGAGGCATCTGCAATCACTAACTTCTCTTTCTGAAGGTATAAACAAAACTCTTGAAATCGAAATCATTGAATCCCCTCCTTATAGTGGTTACCTTTATCTAAAAAACTATCCTATAATTAAACTATCATAAAATATGAAAAAAGAAAATGAAAAATTAAATATTGTATTTTTTGGAACACCAAAGTTTTCTGTTCAAATAATGGAAAAACTAAAAGGTAATGACCTTACTCCTTCCCTTTTAATCACAACTCCAAATAAACCCAAGGGGCGAAAATTAATATTGACTCCACCAGAAACTAAAATCTGGGCAGAAGAAAATAAAATTAAAGTTCTCCAACCAACCAAACTTAAAGATCCAGAGTTTTTAAAAGAAATGTCCGCAAATAACTGGGACTTATTTATTGTGGCTTCCTATGGAAAAATTATTCCTAAAGAAATTCTAGACATGCCTAAATATGGAACTATCAATGTTCACCCTTCCTTACTTCCCCGTTTACGTGGTGCCTCCCCAATGCAGTCTGCAATTCTCAGTGAAGATAAAACCGGAGTGACAATAATGCTTATGGACGAAGAAATGGATCACGGACCCATCCTAATACAAAAAGATTTAGAGATTGATAATTGGCCACCTAATATAGAAGAACTGGAAGAAAAATTAGCTCAACTTGGAGGGCAAATGTTAGTAGAAACAATTCCTCTTTGGGTTGAAGGAAAAATTGAAGCAATAAATCAAGACCATGAAAAAGCGACTTATATAGATAAAATTAGTAAGGAAGAAGCCTTTATAGATTTGAAAGAAAGCCCAGAAAAAAATTATAGAAAAATCCAAGCACTTCAAAAGATAAAGCCTTATTTTTTCACAAAAAAAAATGGTCAAAAAATAAGATTGATAATTAAAAAAGCACAATTAGAAGATGGAAATTTGGAAATACTTCGTGTCGTTCCTGAGGGTAAAAAAGAAATGGATTATAAAGATTTTTTGAGAGGAAATAATTAGTAAAGTCAACAGCTCACAGCCTACAGTTTACCCCCACACCTTTGTTTTTAATAAAAACAAAGGTGTGGGGGCTAACAGCCAAAACAAAAATCGCCTGAGGCGATTTTTGTTTTGGTATTATCAACCCTATTTTATAAATATTACTTAAGGGTCACACTTTCAATAACAACAGCTTCAACAGGTCTGTCATTCACACCTGTCGCTACTTTACTTATCTGCTCCACAATATCCATTCCGTTTACAACTTTTCCAAAAACAGTGTGCTTGTCGTTTAAGAAACTGTTATCAGCCACATTTATAAAAAATTGGCTTCCGTTTGTATTAGGGCCGGCATTCGCCATCGCGATAGTCCCTATTGCATTTGAGTTATCTGCTCCTATTTCATCTGCGAAATTGTATCCTGGACCTCCTGTTCCCCACATATCTTGACTGGCGTCATCTTTGCTCAAAGGATCTCCTCCTTGAATCATAAAACCAGAGATAACTCTGTGAAATTTGGTTCCGTTATAAAAACCCTCGCCGGCAAGCTTTGTGAAATTACCCACTGTTAGGGGTACCTTTTCACTAAATAACTCGATCTCAATATCTCCTAAATTAGTTTTTAGTAAAACATTTGAGGAACTATCTGTCACCGCTACTTCTTGATTATTATTATCTGTTGAATTACCCATAAAAACAAAAATTATTATTACTAATATAACTACAAAAGGTAGGCCCCATTTTAAATTTTCCTTTATCATAATATCTTATTTATCGTTTTTAAAACCTTTTAGTAAATTCTTCATTTTTGAAGCACCTCTTTTAAAAAGAGTCTGCTTTTTGTCTTTATAAGAAGTCATCTTTCTCATGATGCTCTCACGAACATCATCGATGGCTGCATATAAATTATCTTTCTCCGAAACCGCACCAAAAATTTTTCCAGCAGTATGAATACTTACTTCTGCCTTAAAAAAATCTCCGGATTGGCGATGTCTTGTTGTTTTGCTAACGCGTGCATTACATTCAATACTTTCATCGCTACTATCAATAAACTTATCTAAACTATCAATTTTAGATTTGAAATAATCTTCAATTGCTTTTGTTAACTCAATATTATTTGCTTTTATACGAACGTTTTTCATAGATTAATTATATCAAATTTTTAATTAATGCAAAACTAGTCAACATCTATACTAATCAACTTGCTAGGAGAGTGGTGGCCGTTTATTATCTTTATTTTCTTGGTTTCTACAGCAAAAAAATCAGACAACAAAAACATTACTTTTTTATTAGCTAAATTTTTTTCAGCCTTATCTTTTACCCTAACCTCAAAATAATCATCTTTTATTTTCAAAAGATTATCTTTTTTTGACTTGGGAAAAACTTTTACTTTTATATACACAATCAAATTATAACATGAAAAAAGGCCAAGATTATAACAAGAGTGGCTTAAAACTGAAAACATTAAATTAATAAAAAGTCAACTAGTTTTGCTGAATTAACACCTGAAGCGCACCCAAACACAAACCCGTGGTATAGAATAGTTTTGTTACAAGCTAATCAAATACCACGGGTATGTATAAACA